>NZ_JBVKCG010000010.1:0-294206 GCF_055634995.1 Streptomyces sp. NPDC111744
CCATGATCTTGGAAGTCCGTGCCTGTCACGTTCCCCAGCCGCCGAGCCGGCAGATCACCACGAACCGGGCGCCGTCCGACTATGCCGAAGCCCTGCTCGTAGGTGTACTTGGCGATCGCCATCAGGCCGCCGATCACCGCGGAGCAGATCATCGAGGCTTCGGCCAAGGCCTTGCAGAGGATGGTACCGAGGAGCGTGTTCAGCCCGGAGAACACGAGACTGCATATGAGGCCGCAGTGGCGTGGCTTGTGCGAGCTCTGACCGTCCAGGTCGAGGCTGTTGACGGGGTCGCCGTATCCGTACTCGTAAGCGTTGGCGCTGCCGTCCTGGACCGGGTCGGTCTGCAGGAAGCGCCGGTCGCCGGGTTGTAGACGCGGGCGCCCATCAGAGTCAGGCCGGTGGGTGTGTCGGAGCTGCGTTCGGCGGTGCCGAGCCAGCCGTAGCGCGCGCTGGAGGCGGTGTTGCCGAACTCGTCGTAGGTGTGGGCGGTCGCGGTGGTGGTGGCGATGTCGAGTTGGACGGCGATGTCACCGTGCAGGTTGGCACACTGCAGGGAGGTGCCGCCGGTGGCGTTCGTCGTGGCGGACAGGCTGCCGGATCCCCACCCCCTGGACACGCCTAAAACACGCCTGAGCGGCAGAGTCCGTGGAGAGCCCGGTACTCGGAGAGGGGTACGCCGGGTTCGGCGAGCGGCACGGAGAAACGGACCGGTGGCAACACCGGCACCGCGCTCCGTGCCGACTCAACAGGCACCCCCCGGCGAGCCAGCCTCACCCGATTTTCGGGCGGAGCCGGACCGCAACGCCGACGCCCGCGAGGGAGAGCGCGGCCAGCGGGAGGAGGACGGCCGTGAAGGCACCCTTCGCCCCGCCGAGGGCGGCGAAGACGGTGCCCGCGGCGGCGACGAGGACGACGCTGGACAGGGCGTCGGAGACCTGGAGGGCGGCGGAGTTGGCGCCGGCCTCGGAGGGCGGCGAGAGCTTGAAGAGGATGACGCTCAGGGAGGAGATGACCAGGCCCGCGCCCAGGCCGCCCACAGCCCACGCGGCGGCCGCACTCCAGGCGGGGGCAGCGTCCAGGAGGGGCAGGGCGGCGCCGGCGATCGCGGCAGCCATGAGGAATGTGCCGAGGACGACCAGGCGCTCACGGTGGGGCTCGAAGCGGGGGCGGCCCTGGATCCAGGAGCCAATGCCGACGCCGCCGCTGGCCAGGGAGAGCCCGGCGAGGGTCGGGGACATGTGCCGCTGCGTGACGAGCATCAGCGGGACGAAGCTCTCCGCGCCCAGGAACGTGCCGGAGGCCACACCGCGCAGCAGCACCACGGACGGCAGTCCGCAGGCCGCGCGGAAGGTGCCGGGGGGCAGCAGTCTCAGCGCGGCCGGAACGACGAGCGCGGCGCCCGCCGCCGCAAAGACCAGCGACAGCGGACGCAGGTCCTGTCCGGCGTACTGGAGCAGCCCGGCGCCGGCGGAGACGGCGAGCGCCAGGCCCAGCCGACGGCGGTCGGGGGCCGCGCGGTCGTCCGGAGGCCGCTGCAGGGACGTGCGGCGCAGCGCGGGCAGGCCGATGAGGAGGGGGAGCACGACGAGCACGGGGATGGCAAGGAAGACCCAGCGCCAGCCGAACTGCTCGGTGACCGTGCCGGCCACGAGCGGGCCGACGATGGAGGGCACCACCCAGGACGCGGCGAAGGCGGCCATCACTGCGGGCCGCAGGCGTTCGGGGTAGGCGAGGCCGACGACGTACAGGGCGACGATGACGAGCCCGCCGCCGATGCCCTGTATGGCGCGGCCCAGCACGAACGGCCACATGGACTGGGCGGTGCCGGAGACGACCAGCCCGGCCGCGAAGGCGCCGATGCCGGTGACCAGCGGAGCCAGCGGGCCGGTGCGGTCGGACCACTGGCCGCTGACGACCATCGCGAAGAGCGAGGTGGTGAAGTACCCGGAGAAGGCGAAGGCGTACAGCGGCAGCCCGTCCAGCTCGCGCGCGGCGACGGGCATGGCCGTGCCGACGGCGGTGGCTTCGAAGGCGATGAGCAGGACGACGGAGACCATCGCGAGGGTCAGCGCGCAGTAGCGGCTGCCCAGAACGGTGTCGGTGCCGGCGTCCTGCGCGGCGAGGAGCATGCCTGCATGGCCGGATACCGGCTCGGTGTCTACGGTGGTCACCACGAAAGGGTAAGGGGTCAACCGGGCCCTTACCCCTGGCAGCCGGGGCCCTCGCAACACCCACTCCGTCCAGCCCTCCGGTGCCCTGGCCAGACCTCCGCCGTGATCTCCCGAGCCGCGTGTTCCACCGTCACGTCCATTCCCGCCCCCTCGTCCGCACAGTTCGGACGATCACGTCAGCAGGCACACTGTAGGCGTCCCGAATCCCCCTGGCTTCGAATGAGTCCATTGACTCCAGGGGAGCCAGTTCGCTACCCCACCCTGAAAACCTCAGTAGCCGATGAGCCGAGCCCGGAGAGGTCTGGCTGCCGTGCGGGTGAACCAGGCCGTAGCATCCGGGGGGAGACTGTCGGTGACTGTGGTGGAGGCGACGAGAAGACGTGCGTCGTTAGGCAGTGTGACCGGCTCGGAACCGAGGTTGGCCATCACTTCGATGTCGCGGTTGGTGAAATGCAGTACGCCATCCGGGGATACCTGCCACAGGAGTTCTCCCGCTCCCAGTTGGTGACGGCGGCGAAGAGCGATCAGGCGCTCATAGAGCGCAAGTGTGGAATCGGTGAGATTGCGTTGCATGGCTACGGCGTAGGTACCGTAGTCGGGGGGCTGGGGCAGCCAGGTGTCCGGGTTGTCGCTGAAGCCGAACGCTGTCTCGTGGTCGGTCCAGGGTAGCGGTACGCGGCAGCCGTCGCGTCCGCGGATGCGGTGCCCGGAGCGTTCCCACACCGGGTCCTGGCGTGCCGAGTCGGGCAGGGCGGTTGCCTCGGGCAGTCCCAGTTCCTCTCCCTGATAGAGGTAGGCGGAGCCGGGAAGGGCGAGCATGAACGTGGTGGCGGCCCTGGCTCGGCGCAGTCCCAGGGCGCGGTCGGGCTGCGGGTCGTCTTCTCCTACACCATGTTCCAACGCGACGGGGCCGTCGTATCCGAACCGGCTGGCGTGACGCATCACGTCGTGGTTGGAGAGCACCCACGTGGTCGGTGCCCCCACTGCGTCGTTGGCGGCCAGTGACTCGTCGACGACTTGACGCAGGCCCTCTGCTTGCCAGGGTGTTTCCAGGAAACGGAAGTTGAAGGCTTGATGCATCTCGTCGGCGCGGATGATGCGGGCGGCCCGGGAGGGCGGCAGCCAGGCTTCTGCGCACAGGATGCGCCGGCCGTCATAGGTGTCCAGCAGTTTCCGCCAGCTCCGGAAGATCTCGTGGATGCCTTCCTGGTCCCACATCGGCGGCATGACTCCGTCGACCGGTTCGATCACACCGTGGGTGGGGCGGGGCCAGTCCGGCAGGCCGGGCGCTTTGACGAGCGCGTCGCACACGTCGACGCGAAAACCGTCGACGCCGCGGTCGAGCCAGAACCTCAGCGTCTCCTCGAAGTCCTCGCGCACGACCGGGTTGTCCCAGTTCCAGTCGGGCTGGCTGGGGTCGAACAGGTGCAGATACCACTGTCCGGGGCTGCCGTCCGGTTCGGTGACCCTGGTCCACGCGGGGCCTTCGAACATGGATGTCCAGTCGTTGGGCGGCAGGGAGCCGTCGCCTCCGCGGCCATCCCGGAAGTGGAACAGGTCCCGTTCCCTGCTGCCGGGCGGGGCGGTCAGTGCGGAGCGGAAGGCCGGGTGCTGCGATGAGCAGTGGTTCGGTACGAGGTCGACGATGACTCGGATGCCCAGGCCGTGGGCGCCTGCCAGTAGGGCGTCGAAGTCGTCGAGGGTTCCGTACCTCGGGTCGACGTCGCGGTAGTCGGCCACGTCGTAGCCGCCGTCGCGCTGCGGTGAGGGGTAGAACGGCGACAGCCAGAGTGCGTCGACGCCGAGGTCGGACAGGTGGTCGAGGCGTGCGGTGATTCCGGGCAGATCGCCCGTGCCGTCGCCGTCGCTGTCGGAGAACGAGCGTGGATAGATCTGGTAGATGACCGCGGTCCGCCACCAGTCGTCGTCTGCTGCGACGCCCTGTACGGAGCGGCCGGATGCCGGCGTGGAGTTGGCTGACGTCATAGCAGCGGGCTCTCCTGGTCGTAGATGTCGGTTCGACGGTCGTCGAGGAGATCGTTGTGCGGGGAAAGGGCCTTGTCGCGGGCAAGGTGAAGGAATAGGTCGACGACAATGTGGTCGTCCGTGTCGCTCACGGCTGCTGTGATCCAGCCGTACTGGTTGATCACAGCGGTGCCTTGTGTCCACTGCTGTCCGCGCTCGGCCCCACCGCGGTCCGCGCACGCGATGAACACGCCATTCGCGCGCGCGGCCGCCTGAGCCTGAATGATCTCTGTGGGCCGTTCCCCGGCCGGGCGGTCCTCGAGAGGCCAGTTGGTCGGCACGGCGATCAGTTCCGCTCCCGCCAAGCCGAGCCGGCGTGGCATCTCCGGAAACTCCATGTCGTAGCAGATGAGCACGCCGATGCGACCGTGAGGTGTACGGACGACCGGCGGCGCCTGGTCACCCGGGGTGAAGAAGAGGATCTCCCGGTCCCACAGATGGGTCTTGCGGTAGACGGCGCGTACTCCGCTTGCGTCCACGACAGCGGCACTGTTGTACAGCCTGTCTCCGGCGATTTCACAGAAGCCCAGGACGACGACGGTGAGTGAGCCCGCCAGAAGCGCTCTCAGTTCGCCGAAGAACGAGTCGTCGGCTCCGATCGCGGTGCTTCGGGCTTCCTCCTCGTCGGCGAAGACATAGCCGGAGGTGGACAGTTCGGGAAGAACGACGATGTCGGCCCCGTCGGACAGAGCGCGCCGGACGGTCTCCCGGACGAGTTCCTGGTTGTGGGCCAGCTCGCCGATGCGTGGTGCCAGTTGCGCGCACACCACACGCGTGATGCCGGTCTGCCCGACCTGAGGGGATGCGGTCACTTCACCGCTCCTTCCGTGAGGCCGCTGATCAGGCGCCGCTGGAGAAAGACGTATGCCAGCAGGACAGGGAGGGCTACGAGAACTGCGGCAGCCGCCGTGACGGCCGGATCGCTGGAACGTGCGGCTCCGGAGAAGAAGGACAGTGCCAGGGGAACGGTCTGCACGCCGGCGTTGTCGGGCACCAGGATGAGGGCGAGCAGGAACTCGTTCCAGGTGAACAGGAACAGCACTGTGCTCAGGGTGGTGAGCGCAGGCCCCGCAATGGGGAGCACCACCAGACGAAGGGTCTGCAGCCTGCTCGTGCCGTCGATACGCGCCGCTTCCAGCAACTCCGGTGGTACCGAAGCGAAGAACGACCGCATCCACAGCACCCCCAGAGGCACCGACAGGGCAATCTGGGGCAGGATCAGCGTCCAGTAGGTGTCGACGAGATGCCAGCCCCTGAGGAGTTCGTACAGGGGCAGCACGGTCACCTCGTAGGGCAGCACCAGCCCGAGGAGCAGCAGACCCAGAATGATGCGGCCGCCCGGCACACGCATAGTGGCGAGCGCGAACCCGGCCAGGCTGGCGAGGCCCACGGTGACGATGACGACGGTGACCGACACCAGCGTGCTCGACAGCAGGGCGGAGCCGAAGCGGCCCTGGGTCCACGCCGTGGAGTAGCTGGCGAAGGACATACCGCCGGTGGACCCCGCGGTGCCGTGCAGAGAGGAGACGACGATCGACGCCAGAGGGAAGACGGCGACAACGGAGGCGAAGACGAGCAGTGCGTGAGTGGCGATGCTCTCGCCGCGGGCGATCCTCATGACTGCACCTTCCTGTCCGGCCTGGCGAACCGACGGCGTCCGCCGGTGCGCTCCCGCAGCGCCCACTGCACGGCGACCACGACGACGAGAATCAGCGCGGTGAGCACGATGGCCAGAGCGGAGGCACGGCCGAGCATGCGGTTTTGGAACGCGTCCTGGTAGACGTACAGGCTCGGTACGGTCGTGGAGGTGCCGGGGCCACCTCGGGTGGTGTTCCAGATGAGGTCGAAATTGCGCAGCGCGAAGGTGATGGTGAGGATCAGCGCGATGGAAATCTGCGGACGCAGGGCCGGCAGCGTGATGGAGAAGAACTCCCGGATGGGTCCCGCGCCGTCCAGACGGGCCGCCTCGTAGGTCGATCGGTCGATGGCGGTGATGCCGCTGAGGAACAGCACCAGGCACAGGCCGTACTCCACCCACGCTCCTACCACGCCGATCGACGGCAGGGCGGTTTCGAAGTCTCCGAGCCAGCTCGTGGCGAGCCGGCCCAGACCCACCGTTCTCAAAACCGCGTTGACCGGGCCGTCCTGGGCAAGGAGGTTTCGCCACGCAACCGCAACGACCACACTGGACAGGATCTGCGGCACGAACAGTACGGCGCGAAAGACCGTCAGTCCGTAGACGCGGATCCGTGACATAGCGCCCGCGAGCACCAGCCCGGCACACACCGGCAGGGCGGCATAGAAGACCAGCAAGAGGAGGGAATGCAGTAGCGCGGTGCGCAGCTGGGGATCGGTGAAGACGGCTGTGTAGTTGTCCCAGCCGACTGGCGTGCCGACCGTCAGGCCGTCGTAGGCGTAAAACGAGTACCAGACGGACACGCCGATCGGGTAGAGGACGAAGACGCCGAAGAACGCCAGGGCTGGTGCCACGTACAGCAGTGAGGTCCAGGACAGTGAGGAGAGATAGCCCCGGACACTGGCGCGCCTGCGCAGCCGGGAGGCAGGGCTGGCACCTGTTGCGGGTGCACGATGGTTCCTGACTGGGACGGCGGTGCTCACAGGGTCGTCCTCGCCTTCTGCCAGGCACTCTGGACCGCCTTCGTGAAGTCGGCGCCGCTTGTGCGGCCAGCCATGACTTCCTGGAGCTTGCCGCCCATCACGGTGAGCATGTCGGTGGCACTCCAGTCGTAGTAGCCCACCTGGGTGCCGGCCTCGATGGTGCGCTTCAGTGCGTCGAGGGTCTGGTTTTGCAGGCTGTTGGCTCCCTTGACTCCGTCGGTGACGACGGGCAGTCGCCCGGTGTTGAGGATCTTCTGGCCGGTCTCTGGTGTGTGCAGGGTGGCAAGGAAGGCGACCGCGGCGGGCGTGAGTTTGCTGGTGGCGGAGATGTGCCACGGTGAGGCGGTAGCGCCGGAGCCACCGGAGGTGAGCGCGCCGAAACCGAACTTCGCGGGGTCGAGGGTTGCGCCGTTCCAGGAGCCGCCGACGAAGAAGGCGCCGGTGCCCTTGGCGAAGCGGGAGATCGCGTCCTCGTTGCTCAGGCCGTCGTAGCCAGAACCGAAGTACCCCTTCCTCGCCCAGTCCGCCATCGTATCGGCTGCTTCTTCATTGCCCTTGGTGACGAAATTCGCGCCTTGTCTGCCGCCGATCCATGCACGGATCGAGGACGGTTCCTGCGTGGTCGCTGCCAGGTCGGAGAAGATATGGGTGGCGGCGTACTGATCGCTGTTGCCCAGCATGATCGGCTGCTTGCCGGCCTTCTTGACGACCGGCAACTCCTTCTCGAGGTCGCTGAGCGACTGCGGCGGCTGGAGGCCGAGGCTCTTGAGCAGCGCCTTGTTGTAGTAGATGCCCTGGACTTCGCTGATCGGGGACATGCCGTACAGGTTGCCGCTGCCGAATGCGGTGCCGGAGCCGTTCCAGCGTGCCGGTGCCAGCGTGCTCGCACCGGTGCCCGAGATCCAGCCGTATGCGGCGGCCACGTCGTCGAGGGGACGTACCAGCTTGGCCTTGACCAGTGCTCCGTCGACGGCGTAGCCGATGTTGCCTTCGAAGAGGTCAGGAGGGTTCGTGCCGGAAGCGGCATTGACCACGGTGGCGATCAGATCGTCAAAGCTCTTGTAGGTGATGTCGACGGTGACGTTGGGATACTTCTTCTCGAAGGCAGGGACCACCGACTTCATCAGCGGTTTCTCCGCCTGGTCGGCCCACATGCGCAAAGTCACGTCACCGAGAGCGGCGACCTGCACGGCCGTCACAGGGTCGGTGACAGCGATCTGACCCACGGCGGGAGAGTTCCCAGCTCCAGGCGGACTGCATCCGGCGCAGGCGGCCACGACGGCCAGCGCGGCGGCCGCGGTCAGGCCGAGCACCCGCTGGGACGAACCTGCTCCTTCACGACGTACATTCTTCATCCGGTGTACCTGTTCTCCGCATAGGTGAGCTCAGCCGGCGTACGTACGCAGGCGAATGGTGGCTGTTGCCTGGTGAGCCGACATGCCCTCGCTGGCGGAGATCACCTCGACGGCCTCGGCGAGCAGCGGCGTGGCCTCGCGAGCGATGCGCTGATACGTGAGCGGCTTCAGGTAGCGGGAGACAGACAGTCCAGCACTGTGCTTTGCTCCACCGGCGGTCGGCAGAGTGTGGTTCGTCCCGGCCATGCCCTTGTCAGAGTAGGCCACCGTGCTCCAGTGACCGAGGAAGATCGAGCCGTAGTTGTGCAGCGCCGCGTGGTACCAGTCGTCATCGGCCGTGTGCACCTCGAGGTGCTCCGGCGCCAGCTCGTCCATGACCGCGACAGCATCCTCCTTGCTGCTCACGAGGATCACCGAGCCGAAGTTCCGCCAAGCCGGTCCGCAGATGTCCCGGGTGGAGAGCGTCGTCAGCTGTCGTTCGACCTCGGCTACGACTTCACGTCCGAGCCGCTCCGAGGTGGTGACCAGCGCCGCCGGAGACGTGGGGCCGTGTTCAGCCTGACCGAGGAGATCTGCCGCCACGGCCTCGGCGTCGGCTGTTTCGTCGGCGATGACGGCGACCTCGGAAGGCCCGGCGAGGAGATCGATCGCGACCGTCCCGAACAGCTGGCGCTTGGCCTCGGCCACATACGCGTTGCCCGCACCGACGATCATGTCCACGGGCGGCTGCCCGAGCAGACCGAAGGCCATGGCAGCCAGTGCCTGCACTCCGCCGATCACGAAGAGATGATCGATACCTGACAGGTGCGCGGCATAGGTGACTGCGTCGTTGGCGCGGCCATCCGGTTGCGGAGGAGTGCACCCGATCACGGTCGGCACCGCCGCCGCCTTCGCCACACCCACCGTCATGAAGGCACTGGCGGTGAGCGGGAAGCGTCCGGCCGGCAGGTAGGCCCCGACGGCGCCGACCGGCACATACCGCTGCCCGACGACCAGTCCGGGGGCAATCTCCTCCTCGAAGTCCGTCAGGTGCGCGCGCTGCAGGTCGGCGAAACGACGGGTGCGCTCCGCGCCGAGCTCGATGGCTTCCCGCAGATCCTTCGGCAGGCGGTCACCGCTGCGGGCCACCTCTGCCGCGCTGAGTGCCACCGCGCCGTCGGACTGGCCGTCGAGGGCCTTGGCGTAGCGGCGGACCGCATCCAAGCCATGCCGTTCGATGTCCGACAGCATGTGGCTGACGGTGTCGATGACCTCCGGGTCACGCTGGGCGGGCGGAGCGTCGACCTCGGGGGCCTTCAGTACGGTCATGCGGTCGGAGAAGGCAGTGGTGAAGCGGGAGCTGAGTTTCATGAGATCGAGCCTGAGGCAGCCTTTGCCCTGGGACAACCCCGATTTATCCTGTCCGGTCCATAGGGTTCCCCTATGGCAGTATGCGTCTATGACCTCTCCGTCTGCACCGGCGATGACGCTGAACCAATTGCGTGCCTTCCTTGCCGCGGCGCGGCTCGGCACCTTCTCCGCCGCCGCCGCGGAGCTGCGTACGACACAGCCCTCCGTGTCAGAACTGATCAAACGGATGGAAGATCACTACCGGGTTCAGCTCTTCACCCGAGGCCCGCGACGGCTCATCCTGACCGCTGCGGGTGAAGAACTTCTGTCCTACGCCCAGCAGGCCACGGAAGCGACCGAGAGCGCCGACCGCGCGCTGCGCTCACTGACCTCTCTCGACGGAGGCGTGGCGACCTTCGGGCTGCTGCGCAACGCGGACTACTACTTCCTCTCCGAACTCCTCGATACCTTTCACGCCCGTCACCCCCGGGTTCGGCTGCGGATCGTCGGACTCAACTCCGTGGAGGTCGCCGAAGGAGTCGCTGCAGGAGATCTGGAAGCCGGACTGGTGGTTCTTCCCATCGACGGCGAAGGCCTCGACATCACCCCTCTCATGCGGGACGAGGTCGTGTATGTCTCCGCGGACCCGGAGCGCACCGCACGGCCGGTGACCATGACCGAACTAGGGCAGGCCAAGCTGATCCTGTACGACGCCCACTACGGATGGCGGGACCCCACCCGGCGCCAGCTGGCCGAACGCGCCCAGATCGAGGGCGTCACCCTCTCCGCGGTCATCGAGGTCGAGCACGTCGAGGCCGCGCTGCATATCGTTGCCCGCGGGGCGGGCGACACCATCGTCTCCCGAGCTGTCGCCGGCAGCCGGACCTTCCCTGAGAACCTCCACACGGTCGGATTCGCCGAACCCCTCTACGACACCATTGCAGTCGTCCGACGCCAGGGATCCGTGCTCTCACCAGCCACTCGGGAGATCACACGCCTGGCCCGCCGAATGCTCCTCGCCCACTGAGTCCCTATCACCGAGCCGTCCAGCAGCACCACCCCGCCACCCTTTCGGGCGATCTTCTTCAGGGCGCGGTCCAGGCGCGGGGCGCGGGCGGTCAGCAGACCCACGACCTCGTGCACCCAGCGGGTCACGGTGGTGCGGTGCACCCCGTTGCCGCCTGCCAGGTCGCCGGGCCGCTGGTCACAGCGCAGCACCGCCAGCACGATGCCGGCGATCCTCCCCGCGGGCAGGGCCCGCCACCTGGAGCCGATCTTCTTGCAGTGGCCGCGTAACAGGTCGGCGAGCCAGTTCAGGGTGGCACTCGACAGCGGCAAGCGGGCGGTGTAGACAAGGCCGTCAGGGCCCTCGACGGGATGGTTGTTTTTCTTCACACAAACTCAACTGCCGTCGGGGGCCCGCCGGTTACGCCCTCTTGTCGCCCCGGTCCGCAGCTGCTACAGGCGTGCGGTGAACTTCCCGTCAGGCCGCTTGTGCGGCCAGCCACGATCGGCGAGCTTGGTCATCTTCGCCCGCAGCGGTTCCAGCTTCCCGCGCACCCCCACCTCAAGCCCCAGCTCCTCACCCACCGCCTTGACCTGCACCGGGCCGCCGACGGCCCGCACGATCGCCAGGATCCGGCGGTAGTCGGCGGGCAGCGCGGCCTCGTCGCCAGTCTCACCGCGGTGCGGGATCAGCAGCACCGCACGCCCCGCCACCTGCGCTTTCACCGGAGCCGCCGCCTCAGCAGCCTCCCTATCGGCCCGGTCCTGTTCGGCCAGGCGGAGCAGGACCCGCTCGGCGATCCCCAGCTCCTCCCGCTCGGCCTCGACCTCCTGAAGCCGCTTGGCCAAATCCTCGGCGAGCGCGTCCAGTTCGCTACGGCGAGCCGTGATCCGCTCCAGATCGGACATTCCACACCCTCCCCACGATCCCCGGCGTACCGACACGGTGACGGATCGTAGGCGGCCCGCTCACGCAGGCGCAGCAGAACCAGAGAACCCTCCCGACCGACCGGTCAGATGAACTTCACCATGGACACCCGCCGCCGACCAGCCCGAGCACCCCCGACCCCGCGCACACCAGCCCGCCCGACCTGCACTTTTCACGATGCACACTGCTCAATGGTGGCACTCCACCCACGCCCGCAGGTGGCGCTCCGGCGAGGGCATCCAAGACCTCATCACCGCCGAGTGGCGCAAGAAGCGCGACAACCTGCGCCGCCGTCCCACCCTCCCCGTCGACATGCTCCGCACCGGTGCGGCCACCCTGCAACAGGCCGTCAGCATGGTGAAGCTCACGACCATGACCGACGAGGCCATCCAAAAGGCCCTGACAGACATCTACGGCACGGAGGCCCCGTCCACACCGGCGTACTGGTACGACAGCCTCCTCGCCCACCCCAGCGCCCCTGTCGTCGGCGTCTCCGTCTACGAAGCGGAGGCCTACTGCGCCTGGCTCAGCGCGGTGACGAACACGACGATCCGTCTGCCCACCGAATACGAATGGGAAGCCGCCGCGTCGGCCGGAGGGCGAGCCTTCCCGTACGGGGACGACTTCAAGGCGCTCGCGTCGAACTCCTTCGAGCTCCATGCGCGCAGCACGCTTCCCGTCGGCGTATTCCCCGAGGGACGGAGTTCCGCCGGCATCGACGATCTGTCCGGCAACGTCTTCGAATGGACAGCGAGCGCCCCGGAGCCCTACCCCTACGACCAGGACGCCCGCCCGTCGGACGCGCCCAGCGATACCCGTGTCTGCCGCGGGGGCTCGTGGCGCCACCGACACAATAGGGCTCGGGCGGCGTACCGGGGGCGAGGACAGTGCTTCGTACGCAATGACGATCTTGGCTTCCGGCTCGCGAGGGGGTAGAGGCAACGAGCGGGACGTCTGCCTCGTTACTTCCAGATGCTGTGGACCGCCTACGACCAGCGGCCCTGGTGGCAGCGCAAGGTGTGAGATCCCGTGCTGGATCGCGGATCCCGCTGCAGGCCCTGAGCCTACCGGCGACCACAGCCTGTACTTCCAGTCCCTCCACCCGCTCTGGTTGCGGCACGGCTTGCGCTGGTACCTCAAGGTCTGCCTGGAGACCGAGCAATCGGAATGCCCAGGTCGCGGCCCTGATCCCACTTGCCTGTGGCCCCGTTGGGGCTCACTGGGCCGGGACCGGCGACGACTACCGTCCCGCCCATGGCGGGACACGCCGGTCGGGCCCAGACCGGAGGTGACAGGTCGTGATGGTGTGGGTGCCGGAAATGGCATCCGCGCAGGTCAGCCCTCACCTGCTCGTGACCTGTGCTGCTCGAAAATACGATTCGTGCTGTGACCTGTGCTGATGTCGTTGGGTCAGGCGGCGTGCTGGTGTTGGTTGATGAGGCCTCCGAGGACGGGTTGTCGTCGAATTCTGTGGGTCTGGAGGGGTCGGTGACGGTGGCCGGGGCGGGCGGTTGGTCGCTGTTCGGGGGTAGCTGCTGCCGGGATTGGTGGGGACGGTGCCCGTTGTAGTGGCGGATGTACTCGGTGAGCACTGCTTGGGCGTGGGCTTCGTTGTAGATCAGCATGCGGTCCAGGATTTCGCGGCGGAGGGTGCCCATGACTCTCTCGCAGATCGCGTTCGCTCTCGGTGCCCGAGGTGGGCTGAGCAGGATCTCCACATCATCGGCTTCGAAGACGGCGTATGAGGACCTGGCCGCAAGCATCGCAATGGTCCGATCGCGGCCCGCCGCCGTAGGCGACCAGGAGCGGTACCACCGACAGATGCGCCGTACGCCTGCGCAGCAGGGGGCATACGTGCGTCATTCGGGCGCCGGCCGCGAGCCGTTCGACGACGTATCCCGGCCGTCGGCCGGCGCAGCCTCGTCCGGCCTTTCCCAGACCAGCCTGAGGCGGAAGTTCCCCTCGCCCGATGTCTTGGCGATGATGGCGCCCGCCTCCGCGCTGATCTTCACGCCCAGCTCCAGTTCGATCGTCTTGGGCAGCACCGGGAGCCTGGTGAGCCGCCCCACCAGTGACTCCGCCGTGGCGCGGACGTGGTCGAAGCTTTCGTCCAGCGTATGGACGGCCGTCGCCACGACGTCACCGGGGCGCGCCGCCCGAACGATGCCGGAGCTGGAGGGGTCCGTCTCCAGCAACACCTCGATGCCGTCGCCATTCACGGAGGCGTCGAGCGGAACGCGAATGAGCTGGGTGTCCTGGGGCATACATCCCTCTCTCGTGGTCGGGTGACTGACGGGGCATCCCTACGGGTGTGGACACAAAGGCTTGCGGTAGGCCGCAGGAGGCAGCTTCTGTACGGCGGCGGGCGGCAGCGTCTCGTCGCCCAGGATCTGGCAGAACCGCTCCATCCAGCGTCGGGCCCGGTCGGCCGGTACGGGTGCGGCGGAACCAGCGGCGGGCACGGGGATCTTGCCGACCGGGTCGCCGCCGGCCGGGGTTATGAAGCCGTTCATGCTCTGCCCGTCGGTGAGGAACACGGTGGGGTGGCTGTCCGCACCGAGCAGTGTGAGGTCCCGCCAGGGAGTGGACACCTGGACGATGCCGGGCTTCGCCGAGCCCCGACCGCCGAGTGGGATGTCTCCGATGGCCTGGTAGGCCACGGTGCGCGAGCCCCGCGCGGCGACGGCGACACCGGTGACGGTCTGATCGTCGGGCAGGTGCCGCTGGGCCAGCCGTCTGCCGCCGGGCAGCGCGTACGTGGTGACGGTGGTGTGCGTGTGGAACCCCTGCGTGTGAGTGGTGGCCGTGGTCAGGACGGCTCCGTCCGGGCTGATGTCGTAAGGGGCTGCGCCGTCCAGTCCGTCCAGTGTGAACAGCGTCCGGCCCGCCGAGGGCGGCTTGTTCAGATCCCACGAGCGCACCGACATGACCAGCGAACCGGACATGCCCTTCGTGAGGTCCTGGCCGACGACGACGAGGCCCTGTCCGTCCGAGGTGAAGGAGAGCCGGCTGACCTGTGTGTCAGGGCCCGGAAGCATCTTCTCGATCTTGCCGCTGGGCACGTCCCACACGATGAGGCGGCCGCCCAACCCCATGACTCCCGTCAGTGCCACCATCCGCTTGCCCGTGGGGTCGAAGGCGAACTGCGCGTACTGGGTCGGGATACGGGTCCCGGGCGGTACGGGGAAGCTCGGCAGTGAGGGCCCGCCCGATGGCATGGTCGGCCAAGGATCACCCTGGTAGGGGCGTTCCAGCAGGCGCACGACCCGCCCGGCCCGTACGTCGTACAGTTCCACGGTCGGCCCCCTTGGGTCTGGCGGGCCGGTGGGTGTGGACGTCAGGGAGAGGGGTCCCGCCACCATCGCGATCAGTGATCCGTCGGGGCTGACGGCCATGGTGTCGGCCCGTTTGCCGATGGCCTCCCTCTCGACGGTGTTCCCGATGCCTGTCCACACGGTCGGCTTGCCGTCGGCCGTCCACGAGGCGACCACCCGGCCGTCGGCGCTCACCGCCGGCCGGCCGTTCGCCGTGATCGACGTCCCCGACGGTGTGTATAACGGCACCAGAAGATCGGCGGAACCGAATCGCCGGTACATCTCGCCGAGCAGCGCACGCGTGTCGGGGTTGTCCTGGGTGCGGTAGGCGCGCAGGGCGAGCAGCAGCGCGGTGTACCGGTCGACGTGGTCCGTGTTGGACTCCAGATCCCGCGACTGCTGTGCCAGGACGCCCGCGGCCACGGCCGCAGACTGCCGTGCCGTGTGCGCCTCCGCCCCGTATCGCCACGCCCAGGTGCCCACACCCGCCGTCAGCATCATGACCACGGCGACCCCGGCAGCGATGATCCGGCGATGGCGGGCACCGGAGATGCTCGCGGTGATGAAGTCGATCTCCGCGGAGCCGAGTTCGTCGGCTCGGGCCCGCCACCAGTTTCGGGCGTCCCGCAGGTCGGCGCCGCGCAGCAGGCGCGTGCCGGTACGCTCCTCCCCCTGCCACAGCCCTACCCGGCGTCGCAGGTCCTCCTGCCAGCGGCGGAACCCCTGGTCCGCCGCGGCGAACTCGGCCAGTCGTGCCCAGCGGGACAACAGCGCCTCGTGCGCCAGTTCCACGGTCTCCACGGGCTGCGCACCGCCCGTACGCAGCTCCTCACCCGGAACGAGAAGACGCGTGGTGAGCAGGCGTTGGGCGATCCGCCACTGAGCCGGGGGCAGTTCGGTACGGGCGACCACTCGCCGGGTCGGGGAGGTGCGGGCGCCTCCGGGAAGGACGAGCTGGACCAGCAGGGCGCGCGCCTTGCGCCGCTCCTCCTCGTTGAGTGCCGTCCACACCTGCTCGGCGTGGTTCGCCAGGGCCGCGCCGACCCCGCCCAGTGACTGGTAGTGGGCGTGGCCGATGACGCCGTGTTCCTTGCGTTCCCAGAGTTTGGTGAGGGTGAACTCCAGCAGCGGCAGTCTGCTGGGGTCCGGGCCCAGGTCGGTGAGGAGCCGGTTGACCAGTCCCTTCTCGTAGCGCACACCGACGCCGCTGAGCGGCTGTTCGACGGCGGCGCGCACTTCGTCGTCGCGCATCGGTCCCAGCATGAACAGCCGGCTGTCGTCGAGCAGCGGTGCCAGTGCCGGGTGGTTGAGGGCGGGGGCGAGGAAGTCGGCGCGCAGGGCGATGACGGTCTGCAGGCCGGCTCCGGGATCCAGGCAATGGCCCAGTGCGGCGGCGAACGCGTCGAGATCCGTGTCCTGCTGTCCGTTGACCGCGCGGACCAGCGCTTCCTCGAACTGGTCGGCGATGACCAGGAGCTTGCTCTTGCCCTGCTGTTGCAGGATCCGCTCCACCACGCCCGGCATCCGGCCGTCGCGCAGCAGTTGTGTCAGCTGGGGCACCTGGGCCATGCGGGCGGTCTCGCCCAACCGCGGTTCGAATGACGGGAGAAGGGCCACCGCGAGCGCCTCGAGCGGGGCCTTGCCGGGCCGGAACCGCACGATCAGGAGGTCCTCGCGGGCCCGGAGGCGGGGTAGTACACCGGCGTTCAGCAGTGAGGACTTGCCGCACCCGGAGGCGCCCACCAGCGTGACCCCCGTGGCGACATCCAGCCGGTCCACGATCCGGCCGGCGGGCTCGTCCCGCCCGTGGAACAGCTCCGCGTCACCCTCCTGGAAGGGGCGCAAGTCCCGGAAGGGGCACGGTCCCTGTGCCGCCTCGCGCAGGGGCGGCCAACACTCGTGAAGCCTCTCGGTGGGGATCAGGTACGCGGCGCGCCGGCCGGGCCGCTCGTCGGCGGTGACGACCATCCCGACCACACCGCCGAGGGCCAGGTCCCAGACCGGGGCCCCGGAGAATCCGCGTCCGACCTCGTACTGGCTGGCCGGGTCCGTGTCGTATTGGAGCCACCCGGTTGCCTGCCGACCCTGCAGCACGCCGACGCTCCAGACACCGGCGTCGTAGTCCGCCGGGAAGCCGAAAGTGCGCACCTGGCGGCCTGGTGCGGCTCCGCCCTCGACCAGCGATGCCGCCACCGCGCCGGACGGGGGGGCGGTGAGCAGCCGGAGGACCGCGATGTCCCCGGACTCGTCCGGCTGTGTGGGCGTCCACTGCTCGACCCGGGCCTTGAGAACCCTGCCGCGTGCCACCAGCGGGAAGTCGAGCCTGACAGGGGCGTCCGGAGGCTCCACGGTGTCCTCGGGTAACCTCAGGGCGGCGGCGACCACGTGGGCGCATGTCAGCACATCACGTTCCGCCGTCAGAAATCCGGAACCGACCGGCTGGCCCTGCGCATCGAGGATCCGGACCACCGCCGCGTCCCTGGGCACCGCACTGTCCGCCTCCACCGGCACTCCCGCCTCTGCCTCACCGCAGACAACTCTTTTTGAATCTACACGAGTTCAGAAGTGGACGGATGGGGCTGGAGCGCTGCTCCACCCTGTCTTCACAGCTCTGAGGTTCCTCAAGAACGAGCCCGGCGCCGCGGATTTCTCCTACGGCGAGATGCAGACGCTCCGCCTGGACACACGACATCCCGTACCGCTTCAGAATGGCTTCACAGCCTGTGAGTTGCGGCTTTTCGGGACGGTCAGCTGGCTCGGTGGTACTCATTGATCAGTCCGGCGACGGCTTGGCGGCGTTGGATCCGGGCTGGTGGCAGGGGGATGACGTTGGCATCGTCCAGCGGTGCGAGTTGGCCCCGGCTTGATGCGGGCGATGCCGGTTGAAGTGGCGCGCGTAGTCCTTGAGGACCTTCTCGGCGTGGCCGCGGTCGAAGATCAGGAGCCGGTCGGTGCACTCCTCGCGGGCTGATCGTACGAACCGCTCGGCGTGGGGATTGCAGTTGGGGGAGCGCGGAGGGATTTTGGTGATGTTGATGCCCTTGCTGGCGAAGACGGCGTTGAAGGCGGCCGTGAACTTCGCGTCCGCGGATCAGGTGAGTGAAGTCTGCCGCGTGGGCGCCTAGTTGCCAGAGCAGCTGGCGGGCTTGCTGGGTGGTCCAGGCGGCGGTGGGGTGGGCGGTGACGCCCAGGATGTGGACGGTGCGGGTGCGGACCTCCATGACGAACAGTGCGTACAGCCGCCAGCCCGACCGTGTCGACGTGCAAGTAGTCGGTGGCGAGCAGGCCGTGGGCCTGGGCCTTGAGGAAGGTGGTCCACTCACCGCGCACCGGATGTCGGCGCGGGGTCGGCCCGAGGCCGGCGGCGCGCAGGATGCGGCGGGCGGCGGCCGGGCTGACCTTGTGCCCGAGGCGGCGGAGTTCGCCGTGAACGCGTCAAAAGCCCCATCGTGGGTTCTCGGCGCCGAGCCGGATGATCAGGTCGCGCAGCTCTTCGGGTATCGGTGGGCGTCCCGGTGGGGCGAGTTTTGTCCACTTGTTCTTGATCAGACGTTGGTGCCAGGCCAGGAGGGTGCGCCGGGAGACGAGCCGATGCCGGCGTAGTGCCCGCGGGAGAGTCGGGCGAAGGCGGTGAGCAGTGCCCGGTCGGGCCAGGTGGGTTTGGGAGCCGCGACCTGCTGACGCAGTACCGCGATCTCATGTCGCAAGATCAGTATCTCCGCCTCCTTCGCCGCGGAGGATCGGGAGAGCAGGACCAGCCACGCGAAGATCCGCGTGGCGATCAGGTAGAGCATTCGTACGAGCACAACGTCCGATGGTGCCCGATCGGCCCGCGGAGCGTCGTCCCAGGTCACAGGCTGTGCAGCCATTCTGAAGCGGTACGGGTTTTCGGCACCCGCAAGGCCAGGCGCAGCAGCACGACAGATCATGATGCCGTCCGCGTCTGTGCGCGTGAAGACACCGGAGTTGTCGGTGAGCGCGGCCTGAGGAATCAGTCGATCAAGGCCACCACCTGGGTGGATGATTAATCGGCACCCGCACCCTCGGCCCTTGCGACTTCCGTACTGGCCCATACGAATGATTCACCGGCGCCACAGGGTGAATGATGGCACTGTGTGCCCCGGGTCGACGGCCGGCAGCCGCTCGCGACCATACGTTGACTCGTGTGTCGCTGAGCTACGCCTTTGTGAACCTTAAGCCCGGGGTGGGAAAGACGACCAGCGCAGTCTGGTTGGCCCACGCACTTCACGAGTGGGGTATCCCACCACTACTGGTCGACAGCGACCCCGCTTCCTCCGCGCTGCGCTGGAGCGAATTGGCAGGTGGCTTCCCGTTTCCTGTGGTCGCTCTTCCGGTGGGCGATGTGCACCGGCGCGTGAACGACTTCCTGGGCGACCGGCAGGCCGTCGTATTCGACGCTCCGCAGCTGGAGGACCATGCGCATATCGCCCGCAGCATCATGAGGTACGCAAGCGAATGGATCGTGCCGGTGACGCCGGCTCCCATCGAGCTGGATCGTATGGCGCCCATCGGTGGGGAGATGGGCGACGTACAGTCCTTGCGCGCCCAGCCGGCCCACGCCGCCGTTCTGCTGAACCGAACGAATCGTGCCGACGCCACGCGTACCGGTCCCGATGCCGACGCCCGCGAAGCCCTCACCGAGCGGGGGTTCGACGTGTTGTCCACGCACATTCCGCGGCTCGACTTGTACGCCCAGTCATTCGGAAGTCCGGTGGAGGTCAAAGGCTCGGCGTACGTGGACCTCGCAGACGAACTCATCAAGCGACAGGACAAGGCATGAATCAGCGGAAGGACACCTACCGAGCCGCATTGCAGCGCGGACCGGAAGCCGTCGTACCGCGTCCCGTCAAAGTCACTCAGCTGCACACCCGATACGTGCGGGTGACCATCGAGCTCGACTCCGGCTTGCCGCGTGACCTCGTGCAATGGGCAGGGTCAACGGTTTCCGTGATGGTGCGGGCCGGCGCCGCTGCCCTGCGACCCACGAGAAGCGCCCCGTAAGCCGGGCGACGCAGTCGTGCGTGCACCGGCCTCCGTTCGCCCACTGGCTTGACTGCGCCGGGTGATCTGGCTGGATGGCGGAGGCCCGCAAACAGGCGCCCGCTGGATGCCGGTTCTCATGGGGAGGCAGCGAGGGCACCCGGCGGATCTTGGAGCTTGAGCCGCCCCTGCGCGAGTACGAGCGTATCGTCAGCGATCAACTCGCCCCTCGGACACAGACGGTATCCCCCCACCTGTGGGGTCGAGCTGAGCCTCGGCCCGCACGAGCTGTTGTGCGGGTTGTTGTCAGACTCGGCGGCTGCAGGACGCGAGGCGGTCGGCGAGCGCGGCGACGAGGTCGCGCAGTTCATCCGGGCGCTCGATGACGAACGGCCGGTCAAGTGCGGCGAGCACCGGCGGCAACCAGTCGAGCCGCTCCGCCCGTACCTCGACGCGCAGCCAGCGCTCGCCTGCCCCGTCCTGGTCCCCCGCAGTCTCGTGCTCCTCAACGCTCGCGACGCCGGCGGGAAGGCGGGCGCGGATCTGTTCGACCGTCCCGTGGATCCGCAAGGTCACCTCGTGACGGTACCCAGCCGTGGCGAACGCCGACAGCACGCGCTGTGCCGGACCGGGACCCATGGGCGCTTCGAAAGAGCCGGGCAGGGTCCTCGGGTCCGCGATGCGATCGAGCCGGAAGGTCCGGTCCTCGCCGACCTCGGCGTCCTTGCCCGTGACGTACCAGCGGCCCGAGTGGGCGACGATCCCGTACGCGTGGAGCGTGCGTTCGCTGCGCCGTCCGTCGCGGTCGGAGTAGCGGATCGAGACCGGTCGGCGGTGGCGCACCGCATCGGCGATGGTGAGCAGGACGCCGGCGTCCGGGGTGTCGAACTCGCCGGGCTGATCCGTGAAGGCGAGAGCCTCCAGGAGTGCGTCGAGTCGACGGGCGATGTGCTTGGGCAGCACCCGCCGGATCTTCGCCGATGCCGTCTCGTTCGCCGTGCGCTCCGTCGTCGTCAACCCGGCTCGGCGGCCGGCGACCAGGCCGAGCAGCACGGCCAGCGCCTCGTCGTCGCTGAGCATGAGCGGAGGCAGGCGGTACCCGGGGGCGAGCCGGTAGCCGCCGTAGCGGCCGCGCACCGACTCCACGGGCACGTCCAGCTCGATCAGCTGGTCCACGTACCGCCGCACGGTGCGCCCTTCGACGCCGAGCCGGTCCGCGAGTTCGGCCACGGTCCGGGTACCGCCCGACTGCAGCAGCTCCAGGAGGGTCAGCACGCGGCCGGTGGGGCGAGACATGTTCACAACCTTACGCGAATACCGGACCGATTCTGTCCACTATTCCTCCTAGTCTGCGAAGTGCACGCCTCCACCAGACCCAAGGAGATCCCATGGACTTCGTCTCGATCCGCATCATCACCGGCGACGTAGCGCGCCTCGTCGAGTTCTACGAGCGAGCCACAGGGGCGCGAGCGACGTGGGCCACCGAAGACTTCGCCGAACTCAGCACCGCGGGCGCGACCCTCGCGATCGCCGGCACCCGCACGGTCCCGCTGTTCGCCCCGGGCTCTGCCCGCCCGGCGGACAACCACAGCGTGATCACGGAGTTCCTCGTCGACGACGTGGACCGCGTGCACCAGAACCTGACCGGCTTCGTCACCGACTTCGTCAACGAGCCCACCACGATGCCCTGGGGCAACCGGTCGCTGCTGTTCCGTGACCCCGACGGCAACCTCATCAACTTCTTCACCCCGGTCACCCCGGCTGCCATCGAGAAGTTCGCACGTTGACGCCCTCGCAGCAGTTCGCCACGCCATCCGGGATTTGCGTCTTTCTGCAAGAAAGTTGCAGTACCTTGCGTGGTTCATTCCTTGCTTCGTCGGAATCTAGCGGAGTGGATGGGTGCTCTGTACGGTCGGACGGCCCCCGCACCCCGGCAGGCGCACGCGGCGGTGGGTGCGGCGACGCCGTTCTCGGTCTACGAGGCCGAGGCGGGGACGCCTGCCGGGGGTGCGGCCGTCAGGTCGCTGACCTCGGCGCCGACGACACCGTACTCGAGCGCCGCCCTGGAGGCTTCGGGCCATTCCTATGCCCACCTCGACGGCACGGGCCAGTCGGTGCAGTGGACGAACACCACCGGACAGCCGATCTCCTTCATCAACGTCCGCGCCAGCATCCCGGATTCCGCGTCCGGCGGCGGTGTCACCGGAACGCTGAACCTGTACGTCAACGGGGTGTTCCGGCAGGAGCTGAACCTCAACTCGCGTCAGAGCTGGGTGTACGAGGGCAACGGCAACTACAACACGAGCGACAACCAGAACCCGGCCGACGGTGACCCGAGGGTCTTCTGGGACGAGTCGCACACGTTCCTCACCGGGTCGCCGATACCGGTGGGCGCCACGTTCTCGCTGCGGAAGGACTCCGGCAACCACGCGTCCTTCTACGACGTGGACTCCGTCGACGTGGAGAACCCGCCGGCACCGCTGACTCAGCCGGCGAACTCGGTCTCGATCACGAGTTGCGGTGCGGTGGCGGACAACAGCCCGACCAACGGCGCGGCCGACAGCCAGTCGGTCGACAGCCGGGCCGCCATCCAGAACTGCATCGACCAGGCCCAGCAGCAGGGCAAGATCCTTTGGATCCCCCAGGGCACCTTCTACGTGAAGGGCACCGCGGGGCTGAACGCACAGGGGATCACCATCGCGGGCGCGGGCCTGTGGTACAGCACGATCTACCGTGACGTCCCGGTTCCCAACAGCACGCCGCTGGCGGCACTGTTCGACCTGACCTCCTGCACCGTGCGGAACTTCCACGTCGACGCCAACGCCGTCAGCCGGAGCACCGTCGGCGGGGACGGTGGCGCGATGGACACCACCGGCACCGACTGGCTGGCGGACGGCATCTGACCCAGCACACCATGTCGGGCTTCTGGGCCTCCGGCACGGGCGGGACGGTGCGGAACAGCCGGCTGACGTCGATCTGGGCGGACGGGATCAACGTCAACAACGTGTCGCTGGGTGCGGACACCGGGAACGACCTGACGGTCACCGACAACTTCGTCCGCGGCACCGGGGACGACGCGATCGCCGTCAACTCGGTGAACTACAACACCAACAGCGACGGTTCCAAGACGTACTACAACCCGATGAGAAAGGTCACCGTCAGCGACAACACCTCGATCGCGCCGTGGGGCGGCAAGGGTGTCGCGATCTACGGAGGCAGCGGCCACCACACCACCGGGACCAACCTCGCCGCCGGCAGGCCCACCGGCGAGTCCAGCCACACCGACGTATACCCGTCGTGGAACGTGACGGACGGCAACCAGGGCTCCTACTGGGAAAGCGCCGACAACACGTTTCCGCAGTGGGTCCAGGTCGACCTGGGCTCGGCCCGGAGTGCCTCCCGCGTGGTCCTGCAGCTGCCCGCCACCTGGGGCACCCGCACCCAGACCCTGGCCCTCGGCGGCAGCACCGACGGCACCACCTTCACCACCCTGAAGTCCTCGGCCGCCTACACCTTCGACCCGGGCACCAGGAACACCGTCACGCTCACCTTCCCCGCCACCACCCAGCGCTGCTTCCGCGCCACCATCACCGCCAACAGCGGCTGGCCCGCGGGCCAGGTGTCCGAGTTCCAGGTCTGGAACTCCTGACGCCCCCCCCGCAAGCGCCGCCGGACAGTCCGTCCGGCGGCGCCGGTGGCATGCCCATCAGGGAGTCACGCCGGATCTTGCAGGCGGAATTTTTATTTGTTGCAAAGTCCTGTCTACTTATTGCGCGTTCATATCAACGATATTACGGTCCCCCTTGCGTCGCCGCCACCCCCTGCCTCCCCTCCGTCCCCCGCGTCCTGACGGCGCCAGCGGAACAGTTCCGGCGTTCCGCGTGAAAGGAGTGGCAAGTGTTCCATTCCATCCGAGATCTGAGACGAGCCCTCGTCTGGGCGGTCAGCACCGCGATGCTGGCCGCCGTCGGCGTCATCGCCCTGGCCGTCCAACCGGCCTGGGCGGCGACCGCCGCCACCGGCGGCAGCGGTGCGAGCCTGCCGTACGTCGAGGTGCAGGCGGAGAACTCCGCCACCAACGGCACGCCCATCGGCCCGAGTTACACCCAGGGCCAATTGGCCGACGAGGCGTCGTACCGCAAGGCGACGACGCTTCAGGGCACCGGCCAGTACGTCACGTTCACCACGCCGGTGGCCACCAACTCGATCAACTTCCGGTACAGCATCCCCGACACATCGGGCGGCTCGGTCTACACCGCCCCGCTGTCTCTGTACATCAACGGCGTCAAGCAGCCCGACTTCACCCTGACCAACGCCTACAGCTGGTACTACGGCAGCTACCCCTTCACCAACTCGCCGGGCAGCAACCCGCACCACTTCTTCGACGAGGCGCACCGGCTGTTCTCCACCACCTATCCGGCGGGAACGACCTTCAAGCTGCAGGTCGATCCGGGGGACACCGCCTCCTCGTACACGATCGACTTCGCCGACTTCGAGCAGGTCGGCGCCGCCCTGACCGCGCCCTCGGGGTCGGTGTCGGTGACCAGCAAGGGCGCCGACGCAACCGGTGCGGCGGACGCGACGAGCGCGTTCAACGCCGCGATCAGCGCGGCCGGCCCCGGCGGCACCGTGTGGATCCCGCCGGGCACCTACAACATCCCCGGCCACATCAGCGTCAACAACGTCACGATCGCCGGCGCCGGCATGTGGTACTCGACCGTCACCGGCACGGCACCCGGCTTCTACGGCAACTCCGCACCCTCGGCCAGCACCGGCGTGCACCTCCAGAACTTCGCCGTCTTCGGCGATGTGCAGGAGCGCAACGACAGCGCCCAGGTGAACGGCATCGGCGGCGCGATGAGCAACTCGACCGTCTCCAACCTGTGGATCGACCACATGAAGGTCGGCGCCTGGATGGACGGGCCGATGGACGGCCTGACGTTCAGTGGCATGCGCATCCGTGACACCACCGCCGACGGCATCAACTTCCACGGCGCCGTCACCAACTCGAAGGTGACCAACAGCGACATCCGCAACACCGGCGACGACGGCATCGCCACCTGGGCGGACTCCGGTATCGGAGCCGACGCCAACGACACGATCTCCAACAACACCGTGTCCCTGCAGATCCTCGCAAACGGCATCGCCATCTACGGCGGCCACGACAACACCGTCAGCGGCAACCGGGTGGTGGACTCCGGCATCACCCAGGGCGGCGGCATCCACGTGGGGCAGCGCTTCTCGTCGACACCGGTCGGTACCACCACGATCTCCGACAACACCATGATCCGGGACGGCAGCCTCGACCCCAACTGGCAGTTCGGCGTGGGCGCCCTGTGGTTCGACGGCAGCCAGGGCGCGATCACCGGCCCGGTCAACGTGACCAACGCGCTGATCCAGCAGAGCCCGTACGAGGCGGTCCAGTGGGTCGAGGGCACCATCAGCGGGGTCAACCTCAACAACGTGACCATCGCCGGCACCGGAACCTTCGCCCTGCAGGAGCAGACCGGCGGCGCGGCGAAGTTCACCAATGTCACGGCGACCGGCGTCGGCTACTCCTCCCCGGTGTACAACTGCTCGGGCGGGAACTTCACGGTGACCGACGGGGGCGGCAACTCCGGCATCAGCGGCACGCCGTACTGCGGAGGGTGGCCGGCTCCGGTCTACCCGCCCTACCCGTCCGAAGGCGTGACGACCACCCCCGGGGCGCTGAACTTCGGTTCGGTCCCGACCGGTTCGACCAGCGCCGCACAGACCGTGACGGTCTCCAACCCGACCGGCACCGCCGCCTCCGTCTCGTCGATCTCCACCAGCGGCGACTACTCCCAGACCAACACGTGCGGCTCGTCGATCGCGGCGAACGGCTCGTGCACCGTCAGCGTGAAGTTCGCGCCGACGGCGACCGGCAGCCGTAGCGGAGCTCTGACCGTCAACGCGGGCGGGATCACCAACACGGTCAGCCTCTCCGGTACCGGCACCGCGCCGGGCCCGGTGCTGAACACCGACCCGGCGAGCCTGTCCTTCACCGCCACGGTGGTCGGCTCGTCGGCCACCGCGCAGAAGGTGACGGTGACGAACTCGGGCACCGCGTCGGCGACCGTCTCGGGCGTCGCGGTCACCGGTGACTTCAGCCAGACCAACGACTGCGCCACCCTGGCGGTCGGTGCGTCCTGCACGGTGAATGTCGGGTTCAAGCCCACCGCGGGCGGAGCGCGCACGGGCAACCTGACCGTCACCAGCAACGCCAACAACAGCCCGACCGTCGTCTCCCTGACCGGCAGCGGCATCGACAGCACCACCAACATCGCCGCAGGGCGGCCGGCGTCGGCGAGTTCCAGCTCCAGCCCGTACGTCGCCTCGAACCTCACCGACCCGGACGCCTCGACGTACTGGGAGAGCGCGAACGGTTCGTTCCCGCAATGGGCCCAGGTCGACCTCGGCCAGAACTACGGCGTCGGCAAGGTCGTGCTCAAGCTCCCGCCGGCGACGGCGTGGTCGGCACGCACGCAGACGCTGTCGGTGCAGGGATCCACGGACGGCTCCAGCTTCTCCACGATCAAGGCATCGGCCGGATACACCTTCGACCCGAACACCAACAACACCGTGACCATCACGTTCAACGCCGCCACGGCGAGGTACGTGCGGGTGAACATCACCGCCAACACAGGGTGGAACGCCGCCCAGCTGTCGGACTTCGAGGTGTTCCCCGGCAATGGCGGCTCCTCGACGGCGACCTTGTCGGCCAGCCCGACATCGCTGACGTACTCCACCCAGGCCCTCAACACCGCCAGCAGTGCGCAGACGGTCACGGTGACCAACACCGGTACCGCGGCCGCGACCGTCTCCGGCGTCACCGTCACGGGCGATTTCTCGCAGACCAACACCTGCGGGACGTCGATCGCGGCGAACGCCTCCTGCACGGTGGACGTCACGTTCAAGCCCACCGCGTCCGGCACCCGCACCGGCGATCTCAGCATCGCAAGCAACGCGTCGAACGGCACGACCACGGTCGCGCTGACCGGCACCGGCGCCGGCACGGTCAGCAGGAACCTGGCAGCCGGCGCGGCCACCACCGAGTCCAGCCACACCGACGTCTACGCGTCGTCGAACGTGACGGACGGCAACCAGGGCTCCTACTGGGAGAGCGCCAACAACGCCTTCCCCCAGTGGGTTCAGGTCGATCTCGGTTCCGCGCAGAGTGCGAGCCGAGTCGTCCTCCAGCTCCCCGCGGCCTGGGGCGCCCGTAACCAGACGCTGTCCCTGTCGGGCAGCACCGACGGCTCCAACTTCACCACCATCAAGTCGTCGGCCACATACACCTTCGACCCCACCACCAACAACACGGTCACCATCACGTTCTCCGCGACCACCCAGCGGTACGTCCGGGTGAACATCACGGCGAACAACGGCTGGCCGGCCGGTCAGATCTCGGAGTTCCAGGTCTGGAACACCTGACCCCACCCGATGGTGCCGCCGAGCGCCGGCGCGCTCGGCGGCACCGACCACCGACCACCGAAGAGGAGTCCAGATGGGTGTCACACGCAGGGTCTTCCTACGGACCGCGATCGCGGCCACCGCGGTGGGAACCGTGGGAGCCACCGGGACCGCACTCGCCCCGACCGCGTCGGCGGCCAGCTCGCCGGGTGACGTGGTCGGCAGGATCAGCGTCGGCTACCAGGGCTGGTTCGCCTGCGTCGGCGACGGCGCCCCCATCAACGGCTGGTGGCACTGGAGCCAGGACTGGGGCCGGTCGCCGTCCCCGTCCAACACCGCCATCAAGTGCTGGCCGGACGTACGCGAATTCACCAACGCGTACCAGACCTCGTACGCCGCCCTCGGCAACGGCCGCCCCGCCACACTGTTCTCGTCGTACGACCAGCAGACGGTGAACACCCACTTCCTGTGGATGCAGCAGAACGGCATTGACACCGCCGCCCTGCAACGCTTCAACCCCACCGGCGGCGAGGGCCCCACCCGCGACGCCATGGCGACCAAGGTACGCGCCGCCGCCGAGTCGTACGGGCGGAAGTTCTACATCATGTACGACGTCACCGGCTGGACGAACATGCAGTCCGAGATCAAGACGGACTGGACGAACAAGATGTCCGCGCACACCGCGTCCTCGGCATACGCGAAACAGAACGGCAAGCCGGTCGTCTGCATCTGGGGCTTCGGCTTCAACGACAACAACCACCCCTTCACCGCTGACGCCTGCCTGGACGTCATCAACTGGTTCAAGGGCCAGGGCTGTTACGTCATCGGCGGCGTCCCGCGCGAATGGCGGACGGGCACCGGGGGATCACGGGCCGGCTACCTGGGCGTCTACCACGCCTTCAACATGATCTCGCCGTGGATGGTCGGCGCCATCGGCAACGTGACAGAAGCCGACAACGCCTACACCACCTACACCGTCCCCGACCAGGCCGACTGCAACGCCAACGGCATCGACTACCAGCCCTGCGTCCTGCCCGGCGACGTCTCCGGCCGGCAGCGTGCGCACGGCGACTTCATGTGGCGGCAGTTCTACAACATGGTGCGGGCCGGGGTGCAGGGCATCTACATCTCGATGTTCGACGAGTACAACGAGGGCAACCAGATCGCCAAGACCGCCGAGACCCAGGCCTGGGTGCCCACCAACTCCGGATTCCTCGCCCTCGACGAGGACGGCACCGCCTGCTCCTCGGACTACTACCTGCGCCTGACCGGCGACGGCGGCCGCATGCTCAAGGGCCAGATCGCGCTGACCGCCACCCGGCCCACCCAGCCGACCGTCCCCACCGGCGGCGACACCACACCGCCGGCCGCACCGGGCGCCCTGACCGTCACCGGGCACACCGGCAACTCCGTCTCGCTGGCCTGGAGCGCCTCGACCGACAACGTCGGCGTGACCGGCTACCGCGTCCTTCAGGTCTCCGGCTCGACCAGCACTCAGGTGGGCACCACCAGCGCCGCCTCGTTCACCGTCACCGGACTCGCCGCGTCCACCGCGTACACCTTCGACGTCGTCGCCCTCGACGCGGCGGGAAACGTGTCGCCCCCCTCCAACCAGGTCACCGTCACCACCGACCCGCCTTCCGGCACCACCAACCTCGCCCTCCACCGCCCCACCTCGGAGAGCAGCCACACCCAGACCTACGCCTCGGGCAACACGACCGACGGTGACACCAACACCTACTGGGAGTCCGCCAACAACGCCTTCCCGCAGTGGGTCCAGGTTGATCTGGGTGCCGCCACCGGCGTCAGACGGATCGTCCTGCACCTTCCCCCGGCGACCGCCTGGGCCACCCGTACCCAGACCCTTTCCGTCCAGGGCAGCACCGACGGGGGCACCTTCGCCCAGCTTCTCGCCTCCGCGGGCTACACCTTCGACCCGGCGACCGGCAACACCGCGACCCTCATGCTCCCCGCCACCGTCACCACCCGCTACGTACGCCTCACCTTCACCGCCAACAACGGCTGGCCGGCCGGGCAGGTCTCGGAGTTCCAGGTCTTCGGCGCCTGATGCCCGGCCCACCTCGGCCTATAGTTCGTCGCATGAGTCGCTGGGAGGAACTGACCGGGGGCACGTCCGGGAAGGACTACGCCGCACGGTTCGCCGCCGTGGCCCGCAGCGGCAAGGACGTACACGGAGAGGCACGGTTCTGCGCGGCCCTGGTGCCCGCCGGAGCACGGGTGCTGGACGCCGGGTGCGGCACCGGACGGGTCATGATCCGGCTCACGGAACTCGGCTACGACTGCGTGGGGGTGGACCTCGACGCGTCGATGCTGGCCGTGGCGCGGGAGCAGGCCCCGCAACTGCCCTGGTTCCAGACCGACCTGACCGAGTTCGAGCCCCGTCGGCTCGGCATCGCGGCCGACTTCGATCTCGTGGTCGCCGCCGGCAACATCTTCCCGTTGCTGGCGGCCGGCACCGAGGCCACCGTGGTCGAGCGGCTGGCCGCTGCCCTGCGCCCCGGGGGCCTGCTGGTCGCCGGGTTCGGCCTGGACCAGGCGCATCTGCCCGTGCCGCCCAGCATCACCCTGCCCGAGTACGACGACCACTGCGCCGCGGCCGGCCTCACCCTCGTCGACCGCTTCGCCACCTGGGACGCCGACCCCTACGACGGCGGCGGGTACGCCGTGAGCGTCCACCGCCGCCAGAAATCCTGAACACCTTCGCATAGACCCCGGCGGTGCGGGCCCGTGGTGGCGGTGTCGAAGGAGCCTTTGTCGCGGAACCGTAACTCCCGCAAGGTTTTCCACCGTTCGGCCCGGCTCCCGGCCTGTCCTGCGCAGGGGGCGGGTTCGCGTCTTCGGTGGCACTGACCCGCGGCGACGGGCCGGCCGGGGCTCGGCCGCCGGGCCCCGGCACGCGCCCGGCCGTGAACTTCGCGTTCAGAAAGTCCTGTTGGGCTCGTTGACATGCCCCGAGCACAGGCGTTTCACTCGACACTCGTGCATGGCAACGTTGTCAGGCTGTGGGAGCGACCCCAACCGTTGCCTGTCACCGGCATTCCGGTGTTTTTCGGCGCGCCGACACCTGATGTGCGAAGCACGAACTGCTGCGGAGGCAACCGATGGTGAGACCCCGACGTCCAGCTGCACCAGCCGACCGAGCAAGATTCCGCCGACGCCTCGTTGTGGTCTGCGTCCTGGGCATGGCGGCCCTTCCGCTTCCGGCGATCGGAAGCGCCCAGGCCGCGGGCAACGCGACACCGCCCCTCGTGAAGGACCCCGCGTCCCTCGTCAACCCCCTCATCGGCACCTCCGGTGCGGTGGACACCTTCCCCGGCCCCGACATGCCCGCCGGCATGGTGCAGTGGGGCCCCGACACCACCCCCCACCGCCCCGACGGCGGCGGCTACGAGTACACCGCCAGTAAGATCTCCGGTTTCAGCCTCACCCATGTCTCCGGACCCGGCTGCCCCGTCGCGGGCGACCTGCCGATCCTGCCGGTGACCGGTGCGCTGTCGGGCGACCTCGGCAGCACGTCCGTCGGCTTCGGTCATGACAAGGAGCAGGCCGGGACCGGGTACTACAAGGTCACCGACGCCAACGGGGTCAGCACCGAGCTGACCGACACCACCCGTGCCGGCCTCGGCACCTTCACCTTCCCCTCGGACCAGCAGGCGAACCTGCTGTTCAAGCTCAGCGGGGGCGCCACCCAGGTGGACGGTACCCGGGTCCAGGTGGTGAACAGCAAGGAGATCAGCGGCGCGATCGACAGCGGGCACTTCTGCGGTGCGAGCAACCGGTACACGCTGCACTTCGACATCAAGTTCGACCGGCCGTTCACCGCGAGCGGCACCTGGGTCGGCAGCACCATCACCCCCGACGCGACGTCACTGAAGGCGGGCAAGGTACGGCAGACCCCGAAGGCGTCCACGTCGGCACCGCTGAAGGAGAAGCACTTCACCGTCCCGGCGAAGCCTGCCCCGACGATCCACAAGAGCGGTGCCAAGGCTGCCGGCGCGTCCGCCCAGCCTCCCATGACCGGCGCGAACGGCATGTACCTCACCTTCGACACCTCGTCGAACCCCAAGGTGACGGCAAAGGTCGGTATCTCGTACACCAGTGACGCCAACGCGGCCGACAACCTCAGCGCCGAGATCGGGAACTGGAACGTCGGTGCCGTCGAGCGGGCCAACCATGACGTCTGGAACACGGTGCTGAAGAACATCCAGGTCGGCGGCGGATCCGCCGACCAGCAGACGCAGTTCTACACCGCGCTCTACCACGCGCTGCTGCACCCCAACGTCTTCTCCGACGCCAACGGCCAGTACATGGGCATGGACAACCAGGTCCACAGACTGGCCAAGGGACAGAAGGCCCAGTACGCCAACTACTCGGGCTGGGACACCTACCGCTCCCAGACCCAGCTGATGGCGATGGTCGAGCCGAAGGTCGCCAGCGACGTCGTCACCTCGATGCTCAACGGCTACGACCAGACCGGCCTGCTGCCCAAGTGGGCCTCGAACAACGGCGAGAGCTACGTGATGGTCGGTGACCCCGCCGCCGGCATCATCGCCGGTGCGTATGCCTTCGGCGCGACGGACTTCGACACGGGCAAGGCCCTGGCGGCGCTCCAGCACGAGGCCACGGTCCCGAACAACGACCGCCCCGGCGAGTCGGTGCGGGACGCGAAGGGCTACCTCCCGCTGGACGAGAGCTACGGCTGCTGCAACTTCTACGGCCCGGTCTCCACCCAGCTTGAGTACGACTCCGCCGACTACGCCCTGGCCGCCTTCGCCAAGTCGCTCGGCAAGACCGCCGTCTACGAGAAGTTCGCCACCCGCGCCCAGGACTGGATGAACGTCTTCAACCCCCAGACCGGTTACCTCCAGGCCAAGAACAAGGACGGCCGGTTCGCGGGCGGTTTCACCCCCGGCACCTCCAACGGCTTCGTGGAGGGCACCTCCGCCCAGTACACCCCCATGGTCCCGTTCAACCTGAAGCAGCTCATCCAGGCGCGCGGCGGCACCAAGGCGTACTCGTCCTACCTGGAGAGCCTGCTCGACAACATCACGAGCCCCGGCAACACCGACGCCGACCTCAGCAACGAGCCCAGCGTGGAGATCCCCTGGGAGTACAACTACACGGGTGAACCGTGGAAGACCCAGGCGGCCGTCCGCGAGGCCCAGCAGGACCTCTACTTCAACGCCCCGGTCGGCTCGTTCGGCAACGACGACCTCGGCGCCATGAGCTCCTGGTACGTCTGGTCCGAGCTGGGCATGTACCCGGAGACCCCGGGTGCGGACACCCTGGTGCTCGGCAGCCCGGTGTTCCCGGTGGCCCAGGTGACCCTCGGCGGTAGGACGGTGCGGATCAATGCCCCGCAGGCCGCGCCCGACGCGCCGTACGTGCAGTCGCTCGGCGTCAAGGGCAAGGCATGGAACACCTCCTGGCTGACGTACCAGCAGTTCAAGGGCGCCGGCACCATGGACTTCACGCTCGGTACCGAGCCCAACACGGCCTGGGCGTCCGGCCCGTCGGCGGTGCCGCCGTCGGACACCACGGGCGGCGGCCGGGTGCTGGCCGCGACCGGTCCCTCCAGCGACGGCCTGGTCCTCCAGCCGGGTACGGCCGGTGACGGCACGCTCGACCTGACCAACCTCGGCGACAAGGCCGTCACGGTCGACTGGACGGCGACGGCGCCCACCGGCGTCACCCTGGACACGGCGTCCGGCTCGCTGACGGTGCCCGCCTCGGGCAGCGCCGAGGCGAAGGTCCATGTGACGGCGGGCGCGGACGAGGGGACGTACTCCGTCACCTTCGCCCTGACCGACCACAGCACCGGCGCGGCACTGCCCGGAGCGGTCCTCCGTGCCGCCGTGGCCAAGGCCGGTGCACTGTGGCCGTACGACACCAACGAGGGCGTCTACCCCGACGGCAGCAGCTTCTCGGGCGGATTCGACGGTGGCGGTTGGGCCTTCTCGCAGAACGCGCTGTCGGCGGCCGGTGTCACCAGCGGCTCCACCCTCGCGGTCGACGGCATCTCCTATGTCTGGCCGACGGTGACGTCCGGGCAGCCGGACAACCTGGAGATGGCCGGCCAGACCATCCCCATGCCGGCCGGTACGTCGGGTGCGTCGCTCGGGCTGCTGGGCGCGGCGACCAACGCACCGACCAACGGCCAGGGGGTCTCGGGCACGCTGACCGTCACCTACACCGACGGCACCACCTCCCAGGCGACGGTCGGCTTCTCGGACTGGACGCTCAACGGCGGGGGGAGCAAGCCGCTGCCGGGTGACACGACGGCCGTCACGACGGCCTACCGGAACACCGGGAGCGGTGGCCGCGACAACGTGAAGACCTATGTCTTCGCCACGAAGGTCCCGCTGGATCCGTCCAGGCAGGTGGCCTCGGTCACGCTGCCGGTGACCGGCCTGACGGGCACCGACCACCTGTTCTCCTACGGCTTCGGCCAGTAAAGAACGCCGGAGGGCCGGTTCCCGGACGTGAGCCCGGGAACCGGCCCTCCGGTACGAGGTGCTCAGGCGAGACTGAAGTCGTCGGCGTAGACGGCGGCCTGGCCGTACCAGCCGTGGACGTAGACGGTGACCGTGCCGCTGCTGCCGGTGGTGAAGCCGACCTTGAGCTGGTTCCAGCTCGCGCTGTTCGACCAGGTGCTCGCGGTGGCACCGCCGCTGACGCCGAGGTAGGCGTACGGGCCCTGCACCCAGCCGGAAAGCGTGTAGGTGTGGTTGGGGGAGAGGGTGACGGTCTGGTCGCACTCGCCGGTGCCACTGGAACTCGGCGTGACCTGGAGGCTGTGACTGCCGCTGTGGACCGGGGTGGAGACGACCGTGCTACCGCCCGTGCAGGTCCAGGGGCCCAAACCGCCGGTCTCGAAGCCCGCGTTGGTCAGCGAGCCGCCGCCGCCTCCGCTGCCGGAGGAGGTGACCGTGAGTGTGTAGGTCGCGCTGTGGCTGCCGCTCGCGGCGGTGCCGGTGACGGTGATCGGGTAGCTGCCCGGGGCCACCGACGAGCCGACCGTCGCCGTCAGTGTCGAACTGCCCCCGGACGTCACGGAACCCGGGCTGAAGGAGACGCCGACCCCGGAGGGTGCGCCGGAGGCGGAGAGGCCGACGGACTCGGCGCTGCCGGAGGTGACGGCCGTGGCGACGGTCGCGGTCGCCGAACCTCCCTGGGCGACCGAGGCGGAGCCCGGCGACAGGGACAGGGAGAAGTCGGTGGTGCCTCCGCCGCCGCCCGAGCTGCCCCCGTACGGCGCGAACGCGTCCGTGAACGCGAGCGGGTTCTGGCTGATCTCACTGCACGTGGACAGCGAGTTGGCACTTCCGCCACACGGCTGGTCCCGGTTGACCGACCAGAACGCGAGCCGCCCGACACCGTTCTGCGCGGCGAAGCTCTCCACCGTCTGGGCGTCGGCCAGGGTGAACGTGGACCCGTCGTCGTTTTTGCCGATCATCGGGGTGATGCCGAGGTTGGCGTAGGTGTAACCGGAGTCGACGGACTGCATCTGCGCCAGCGTGGCCCTGGCCGCGGCGAGGGCATCCTGGCCCATCTCGGTGCCGGTGCCGGCGTAGTAGTCCATGGTCATGATGTTGACGACGTCGATCTTGATGCCGGCGTTCTTGGCGGCCTTGAGGATGTTGATGCCGTCGCCGGTCAGCCCGCTCGTCAGCACGGGCAGGGTCATGGAGAACTGGAGGCCCGGGTTGGCGGCCTTGAGGTCCTTCATCGCCTGCATCTGACGGGCCGCGGCCGCGGTGTCGGCCACGGCGGCGCCCTCGACGTCGAAGTCGAGCTGGGTGACGCCGTAGTCGTTGATGATGGCCTGGTATCCGGAGTCGATGCTGCTCTGGTTCGAGCACGTCCACGCGAGCGGCTCGCCGGCCGCACCGCCGGAGGAGATGATCACGGAGGCGCCCTCGGACTTCGCCCTGGCGATCTCGGGGTCGGTGTAGGAGTCGTTGCCGATGGGGAGCGTGTCGCCCCAGATCTGGGAGCAGCCCTCGCCGAGGACGAAGGCCGCCGTGTAGGCCTTGAGCCCGTGTCCGGTGACGGCGGTGTCGAGCAGACCTTCCTGACCGTTCGACATGTCGACGTAGGGAGCCACGGAGTAGACGCTGCCCGCCGCCGCGTTGCCGGCGGGGGCCAGCGCGACGGCGGCGCCGGTGGCCGTGAGTGCGAGGGCGCACACGGAAGCCGCGAGTCTTGCCAGGTGCATGACAGTACGCTGCATGAAGTGGCCCTTTCGGGATGCCCATCGAGGGCGGAGGGGTGGGGCCGGGAGAGTATTGGTACATACCAAACTCCGGGAGGTCTCCGCCGTCAAGAGGACTAGACCAAAGGCTCTGCCAAGACACGCGCGTCCTCCGCCGGACACGCTTCTTCCGCCGGACCCGCGCCTCCCGTCTCCGGCGGGTGGGGCGGAGACGGGAGACACCGGGCTACTTCGCGGTCAGGAACTCGTCGCCGGACAGCGGGCGGCCCACGATCCGGATGTCGCCGATGCCGCCGTGGAAGACGATGTCGACGGCACCCGCGTACTCATGGCCGCCCACCAGCCAGGGCAGCCCGAGCGAAGTGAGGCCGACGGACAGGCGGTTCGGGTTGTCGACGACCGGAGCGCCCTCGACGTACAGCTTCGTGTGGCGGCCGTCGTTGACCACCGCCAGGTGCCACCGCTTGAGCTCCACCAGGCCGTGACCCCAGTTGGTGGTCGGGTAGGTGTCGTTGAGCGGGTAGTGGTTGAACTGCGGCTCGCGGCCGTTGTTCGAGATGGCGAGCTGGAGCACGGGCTCGCCCGGGTCGGTGTTCTTGCCGTGCTTGCCGGCGTCAGCGGCCGAACCCCGGCGGCTGAGTATCGACGCCCAGCCGTTGCGGCCCGCGTCCCAGTCCAGCGGCATCCGCACGAACGTCTCGATGGTGTACCCGGACTTGAACGTCTCGGCGTTCAGCGGAGCCTTCGCCCCGGTGGTCAGATACGAGCCGTGGAGCGGGTTGCGGCCGCCCGCGAACGTCAGGCTGGCGTGCGCGGGCTGGTCGGGGTGGTGGTCGTCGGACCAGGTCAGCGCGGAGGCGGCGGTGCCCGGCAGGGTCACCACGGTCAGGTCGTTGCCCTTGCCGGACAGGTCGGGCACGGTCTGGCCCGCGGTGAGCGCGGCGCCGGGCGTGCCCTGCCCGTCGAAGCGCCAGTAGGCCAGCGTGCCCTTCACCAGCTCCCGGGCGGCCGGACGGGCCGGCCTGACCGGAACCGGCGCGAAGCCGGAGAACCGCTCGGTGAAGTCGACCGGCACCGAGAAGTTGTCGACCGGGCCGGTGATCCGCGCGTGCTGGGCGGCCAGTTCGGTGCGGGACTCCGGCTTCTGGGCCAGGATTCAGGGGTTGACCGTCTCGACGTCGATGGTGTTCCGGGCCAGGTCGAAATGGTACAGGCGGATCATGCCGCCACCGCCGAAGTAGCGGTTCTGGTAGTTGGTGATGTGCAGATGCACCTCGTGACCGGCGGCGTTCTTCGCGGTCGTACGCGCGGGCGGCCAGTAGTGGCCGTTGAGGGTGAGGAAGATCTGGTCGTTGTCGTTGATCAGTTTGTCCCAGACCGTCCGGCCGTAGTCGGAGAGCACGGCGTTGTTCTCCGGGTCGCCGGACTCGTACGGGAAAACGTTGTCATCGTAGTTCGAGTAGACGAGGTCATGCGTCGTGAGGATCACCGGCAGCTTCGGGTGGGCCTTGATGACGCCGTCGGCCCAGGCGAATCCCTGCTCGCTGGTCCGCCAGTCCAGGGCCGGCAGCAGCCAGGAGCGTCCGGCGGCCTCGAAGATGTGCGCGGTGTTGTAGCCGGTCGCGTCCGACCCGGCGAACGTCTTCGCGTGCTTGAAGCGCTGCGGGCCCATGGTCTGCAGATACGGCGTGTCACCGCGGCTGTCGTCGCCGCTCACGTCGTGGTTGCCGGCCAGCACGCTGTAGGCGGCGCCGTGCGCGTCCAGCAGGTCGAACGCCTTGTCGACCTGCTGGAACGAGGAAGGGTCCGCGTCCTGGATCAGGTCGCCGAGGTGGGCCATGAAGACGATGTTGTCGTCAAAGGCGTTACCGCTGTTGCCGATGACGTAGCGGAACGACTCCTCCTGCGGCGTCCGGTTGACGCTGTCCTGGCTGCCCCAGTACAGGATCTGGGTGTCCGGCATGACTGCGAGGGTGAACCGGAGGGCGGTCGGATCCGGTCTCCAACTGCCGGTCCTGCCGCTGCAGGCGAGGTCCGCGGCGTACGCGGGTGTGCCGGCGAGCGCGGAGGCGCCCACGGTTGCCGCTCCCGCACCGGCCAGCGCCGCGTTGCAGAGAAAACCACGCCGACTCTGCCCGGTCGTTCTTGTGACGGAGTGTCACCCTGAATGGACATAGGGCCTTTCCCGGGGTCGATGGATCAAACGGCGACGACGCTACCCAGAAGGGCCCCGGGGCGGGCGGACAAGAGATGACAAGCGAAGGCCGGGCGTCTGTCCAGGATCGAAAGACTGACGCGTACGCCGTCGTTCGGCGCCGGTTACTTTCCGACCAGCCGGTCGGTCGCTCAGGCCGAAGGCTCCGAAACGGTGTGCTCGCCGCGCCGGACGAAGGCCAGGGCCGCCCACGCCATGGCGACCAGCGGGATGACACCCGAGATGATCACCTGCCCCTGGCTGGAGACCAGGCTGTTCGGGGTGCCCAGCAGATAGCCGAGGCCGATGCAACTGCGGGACAGCGCCTGGAAGCAGGCCCAGGCGCTGCCGTGCACCTCGGCCGGTACCCGCGAGTGCACCGCGTTGCGCAGGCCGACGTTGCACGCGCCGTTGCCGAAGCCCGCGATCAGGAACAGCGGGAAGATCACCGCGGTGACCGGGATCAGACCGGTGAGGAGCAGGCCCAGGCCGATGCCCGAGATGCCGCCGACGATCAGCAGGGCGTGCCGGTCCGCCCAGCCCACGCGGCCCGCGAGCAGGGCGCCGGGGACGGACCCGAGGGCCCAGGCCGCCAGGAAGAGGCCGAAGACGGTGTCGTTGCCGTGGACGACGTCCCGCAGGTAGAAGACGCCCGCGACGTTCTCGATGCTGGTGGCCAGCATCGCCGCCGCCAGTGCCGGCATCAGCGTGCCCACCACCGGGGCGTCGCGCAGCGCCCGGTAGCCGTCCGCGAGCTTCGTGGCGGGACGGCGGCCGATCGCCACGTCCACGGTGCTCGGCACCGCCAGCATGGTGCAGCCCGCGAGCACGAGGAAGGACACGGCGTCCACCGCGAGGAGCACCCCGGTGCCCCACTGGGAGTTGAGGAAGCCGGCCAGCGGAGGCCCCAGCAGCCCCGCCACGGAGAGCCCGGCCGTCAGCAGGCTGTTCGCCCGGCCCGTGTGCCGGTCACCGGCGACGGCGGGCAGCATCTTGAACCCGGCGGCCACCGAGGCCACTCCGGCCAGGGCCGACAGCGCGATCAGCGCGACCCTCACATGGAACCCGCCGACGGCGGTCGCCGCACCGAGGGACAACGACTGGGCCAGCAGCGCCCACAGACACACCGCGCGCGCACTGAACCGGTCGACCACGGAGCCGATCAGCGGTGCGGCGAGCACCGTGGGGATGAGTTCGGCGAGCATCACCTCGGTCACCCCGAACCGGATGTCCCGGTCCGCCGCGTGCAGCACCAGCCCCAGCGAGGCGAGGGTGTCGCCGAGACGGGAGAAAAGCGTTCCCGCGATGAGCACCTGCGCGGCGACCGGCATCGCGGTACCCCTGCGCAGCGCGGCGAACGGCGCTCTCCGCGTCTTTTGCGTGTCCAATCCAGTCCAATCCGTCCACTTGCTGTGCTCATTCAGTCTGCTCGCCGATCAGATTAGGCCTGCTCGCAGAGTGGTGGAGCGTCCACCGGCCACCGGGACGGGCTGCTTTCCGGCCTTTGCGTGCCCTGCCGGGCCCCGGGGCACGATCCTAATTTCTCAGCCACGAGCGGTGCTTCACCGAAAATCCACACATGTTCCACATCAACTCCGGCCGGTCCGGGACCTGCCGACGCGTTCCGCGTGCCACCCGCGACGATGCGCATCCAGGGCGTTCCGGACGTCCTTTCCCGGGTTGGCCGGGCGGGTGAAGAGCAGGACCGGCTTGATGTCCCGCTGGGAGCCGTAAAGCGTGTTTTTCGGCCAATCGCTGGAGTTGCGGCGGTCTCTTCCGGTGAACCGCTCCACCTCCGCCCGTCGACCCGGAAAGCGCCTTCCGGGACGGCCGGGTTATCGACGCCGGCCAGATGAATGTCCGGAAAATGCCGGGACAGCGAGCCGCCGTATTCGCCGAGAACGGAGAAAAGGGAACGAACCGGTATCGCCGGGAAGCGCAGGTCCCCCGGTCGGAAAACCGAGTGCCACGCCCCGCACGCTCTGCCTACACTCGCTCGGTATCACGCACCGTAGCCGCGGAAGGCGGTCACGGCGCTTTACCGTCACGAGTTCGGACGATTGAGGGGAGAGGGCCATGTGCGACCGCGCGACTGCCGCCTCTTCCCGCTCCCGCTACGAGGTGATCCTCGTGTCCCCGTCCCTCCGGTACCCGCTGCGCGGCCGGTACCGGACTCCGTGACGCCCGACGGGCTCTTCAACTCCTGGCATATGCCGGAACATTGACGTCCCGTCAGCCGTAGTCCGGTGAACTTCACCGCCGTAGTCCGGCGAACTTCACCACACGGAAATTGCGCTGCCCATTCCAGGACCCCGCCAGGGAACCGCATTCGAAAGGCACCGGGCCATGCGCACCGAACTCCACCCGAACTCCCTCAACCCTCTTGCGGCTGTTCGCAACCTGGGCATCCTCGCCCACGTCGACGCCGGAAAGACCACCGTCACCGAACGCATTCTCTTCGCCACCGGCACCATCCACAAACGCGGCGAGGTCCACGACGGCACCACCGTCACCGATTTCGACCCCCAGGAACGCGACCGCGGCATCACCATCTTCGCCGCGGCCGTCAGCTGCGCCTGGGACGGCCATCGTGTCAACCTCATCGACACCCCCGGCCATGTCGACTTCGCCGACGAGGTCGAACGCTCCCTGCGCGTCCTCGACGGCGCGATCGCCGTGTTCGACGCGGTCGCCGGCGTGGAGCCGCAGAGCGAGTCGGTGTGGCGGCAGGCCGACCGGCACGGCGTCCCCAGGATCGCCTTCGTCAACAAGCTGGACCGCGCGGGCGCCGGCCTCGACGAAGCCGTCCAGTCGATCCGCACCCGCCTGCACCCGGCCCCGCTCGTCGTCCAGCTGCCCATCGGTACGGAGGACGGTTTCATTGGCGTCGTCGACCTCGTGCACATGCGTGCACTGGTCTGGCCGGACGACGGCGGCACGGCGGTGGCGGGACCGGTCCCCGAAGGGCTGCGCGCGGAGGCGGCGCGCCGGCGGCGCACGCTGGAGGAGGCGGTGGCCGCGCTGCACCCGGCCGCGCTGGAGGAGTTCTGCGCACCGGCCGGCCGGCTGTCCGTCGGCACGCTGCGCACCGCCCTGCGCGACCTCACCCTGACCGGCGAGGGCGTCGTCGTCCTGTGCGGCTCCGCCTACCGCAACCGGGGCATCGAACCGCTGCTGGACGCGGCCGTGGCCTATCTGCCCTCACCGCTGGACGTCCCCGCCGTACGCGGCACCCACGAGGGCGTCGAGCGGCGGCGGGCCGCCGACCCCGAAGGGCCTCTCGCCGCGCTCGCGTTCAAGGTAACCGCGACGCCCACCGGGCGCCTCACCCATGTCCGCGTCTACTCGGGCACGATCGAGAAAGGAGACACCGTGTGGGACCCCGCGACCCGCCGCACCGAACGCGTCGCCCGCATCCTCCGTGTCATGGCCGGCCGGCACGAGCCCCTCGACCGGGCGGTGGCCGGTGACATCGTGGCCGTCGTCGGACCGAAGTCGGCCCGCCCCGGCTCCACGCTGTGCACGCCGGACGACCCACTGCTCCTGGAGCCGCCCCTCGCTCCGGAACCGGTGGTGTCCGTCGCCGTCGAGGCCCGTCGCCGTACCGACACCGGCCGGCTGGCCCAGGCGCTGGCCCGGCTGGCCGAGGAGGACCCCTCGCTGCTGGTGCGCACCGACGCGGAGACCGGGCAGACCGTGCTGTCCGGGATGGGCGAACTGCACCTGGAGGTAGCCGTGGAGAAGATCCGCCGGGACGGCGGCCCCGAGGTCGCGGTGGGCCGGCCGCGGGTCGCCCTCCGGGAGACGGTGGCGCGCGGGGTGACCGGATTTGTCTACCGGCATGTCCATCAGACCGGCGGGGCCGGGCAGTTCGCGCATGTCGTCCTGGACGTCGAACCGCTGGGGCACGAGGCGGGCTTCGAGTTCCGGTCGGCCGTCGCCGGCGGCCGGGTGCCCCAGGAGTACGCCCGTGCGGTCGAGGCCGGCTGCCGGGACGCGCTCACCGAGGGCCCCCTCGGCGGCCACCCGGTCACCGGGGTGCGGGTCACCCTCACCGACGGCTCGACGCATGTGAAGGACTCCTCCGACACGGCGTTCCGTACGGCGGGCAGGCTCGGTCTCCGGGAGGCCCTGCGCGGCTGCGCGCTGGTCCTGCTGGAGCCGGTCGCCGAGGTCACGGTCACCGTGCCCGAGGACGCGGTCGGCGGTGTACTGGGCGACCTGGCCGCCCGGCGCGGCCGGGTCACCGGCTCCGCGAACAGAGGCGGGTCGGCGGTGGTGACCGCCACCGTGCCGCTGGCCGAACTCTTCGGCTACGCGACCCGCCTCCGCGGCCGCACCCAGGGCCGAGGCACCTTCACCACCCAGCCGACCGGCTACGCCCCGACACCGCCCACGGCTACCACCCGTTGACACCGGGACGGGGCCCGGGGACAACTTCCCCGGGCCCATCGCCGTAGGCGACGGTGCGCTTCGCTGTGAACAGCACGCCGTGCGCGGTGGCTGCCGTCGACAACGGCGTACTTCCGACGCGCGCAGCGGCTTGCCCGCCCCTGCCGTGAGGGTCGGGGCGTTCCATGCCGCGGGGGGTGGGGACGCCCGCTGCGGTGGGTGTTGGGGTCGTTGTCTGCCGTGGTTGTGGGGGCGCCTACTCCCGTGCGGTCGGGCCGCCTTAGCCTGGCGGCTCGGGTCGGTGTCTGCGGTGGGTGTGGGTTGGGCTTCGCGCGGCGGGTGGGTCGGTGTCTGCGGTGGGTGTGGGTTGGCCTTCGCGCGGCGAGTCGGGTCGGTGTCTGCCGTGGGTGTCGGTCCTCCTCCGCCCCGCAGCGTAGGCCTGTCCACCGCCGTGTGCAGAGGCCCGCCCCGCCGTGCAGAATCGACCGCACCGCGCCGGACGTGAGCCACGGCCCGCCCACCCCCGCCGTAACGCGTCCCCCCGTCGAAACACAACCGTTGTGGAACGCCCCCCGAGCCCTCCCTGCCCAGGTCACAGGGCTTCGGCCCAGGTCACACCGCCTGGGGTGGGCGGACCACCGGGTCGGAACCGGGTGTTCCCCGGCCCGCCTGCGCGGATACCCGTGCCGGATCCCTTGACGAGCTACTGATTCGAGGGGTTAACTCACGTCCTAAATTAAGCCATGAGGGGCTTCGGAAGCCGAACGGAGGTCTCGGCCTTCGCAATCGCGGGCGCCGGCCTTCGCGAAGCCCTCTCGGGGTTCTCTACTCCCGGAAAGGCACAGCTGGAGCCATGCGCAGCATCCGAGCCGCGGCCGTAGGCGCCGTCACCATGTCTCTCGCCCTCGCGGCCACGGCCTGCGGTGGCGGTTCGTCCACCGGGGGCGGGTCCAACGACTCCCCGAAGACGCTCACCTACTGGGCCTCCAACCAGGGTGCCAGCATCGAGGTCGACAAGAAGGTCCTTCAGCCGGAGCTCGACAAGTTCCAGAAGCAGACCGGCATCAAGGTCAAGCTGGAGGTCGTGCCCTGGTCGGACCTGCTCAACCGGATCCTGACCGCGACCACCTCCGGCCAGGGCCCCGACGTGCTGAACATCGGCAACACCTGGAGCGCCTCGCTGCAGGCGACGGGCGCGCTGCTGCCCTGGGACGCCAAGAACTTCGGCAAGATCGGCGGCAAGAACCGCTTCGTCGACTCCGCGATGGGCTCCACGGGTGCCGTGGGCAAGGACCCGGCGGCCGTACCGCTGTACTCGATGGCGTACGCGCTCTACTACAACAAGAAGATCTTCGCCGACGCGGGGATCGCCAAGCCGCCGGTCACCTGGGACGAGCTGATCGCCGACGGCAAGAAGATATCGGCCAAGGGCAAGTCGGTGCTCGGCGCCGAGGGCGGCAACGTGTCGGAGAACATCCACCACACCTTCGTCTTCGCCAAGCAGCACGGCGCCGACTTCTTCACCTCCGACGGCAAGCCGGACTTCACCAACGACAAGATCGTCGCCGCGGTGAAGCAGTACGTCGACCTGATGGCCAAGGACAAGGCCATCCCGACCAGCGACGCCGAGTACGCGCAGAACCAGTCGGTGAGCGACTTCGCCAAGGGCAAGCTGGCGATGCTGCTGTGGCAGTCGGCATCCTCCAACCTCAAGTCGCAGGGCATGAGCGACAGCGACTACGGCATCGCCCCCGTGCCCGTGCAGTCCGGCACCCCCGGCACCGGAGCCCAGGTCAACTCGATGGTCGCCGGCATCAACCTGGCGGTCTTCAAGAACACCAAGAACCTCGACGGCGCGACGAAGTTCGTGAAGTTCATGACCAGCGACGACGAGCAGAAGATCCTCAACACCGCCTACAGCTCCATCCCGCCGGTCAAGGCCGCCCAGGAGGACCCGGCCTTCAACACCCCCGCCAACTCGGTCCTGAAGAACACGCTCGCCACCAGCGCCGCGGCCCTGCCCCAGGTGGCCGCCGAGTCGCAGTTCGAGACGACCGTCGGCACCGCCGTGAAGAACCTGTTCGCCGCCGCGGCGGCCGGTCACGCCGTCACCACCGACTCCGTGAAGGCCGAGCTGGAGAAGGCCCAGCAGCAGATGCCGGCGGCCTGAGCACCATGACGACCACCACCACCGCCGTGCACGAGCCGGTGCGTGCGAACTCCCCCGGGGCGGCGGGCGGCTCGGGCCGCCGCCCCGGGCGGATCCGCCGGATCGGACTGCCCTACCTGCTGCTCCTGCCCGCTCTGCTGCTCGAACTCCTCGTCCATCTGATACCGATGGTCATCGGCGTCGTGATGAGCTTCAAGGAGCTGACCCAGTTCTACATCCGCGACTGGGGCACCGCCCCCTGGTCCGGGTTCGACAACTACCGCACGTCGATCGAGTTCAACGCCCCGGTCGGCAAGGCCCTGTTGCACTCCTTCCTCGTCACCGTCGGCTTCACCCTGCTCTCGGTCGGCCTGTGCTGGCTGATCGGTACCGCGGCCGCGGTGTTCATGCAGGACGCCTTCCGCGGCCGGGGCCTGTTGCGGACCCTGTTCCTGGTGCCGTACGCGCTGCCGGTCTACGCGGCCGTCATCACCTGGGTGTTCATGTTCCAGCACGACAACGGCCTGGTGAACCACGTCCTGCACGACCAGCTGCATCTCACCGACAAGCCGTCCTTCTGGCTGATCGGCGACAACAGCTTCTGGGCGCTGCTGACCGTGTCCGTCTGGAAGGGCTGGCCGTTCGCCTTCCTGATCGTGATGGCCGGACTCCAGAACATCCCCAAGGAGCTGTACGAGGCGGCCGCCCTGGACGGCGCCGGCATGGTGCAGCAGATCCGCCGGATCACCCTGCCCTCGCTGCGCCCGGTCAACCAGGTGCTGATCCTGGTCCTGTTCCTGTGGACGTTCAACGACTTCAACACGCCGTACGTCCTGTTCGGCAAGGCCGCTCCGGAGGCCGCCGACCTCATCTCGGTCCACATCTACCAGGCCTCCTTCGTCACCTGGAACTTCGGCACCGGCTCGGCGATGTCCGTGCTCCTGCTGCTCTTCCTGCTGGTCGTGACCGGCGTCTACCTCGCGCTCACCTCACGCGGACGGAGGACCGCCGATGTCTAGCCCCAGTTCGCCGATGGCCCCGCCGCGCTCCTTCCTCTGGGCCCGGGCGATCTTCCTCACGCTGCTCACCGGGTTCGTGCTGATCCCCGTGTACGTGATGATCTCCAGCTCGCTGAAGCCGCTCGCGGACGTCACCGGCAAGTTCCGGTGGCTGCCCAGCGGGCTGACCATCCGCCCGTACATCGACATCTGGTCGACGGTCCCGCTCGCGCGGTACTTCGTGAACTCGCTGATCGTGGCGGTCGCGGCGACCGTCTGCTCGGTCGTGGTCGCGGTGTTCGCCGCCTACGCGGTCAGCCGCTACGAGTTCCGCGGCAAGCGGATCTTCACGGTCACCGTGCTGTCCACGCAGATGTTCCCGGGCATCCTCTTCCTGCTCCCGCTGTTCCTGATGTACGTCAACATCGGCAACGCCACCGGCATCGCGCTGTTCGGCTCCCGCGGCGGCCTGATCCTCACCTACCTGACGTTCTCGCTGCCGTTCTCGATCTGGATGCTGATCGGGTACCTCGACTCGGTGCCCAGGGACCTGGACGAGGCGGCGCTGGTGGACGGCTGCGGACCGCTCGGCGCGCTGTTCCGGGTGGTCGTACCGGCGGCGATCCCGGGAATCGTCGCGGTCGCCGTCTACGCCTTCATGACGGCCTGGGGCGAGGTGCTGTTCGCGTCGGTCATGACCAACGACACCACCCGCACCCTCGCCGTCGGCCTCCAGGGCTACTCCACGCAGTACGACGTCTACTGGAACCAGATCATGGCCGCCTCGCTCGTGGTGAGCGTCCCCGTCGTGGCCGGCTTCCTGCTCCTCCAGCGCTACCTCGTCGCCGGGCTGACGGCGGGCGCCGTCAAGTGAACCCGCCTCCCTCCGAAGTTCCGAAGCTTGTCGCGAAAGGAATTACGTGACCATCGACCTCGCCGCACTCCCGCACGACTTTCTGTGGGGCACGGCAACCGCGGCGTACCAGATCGAGGGAGCCGTCGCCGAGGACGGCCGCTCACCCTCCATCTGGGACACCTTCTCGCACACCCCGGGGAAGATCGCGGGCGACGACAACGGCGACATCGCCTGCGACCATTACCACCGCTGGCGCGAGGACATCGGCCTGATGGGCCGACTCGGCACCAACGCCTACCGGTTGTCGATCGCCTGGCCGCGCGTGCGGCCCGGCGGCGACGGCCCGGTCAACGCCAAGGGCCTCGACTTCTACGACGAGTTGATCGACGCCCTGCTCGCGGCGGGGATCACCCCCTCGGTCACCGTCTATCACTGGGACCTGCCGCAGGCCCTCCAGGACCGGGGCGGCTGGACCGAGCGCGCGACCGCCGAGCACTTGGCCGACTACGCCTCCGTGGTCGCCGAGCGCTTCGGTGACCGCGTCCGGCACTGGACCACCCTCAACGAGCCCTGCTGCTCGGCCTGGATCGGCCACCTGGAGGGCAAGATGGCCCCGGGCCTGACGGACCTCACCACCGCCGTCCGCGCCTCCTACCACCTGCTCCTCGGCCACGGCCTGGCCGCCCAGGCGATCCGCGCCGCCGCGCCGGGCGCCGAGGTCGGCATCGTGAACAACCTCTCGACCGTGTTCGCCGCTTCGGACCGTCCCGAGGACCAGGCCGCCGTCCGCCGCCACGACGGACACGTCAACCGCTGGTGGCTGGACCCGGTGCACGGCCGCGGCTTCCCGGCCGACATGGTCGAGACGTACGGCGTCGAACTCCCAGAGCGCCCCGGCGACCTGGAGACCATCGCCACCCCGCTCGACTGGCTGGGCCTGAACTACTACTTCCCGGCCTACGTGGAGGACGACCCGAACGGCCCGGCCCCGTACGCCCGTTCGGTGCGCCGCCCCGACGTCCCGCGTACCGGGATGGACTGGGAGATCGACGCGAGCGGCATCGAGACGCTGCTGCTGCGCCTCACCAACGAGTACGGCGCCCGCAAGCTCTACGTCACCGAGAACGGCTCGGCCTACCCGGACGTGGTCCGCCCCGACGGCACGATCGACGACCCCGAGCGCCAGGAGTACCTGGTCGGCCATCTCGCCGCCTGTGCCTCGGCGGCCCGCAAGGGCGCCCCGCTGGCCGGGTACTTCGCCTGGTCGCTGCTGGACAACTTCGAGTGGGCGTACGGCTACGACAAGCGCTTCGGCCTGGTCCACGTCGACTACCGCACCCAGGTCCGCACGATCAAGGGCAGCGGCCACCGGTACGCGGACATCATCCGCGACCACCGGGGGCAGGCCCGCAGGGCGGCCTGACACGACCGCGGTGGGCGCGGACCAGGGGAGTTCCGCGCCCACCGCACCGCACTCCCACACGCATGCACGACGGTCCACGGCTCATGGACACCGAACTCTGATCTGTCATGAACACAACAACATGTGCACCATCGACACTCAGGAGACCCGCATGCCATCCCGCATTCCCCGCACCCTCCTGGCCGCCCTCGCGACGGCTGCCCTGCTGGCCTCGGGCCCGGTCCTGGCCGCCCCGGCGACCGCCGCTGCCGCCGCCGTGACCTGGGACACCGACCGAGCGAACACCGCCTACGCGGCGAACCCGAACGCCGTCACCGCCTCCGGCAGCGAGAACGGCGGCACCACCCCCGGACTGGCCTTCGACGGCAACGGCGCCACCCGCTGGTCCAGCAACTTCGCCGACGACGCCTGGATCCGGATCGACCTCGGCACGACGATCCGCATCGACCGGGTGGTCCTCGACTGGGAGGCCGCCTACGGCAAGAGGTACGTCCTGGAAGTCTCGAAGAACGGCACGGACTGGACGCCGTTCTACACCGAGACCGCGGGCACCGGCGGCTCGGTCACCGCGAGCACCTACCCGCAGGAGGTCACCGGCCGCTACGTCCGGATGCGCGGCATCGAACGCGCCACGCCCTACGGCTACTCGCTCTGGAACTTCAAGGTCTACGGCGGCGAACCGGCCCCCGCGTCCTCGACCGTCACCAACCTCGCCCTGAACCACCCGGCGTACTCCAACTACTACCAGCACGCGGGCAATTCCCCGGCGTTCGCCACCGACGGCGGCTGGCCGGCCGACCTGAAGGGCGACTCCACCCGCTGGTCGAGCGACTGGAACGCCGACCGCTGGATCTCGGTCGACCTGGGCGCCACCTCCACGATCTCCTCCGTGGACCTGTACTGGGAGTCGGCGTACGCCGTCGACTACCTCCTCCAGGTCTCCGACGACAACATCAACTGGCGCACGGTGTACGAGCCTTCCGCCGCCGCCATCGCCACCCGCCGCGCGAACGTCGTCGCCCCCTCGGACGCCGCGGGCCTGCACGACACCGTCACCCTTCCCTCCCCGGCCACCGGCCGCTATGTCCGGATGCTCGGCAAGGAGCGCCGCAGCTTCTACAACCCGGCCCCCTACACCGCCCAGTTCGGCTACTCCCTCTACGAGTTCCAGGTCTGGGGCACCGGCGGCGGCGCGCAGGCGGCCTACCCCGCGCTCCCGGGCGAGCAGCCGGGCACGTACCAGACCACGTTCTTCGACGACTTCACCGGCAGCTCGCTGGACCGCTCCAAGTGGCGGGTCGTCCGCACCGGCACCGAGATGGGCCCGGTCAACGGCGAGTCCCAGGCGTACGTCGACTCGACGGACAACGTCCGGACGCAGAACGGCGAGTTGATCCTGAAGGCGAAGTACTGCAAGGGCTGCACCCAGGCGGGCGGCGGCACCTACGACTTCACGTCCGGCCGCATCGACACCAACACCCACTTCGACTTCACCTACGGCAAGGTCAGCGCCCGTATGAAACTCCCGGTCGGCGACGGCTACTGGCCCGCCTTCTGGCTGCTGGGCAGCAACGTCGACAACCCGTCGGTCTCCTGGCCGGCCTCCGGCGAGACCGACATCATGGAGAACATCGGCTACCCGACGTGGACGAGCACCTCGCTCCACGGCCCCGGCTACTCGGCCGACGGCAACATCGGCACCCGCCAGACCTTCCCGAACGGCGGCACCATCGATCAGTGGCACACCTACGCGGTGGAGTGGACGCCGACGGCGATGCGCTTCTACGTCGACGACACCCTGGTCCAGGAGACCACCCGCAACAAGCTGGAATCGACCCGCGGCCAGTGGGTCTACGACCACAACCAGTACGTCATCCTCAACCTCGCCCTCGGCGGCGCCTACCCGGCCGGCTGGAACCAGGTCACCAGCCCCTACTGGGGCCTGCCGCAGTCCAGCGTGGACAAGATCGCGGCCGGGGGAGTGCAGGCGGAGGTGGACTGGGTGCGGGTGGAGCAGAAGAGGTAGGGACCGGATACGTGCCCCGGTGGCCGCGCTGCCGAGGGGAGGCGGGCGAGGGGCCGGGGGCCGGTGGCCGACCGCGGGCTTGCCGTGGCTGGTCGCGCAGGTCCCCGCGTCCCTGTCGGAGCGCTCGACGCTGCCGCGGCCGAAAGAGGACACCACCCCCCGCATTCGTCCGCGACTGAACGGTCCGTCCGCGTCTCGCGTACTACCCGACCGTGGGAGGATCACTCACCATGAGTGCGTCACCGGCGGTACGGAGCCTGCGTGCCGCGGTGTTCGCCGCGGTGTGCGTGCTCCTGGCTGCCGCCGGCCACGCACTGGCCATGGGGGAGATGCCGCCGCTGTGGGCCGACGCGGCCGGCTTCGCCGCCGTGTTCGGCCTGGGGCGCGTCCTCGCGGGACGTGAGCGCGGACTCCCGGAGATCGGCGCCGGCACGCTTCTCACCCAGGCCGGTCTGCACTTCGGCTTCGACGCGGCACGCGCGGGGGCATCCGCACCGACGCCCGCCACGGCCATGGGTCACATGTCTCACATGTCTCACATCTCCATGGCCGGCATGGCGCAGCACCCGCACGCCATGACCGCGCACGCCACCCTGGCCCATGTCGCCGCCGCCTTGGTGGCCTCCTGGTGGCTGCGGTGCGGCGAGGCCGCCCTGTGGTCGCTGCTGCGCCGCACGGCTGCCCTCGTGCCCGGTCTCGCGGCCTGGTGGCGTGACGCCCCGCTGCCCACCCCGGCCGCCGGCCCGCTGCCCACCCCGGCCGATCCGGTACGCCCCCGCCGACTGCTCGCGCTACGGCACGCGGTGAGCCGACGCGGCCCCCCTGCTGCGATCCCGTACCCCGTCCAACACCCGTAAGGCCCTCCAACAGACTTCACTCGTACGGAGATCCACTCACCCATGTCTGCCAACTCCGCCCTGCGCCGCGCCGGCACCGTCACCGCGCTCACCGCCGCTGCGGTCCTCGTCGCCGCCGGTGCCGCCTCCGCGCATGTCACCGTCCACCCCGAGAGCTACGCGAAGGGCGCCACCGACGGCGTCCTGACCTTCCGTGTTCCCAACGAGGAGAACAACTCCTCCACCACCAAGGTCCAGGTCTACCTGCCCACCGACCACCCGGTCCTGGGCGTCCTCGTCAGCCCCCAGGACGGCTGGACCGCCAAGGTGACCACCACCAAGCTCAAGACGCCCGTGAAGACCGACGACGGCACCATCACCGAGGCCGCCTCCGAGATCACCTGGACCGGCGGGAAGATCGGGGCCGGACAGTACGAGGACTTCAACGTCGCCTTCGGCCAGCTGCCGGAGGACACCGACCAGCTGACCTTCAAGGCCCTTCAGACCTACTCGGACGGCAAGGTCGTCCGCTGGATCGAGGAGGCCGCGAGCGGCGGCGCGGAGCCGGAGAGCCCGGCGCCGACGCTCAAGCTGACGGCGAGTGACCAGGCCCCGGCCTCGGCCGCACCGGCGACGAAGAGCAGCGCCAAGGCGACGACGACCGCGTCGGGCGACGCAAGCGACTCCACCGCGCGGGGCCTCGGCATCGCGGGCCTGATCGTCGGCGCACTGGGCCTGGCGGCAGCCGCGTTCGCCTTCGTACGGACACGGGGCGCACGGTCGTAGGCGAACGGCAGGGGCCCGGACCATCCCCCGGTCCGGGCCCCTGCCGTGCTCGGTCAGTTCATCGAACCGCCAGTTCCAGCATCTCCAGCTCCTGCGCGCGTACCTCCACCCGTGCCTCCGCGCGCACCGTCAGCCGCACCTCAGCCGGCCGTTCCTTCTCCGCGACCACCGCCACCGTCGGCGCTGCCACCGCCCGAGAGTTCCGCCACAGCCACACCACATCGCGCCCGAACGACCACAGCAGCGAGCCGAGCGCCAGCAGCACCACGCCCAGGCTGGCCAGGTAGGGCAGCAGGTCCGCGCCCGCCAGGAGCAGGCAGATGCCCTGCATCGCGGCGACGGTCTTGCGGGCCATCGACGGCGGCAGCGGGGCATTCAGCCAGGGCGCGACCTTCGCCGCCGCGACGAACGCGTAGCGCATCGCGCCGATCAGCAGCACCCACGGACCCAGCTGCGTCGAGACGTACACGCTCAGCACCAGGATCAGGAACGCGTCGACCTCCATGTCGAAGCGCGCGCCCAGCGCGGTCGACGTACCCGTGTGGCGGGCCACCTTGCCGTCCACGCCGTCGAGGATGAGGGCGACGGCGGTCAGACCGACCAGGAGCGAGACCGGCGGGGAGCTCTCGAAGGAGTCGGCGACCAGCGCCGTCACACCGCCGACCAGGATCGCGCGGCCGAGGGTGACCCGGTTCGCCGGGCCGAAGGTGCGCGGCCGGGTCCGGTGCAGGGCCCGGGAGAGCACCGCCCAGGTGGCTATCGCGAACGCGAGCCCCGTCAGCCATCCGGCCGGCCCCATGCCTATCGCCGATCCGAGCAGGGTCAGCAACAGGATCTGCACGCCCGCTCCCACAGCGGTCTCCTGCTGGACCAGCCTGGCTTCGTAAGTGTTGTTCAGGGCCACCGCACGTCCTCCGGCCGAGTGACAGAGTCGATCAACGCCGCGTACTGTGCGCGGCCTGTGCACTTCTCGCTGTGCACATCTCGGTACGTGAACAACTTCCCGATCGTTCAGGAGGATGCCGATGAACCGCTCGGCCCGCGCGTTCTGGCTCCGCTCTCCGGGCCACGGAGAGCTGCGTGACGTCACCCTCACGGAGCCCGCCGAGGACGAGGTTCTGGTGCGCGCGCTGTATTCCGGAGTCAGCCGGGGCACCGAGACACTGGTGTTCCGCGGCGGGGTGCCGGAGAGCCAACACGCGGTGATGCGGGCGCCGTTCCAGGAGGGCGAGTTCCCCGGGCCGGTGAAGTACGGCTACCTCAGCGTCGGCGTCGTGGAGGCAGGTCCCGTTGAGCTGATCGGGCGTACGGTGTTCTGCCTGTATCCGCATCAGACGCGTTACGTCGTTCCGGTGACCGCGGTGACGGTGGTACCGGAGCGTGTACCACCGGCGCGTGCGGTGCTCGCGGGCACCGTGGAGACCGCCGTGAACGCCCTCTGGGACGCCGCGCCCCTGGTCGGCGACCGGATCGCGGTGATCGGCGGCGGCATGGTCGGCTGCTCGGTCGCCGCCCTCCTCGCCCGCTTCCCCGGCGTACGGCTCCAACTGGTCGACGCCGATCCGGGCCGGGCGAAAACGGCTGAGGCGCTGGGCGTCGACTTCGCGGCCCCACAGGAGGCCCTCGACGGCTGCGACCTGGTCGTCCACGCCAGCGCCACCGAACAGGGCCTCACCCGAGCCCTGGAACTCCTCGCCCCCGAGGGCACGGTCCTCGAACTGAGCTGGTACGGCGACCGGCGCATCGCCCTCCCGCTCGGCGAGGCCTTCCACTCCCGCCGCCTCACCGTGCGCAGCAGCCAGGTCGGCACCGTCTCCCCGCGCCGGGCAGGCCGCACCTACGCAGACCGGCTCGCCCTGGCCCTCGACCTGCTGGCCGATCCGGCGCTGGACGCCCTCATCACCGGGGAAAGCGCGTTCGAAGAGCTGCCGGAGGTGCTCCCGAAACTCGCCTCCGGGGAGATCCCCGCGCTCTGCCACCGGGTCCGCTACGCCGACGTCGGCTGACGGAACGCCCAATTAGGGCCGCCAAGAGCGCCTGACCTGAGAAAAGAGTGAGAGCGGACTGAACACGGGGAACCCACGAACCGTATTAAGGGCATCCCCCGGCAGGGATCAGCCGGGGGACCAGACGCGCCGCACCTGGAGGGTCGTCCGTTGTTCAGCATCACCGTCCGCGATCACATCATGATCGCCCACAGCTTCCGCGGCGAGGTGTTCGGGCCCGCGCAGCGACTGCACGGCGCCACGTTCCTGGTGGACGCCACCTTCCGCCGTGAACAGCTGGACGACGACAACATCGTCGTCGACATCGGTCTTGCCACCCAGGAACTCGGCGCCGTCGTCAGCGAGCTGAACTACAGAAACCTGGACAACGAGCCGGACTTCGCCGGGATCAACACCTCCACGGAGTTCCTCGCCAAGGTCATCGCCGACCGGCTCGCCGAGCGGATCGACAAGGGCGCCCTGGGCGAGGGAGCCAGGGGCCTGGCCGGACTCACCGTCACCCTGCACGAGTCGCATGTCGCCTGGGCGAGTTACGAGCGTGCCCTGTGACCGACGTGACCATCGGCCGGGCACCGGCCCTCACCTATGTACCCGCGCAGCGCGCGGTCACCACCGAACCGGTCGGCGAGAACGCCCCGGCGAACATCGGGATCCTCCCCATGTCCCTGCGGATCGTGCACTTCGTCATGCCGGGCGGTGTCGACGACCCGGCCACCCCGAGCGGCGGCAACGCCTACGACCGGCGGGTCTGCCTGGACCTGCCCGGCTTCGGCTGGCAGGTCACCCAGCACGCCGTGCCCGGCTCCTGGCCCCGACCCGACACGGCCGCCCGGGACACCCTCGCCCGCACCCTGCGGGAAATGCCTGATGGCGCGGTCGTCCTCCTGGACGGCCTGGTGGCGTGCGGTGTCCCCGAGATCGTCGTACCGGAGACCGAACGGCTGCGGCTCGCCGTCCTGGTACACCTGCCGCTCGGCGACGAGACCGGGCTCGACCCGGCCGTGGCCGCCGACCTGGACGCCCGGGAGCGCACGGTGCTGCGCGCCGTACCGGCCGTGGTGGCGACCAGCGACTGGGCGGTACGACGGCTGATCTCGCACCACGGCCTGGCGCCCGAACGGGTCCATGTCGCCGCCCCGGGCGCCGACATCGCCCCGCTGGCCGGCGGCACCGACGGGGTCTCGCACCTGCTGTGCGTCGCCGCCGTCACCCCGCGCAAGGGCCAGCACCGGCTGGTCGAGGCCCTCTCCGCGGTCCGGGACCTGCCGTGGACCTGCACCTGTGTGGGCGGCCTCGGCCAGGACCCCGAGTACGTCGCCCATCTGCGCTCGCTGATCGCCGAGCACGGCCTGACGGACCGGCTGCACCTCGCCGGTCCCCGCTCCGGCGCCGACCTCGACGCCAGCTACGCCGCCGCCGACCTGATGGTCCTCACCTCGTACGCCGAGACCTACGGCATGGCGGTCACCGAGGCCCTCGCCCGGGGCATCCCGGTGCTCGCCACCGACGTCGGCGGGCTGCCCGAGGCGGTCGGCCGCGCCCCCGACGGCGGGGTGCCCGGCATCCTCGTGCCGCCGGAGGACCCCGCCGCGCTCGCCGCCGAACTGCGCGGCTGGTTCGGCGAAGCGGACGTACGCCGTCGCCTGAAGGCCGCCGCGCGCGGGCGGCGGGCGGCGCTCGACGGCTGGGCGACCACCGCCCGCAGCCTCGCCGGAGTCCTGCTGAGGCTCCCCGACGAACCACGGAGGGCGGCATGACCAGCGAGACGACGACCACTACTCCGGTCGGCGCGATCCCCGCGCAGCCCGGGCCCGGGGATGTTACGGATGCAGGGGTGGGACGAGAGCACATGGATGCCGCAGACTCCCGTGAGCCCGGCCGGTCCGAGGTGATCGCCGGGGCCGGTCCCGTCGTGCGCCCGGGCGAGCGGGCCACCGTACGCCTGCGCGAGGGCGGCCCCGAGGAGCCGCCGCGATACGCACCCGAGTGGCTGGAGCTGCGGGAGAGCGCGGACGCGGCCGCCCGGTCGCACGACCTGCTGGACCCGCTGCGGATCCGGCTGGCCAACCTGCCCGGCAAGGCGGGCGGCCTGGTCGTGCACGACCTGGGCTGCGGCACCGGCTCCATGGGCCGCTGGCTCGCGCCTCGCCTGGACGGCGCCCAGCACTGGATCCTGCACGACCGCGACCCCTACCTCCTCCACTTCGCCGCCGTCGCCTCGCCCCGCGTGGCCGCCGACGGAAGCCGGGTCACGGTGGAGACCCGCCGTGGTGACGTCGCCCGGCTCACCCCTGACGCGCTGACCGGCGCCTCCCTGGTGACCGCGTCCGCGCTCCTCGACGTCCTCACCCGCGAGGAGGTCGGCGTACTCGCCGCAGCCTGCGCCGGGGCCGGCTGCCCCGCCCTGCTCACCCTGTCGGTGGCCGGACGGGTCGAGTTCGGCACGCCCCATCCGCTGGACGCGGAGCTGACGGAGGCCTTCAACACCCACCAGCGGCGCGGCGGGATGCTCGGCCCGGACGCGGTCACGGCCGCCTGCGAGGCCTTTGCCGACCGGGGCGCCACCGTGATTGTGCACCCCAGCCCCTGGCGGCTCGGCCCCGACGAGAAGGCGCTCACCGAGCAGTGGCTGCGCGGCTGGGTCGGCGCGGCCGTCGAGGAGCGCCCCGAACTGGCCGAGCGCGCCGAGGCCTACCTGGCCGAGCGGCTCACCGCCTGCGCGGCCGGCGAACTGCGGGTCGTCCTGCACCACAGCGACCTGCTGGCGCTCGCCCGGCCGACCGGAGGCACCTCATGACCACCTCCACCCTGGTCCGCGAGACCGCCCCCGTCGCCCCGGTGACCGTGGCCCGGCGTGTCAACCTCCGCGCCGTCCGCACCCACGTGGGCACCCTCGCCGGGGTCGCCATCATCTCTGTGCTGCTGTGGCGGCTCGGCACCGGCGTCTTCCTCGACGGACTGCGCCGCATCGACACCCCGACGCTGGCCGTCGGCCTGGCGATCGGCGTGGTCACGACCGTACTGAGCGCCTGGCGCTGGCAGCTGGTGGCCCGCAGCCTCGGCCTGCGGCTGCCGCTGGGGCCCGCCGTCGGCGACTACTACCGTGCGCTGTTCCTCAACGCGGCCCTGCCCGGCGGGGTGCTCGGTGACGTTCACCGGGCGGTCAGGCACGGGCAGAGCGAGGGCGACATAGGGCGCGGTGTCCGCGCGGTCGTCCTCGAACGGGCCGCGGGACAGATCGCGTTGACGGTGTTCGGCGCGGGCGCGCTGCTGATCCTGCCCTCGCCGGTCCGCGACGAGGTACGCAGCTTCGCCCCGCTGGTGGCGGCCGGCCTGGTGGGCGCCTGCGCGGTCGTGGCCGCGGTCCGGATGAACAAGGCCCCGGGCAAGCGCGGCGGCGCCCTGCGCGCGACGCTCGCCGAGACTCACCGGGCGCTGCTGTCACGGCGGAACGGGCCGGGCGTCGCACTGTCCTCGGCGGTCATCCTCGCCGGACACGTCGGAATGTTCGTGGTGGCCGCGCGGGTCGCCGGCTCCACCGCCTCCGTGGCAGCGCTGGCACCGATCGCGGTGCTCGCCCTGGTCGCCATGGGCCTGCCGCTGAACGTCGGCGGCTGGGGCCCCCGGGAGGGCGTCACCGCCTGGGCGTTCGCAGCGGCCGGCCTCGGCGCGGACAGCGGGCTCGCCACGGCCGTCGTCTACGGCGTCCTCAGCTTCGTGGCGGCCCTGCCGGGGCTGGTGGTCCTGGTCGTCCGCTGGTACGCCGGGCTGCGCTACTCCCGCTCCGAGGTGAGCAGTTCGAAAACCGCGCCGAAGGAATCGGCGAGGCTCGCCAGGAGTTCCTTCCCCTTTTCCGCCGACCCCAGGGAGGGACGGCCGATGACGCCCGACTCGGTATAGGCGGACATTCCCAGGGTGAGGAGATGACGGCGGTCGTCAGCGGTGAAATCGGCGGACTCGTGACCAGGGCGGACCAATTCGGGATGAGCGTGCAGCAGAATCGAGGTCTCGATTTCTCCCGCGTGCATGTCGGTGAGCGCCGAGGTCTCCACCCCGGCCCGCCCGAGCGCTGTCTCCCAGTCCTCCGCGGCCGGGTACAACGCCATTCGCTCGCCGCGCGCGGACGCCTCCTGGACGACGTTGCCCAGCACGTAGTTGCCGCCGTGGCCGTTGACCACGACCAGCGCCTCCACGCCCGAGCGGCGCAACGATTCTGCGATGTCCCGGACCACCGCGTGCAGGGTCACCGAGGAGATGCTGACGGTCCCCGGCCAGGCCGCGTGCTCGTGCGAGCAGGAGACCGTCACCGGCGGAAGGAGGTGCACCGGGAACGCGGCGGCGATCTCCCGGGCGACGGCACAGGCGACGAGCGTGTCCGTCGCCAGCGGAAGGAAGGGACCATGCTGTTCGAAGCTCCCCACGGGAAGGACGGCGACCTGAGTTGAAACGACCGCCCCCCTGGTCCGTACCTCTTCCGTGGTGTCCGCCGGCAACAAGCCGTATGCCGCCGTACGCGCGCCCGAACCATTCATCGTTTCACGGCCTTTCGTCTCCTCTTAGGAATCAGATCATGACAGAGAACATCGGCGTACTCGGCAAGAAGTCCCCACGGCGTTCGGGCGTGGAACGCGTCGTCAATGCACCGCTGCCCACCGTCTACGGGAAATTCCAGGCGATCGGCTACCTGGACCACGACCGCGGTGACGAACAAGTGGCCCTGGTCCACGGGGACATCGACAGCGACCGGGTGCTGACCCGGCTGCACTCGGAGTGCCTGACCGGTGACGCGTTCGGCTCCCAGCACTGCGAGTGCGGCGACCAACTGGCCGCCGCCCTGCGCGCGGTCGTCGCCGAGGGCAGCGGCATCGTCGTCTACTTGCGGGGACACGAGGGCCGTGGCATCGGACTGCTCGCCAAGCTGCGCGCGATGGCGCTCCAGGCGGAGGGCCTCGACACGGTCGAGGCCAACCTCGCCCTCGGCCTGCCCGTCGACGCCCGCGACTACGGTGTCGCCGCCGGCATCCTGCGTGACCTCGGGGTCGGTTCCGTACGCCTGATGTCCAACAACCCCCGCAAACGGGAGTCCCTGGTACGCCACGGCATCGAGGTCGCCGAGACGGTCCCGCTGCTGATCGAGCCGTGCGAGAACAACATCACGTATCTGCGGACCAAGCGCGAGCGCCTCGACCACGTGCTGCCCCACCTGGACGCCGTGGCGCACTGGTCCTGAGGTACCGGGTGGCCTCCCGGGGAAGGATCAGGGGAGACCGACAGGAGGCACACGCGTGAATCCTCGGGCCCAGGTCGTGATCATCGGCGGCGGGGTGATGGGCACCAGCATCGCCTACCACCTGGCGAGCGCGGGCGTCCGTGACGTCGTCCTCGTCGAACGGGACGAACTCGCCGCCGGATCCACGTCGAAGGCCGCCGGAGGGGTGCGCGCCCAGTTCTCCGACGAGCTCAACATCCAGCTGGGCGCGCGCAGCCTGGCCGCCTTCGCCCGCTTCGGGCAGGAGATCGGCTACGACATCGGGCTGCGCCGCGTCGGCTACCTCTTCCTCCTGTCCACCCCCGAGGAGGTCGCCTCCTTCGAGGCGAGCGTCCGGCTCCAGAACCACCTCGGCGTGCCCAGCCGGATGCTCACCCCGAAAGAGGCGGCCCGGCTCTCCCCGCTGATCGCCACCGACGGACTGCTGGCCGCCGCGTACTCCCCGGACGACGGCCACTGCACACCCGAGTCCGTCGTGCACGGCTACGCGGCCGCCGCCCGCGCACACGGCGCCCGCGTACTGCGCCACACCGAGGTCACCGGCATCGAACGGGACGGCGCTCACCTCACCGCCGTGCACACCACCCTCGGCCGGATCGCCACCGACACGGTGGTGTGCGCGGCCGGGGCCTGGTCGAGGGCGGTCGGCGCGATGGCCGGCGTGGACTTACCGGTCCAGCCGCTGCGCCGCCAGATCGCGGTCACCGAACCGGTCCCGGCACTGCCGCCGACGCTTCCCATGACCATCGACTTCAGCACCAGCCTGTACTTCCACGCCGAGGGCCCGGGACTGCTGCTCGGCATGTCGGACCCGGACGAGCGGCCCGGCTTCGCCACCGACCCGCACGACCGCTGGATCCCGCGGCTGTACGCGGCCATGGAGAGGCGCGCGCCCGCACTGCTCGACCTGCGCCGCACCGGCGGCTGGGCCGGCCTGTACGAGAACACCCCGGACCACAACGCCCTGATCGGCGAGGCGACTTCGGTCTCCCGGTTCCTGTACGCCACCGGGTTCTCCGGCCACGGCTTCCTCCAGGGCCCGGCCGTCGGCGAGGTGATCCGCGACCTCTACCTGGGCCGCGCCCCCTTCCTCGACGTCCGTCCACTCGACGCCGGCCGGTTCGCGGCCGACGCTCACCGCCCGGAGACCAACCTGGTCTGACCGGACACCTCCTAGTCCAGGATCGTCTCGTGGACCAGCCGGCGCAGCTCCGGGAGGACCTTCAGGGTCTTCGGGCGTACCTGGGTGTGGAACTGCACCGTCAGGTCGTGGGTGGGGTCGACCCAGAAGGCGGTGGTGGCCGCGCCGGTCCAGCCGTAGGTGCCGGGGCTGCTCGGCGAGAGGGTGCGGGCGGGGTCGATCACCACCGACACACCCAGGCCGAAGCCGAGGCCGTCGTTGCCGGGCTCCTGGTGGGCGGGGGCGCCGAAGGCCCGCAGGTCGGCGCCGCCGGGCAGGTGGTTGCTGGAGAGCAGGGCGACCGAGGCGGGGGAGAGCAGCCGGACGCCGTCCAGCTCGCCGCCCCGGCGCAGCATCTCCATGAAACGGTGGTAGTCGTACGCCGTCGCCGCGAGGCCGCCACTGCCGGACAGGAAGCGGGGGCGGCCGCGCAACGGCAGCCCGGGGATGGCCTCGATGCCGCCGCCCTCCGTCTCGCCGTACAACTCCGAGAGCCGGTCGGCCTGTTCGGGCACGATGTGCAGGCCCGCGTCCGGCATGCCGAGCGGGCGGAAGATCCGGTCCGCGAAGAACTCGTCCAGCCGCTGCCCGGAGACCACCTCGACGACCCGGCTGAGCACGTTGAAGCCGACGGAGTAGTTCCACTGCGTGCCCGGCTCGAACTGGAGGGGCATGCGCGCGTACACCTCCATCGTCTCGGCGAGGTCCGCGCCCGCCGGCACCGAGAACTCCAGGCCGGCCTCGCGGTAGCGGGCGTCCACGGGGTGCGAGTGGTAGAACGCGAAGGTCAGCCCGGCGGTGTGGGTGAGCAGATGCCGGACGAGGACCGGCCCGTCGGCCGGCCGGGTCACCATGGCGTCGCCCGAACCGCTCACGTGCACCCGGGGCTCGGCGAACTCCGGCAGAAGGCGGCCGACCGGGTCGTCCAGCGACAGCAGGCCGTCCTCCACCAGCAGCAGTATCGCCACGGCGGTGACAGGCTTGGTCATCGAGTACATCCGCCAGATGGTGTCCGGTTCGACCGGCAGTCCGGCCGCGCGGTCGCGGTGGCCCTGCGTGGTGAGGTGGGCGATCCGGCCGCCGCGCGCCACGGCCACCAGGTAGCCGGGCAGGCGCCCTTCGTCGACGTAGTGGGCGAAATGCTGGTCGAGGCGGTCCAACGCCTTCGCGTCCAGCCCGACCTCACAGGGGTCGACTTCCTGTCGCAGCTGTGCCATCGCTCTCCTCCGGTCGTGTCGTCCCGCTGCGCGGTCCGACCTCGGACCTCATCGTCGCGCAGGAAGCGGGGAACGGACCCGCTCATCCGCATGTGGTGTGACGGACGCTATAGAAGAGGCGCCGGGTAAGGGACAGACACCCGCCACGCCGAGCACGACCAGGAACCCGGCGGGAATGGGAGGTGGGCCCGGCCGGGTTGTTCCAGACATGACCCAGGACGCTCTTCTGAAGCTGCTCGCCGAAGGCCACAACGGGGTGCTGGTCACCCTCAAGAGCGACGGCCGCCCCCAGCTGTCCAATGTCAATCACGCGTACTACCCGGAGGAGCGGACCGTCCGTGTCTCGATCACGGACGATCGCGCCAAGACCCGCAACCTGCGCCGTGACCCGCGTGCCTCGTACCACGTCACCAGCCCCGACCGCTGGGCCTACACGGTCGCCGAGGGTACCGCCGAGCTCTCGCCGGTCGCCCGGGACCCCTACGACGAGACCGTCGAGGAACTCGTCCGCCTCTACCGTGACGTCCAGGGCGAGCACCCCGACTGGGACGACTACCGTGCCGCGATGGTCCGCGACCGCCGACTGGTGCTCCGGCTGCGCGTGGAGCGGGCGTACGGCATTCCGCGGGCCTGACGGACCTAGGACCTCTGATCCAGGGCGATCGGCCGATGGCCGGGCGCGGGCCGGATACCTAGGCTGCTGGGCAGGGAACGGCAGCTCAGGAAGGGGTCACCATGCCCGTCAACGGTCGCAGTCACATCCGCGTCGCCCGGCCCTCCCGGGATCTTGCCGCGGCCGAGCGCTTCTGGGTGCGAGGGCTGGGGCTCGGCGTGGTGTGGCGGGCCGAGGGCCGACCGGAACCCGGCGACCACGACCTGCTGATGCTGGGCTGGCCGGACGCCGGCTGGCATCTGGAGCTGGTCCACGAAGCCGCCCGGCCCGTCGAGCCCCGGCCCACCGAGGAGGACCTGCTGGTGGTCTATGTCGACGGTCCGGTGCCGGAGGACCTGGTCGCCCGGCTGGAGGAGCACGGCGGTAAGCGGGTGCCGTCACCGAACCCGTACTGGAACCGGTGGGGCGTCACCATCGAGGACCCGGACGGGTACCGGCTCGTGCTCTGCGAGCGCGGCTGGTCCAACCTTTAGCCGGGGGTGCTTGCCGTCCGCCCGGCCTGTCGCTAGCCTCCGCGCGTGATCAATGGGGCACATGTGGTGATCTACACGCGCGACGCCGAGGCGGACCGCGCCTTCCTCCGGGACGTCCTGGGCTGGCCGCACGTCGACGCGGGACACGGCTGGCTGCTCTTCGAGCTGCCGCCGGCCGAGGTGGCCTGCCATCCGGCCGACGGCGAACCGTCGCACGAACTGATGCTGATGTGCGACGACCTCGATGCCACGACCGCCGAACTCACCGCGAACGGCGTGGAGTTCAGCCGACCCGTCCAGGACGCGGCCTGGGGCCGGGTGACGGGTTTCCGGTTGCCGGGCGGAGGCGAGGTCGCCTTGTACGAACCGCGCCACCCGCGCGCCCAGCACCGGCCTCCTCTCGCACCCAGGTCTCCAGACAGTGCGTGAACTCGGCAGCCTTGTCAGGCCAGTTGAAGTGGGTGAGGGCCGCCTCACGGCCACGCTGGGCCGCGGTGTGGCGCAGGATCGCGTCGGTGCTCAGCCGTCGTATCGCCTCCGCCGCCGCGCGCGGATCCTCGTACGGGACGACGAGACCGCAGCCGTGCCGCTCGACCATGTCGGCGGCCAGCGGGGTGGGTGTGGTGATGACGGGGACGCCGTGCGCCATGTACTCGACGACCTTGGTGGGCCGCGAGTGGCGGTAGTTGGGCTGGTCGTGGAGGAGGGAGAGGCCGGCCAGGGCACCGGGGAGCAGCGCGAGGGCGCGGTCGTTTGGCAGGAATCCGTGCCAGCGCAGGACGCCGTCCCGGTCGGCCGCCGCGAGCGCGTCCCGGACGTCGGGTTCGGCCGCGCCGGCCACCTCGATGCGCAGGCCGGGCCCCAGGTACCGGGCGGTCTCGATCAGATCCAGCGCGCCGCGCGCCCGTGACAGGTGGCCGACGTAGACGACGCGTTCGCTGTCCGGCGGCTCGGGTGCCCGCACCGGTGCCGTCGTGAAGTTCGGCACCACCGGGTGGGTGCGGCGGAACCGCTCCTGGTAGGCGTCCTCGGCGAGCAGCAGCCGCAGATGGCGTTCCGCCAGCCGCTCGGCCGCCCGCACGCCGAGCCGCAGCGGCGCCCGGAGCGGCCGGGGCACCCAGCGTTTCATGGCCAGCGCGGCGGCGGTGTCCTCGTGGACGTCCCATACGACCACCGGAGCGGCCCCGGACCGCCGCCAGCGGCGCAAAGTGCCGGGCAGGGCGAGGAGCAGTTCCGGGTCGTGGAGGAGGATCACGTCCGCCTCGTGCCCGCGTTCGGCGAGCAGGGCGCGGGCCGCGCCCACCGCCGCACGGCGGGTGCGGCCCGCCGCCCGGGGCAGGTCGATGCCTTCGAGGTCCGCGCGGGGCCGCACCTCGCGGGCCGAGAAGGGCGCCGCGTACACGACGTGGTGCCCCCGTTCCCGCAGCGCGGTGATCTGCCGGTGCAGTATGCGCGCGTCCTCGGGGTGGTGGACGACGGTGACGACGAGTATCCGCATCTGAGCGCCTTTCGACTCCGCCGCCTGGATTCCTGGGACTCCGGGCGGCGGAAGGGGAGTTGCCACAGAGGTCGCCTACAGCACCTCGACACCGGGCCGGAAGATCCGCCCGCGGGTGTCGAAGAGCAGCCGGGCCTCGTCGCCGAGGGCCGGGAGGTCGTACGCGGAGTGGTCCTGGAGCAGGATCGTCAGATCGTGCGAGCGCACGGCGGCCATGACGTCGGTGACGCGCGGCACGGCCTCCCCGTCCACGAACCAGGCGGGCACGAACGGATCGTGGAAGGCGATCTCGGCCTCCCGGTCCCGCAGCAGCCGGGCCACCGGCACCGCGGGCGACTCGCGCTGGTCGGCGACGTCCGGCTTGTAGGTGACGCCGAGGAGCAGCACCCGGGAGCCGTGCAGGGCGCGGCCCTCGTGGTTGAGCAGATCCTGCGCGCGCCGGACGACGTACTCCGGCATGTGTGCGTTGATCTCCCGGGCGAGTTCCACGAACCGGAACTCGTAGCCGATCGAACGCACCTTGTACGAAAGGTAGTTGGGGTCGATCGGGATGCAGTGGCCGCCCACGCCGGCGCTCGGCCGGAAGGTCTGGAAGCCGAACGGTTTCGTACCGGCGCAGCGGATCGCGTCCCACACGTCGACGCGCAACTCCTGGCACAGAATAGCCAGTTCGTTGACGAGGGCGATGTTGACGTGCCGGTAGGTGTTCTCCAGGAGCTTGGCCATCTCGGCTTCCCGGGTGCCCTTGGCCTGTACGACGGTGTCGACGAGCTTGCCGTAGAAGGCGGCCGCCCGGGCCGCGCACGCCGGGGTGCAGCCGCCGACCACCTTCGGGGTCTCGCGCAGCCCGTGGGTGGTGTTGCCGGGGTCGATGCGCTCCGGCGAGAACGCCAGCGCGAAGTCCTCGCCGGCCCGCAGCCCCGACTCCTCCAGGATCGGCTTCACCACCTCCTCGGTGGTGCCCGGATAGGTCGTCGATTCGAGGACGACGAGCCGTCCGCGGCGCAGCCTGCCCGCCACCGCCCGCGCGGCGGAGGTCACCGCGCCCAGATCGGGGCCGCCGTCCTCGCTGAGCGGGGTCGGCACACAGATCACGATCGTCTGCGCACGGGCCAGACAGGCGTCGTCCGAGTACGCGGTGAAGCCGGCCTGCCGCATGCGGGCGACGTCGTCGTCGGAGACGTCGTCCACATGGGAGTGTCCGGCGTTGAGGCCCTCCACGACCCGTGGGTCGAGGTCGAGTCCCGCCACTCTCAGCCCGACCAGCGACGCCTCCCGCGCGAGCGGAAGCCCGACGTAACCGAGCCCGATGACGGCCAGTTCGAAGCCGTCGGTCCGTTCTGCGTCCCCGAGCGATTCGCTCAATTCCCCGAGCGGTACGGCCTTTTCGACCTGCATAGGGATTCACTCCGCCCTCAACGGCAGACGCCGTATGGATCCGAAGGGCCCGGACGGTGCGATTCCGGGCGAGGGGGCCTCAGACACATCCAAGAGTGCGATACGCCTCTCGGGTCGTGGCAGCGACCCTTTTCCAGGTGCGGTCACGCGCTACCAGAGCGCGGGCGGCTGCTCCCCATTCATGCCGCCGGTTTCGACTGTAGAGCAATACTTCGAGAGCTTCTGTCCAAGCATGTGGGGATTCGGCCGGGATCAGCTGGCCGTTCACCTCGGATTCGACCACTTCTCGTAGAGCTGTGAGATCACTGGCTGCCACGGGAAGACCGCTCGCCATCGCTTCGACCGGCTTGAGCGGGGTGACCAGACGGCAGACCCGTTCATCGGTGCGCGGCACCGCGAAAACGTCCAGAACGGCGTGGTAGGAGCGCACTTGGTCGTGCGGGACGCGACCGGTGAAGAGGGCGACTCCGTTGCCGAGTCCCAGCCGCCCGGCCAGCGCCTCGAGCGCCCCGCGCTCGGGTCCGTCGCCGACGATCAGCAGCCGCAGCGGAACCCCTCGGCGGCGCAGCTCGGCACCCGCATGGAGCAATGTGCCGATTCCCTCGTGTGGAGTAAGGCTGCTGACGGTGCCGACCACATAGTCGTCCGCCGCGATGCCGAGCCGGGCGCGCAGTTCCGCCCCGTCCGGAGGCGGGGCGAGGAAGGAGTCGTCCACCGCGTTGGGCACGATCAGGACCCGCTCCTCGGGCACCCCGCGGGACACGATCTCGGCCTTCATCGCCGTGCCCAGCGTCAGTACCAGATCGGCCTGGCGCATGCAGTACGTCTCCAGGGCCCGCCGCGCACGGTAGGTACCGTCGTCCGGAGTGCGGCCCGCCGCCTGGGTCAGCCAGGTCTCCTCCAGGAATCCGCGCACCTCGTACACCACCGGCAGCCCGTAGGTCTCCCGCAGGGCCAGCGCCACCCGCCCGTTGCCGTGGTCGGTGGCCGCGTGCAGCACGGCGGGCCGCAGCCGCTCCACCAGGCGCCCTGCCAGCTCGGCGTTGCGGGCCAGCACCGGGCCCTGGCCGTACGGCAGGTTCAGCGGCAGCAGCCGGTGCTGCGGCACCCCGTTCACGATCTGCAACGGGCGGGCGTCCAGGACGCCCTGCGCCACCGGGAACCCGACGCGGGTCACCACGTGCGGATCGAGCCCGGCGGCCCGCTGGGCCTCGGCGAGGGCCTGGGTGCGCACGGTGTAGCCGGCGTGTTTGAACGGCAGCCCGTTGGTGACCATGTGGAGCACCCGGCCGGGCTCGGGCCGCACCGGCCGCCCGGCGGGGGCCGGCACCCGGGCGGAGGACGGCGTGGCGGTCGGGCCGGCCGTGCCGGCCCGGGCGGCCAGCCGTCGCTCGACCGGCTCGAGCCCGCGCCGCACCCGCCCCGGCAGCAGCCGTACGCCGAGCAACGCGGCCCGCGCGGGATCGTTCCGCAACTCGCCCCATGCGACGGATGCGGCCAAGCTGAGTGCACGGGGGATTCGACGCGGCGTGTGCCGGGACAGAGGTCGGGCCATGTCGCCAAGGTAGGCCGACAGAGCGGAGAACGTACGACATGAACGGCCGCGTACTCCATGTCGTAGGGACCAGGCCGAACTTCGTGAAGGCCGCGCCCGTCGTCGCCGCCCTGCGCGCGACCGGGCACGACCAGGTCCTGGTGCACACGGGTCAGCACTACGACGAACGGATGTCGCACATCTTCTTCCGGGAGCTGGGCCTGCCCGCCCCCGACACCGACCTGGGCGTCGGCTCCGGCAGCCACGCCCGGCAGACCGCCGACCTGCTGGTGGCGCTGGAGGGCGAGCTGCTCGCCCGCGCCCCGGCCCTCGTCGTCGTGTACGGCGACGTCAACTCCACCCTCGCCGCCGCCCTGACCGCGGCCAGGCTGGGCATCCCGGTGGCCCATGTCGAGGCGGGCCTGCGCAGCTTCGACATGACCATGCCGGAGGAGATCAACCGGCGGCTGGTCGACCAGCTGGCCGAGCTGCTCTTCGCGACCAGCCCGGAAGCCGTCGGCCACCTCGCCCGCGAGGGCGTCGACCCGGGCCGGGTGCACTTCGTCGGCAACCCGATGATCGACACCCTGCTCACCCATCTGGACCATTTCGACCCGGCCGCCGCCCGCACCGCCCACGCACTGCCCGAACGCTACGGCGTGGTCACCCTGCACCGGCCGGCCAACGTCGACGACCCCGAGGCGGCCGCGGCCGCCGCACGCGCGCTCACCGAGGCGGCCACCCACCTGGATCTCGCCGTACCGCTGCACCCGCGCGGCCGGGATGCGCTGCGCAAGGCGGGCCTCGCCGACGCGCCCGGCATCCATCTGCTCGAACCGCTCGGCTATGTCGAGTTCATGGGCCTGGTACGGGGCGCCGCCGCCGTGATCACCGACTCGGGTGGAGTCCAGGAGGAGACCACCGTGCTCGGCGTCCCCTGTCTGACACTGCGCACCACGACCGAACGCCCGGTCACCGTCACCCACGGCACCAACCGCCTGGTGCGGCACAGCGAACTGGTGCCCGCCCTGCGCAAGGTCCTGGACGGACAGCCGGCGGCCGACCCCGAGGGGCCGCCGCTCTGGGACGGCAAGGCCGGCCCCCGGATCGCCCGAGTGCTCACCGAGTGGCTGGAGCGCCATGACTGACGCCACCCGCACCCGCCCCGACGGTCCCCGCACCCTCGGACACACCGCCCACACCTACTGGGACACCCGCCACCGCGAACGCGACGACCTCGCCTCCGGCGGCCACATCGGCCTGGACCGGCCAGGCAACGAGATCTTCTACGCGATACGGCTCGGCCAGCTCCTCACCCTGATCGGCGACCTGTCGAGCCCGGCGTCCCCGCTGTTCGTGCTCGACGCCGGCTGCGGCAAGGGACACTTCGCCCGCGCCCTGGCCCGCTGCGGCCACCACGTGGACGCCTTCGACGTCAGCGAGGAGGCCGTCACCCAGGCCCGGGCCGAGGGCGGCGGACCCCGCTACGCCTTGGCCGCCCTCGACGAGTGGCGCAGCCCCTGGCTCTACGACGTGGTGATGTGCGTGGACGTCCTCTTCCACGTCATGGACGACGCGGAGTGGGCGGCCGGCCTGCGCAACCTCGCCTCGCTGGTCCGGATCACCGGCCGGCTGATCGTCACCGACGAGAACAACGACGAGCCCGTCCCGCGCGGCGACTACATCCTGCACCGGCCGATCGCCTCCTACCGCAAGGAACTTGAGCCCCTGGGCCTGAGTCACACCCTCTTCCGGCCCTACGGCTTCCGCGAGAACCGGGTCGGCTTCCATGTCTTCACAAGGACCCGCTGATGCGCCTGACCGATCTGCTCCACCCGCACCTGGACGACGTGACCTCGGTCGTGGACGCGACCAACGGCGGCCTGCGGCTGGACCCCTATCTGCACCTCCCGCCGGGCGTCGAACTGACCCGACACGAACAACCTGTGGGCGAAGGGGAGTTGATGCTCCTCTGCTACGGCCCCGACCCGGACGTGCACGGCGACGAGGCGCACTGTCTCGCCGCACTGGAACGCATGCGCCCCGGCGCTCGCGGCCTGATCGTCTTCGGCCATCCCGGGACCGACCTGCCCTACCACCGGCTCCTCGGCGCCCTGGTGGCCCACCGCTGCCAGGTGCTGCACGCCGCCTCGCTCGGCTACACGCGTCTGCACGCCGGTGCGGTCTTCGCCTGCACCGAGGAACTCCTGCCGCCACACGACTGGTTCGGCCGACCGCTGCCGGCCGACGGTTTCGCCACGGCCCTCAGGATCGCCGACGAGTACGTCCTCGCCGACTTCGTCTCCCGCTCCCAGCGGGCCCGCCTGATCGACCTGGAGCGGGCGGCCGAGGAGACCGCCCGCGCCCTGGAGACCGCCCGCGAGGAGGGCCTCGCCGAACGCCTGGCCGCCGCCCTGCGGGACAAGGACCAGCTCGCCTCCGCCCTGCGCGGGGCCCGGGAGCGCAACGGGGTGCTGGAGGCCCGCGTGGCCATGCTGGAGGGCTCCACCTCGCTGCGGGTCGGCAAGGCACTGGTGTCGGCGGCCCGGTCACCGAAACGCGGCGCCGCCCGACTGCCCGGGGAGCTGTACGGGCTGTGGCGGCAGCGCAAGGCCAAAGGGCGGCCGGCGCGGACCGCCGGCACCGCCCCGGCGCCTGAGACACAGGCCGAGGACCGCTTCTACCTCTCCCACCGCGCCCTGTCCGTCGCCCCCCGCGACCGGCTGGTGATCACCGGCGTGCTGACCGACCGCACCGCCACGGACTTCGCGGCCGACGCCGTGGTCAGCCGGGTGCTGCCGCACGACGGCCGGCTCCTGTTGGAGCGCACCGAGCCGGACGTCTTCCTCGTCCAGCTCGGCGCGTGCACCGGTGAGTCCGGCCCCTGGACGCTCACCGGCACCGGACTCGCCCCCGACCTGGACCGACGACTCGCCGAACTGATCGGGCAGGCAAGGGCGTTGGGTCGTACAGCCGTACTGTGGCGGGACTGCCCGGCGTCGTCCGCGCCGGGTCTGTCCCAACTGCCCTGGGACGCCATTCTCGACGGGGACACCGGGGTGGCGCTCTCCCGCCTCGACCCGGTCACCGACGGCCGGGACCGGATCCGGGACGTCTTCCAGCAGGACAGCATCCGAGTACGGCTGGGCCGCCTCGCCGGACTCGCCGGCGCCCCCGACCCACTCGCCGAACGCCGGGTCGCCGTACTGGCCGCGCCCCGGGACGCCACCGACGTCGCCCGGCTCGTCGCCCAGACGCTCGGCCAGCTGCACCGGCCGGCCGAGGTCGTCGTCGCCGACCCCGCCGGGCTCGACGAACTCACCGCCGCCTCGGTCACCGTCCACTCCGGACCGCCCACCACACCCTGGGTCGCCGACTGGACGGACCTGACCGAGGACCGCCCCGACACCCTGCTGCTCGACCTGCTCTGCGCCCAGGAGTTCTCCGGCGCCGACGCGGTGGGCCACACCCCCGCCGCCGACGACTACGCCTTCGTACCGACCCTGACACCGCTTCTCGTCCGCCGGTCGCTCCTGGACACCGGCACCCCACCGGACACCTGGTCGCGTGCCGGGCACCGTCTGTTCGCCGTGCGTGGAAAGGAGCCGTCATGACCCGCACCCTCAGGGCGCTCGTCTACGGCGACGTGGACCTCAACCTCATCGACGGTTCCGCCGTCTGGGCCCAGTCGACGGTGCAGGCGCTGTCCCGCGCGGGCTGCCGGACCCGGCTCGTCCTCAAGGCCCCCGTGGTGACCGGCCGGCTGACCGACCCGCTGGCCGGACTGCCCGGCGTCACCGTGGTCCGTCCCTACGAGGAGCACCTCGTCCCCGGCCAGGGCGCGCACCCCCTGTCCCCCTACCAGGCCTCGCAGTTGCTCGCCCGCCTCGACGAGGAGGAGCCCTGCGACCTGCTGGTGCTGCGCGGTCGCCGGCTGGTGAAGCAGATCGTCGGCGACGGCCACTTCCACGGCCGCATCTGGGCCTACCTCACCGACATCCCGCAGTCCCCGGCCGAGATGACCGAACAGGACCGCACGGACCTCGTCCACATCGCCGACGCCTCCCGACAGCTCCTCTGCCAGACCGAGGAGTTGCGCTGCTTCCTGGAGGCCTGGGTGCCGGAGGCCTGCGGCCGGGCCGTGCTCTGCCCGCCCGCGGTGCCCGAACCCGGCTTCGCGGTCCCGCAGCGCAATGGCCTGCACGATCCCGTACGCCTCGTCTACACCGGCAAGTTCGCGCCCCGCTGGAACACCCTGCCCATGACCCTGCTGCCCGCACGGCTCGCCGAACGCGGCATCCGGACCGAACTCCACGCCGTCGGCGACAAGATCCACGAGGATGCCGCCCACCCCGGCTTCGACACCGCCATGGCCGAGGCGCTGCGCACCACCCCCGAGATCGTCCACCACGGCGGCGTGCCCCGCGAGGAGGCCATGCGCATCGCCGCCGACTGCGACCTCGGCCTCGGCTGGCGCGACTGCTCCCTCGACGCCAGCCTCGAACTCTCGACCAAGGTGCTGGAGTTCGGCTCCCTCGGCCTGCCCGTCGTACTCAACCGCACCCCCGCACACGAGGCGCTGCTCGGCACCGACTACCCGCTGTTCGTGCCCGGCGAGGCGGCCCTCACGGACGCGGTGGACGCGATCACCGTCGCCGTACGCGACCCCGAGGCCAGGCATCTGGCGGCCGACCGGTGTGCGGCAGCGGCCCGGCAGTACACCATGGAGGCCGCGGCGGCCCGCTGGCGCGGCCATCTCGATCGCGCCTTCCCGCCCGTTCCCCCGGCCGTCGCCACCCGCGCGCGCCCGCTGCGGATCGGGGTGGCGGGCCACGACCTGAAGTTCCTCACCCGGCTGCTCGACCACTTCCGCGCCCTGCCCGGCCTCGACGTCCGCATCGACGCCTGGCCCGCGCTCGCCCAGCACGACCCGGCCGCGAGCCGTGCACTCGCCGACTGGGCCGATGTGGTGGTCGTCGAGTGGTGCGGTCCCGCGGCGATCTGGTACAGCCGCCACAAGCGGCGCGGCAGCAGGCTGATCGTGCGCCTGCACCGCTTCGAACTCGACGCCGGCTACCCGCAGCAGCTCGACATCGACGCCGTCGACCGTGTGGTGTGTGTCAGCCCGTACTACGCCCGCAGCACCCGGGAGCGCACCGGCTGGCCCGCCTCGAAGATCACCACGATCGGCAACTGGGTCGACGTCCACCAACTCGACCGGCCCAAGGCCCCCGGCGCCCGCCACCGCCTCGGCATGATCGGCATCGCGCCCAGCCGCAAACGCCTCGACCTGGGCCTCGACGTCCTGGAAGCGCTGCGCGCCCACGACCGGCGCTGGCACCTCTCGGTCAAGTCCAAGCCACCGTGGGAGTACTGGTGGATCTGGAACAATCCGGAGGAACGCGCCCACTACGACGCGATTCTGCGCCGCATGCAGACCTCGCCGCTCCTCGAAGGGGCCGTCGTCTTCGATCAGTTCGGCCCGGACGTGCCGAACTGGCTCCGGCGCATCGGGCACGTCCTCTCCACCAGCGACGACGAGAGCTTCCACCTCGCCCCGGCCGAGGGCATGGCCTCGGGCGCCGTACCCGCGCTGCTGCCGTGGCCGGGCGCGGACGAGATCTACGACCGACGCTGGATCCACGACACTCCGGAGACGATGGCCGATGCGATCGCCGGACTCACGGAGCAGGAGGACTGGCAGTCGGCCGGAGAGGTCGCCCGCGAACAGGTACGGGAGGGGTTTTCGCTGGAGCGGGTGGCGAAGGACTGGACGGAGCTGCTGGTGTCCGGCTGACGACGGAGCCGCGCAAGAGCGGCTGAGGCCGGTGGCGACGGGAGCGTACGCGAGCCCGATCGATCCGCATACTCGACTCAAAACACCAGGTCAGTGGCGTGGTGCGAGGATTCACGTCCGGATCTGTGCCCACGGCCACAGCAAACGGGCTCGATTTAGGCTCATACTGAGCCATGACAAAGTCTGCGGCACCGAAGCGTCATCTGCCTACGAGCCCCTTCAAGGCCCCGGTCGCACCGGCTCCCAAGCACTTCGCCATGGGCGACCAGGTCACACATGACGTGTACGGCCTCGGCCGCGTCATCGGCATCGAGGACGGAATCGCGGCGCTCGTGGATTTCGGCTCGGCACAAATGCGGATCCTGAGCCCCTACACCAAGATGACCAAGCTGTAGGACCGCCGTGCCCGGTCACGGCACACCAGGCCCCATCGGGGACCAGTAACGAAAGGCAGACCTCTCATCGAATCGACGTCGCTGTTCTCCGCCCCGGAAGGGCAACCCCGCCGTTCCGGGGCCGTATCACCGCCTCCGACCACAGAGCCCTTCCAGGCCCCGGACTTCGGAGAGGACGAGATCTTCTGGTCCGAGGACGCTCAGGAGCCCACCCCGGGCACCCGTGCGGCGCGGCCCGAGGCCGCCTAGCGGTGAGTCCGACAGGTACCCGCGGCGCCGTGCCGCCCGGTCGCGGTGCCGCTCAGTTCCCACGAACGGTTGATCTCAAGTCCGCTTGAGGTTCTAGAGTCGGGTGCGGTGAAGCCGACGTCGTGGAGAGGAACGGCCATGAGGACGCTGGTGCTCGGGAGGACTCCCGCCAGGGTGACGGCCGTGCTGGCCACCCTGCGCGCGGACGGCTTTGACGCGGAGGGGGTCAGCACCGACGAGGAGGCCCGGAAGCTGTTGGAGACCGGGGAATTCGGGGTGCTGATCATCGGCGGGGGTGTGGGGCCCGACTCCCGCGCAGCGATCAAGGAGTTCGCGGCGGGGTACCAGGTGCGGCGGGTGATCGACGGGGCGCTGACAGAGCCGTTCGACGCCTACGTACGGCGGGAGTTCGAGCCGCTGATCCGGGAGGCTGCCGAAGGGTGACGGCCGCGGTCCGCCCGGGCGTCGGTCCGCCCGGGCGCAGGTCCGGGCGGACGCAGGTCCGCTTCTCGCACCACCGACGTGGCTCAGACCGTCACCCCCTCCGGTCGGGATGCCTCCCGGGGGGTGCGTGAGCCGAGGTCCTCCGTGGCCAGCTGGTGGGTCTCGCGTGCCGAGAGGGCGGCAATGACCGGTGGCACGCACAGGGCCGCGGTGAACAGGGCGACCGCCGACCAGTCGGCCCCGCCCGGACCCGCGATCTGTGCCGCGAAGGTCACCGCGAACCCGGCCACCGCGAAGCCGATCTGGGTGCCGATCGCCATGCCCGACAGCCGGACCCGGGTCGAGAACATCTCGCCGTAGAAGGACGGCCAGACACCGTTCGCCGCGCTGTAGAGGACCCCGAAGGCGACGACGCCGAGGAGCAGGATCAGCGGGTAGGAGCCGGTCGAGACCGCCCACAGATAGCCGAACATCGCCACCGCGCTGCCCACCGCACCGATCAGGTACACCGGCCGCCGGCCGATCCGGTCGGACAGCGTCGCCCACGCGGGGATCGCACCCAGGGCCACCAGGTTCGCCAGCGCGCTCACCCACAGCATCGAGGTCTTGGACATCCCGACCGAGTCGCTCGTCGCGTACGCCAGCGCCCACACCGTGAAGACGGTGCTCACCGAGGCGATCAGCGCGCCCCCGATCACCCGCAGCACATCCGCCCAGTGGTACCGCAGCAGCGTCACCAGCGGCAGCCGTACGACACCCTCGGCCGCCGCCTGCTGCGCGAAGGCCGGGGTCTCCTGGACCGTGCGGCGGATGAACCAGCCGACCACGGCCACCGCGGCACTCAGCCAGAACGGCAGCCGCCAGCCCCAGGTCAGCAGCTGGGCGTCGGGCAGCCGGGAGACCGGGATGAAGACGAGGGTGGCGATCAGCTGACCGCCCTGGGTGCCGCTCAGCGTGAAACTGGTGAAGAAGCCGCGCCGGCCCGGTGGCGCGTGCTCCAGACTCATCGAACTGGCACTGGCCTGCTCACCGGCCGCCGAGATGCCCTGCAGCACCCGGCACAGCACCAGCAGCGCCGGGGCCAGGCCGCCCACCTGGGCGCGGGTCGGCAGACAGCCGATCAGGAACGTCGACAGACCCATCAGCAGCAGCGTGAAGACCATGATCTTCTTACGGCCGAGCCGGTCCCCGAAGTGGCCGAGGAACAACGCGCCGACCGGACGGGCCGCGTACGCGACACCGAAGGTGGCCAGGGACAGCAGGGTGGCGGTGGCCGGGTCCGACTCGTCGAAGAAGACCTTCGGGAAGATCAGCGCGGCCGCGCTGCCGTAGACGAAGAAGTCGTAGTACTCGAGGGCGCTGCCGATCCAGGCGGCCAGGGCGGCTTTTTTCGGCTGGCCGCCGGGTGGTACTGCGGTGGCGGTGGGCGGGGCGGGGACGGACACGGCGGTGCTCCTTCGGAGGACTCCGACCGTAGGCGGAGTGAGCGGCGGGGAGAAGGCCGGTTCCCAGGGATGACGGGTCGGCGGACCCAGCGGGGCCTGCTAATTAACCCACTGGATAGTTAGTCGCGATGGGTAGGGATGTTGCGCTCACGTTTCCCCGCTGTCAAGAGGTCGCGCCTGCTCCCTCACCGCGGCGCTCAGTCCGCCGCGCGCTCCGCGGTGAGGTAGGCGATCACCATGTCGCCGAGCATGGTCCGGTAGTGCGCGCGCTGCGCCGGGTCCACCAGGTCGCGGCCGAAGAGGGCGCCGAAGGTGGCCCGGTTCGCGACCCGGAAGAAGCAGAACGAGCTGATCATCGCATGCAGGTCGATCGCGTCGACGTCGGCCGTGAACAGGCCGGAGTCCTGGCCCTGGCCGAGAATCCGGCGGATCACGTCAAGGGCCGGTGAGCCGATCCTGCCGAGCTTCTCGGAGGCCGCGATGTGCTCGGCGCCGTGGATGTTCTCGATGCTGACCAGGCGGATGAAGTCCGGGTGCTGCTCGTGGTGGTCGAAGGTCAGCTCCGCGAGCCGGCGGATCGCCGCGACCGGGTCCAGGTGCTCGACGTCAAGCTGCTGCTCCGCCTCGCGGATCACGCCGTACGCCCGCTCCAGGACCGCCGTGAACAGCTGTTCCTTGCCGCCGAAGTAGTAGTAGATCATCCGCTTCGTGGTGCGGGTGCGGGCCGCGATCTCGTCGACGCGGGCACCGTCGTAGCCGGCCCGGGCGAACTCCTGCGTGGCCACGTCGAGGATCTCGGCCTGGGTGCGGGCGGCGTCGCGGGTCCGCCCGGTGGTCTGTGCCGGTTCTTCGACGCTGGTCATCGCGTTCCTAACGGGTCCTTGGAAGGAGAACCGGTGGGAGAGGCCGGTGCCGGAGATTGTAGAAGCCCGGGGCGGCGGTGTTCCCGACGAGGTCTTCCCTTGCCGTCGCCTCCGGTGTATAGCTAACGTACTAGTTCGTACATTAGCTATGCCGCTCGGGAGGGCCACGTGGCCAAGGACTCGTATCTCGTCGGACTGATCGGTTCCGGTATCGGCCCGTCGCTCAGCCCGGCCCTGCACGAGAGAGAGGCCGAGCGGCAGGGGCTGCGGTATCTGTACCGGCTGATCGACATCGACGTGCTCGGCGTGCCGCCCGAGGCCGTGGGGAATCTGGTCCGGGCCGCGCGTGACCTCGGCTTCGACGGGCTGAACATCACGCATCCGTGCAAGCGACTCGTCATCGAGCACCTGGACACGCTCGCCCCGCAGGCAGAGGCGCTCGGCGCGGTCAACACGGTGGTCTTCCAGGCCGACGGCAGGGCGGTGGGCCACAACACGGACGTCACCGGGTTCGCGGCGTCCTTCGCGCGGGGGCTGCGGGACGCTTCGCTGGAGCGGGTCGTGCAGCTCGGCGCCGGGGGCGCGGGGGCGGCGGTGGCGCATGCGACGCTCACGTTGGGTGCGCAGCGGGTGACCGTGGTCGATCCGCTGGCCGACCGGGCCGCCGATCTCGCGGGCTCCCTGAATCGGCACTTCGGTGAGGGGCGGGCGGTGGCCGGGACGCCGGACCGGTTGGCGGAACTGCTGGCCGGTGCCGATGGTCTGGTGCATGCGACGCCCACGGGGATGGCCGCGCATCCGGGGCTGCCGGTGCCTGCGGAGCTGCTGCGCCCCGGGCTGTGGGTGGCCGAGGTGGTGTACCGGCCGCTGGAGACGGAGCTGGTGCGGGTCGCTCGGGCGGCTGGGTGTGCCGTGCTGGACGGGGGTGGGATGGCGGTCTTCCAGGCTGCGGACGCGTTTCGGCTGTTGACCGGACGGGAGCCGGACGGTGTCCGGATGCTCGCGGACATCGGGGAGTTGACCGGGTCCGTGCAGCCGAATGCCGTGTGACTGGGGGAGCGCACCGCAGTGGACATGAGGAAGAAGGGCATGCGTACATCCGTCGCCACCGTCTCGCTCAGCGGGTCTCTCACCGAAAAACTCACCGCCGCCTCGCGGGCCGGATTCGATGGCGTGGAGATCTTCGAGAACGACCTGCTTGCCAGCCCACTGTCACCCCGCGAGATCCGGGCCCGGTGCGCCGACCTCGGTCTCACCGTCGACCTCTACCAACCCATGCGGGACATCGAAGCCGTCCCCGCCGACGAGTTCGGCCGTAACCTCCGCCGGGCCCGGCACAAGTTCGCGTTGATGCGGGAACTGGGAGCCGACACCGTCCTGGTCTGCTCCAGCGTCTCACCGCTCGCCTTGGACGACGACGATCTGGCCGCCTCCCAGCTGGCCCGACTTGCCTCCCTGGCAGCGGACTTCGGTATCCGTGTCGCCTACGAAGCACTCGCCTGGGGCCGGCACGTCAGTACGTACGACCACGCCTGGCGGATCGTCGAGGCGGCCGGCCACCCCGCCCTCGGCACCTGCCTCGACAGTTTCCACATCCTCTCCCGCGGCTCCGACCCCAAGGGCATCGAGTCCATCCCCGGTGAGAAGATCTTCTTTCTCCAGCTGGCCGACGCCCCGCAGCTCGCCATGGACGTGCTCCAGTGGAGCCGGCACTACCGGTGCTTCCCAGGGCAGGGCGGCTTCGATGTCGCAGGGCTCGTGCGGCACGTACTGCGCACGGGATACGACGGGCCGCTCTCCCTCGAAGTCTTCAACGACGTCTTCCGGCAGGCCGAGGCCGGCCCGACCGCCGTCGACGCGCACCGTTCGCTGCTGGTGCTCCAAGAGGAAGTCGGAGTGGCGGAGTTGCCCCCGCCGGTCGTGCCGTCGGGAGTCGCCTTCGCCGAACTCGTCACCCCGGACGCCGAACCCGTCTCGGCACTGCTCGGTGCCCTCGGCTTCGCCCGGACCGCCCGGCACCGCAGCAAACCCGTCGACCTGTGGGAGCGGGGCGAGGCCCGGATCCTGGTCAACACCGGTCCTGCCGCCCGCCGCGACGGCACCCAGCTCGCCGCGATCGGCCTGGAGTCACCGGACCCCCAGGCCGCCGCCCGCCGAGCCGAGGCCCTGCTCGCGCCCCTGCTGCCCCGCCGCCGCGCCCCGGAGGACGCCCCGCTCGACGCGGTCGCCGCCCCCGACGGCACCGAACTGTTCTTCTGCGCCACCGGCCGCGGTCCCGGTCTCCCCGACTGGCGGGCCGACTTCGTCGGCACATCGCACACCCCGGCGCCCGTCCCGGCGCGCATCGACCACCTCGCGCTCACCCAGCCCTGGCACCAGTACGACGAGGCGACCCTCTTCCACCGCAGCGTCCTCGGCCTGCACGCCCAGGAGAGCGTCGACGTCGCCGACCCCTACGGGCTGCTGCGCTCCCGAGCCGTCACCAACGCCGACGGCAGCGTCCGGATCGCCCTGGGCGTCGGCGCGGCCCCGACCGACGACACCCTGCACGCCCAGCACATCGCCCTGGCCACCGACGACGTGGTCGCCGCGGCCCGTGCCTTCCGCGCCGCCGGCGGCCACCCGCTGCCCATCCCCGCCAACTACTACGACGACCTGGCGGCCCGTTACGAGTTCGCCGACGGCGAGCTGGAGACGTACCGCGACCTCGGCATCCTCTACGACCGGGACTCGGGCGGTGTCTTCCGGCACTGCTACACCCGGACGATCGGACGGGTGTTCTTCGAACTGGTCGAGCGTGACCCCGGTTATCGCGGATACGGCGCCCAGAACGCCCCGGTGCGTCTCGCCGCCCAGCACGCCGGACGGCCCGCCCGCTGAGCCGCCGGGTGAGCTTGCGGTGAGAGGCCGGTGAGACACGGGTCGGATTCAGGTTCCGTTCAGGCGCTGCGACGGACACTCACGAAGATCCGGAATTTTTGTCACGTTCCGGATGTGACCTTCGTCGATTTCCACCCGTCCTAGGAGTCGTAGCATCCGGGACATTGTGGAAGTCCTGGAACCCGGGAGTCCTGGAGGCTGTCTCCGATGCCGAGCCCCGTCATCACCGCGCCGCTCGTCCGCGTCGAGGGTCCGCCGCCACCGCCGACCCCGGCGCGGACCCGCACCGAACGCTACGAACGCCCACTGCTCGCCGTGATCGCCGCCGTCGCCGCGCTCCTCTTCTTCTGGGGCATCTGGCACAGCACGTACCACGCCTTCTACGCGAGCGCGGTCCGCAGCATGACCGACAACCCGGTCGCCTTCTTCTACGGATCCTTCGACCCCGGCAACTCGATCACCCTGGACAAGCTGCCCGGCTTCCTGTGGCCGCAGGCCCTGTCGGCGCTGGTCTTCGGCTTCCACCCCTGGGCCCTGGTCATCCCGCAGGCCCTGGAGGGTGTGGCCTGCGTGGTCCTGATCCATGTGGTGGTACGACGCTGGGCCGGCATACCGGCCGGGTTGCTGGCCGCCGCGTTCCTCACGCTCACCCCGGTGATCGTGGGTCTGGCCCGCTCGGTCACCGAGGACGCGCCGTTCGTGCTGTTGCTGCTTCTCGCCGCCGAGGCGACCGGGCGGGCCACCGCCCGCGCCCGGCTGCGCACCCTCGTCCTGGCGGGCGTCTGGGTCGGGGTCGCCTTCCAGTGCAAGATGCTGGAGGCCTGGGCGGTGCTGCCCGCGCTGGCCGTGACCTATCTGGTGGCCGCGCCGACGTCCCTGCGCCGCCGGATCCGCGACCTGGCCGTGTCCGGCGCGGTCATGCTGACGGTGTCCCTGTCCTGGATGCTGGTCGCCACGCTCACTCCGGCGTCGGCCCGCCCCTACCTGGACGGTACGACCGACAACTCGGCGTTCGGGCTGGTCGTCGGCTACAACTTCCTGACCCGCTTCCACGCACTGGGCATCAACGCGGCAGGCACCGGGAGCATAGTCGCCGACCAGGCGCACAACCACGTGTCGGCGCGCATGGGGGACAGCGTCCTGAAGATGTTCAGCCCCGGCCTCGCCAGCCAGACGGGCTGGCTGTATCCGCTGGCGGCCCTGGGCCTGGTGACCGGGCTGCTGGCGTTGCGGCGCCGCCGCGTCCCGCGCACCGATCCCGTCCTGGCCGGATACCTGATGTGGGGTGTCTGGCTGGTGACGTTCTTTCTGGTCTTCAGCTTCGGCAGCGTGACCGGACACACGTACTACATGGGCGTCGTGGCGGTCGCCCTGGCGGTACTGGCCGGGGTGGGCGTGACACAGGTGCGGCGGCGCAGCACGCTGTGCGCAATCCTGGCCGTCAACGTCGCCTGGTGCGTGGTCCTCACCCTGAGCTACCCGCGCTTCTTCGCCTGGTCGGTCGCCGTCGCCGTGGGACTGTCCCTGCTGGCGCTGGGCCTGTTCGCCGCCGGCCGGCGGCGCCCGCACCGGACCGCCCTGGCCGTAGCCCTCGCCGCCATCCTCTTCATACCCGCGGTGTGGTCCGCGTCCGCGCTCTCCCCGCGCTACAACCAGCCCGGCAGCTTCGGACGGGTCGGCCCGGGCAGCGTCCGGATCCACGGCTCCGGCTCGGCCCTGACCCCGGATCAACAGCAGGTCCTCGCCTATCTCACCGCGCACCGCGACGGCGCCCGCTATCTGGCCGCCGTACCCCGCTGGCAGGCGGCGGCACCGTACATCCTCGCGGCCAACGCCCCGGTCCTGCCGGTGGGCGGCTTCACCGCCCATGTGCCGTACCCCGCGGCCACGGCCTTCCACCAGTTGATCGACACGGGCAAACTCCGTTACGTCCTTTTGAGCCACGACGACCTCACCCACCGCGCCCGGGGCGCCAAGACCCCGGGGCGGGCCCTGATGCGCTGGGTCATCGGCCACTGCGCGCCGGTCCGTGTCTCGGCCTACACGGTGTACCGCTGCGGGCCGGGCCACGGATGGTGACCGGAGCGAAGGGCCCCGGACCGTGACCGTCCGGGGCCGTCCACGTACGCGGTTCAGCCGATGTCCGTGAACACGAAGGAGAACTCGGCCGGTTCGGCGTGGAGTTGGTACTGCGGCAGCACGCCCGGGCCGCAGGACTGCGAGCCGATGCCGTGCTGGCCGTGGTCGAGGTTGACCCAGACCCCCGCGGCGGAGCCGCTGTCGGATGCAGTGCCCGGGGTGAGGTCGGTGCGGTGCGTGGCCGCGTCGAGTTGCTCGGTGGTCCAGCGGCGGGCGGTGAACCAGAACTCGGGGTCTCCCTCGATCCGCAGGCCGCCGATCTCCGCCCAGCGGACGTCCGCGCGGGCGCCGTTCTCCTGCGGGCGGACGTACGGGGTCTGGAGGTCGTCGACCGTCGACTCCCAACGGCTGACCAGGGAAGCCGACTTGGTGTCCGGGTAGGCCTCCTCGGGTCCGCCGCCGAACCACCGCACCCGGTCGGCCGTCGGGAGCCCGAAGCGGATGCCGAGCCGGGGCAGCGGCACCGTCCAGTCGCCGTCGGGGGTCACGGAAACGGTGAGCTGTAGGCGGTCGCCGTCCGAGGTCCAGCGGTAGACCGTGACCAGGCCGAACTCCCAGGCCGCCGGGGCGACACGGGTGCGTACGGTCAGCGCGTCGCCGTCCACCTCCACCGCGTCCAGGCGGTGCCGCACACGGTGCAGACCGAACTTGCGCCACAGCGTGCCGTAGCGCAGGTCGCTCTGCCAGGGGGCGCCGTCGTCGTTGTCGGTGGTCGCCCGCCAGACGTCCAGGCGCAGGCCGGTCACGTCCACCGGGCCGATGCCGCGCAGCGCACCGCTGCGGGCGTCGAAGGTGCCAGGACCGAGGGTGATCAGGCCCTCACCGGACACCGGTCCACCGGTCGCGATGACCGACGGCAACTGCCGTGTTGAGAACGGGAATTGCCCCCAGGCCACGACATGGCCCCGCGGTCCCCAGGAGGTGTCGGCCGCGAGCAGCGCCCGTACCGTCCACCGGGTCTCGCCGCCGCCCGTGACGGCGGGCGGCTCCGGCAGCTTCACGTCCGCCGAGTCACCGGGCGCCAGCGGCGGGACGGCCAGGCTGCCCGCGTCGACGGTCTCGCCGTCGACCTCGTACGACCAGGTGAAGGCCAGCGCGGACAGGTCGGCGAAGTCCTGTTTGTTGGTGATCCGGACGGCGGTGCCGTCGCCCTCGAACCGGACCGGTTCGATCACCTTCTTGTACTCGATCAGGCCGGGGGAGGGCCGCCGGTCGGGGAAGACCAGTCCGTCGCAGACGAAGTTCCCGTCGTGCAGTTCCTCGCCGAAGTCACCGCCGTAGGCGTAGCCGTAGCGTTCGTCCTTGATGCCGTGGTCGATCCACTCCCAGATGAAGCCGCCCTGGATCCGGTCGTACGACTCGAAGATCCGCTGGTAGTCGGCGAGGCCGCCGGGTCCGTTGCCCATGGCGTGGCCGTACTCGCACTGGATGAAGGGGAGTCGGCGGCGCTTGTGGGTGCCGCCGTCCAGGCCCCGGCCGATCCGCTCGACCTCGGCGTGGTCGGCGTACATCCGTGAGTAGACGTCCGTGTCACGGCAGTTGATGTCGCCCTCGTAGTGCACCAGGCGGGAGGAGTCCCGGCCGTGGATCCACTCGGCCATCGCGGTGAGGCCCCGGCCGGTGCCGGCCTCGTTGCCCAGCGACCAGATCACCACCGACGGGTGGTTCTTGTCGCGCTCGACCATCCGGGCGGCGCGATCGAGGAGGGCCGGGGCCCAGCGGTCGTCGTCGACCGGGTTGTCACGCCAGGCCTGCTCGGTGAAGCCGTGGGTCTCCAGATCGCACTCGTCGATCACCCACAGGCCGTACTCGTCGCACAGGTCCAGGAAGTCCGGATGGGGCGGGTAGTGCGAGGTACGGACCGCGTTGATGTTGTGCCGCTTCATCAGCAGCACGTCCTCCCGCATGGTCTCCAGGTCGAGGGCGCGGCCCCGCTCGGGGTGCCACTCGTGCCGGTTGACGCCCTTGAAGAGGACGGGCGTGCCGTTGACCTTGATCAGCCCGTCGGCGAGGGCCACCGTCCGGAAGCCGATGCGCAACGGCACCCGCTCGCCCTCGGTGGCCAGGACCCCGTCGTACAGCTTCGGGGTCTCCGCCGTCCACGCCTCGACCGGGACCGTCACCGGCTCGCCTGTCGCGACATCGATGTCCAGGGCGGGCACGGACACCCGGCCTTCGACATCGGAGTCGACGCGCAGGGTGCCCTCGCCCGTGAGGTGGTCGTAGGAGGCGTGTACGAAGAAGTCCAGGGCGCTGCCCGCCGGGCGGTGCAGCAGGGTCACATCACGGAAGATGCCGGGCAGCCACCACTGGTCCTGGTCCTCCAGATAGGAACCGGCCGACCACTGGTGGACACGGACGGCGAGCACGTTGCCGGCCGGCTTCAGCAGATGGCCGACCGCGAACTCGTGCGGCAGCCGGGAGCCCTTGAACTCGCCGATGTCCGTGCCGTTCAGCCAGACCCGGGCGCAGGACTCGACCCCGTCGAAACGGAGGACCGCCCCGCCGTCGGTCAGGTCCCAGCCCTCGGGCAGGTCGAAGATCCGTAGGTGGTCACCGGTGGGGTTCTCGGTCGGGACCCTCGGCGGGTCGACCGGGAACGGGTAGAGGTGGTTGGTGTAGATCGGTGCGCCATGGCCCTGGAGCACCCAGTGGCCCGGGACCGAGACCTCCGCCCAGCCGCCGGCGTCGTACCCCGGCTCGGCGAACGCGTCGTCCTCGGCGTCGGCCGTGGGCGACAGCCGGAAGCGCCAACTGCCGTTCAGAGAGAGCGACTTGGCGTCCGAGTGTGGGTACCGGGCACGGGGTGGCAGGGCTCCCGAGCCCGGGGAGACGTCCTCGACGTAGTCGGTGGCGGAGGTGCGGAAAGACATCGGTCTCCAGGTCTTTCGAAGAGTGTCAGCCCTTGATGCCGGTCTGCGCGATCCCCTGCACCAGCCAGCGCTGGAGGAAGAGGAAGACGAACACCAGGGGCAGGATGGAGATGGCGGTGGCCATGAAGATGGTGTGGAAGACGACCGTCTGGTTCGTCATGTACGACGACAGCACGACCTGGACGGTCCACGCCCCGGGGTCCTGGCCGATGACCAGGGGCCACAGGAAGGCGTTCCAGGCGCCGATGAAGGTAATGGTGGCGATCGCCGTGAAGAAGTTCAGCGAGTTGGGTACGACGACGCGCCAGTACGAGCCCCAGTAGCCCAGACCGTCCACGCGTGCCGCCTCCTCCAGCTCCTTCGGGAACCCCAGGAAGTACTGCCGGAACAGGAAGCAGGTGAAACCACTGAACAGGCCCGGGATGATCAGACCCCGGTACGTGTCCACCCAGCCGAGCGAGGAGACCAGCACGAAGCTGGGCACGAACGTCACCGAGGTGGGGACCATCAGGGTGCCCAGGACGAGGTAGAAGATCTTGTTGGCGTGCTTGTAGGGGATGCGGGCCAGGGCGTAGCCGGCCAGCGAGCACACCAGCAGGATGCCGACGGTCATGGAGACGGCGACGACCAGCGAATTCCACATGGACCGGGCGAAGTCCACCTGCGGATCGTCGAACAGTTCCTTGACGTTGCCCCACTGCAGGTGCGTGGGGAAGAACTGCCAGCTCGGCCCGGTGATGGCGGTGTCCGTGGTGAGGGCGTTGCGGAGCAGGATGTAGAACGGGACCAGGAAGAGGAAGGTGGCGACACCGGTGGCGATGTACAGGCCGGTGTTGCCCATGACTCCGCCGCCGCGTCGGCGCCTGGCCTTCGTGGGCGCGGTCTTGTTCATGTCGGGCGTGGTGGTGGTCACTTGGACTCGTCCCCCCTTCCGAAGCCCATGATCTTGCCCTGGAGCAGGGTGACGACGATGATCAGCAGGGTCAGGATGACGGCTCCCGCGCTGCCGGCGCCGTAGTCCTGTGACGTGCCGAGGGCGGTGGCGTACAGCTCGACCAGCGGTGGCCGGCCCCAGGTGGTCTTGTCGAGCAGGTTGTAGAACTCGTCGAAGGCCTGGTACGCGGCGATGAGCAGCAGCAGGACCACCGCGGTCGAGGTGGCGCGCAGCTGCGGCAGGGTGATGTACCGGAAGGTCTGCCAGCCCCGCTTGGCGCCGTCGATGGCGGCGGCCTCGTACAGCTCGCCCGGGATGTTCTGCAGGGCCGCCAGGAACAGGATCATGTAGAAGCCGGACTGCAGCCACAGCCGGAGCGTGACGATGACGAGCCAGTACCAGGGCGGGCTGGGGGAGGCCAGCCAGGCGACGCTGTCGACCCCGAACCAGCCGAGGACCGTGTTCAGCAGGCCGAAGCGGACCCCGCTGAAGATGGACATCTTCCAGATCAGCGACGCGGCGACGTAGCTGCACGCGGTCGGCAGGAAGAACACCGACCGGAAGAACGCCCGCATGAAACGGATCCGGTTGACCAGCAGGGCGAGACCCAGCGACACCGCCCAGGTGGTCGGCACGATGAACGCGGCGAACACGGTGAAGGTGCCGAGCGAGCCGACGAACTTGGGGTCCGTCAGCATGTACGTGTAGTTGTCGAAGCCGACGAACTTGTCCGGCGTGACGGTGAACCGTGCGTCGAAGAAGCTGAGGTAGAGACTCCAGCCGATCGGCACGTAGACGAAGACGATCAGCCCGAGCAGGAAGGGGCTGATGAAGAGCCAGAAATTGAGGGTGCGGCTGCCCCGCAGGCCCCGCCGCGGCTTGGCCTGACTGGCCGTCGCCGGGGCGGGGTTCGCGAGGTCGCGCGTCGTGGTCGTCGACATGGGTCCGGTCCGTCCGAGACTTATCCGAAGAGCTTCTTCAGCTCGCGGTTGACGGTCGTGTCGCACTGGTCGAGCGCCTTCTCCGGGTCACCGGCCTTGCGCACGCAGTTGGCGAGGAGGTCCCACGAGGCCTGGATCATCGCCTGGGTCCAGCCGATGTTGTCGAAGTGCCCGAACTCGTTGAAGAGCTTCACGCCTTCCGCGGGGAGGCCGGACTTGAGCTTGGTGGCCGACGCGGCGATCGACGTGCGCGGCGGGATGTGGAAGCCGTACGACGTCGCGAAGTCCTCCTGGTCCTTCTTCTGGTCGATCCACAGCCACTTGACGTACTCCTTGGCCGCGTCGACGTTGTCGCCCTTGGCGTTGACGAACATCGACCAGCCGCCGTTGTAGACGGACTGCTTGCCGGAGTCGACGGTCTTCGGGAAGGGGAAGACCCCGATGTCGTCACCGAGTGCCTTCTGGAACTGCGGCATCGCCCACATACCGCAGAACTGGATGGCGCACAGGCCCTGGTTGAGCGCCGACGGGTCCCAGTAGTCGGTCGGGGCGCCGAGGAGCAGGTCGCCGCTGGTGAACAGCTTGCGCATCTTCTTCAGGCCCTCGACGACGCCGGGCGTGTGGTAGGCGATCTGGTTCTTGTCGTCGAGGGTGTCGGCGCCCGCGGACCAGATCAGCGGGCTGATGATGGCGTGCAGGTCGTTGCCGAGGTACAGGCCCTTCATCTTGCTGGTGGTGAGCTTGGCCGAGATCTCGATCAGCTCGTCGAGGGTCTCCGGGACCTTCACGCCGGCCTTCTCGAAGAGTGAGGGCCGGTAGAAGAAGAATTGCGGGTCGTCGATCATCCGGACGCCGTAGATCTTCCCGTCGACCGTGTGCGACTTGATGTCGGCCGGGTTGAAGTCGTCCTTGACCGGGTCGATGAGGTCGCTCAGGTCGGCGACCTGACCGCTCTTGACCATCTGGATCTGCGGGTGGAACTCGAACACATCGGGGGCGGACTTGGTGAGCAGCGTGGCGAAGAGCTTGCTCTCGTAGTCCGAGCTGGTGATCCACTGCGTGGTCACGTCGGCGGACTTGTAAGCGGTGGGGTACCTCTTGACCGCCTGCTCCACGCCCGCCTCGCCGTAGGCGTGGAACATCTGGGTGAGCTGGGTGCCCGACCCGCTGCCCCCGCCTCTGCCGTTGTTGCTGCCGCACGCGGCCAGCGTGCCGGCGGCGGCCATGCCCGCGGCCGCCCGGAAGAGAGACCGGCGGGACCAGTTGTTGTTGCTCAGTGCCGACATGCTGACGTCCTTGTCTGTCGAGTGCGGCTGCGGCTCTACGGCCGTGGGGAGAACCTCGGAAGCCAGATGGCTGAAATTGCGCTGCGGTGCGGGACGTTAACCTTCGGCTAATGCTTCGGCAAGAGGTTGGACGAAGTCGGCGTGAAACGTTGTACCCGGTTCGGAATCACGAACGGACTGGAAAGCAGGGCGAGTTGAAGGCCGGCCCTTCAGCTGCCGGCGCCGGCTCACGTCACCGGGGTGGTCACCCGTCGCCATCTCCTGGCGCGAGGGGCACGACTGGGGCGCGGGGTTCGACTGGTGCGGGTCAAGGCGGCATCCCTTCCGTCGTCATGAAGGTGGTGCGGTACGGCTCCTCGCGGGGGTGGTGCGTCTGGGGGTCCGCTGTCCCGCCGACTGCAGGGCGCCCTCCAGTGCGAAGGTGGCCGCGCCCAGGCAGACCGGGTCGGTGGGGACGGGGGAGAGGACGATCTCGGTGGCGGCGAACGGCCGCCCGAGCGCGTGCCGCCGGACGGCCTCGCGCACTTCGTCGAGCAGCGGTGTGCCCAGCCTCCTGGCGACCCAGCTGCTCAGCACGACAACCTCGGGGTTGAACAGGTTCACCAGGTCCGAGATGCCCGCGCCCAGGTAACGGGCCGTGTCGCGGACGACCTTGACGGCCACCGGATCACCCGTGGCGACCCCGCGGGCCAGGGCGTCGATGGTCGCCGTCTGGTCCTCGGGGTGCAACAGCGAGCTGCGCGGGCTGAGTTCACGCAGGTTGAGCATGATGCCGGGAGCGCCGACGTACGTCTCGACACAGCCGTGGTTGCCGCAGTGGCAGAGCCGCCCGTCGAGCACGAGTGTCGTGTGCCCCCACTCCCCGGCGCTGTTGCTCACCCCCCGGTACAGGCCGCCGGCCAGCACCAGTCCGGCCCCCACCCCGGTCCCGAGGTTCACCACCACGGCGTCCTTGTGTCCGCGCGCGGCCCCGAACCACAGCTCGGCCACCGCGCTCGCCCGCAGCGGGTTGTCCAGGTACAGCGGGTAGGCGATGTGTTCGGACAGCAGGTCGAGCAACGGCACGTCGTGCCAGTCCCAGTTGGGCGCGTACTCGGCGATCCCGGTGTCCCGGTCGACCTGGCCCGGCACGCTCACCCCGACGCCCAGCACCCGCGCGCCCTCGACCCCGGCCTGTGCCACCACCGAGCCGACGGCCGTGGCGACATGGCCGACCACCCGCTCGGGCCGGTGCTCGCCCGGGCGCATGTCCTCCACCGCGCGGGCCAGCACGTTCAGCCCCAGGCCGAACAGCTCGACCCGGACGTATGTCTCCGCCATGTCGACGCCGATCAGTGCGCCGCCCGCCGCGTTGACGGCCACCAGACCCCGGGGACGGCCCCCCGCGGAGTCCTCGAAACCGACCTCCGTGATCATCCGGAGGTCGAGCAGTTCACCGACGAGCGTGGCCACCGTGGCGACGCTCAGTCCGGTGGCGGTGGCCAGGGTCTGCCGGGAGGTGGGGGACTGGGCGATGATCTGGCGCAGCACCTCGTAGCGGTTCGCGGTGCGGATGTCACGCGATGTGCGCTTCACGCGGCTGCCCCTCCCGTCGCGTCACGACCGGGCCGGGCGTACGACGGCACCGGCGAGGCGCAAGGCTATGGGCTTCACCGGACTTTCGACAAGGGGTTACGAAAGGGCCCGTAGAAACACGGCCGCAGACGTGGGTGCTGCTGAGGCCGTTCCGGCGGGGTTCCAACACATCGAAACGGCCCGCCAGTTGCCACTGACGGGCCGTCACGAGTTCGCCTACGGCCTCTTGTTCCACTCCGTGATCACGGGCCACCCGTGCTCCGTGGACAACCGGCTGACCGTCCCGGTCGCCAGCTGGAACAGGCGGCCCTCGGCGGGCGGCAGCCCCAGACGGCGGGCGGTGAGCACGCGCAGGAAGTGGGCGTGGGCCACGAGGACCACATCGCCGTCGTCGCCCGCGAGGGCGGTGTCCACCTTGGCGAGCACCCGGTCGGCCCGGGCCCCGATCTCCTCCGGCGACTCGCCGGGGTGGCCCTCCGGGCCCGGGGGCACGCCGTCGGTCCACAGGTACCAGTCGGGGCGCGAGCGGTGGATCTCCACCGTGGTGATGCCCTCGTAGCCGCCGTAGTCCCATTCGTGCAGGTCGGGGTCGGGTACGACCCCGGCGAGACCGGCCAGTTCCGCCGTGCGTATCGCGCGGTTCAGCGGGCTGGCCAGTACCAGTGCGTAGGTCCGGTCGGTGAGCAGCGGGGCGAGGGACTTGGCCTGTTCCTCGCCGTGCTGGGTGAGGGGCAGGTCGGTCCAGCTGGTGTGCCGGCCCGACAGGCTCCACTCCGTCTCACCGTGGCGGACCAGAAGGAGGTCCCCCACCGTCGGTCACTCCTTCGCGGACTCGACCGCGTGGCCGCCGAACTGGTTGCGCAGGGCCGCGACCATCTTCATCTGCGGGGAGTCGTCCTGGCGGGACGCGAACCGCGCGAACAGGGAGGCGGTGATCGCCGGGAGCGGCACCGCGTTGTCGATGGCCGCCTCGACGGTCCAGCGGCCCTCGCCGGAGTCCTCCGCGTAGCCGCGCAGCTTGTCCAGGTGCTGGTCCTCGTCCAGGGCCTTGACCGCGAGGTCGAGCAGCCAGGAGCGGATGACGGTGCCCTCCTGCCAGGAGCGGAAGACCTCGCGGACGTTGTCCACCGACTTGACCTTCTCCAGGAGCTCCCAGCCCTCGGCATAGGCCTGCATCATCGCGTACTCGATGCCGTTGTGGACCATCTTGGAGAAGTGTCCGGCGCCGACCCGGCCCGCGTGGACATAGCCGTACGGGCCCTCCGGCTTGAGCGCCTCGAAGATCGGCTTCAGCCGCTCGACGTGCTCCTTGTCGCCGCCGACCATCAGGGCGTAGCCGTTCTGCAGGCCCCACACACCGCCGGAGACACCGGCGTCGACGAAGCCGATGCCCTTGATGCCGAGCTCGGCGGCGTGCTTCTCGTCGTCCGTCCAGCGGGAGTTGCCGCCGTCGACCACCGTGTCGCCGTCGGACAGCAGGTCCTTGAGCTCGTCGACGACGGACTGGGTGGCGGAGCCGGCCGGAACCATCACCCAGACCGTGCGCGGGGCGTCGAGCTTCCCGACCAGTTCCTCAAGGCTCTTGACGTCGGAGACGTCGGGATTGCGGTCGTAGCCGATGACGGTGTGGCCCGCGCGGCGGAGCCGCTCGCGCATGTTGCCGCCCATCTTGCCGAGACCGATAAGACCGAGCTGCATGTCAGTTCACTTCCTAAGCGTGCGGTACGTGGAGACGAGAGCGGTGGTGGACGGGTCGAGGCCGGGCACGTCAGCGCCCTCGGTGAGCGCGGGTTCGATGCGCTTGGCGAGGACCTTGCCCAGCTCCACGCCCCACTGGTCGAAGGAGTCGATGTTCCAGACAGCGCCCTGGACGAACACCTTGTGCTCGTACAGCGCGATCAGCTGGCCGAGTACGGAGGGGGTCAGCTCACGGGCCAGGATCGTCGTGGTCGGGTGGTTGCCCTTGAAGGTGCGGTGCGCGACCTGCTCCTCCGCGACGCCCTCCGCGCGGACCTCCTCGGCCGTCTTGCCGAAGGCCAGCGCCTGGGTCTGGGCGAAGAAGTTCGCCATCAACAGGTCGTGCTGCGCCTTGAGTTCACCGCTCAGCTCGGCGACCGGCTCGGCGAAGCCGATGAAGTCGGCCGGGATCAGCTTCGTGCCCTGGTGGATCAGCTGGTAGTAGGCGTGCTGGCCGTTGGTGCCGGGCGTGCCCCACACCACGGGACCCGTCTGCCAGTCCACCGGCTCGCCCTCCCGGTCCACCGACTTGCCATTGGACTCCATGTCCAGCTGCTGCAGGTAGGCGGTGAACTTGGAGAGATAGTGGGAGTACGGCAGCACCGCGTGCGACTGGGCGTCGAAGAAGTTGCCGTACCAGATCCCCAGCAGACCGAGCAGCAGAGGTGCGTTGGACTCGGCGGGGGCGGTGCGGAAGTGCTCGTCGACCAGGTGGAAGCCGTCGAGCATCTCGCGGAAGCGGTCCGGGCCGATGGCGATCATCAGGGAGAGGCCGATGGCGGAGTCGAAGGAGTAGCGGCCGCCGACCCAGTCCCAGAACTCGAACATGTTGTCCGGGTCGATACCGAAGTCCGTCACCTTCTCGGCGTTCGTGGACAGGGCCACGAAATGCTTGGCCACCGCCTTGTCTCCCCCATTCTCGAATGCGCTCGAATGGGAGGTACCCCCATCGTCCAGACCGTCCAGCAGCCACTTGCGCGCCGAGGTCGCGTTGGTGATCGTCTCGATCGTGGTGAACGTCTTCGAGGCGACGATGAACAGGGTCTCCGCCGGGTCCAGGTCCCGGGTTGCCTCGTGCAGGTCCGCACCGTCCACGTTGGAGACGAAACGGAACGTCAACTCCCGTGCGGTGAAGGCCCGCAGGGCCTCGTAGGCCATCGCCGGGCCCAGGTCGGAGCCGCCGATGCCGATGTTGACGACGTTCCTGATGCGCTTGCCGGTGTGGCCGGTCCACTCGCCGGAGCGGACCCGCTCGGCGAAGTCGCTCATCTTGTCGAGTACGGCGTGCACGGCCGGTACGACGTTCTCGCCGTCGACCTCGATCACCGCGTCGCGCGGAGCGCGCAGCGCCGTGTGCAGGACCGCCCGCCGCTCGGTGACGTTGATCTTCTCACCGCGGAACATCGCGTCCCGCAGCCCGGACACGTCGGTGGCGGTGGCCAGTTCCTGGAGCAGGGCGAGGGTCTCGTCCGTGATCAGGTGCTTGCTGTAGTCGATGTACAGGTCACCGACGCGTACGACGTACCGCTCGGCGCGTGCCGGGTCGGCCGCGAACAGCTCACGCAGGACCTGCTGTCCCTGGGCGCGGTGGTCCTCCAGGGCGGTCCACTCGGGCCGCCGGGTGAGCCGGGGGGTGTCAGACATCGGAAGCGGTCTCCTTGGTGCCCTCGCCCCGCAGGGCGATGGCGTACATCTCGTCGGCGTCGAGGCGGCGCAGTTCCTCGGCGATCAGTTCGGAGGTGGGACGGACCTTCAGTGCGAGGGTGCGCGGCGGCTGGCCCGGCAGGGTCAGGGTGGCCAGCGGGCCCTCGGGGCGGTCGATGACGATCTCGCCGCCCGCGGTGCCGAGCCGGACGGCCGTGACGAACGGGCCGGGGGAGACCACGCGGTCCACCGTGACGCCCAGCCGGGCCTCCAGCCAGCGGGCGAGGAGCTCGGCGCTGGGGTTGGCCGCCTCGGCCTCGACGGCCGCCGAGGTCACGGTGACCCGGGCCTGGTCGAGGGCGGCGGCCAGCATGGAGCGCCACAGGGTGAGCCGGGTCCAGGCGAGGTCGGTGTCGCCGGGCGCGTAGTTGCGGGCGCGGGTCTCCAGGACCTGCAGCGGCCGGTCGACGGCGTACAGGTCGGTGATCCGGCGCTGGGCGAGGGCGCCGAGCGGGTCCTTGGACGGGGTGTCGGGGGCCTCCACCGGCCACCACACGACGACCGGGGCGTCCGGCAGCAGCAGCGGCAGTACGACCGAGTCGGCGTGGTCGGAGACCTCACCGTACGTCCGCAGCACGACCGTCTCGCCGGTGCCGGCCTCGGAGCCGACCCGGACCTCCGCGTCCAGACGGGAGGCGGTGCGGTCGCGCAGGGTACGCACATGCCGCTTGATGACGACCAGGGTGCGCGAGGGGTGCTCGTGCGAGGCCTCCTCGGCGGCCTTGATCGAGTCGTAGGCGTTCTCCTCGTCCGTGACGATCACCATCGTCAGGACCATGCCCACCGCAGGGGTTCCGATGGCGCGGCGACCCTGCACCAGCGCCTTGTTGATCTTGCTTGCCGTGGTGTCGGTCAGGTCGATCTTCATGGCCTGCGCCAGCTCCGTCCGTCTCGTGCGAGCATCTCGTCGGCTTCCTTCGGTCCCCAGGTGCCCGACTCGTACTGCGCGGGCCTGCCATGCTCCGCCCAGTACGTCTCGATCGGGTCGAGGATCTTCCAGGACTCTTCCACTTCCTGGTGACGGGGGAACAAATTGGCGTCACCGAGCAGCACGTCCAGGATGAGCCGCTCGTACGCCTCGGGGCTGGACTCCGTGAACGACTCGCCGTACGCGAAGTCCATCGTCACGTCCCGGATCTCCATGGACGTGCCCGGCACCTTGGAGCCGAACCGGACGGTCATGCCCTCGTCGGGCTGGACGCGGAAGACGATCGCGTTCGCGCCGAGTTCCTCGGTGGCCGTGGAGTCGAAGGGGGAGTGCGGGGCCCGCTGGAAGACGACGGCGATCTCGGTGACACGGCGGCCGAGCCGCTTGCCGGTGCGCAGGTAGAAGGGGACGCCCGCCCAGCGGCGGTTGTCGATCTCCACCTTGATCGCGGCGTAGGTGTCGGTCTTCGAGTTGGGGTCGATGCCCTCCTCCTGGAGGTAGCCGATCACCTTCTCGCCGCCCTGCCAGCCCTCGGCGTACTGGGCGCGCACGGTGTGCTCGCCCAGGTCCTCCGGCAGCCGCACCGACTTCAGGACCTTCAGCTTCTCGGTGAGCAGCGCGTCCGCGTCGAACGCGATCGGCTCCTCCATGGCGGTCAGCGCCATCAGCTGGAGCAGATGGTTCTGGATGACGTCACGGGCCGACCCGATGCCGTCGTAGTACCCCGCCCGGCCGCCGATGCCGATGTCCTCGGCCATGGTGATCTGCACGTGGTCGACGTACGAGCGGTTCCAGATCGGCTCGTACATCTGGTTGGCGAAGCGCAGCGCCAGGATGTTCTGGACGGTCTCCTTGCCCAGGTAGTGGTCGATCCGGAAGACCTGTTCCGGTTCGAACACCTCGTGCACGACCTTGTTGAGGTCCTGGGCCGACTTCAGGTCGTGGCCGAACGGCTTCTCGATGACCGCCCGCCGCCAGGACCCGGCCGGCGGGGTGGCCAGGCCGACCTTCTTCAGCTGCTGCACGACCTTCGGGAAGAACTTCGGTGGCACTGAGAGGTAGAAGGCGAAGTTGCCGCCGGTGCCGCGGGAGCCGTCCAGCTCGTCGACGGCGTTCTTGAGCTGCTTGAACGCGGTGTCGTCGTCGAAGTCGCCGGGGATGAAGCGCATGCCCTCGGCGAGCTGCTGCCACACCTCCTCACGGAACGGGGTCCGTGAGTGCTCGCGCACCGCGTCGTGGACGACCTCGGCGAAGTCCTGGTCCTCCCAGTCCCGGCGGGCGAAACCGACGAGCGAGAAGCCCGGCGGCAGCAGACCGCGGTTGGCCAGGTCGTAGACGGCCGGCATCAGCTTCTTGCGGGACAGGTCCCCGGTCACCCCGAAGATGACCAGGCCCGACGGCCCGGCGACCCTCGGCAGCCGCCGGTCGCGCTCGTCCCGCAACGGGTTCTTCCACTCGGCGGCGGGCACCACCGGCACCCGCACTTCCTTGGCGGTCTCGCTCATTACGCGTCAACTCCCTTGCTGTTCAAGGACTTCGTGACGGCGTCCAGCAGCTCCTGCCAGGCCACCTCGAACTTGGCGACGCCCTCGTCCTCCAGCTTGCCCACGACCTCGTCGTAGGAGATACCGAGCCGCTCGACGGCCGCCAGGTCGGCGCGGGCCTGGGCATAGCCGCCGGTCACCGTGTCACCGCGGACGTCGCCGTGGTCGGCGGTCGCGTTGAGCGTCGCCTCCGGCATGGTGTTGACGGTGCCGGGCGCGACCAGCTCGTCGACGTAGAGGGTGTCCTTGTACGACGGGTCCTTCACGCCGGTGGAGGCCCACAGCGGGCGCTGCTTGTTGGCCCTGGCACCGCCGAGCGCGGTCCAGCGGTCCGACGAGAAGACCTCCTCGTAGGCCTCGTAGGCGAGCCGCGCGTTGGCCAGCGCCGCCCGGCCCTTGAGCGCCAGCGCCTCGTCGGTGCCGAGGACCGTCAGCCGCTTGTCGATCTCGGCGTCGACGCGGGAGACGAAGAAGGAGGCCACGGAGTGGATCGTGGAGAGGTCCAGGCCCTTGGCGGCGGCCCGCTCCAGGCCGGCCAGGTAGGCGGCCATGACCTCGCGATAGCGCTCCAGCGAGAAGATCAGCGTGACGTTGACGCTGATGCCCTGGGCGATGACCTCGGTGATCGCCGGGAGACCGGCCTTGGTCGCCGGGATCTTGATCATGACGTTGGGGCGGTCGACCAGCCAGGCCAGCTGCTTGGCCTCGGCGACGGTCGCGGCCGTGTCGTGGGCGAGACGGGGGTCGACCTCGATGGACACCCGGCCGTCCACACCATGCGATGAGGTGTAGACGGACCGCAGGATGTCGGCGGCCGCCCGCACATCGGCGGTCGTCATCATGCGCACCGCCTCGTCGACCGTGACACCCCGTACGGCCAGGTCGGCCAGCTGCTCCTCGTACCCCTCACCCGAGCCGATGGCGGCCTGGAAGATCGAGGGGTTGGTGGTGACGCCGACGACGTTCCTCGTCGCGACGAGCTCGGCCAGGTTGCCGGTGCTGATCCGCTTGCGCGACAGGTCGTCCAGCCAGATCGAGACGCCCTCGTCGGACAGGTTCTTCAGTGCTCCCGCGGTGGCGGTTGCTTCGGTCACAGTGATCATCTTCCTCTACCGGAACTCTTCTGGCTCTTCTGGTGCTTCTGGTGGTGCTTCTGACAGGCGGATCAGGCGGTTCGGGCGGCGGCGCGGGACTCGCGGGCCGCGGTGGCCACGTTCTCGGCGGTGAAGCCGAACTCGGCGAACAGGGTCTTGGCGTCGGCGGAGGCACCGAAGTGCTCCAGGGAGACGATCCGTCCGGCGTCGCCGACGAAGCGGTACCAGGTCAGGCCGATCCCGGCCTCGACGGCGACCCGCGCCCTCACGGCCGGCGGCAGGACGCTCTCGCGGTACTCGCGCGGCTGCTCCTCGAACCACTCCACGGACGGCATCGACACCACCCTGGTGCCGATCCCCTCGGCCTCCAGGAGGTCGCGCGCCTCGACGGCGAGGTGCACCTCGGAACCGGTGGCGATGACGATCACCTCGGGGGTCTCGGTGGACGACTCGCGCAGCACGTAGCCGCCCTTGGCCGCGTCCGGGTTCGGCGCGTACGTCGGCACGCCCTGGCGGGTCAGCGCGAGCCCGTGCGGGGCCGGGTGCGTGGCGTGCCTCCTCAGGATCTCGGCCCAGGCCGTCGCGGTCTCGTTGGCGTCGGCCGGGCGGACGACGTTCAGGCCCGGGATGGCCCGCAGCGAGGCGAGGTGCTCGACCGGCTGGTGGGTGGGGCCGTCCTCGCCGAGACCGATGGAGTCATGCGTCCAGACGTAGGTCACGGGGAGCTGCATGAGCGCGGCCATACGGACGGCGTTGCGCATGTAGTCGGAGAACACCAGGAAGGTGCCGCCGTAGATCCGGGTGTTGCCGTGCAGCGCTATGCCGTTCATCTCGGCGGCCATCGAGAACTCGCGGATGCCGAAGTGGACGGTACGGCCGTACGGGTCGGCCTCGGGCAGCGGGTTGCCCTTCGGCAGGAAGGAGGACGTCTTGTCGATGGTGGTGTTGTTCGAGCCGGCGAGGTCGGCGGAGCCACCCCACAGCTCGGGCAGCACCGGGCCGAGCGCCTGGAGGACCTTGCCGGAGGCGGCCCGGGTGGCGACGGACTTGCCTTCCTCGAAGACGGGGATCTCGGACTCCCAGCCGTCGGGGAGCTGGCCGGCGACGACCCGGTCGAAGAGCTGCGCGTGCTCCGGCCGGGCGGTACGCCACTCGGCGATGCGCTTGTCCCAGGCTGCATGGGCCTCGGCGCCCCGGTCGAGCGCCCGGCGGGTGTGGGCCAGCACATCGGCGTCGACCTGGAAGGACTGGCCGGGGTCGAAGCCGAGGACGCGCTTGGTGGCGGCGACCTCGTCCGCGCCGAGCGCGGAGCCGTGGGAGGCCTCGGTGTTCCGCGCGTTCGGCGCGGGCCAGGCGATGATCGTGCGCATCGCGATGATCGACGGCCGCCCGGTCTCGGCCTGGGCGGCCTTCAGGGCGGTGTACAGAGCAGGGACGTCGACGTCGCCCTCGGCGGTGGGTTCGATGCGCTGGGTGTGCCAGCCGTAGGCCTCGTATCGCTTGAGGACGTCCTCGGAGAACGCGGTCGCGGTGTCGCCCTCGATGGAGATGTGGTTGTCGTCGTAGAGGAAGACCAGGTTGCCGAGCTTCTGGTGGCCGGCCATCGAGGAGGCCTCGGCGGAGACGCCCTCCTCCAGGTCGCCGTCCGAGACGATCGCCCAGACGGTGTGGTCGAAGGGGGAGCTGCCCTCGGGGGCCTCCGGGTCGAAGAGGCCGCGCTCGTAGCGGGCGGCCATCGCCATGCCCACCGCGTTGGCGACGCCCTGGCCGAGCGGGCCCGTGGTGGTCTCGACGCCGGCGGTGTGGCCGTACTCGGGGTGGCCGGGGGTCTTGGAGCCGTGCGTCCGGAAGGCCTTGAGATCGTCCAGCTCGACCTCGTAGCCGGCGAGGAACAGCTGGGTGTAGAGGGTCAGCGAGGTGTGGCCGGGGGAGAGGACGAAACGGTCCCGGCCGGTCCACTCCGGGTCGGCCGGGTCGTGCCGCATCACCTTCTGAAAGATCGTGTACGCGGCCGGGGCCAGGCTCATCGCGGTGCCGGGATGCCCGTTGCCGACCTGCTGCACGGCGTCGGCCGCCAGGAGGCGCGCGGTGTCCACGGCACGCCGGTCGAGGTCGGTCCACTCGAAGCCGTCTGATGTCTGCGTGCTCATCTTCAAGAAGTCCTCGTTAGAAGCGTTCTGACTGGCCTGACGCGTTCAAAAGTAAAAGTCTGACTTTTGGGAGGGAAGGTTGGAGTGTGTCAGCCTGTGGTGAAAGTGGGACACGGATCTTCGACAGGGACGGCACGAGAAGGACATGGCGGACAGAACGCCCGAAGGTGCAGGCGACGGTGACGGAATCAGAACCTTCCCCTTCCCGGTGGATCTGAGCGTCGGCGGTGTCGGCATACAGGTCGGCCCGATGGGGACCGAGCGCATGTGGCACGCCGACACCCCCCTGGAACGCATCCACCGCATCGACTTCCACGTGGTCATGCTCTTCACCGAGGGCCCGGTCCGCCACATGATCGACTTCGCCGAGTACGAGGCACGGGCCGGTGACCTGCTGTGGATCCGGCCCGGACAGGTGCACCGCTTCTCGCGGAGCTGCGAGTACCGCGGAAGCGTCCTGACCATGCAGCCCGGCTTCCTGCCGAGGGCGATCGTGGAGGCGACCGGCCTCTACCGCTACGACCTGCCGCCCCTGCTCCGCCCGGACGCGCCGCAGCTCACCGCGTTGCAGGCGTCGCTCGCGAACCTGCAACGCGAGTACGAGGACACCGCGACCCTCCCCCTGAGCCTGCACACCTCGGTCCTACGGCACTCGCTCACGGCGCTCCTGCTGCGGCTCGCGCATCTCGCGGCCAGCTCGGCGGAGGCGGCCCGCCGCCAGGCCGATACGACATTCACCCTTTTCAGGGACGCGGTGGAACAGGACTTCGCCACCAACCACAGTGTCAGCGCCTACGCCGACGCCCTCGGTTACTCCCGCCGCACCCTGGTCCGCGCAGTGCGCGCCGCGACCGGGGAGACCCCGAAGGGGTTCATCGACAAGCGGGTCGTCCTGGAGGCCAAACGCCTGCTGGCCCACACCGACCTCCCGATCGGCCGGGTGGGCGTGGCGATCGGCTTCCCGGACGCGGCGAACTTCTCCAAGTTCTTCCATCTGCACACGGGTCAGACACCGGTGGCGTTCCGGGCGGAGCTGCGCTGAACCGGCCCGGAAATTCGCGAGCGACGGGGCCGGCGCCCCCTCTGTCGTGAACCGCTGCCGTCCGCGCGGGACGGCCGGAGGGGAGAGCCGACGCAGTGTCGGACGTGTACGAGGCTCTGCTGGACGCCGAGTTGAGCAAGGCGTTCGACGTGTGGTCCGGCTGTCTCGACGCCCGGACGGGCGAGGACCCAGAAGCCCGAGCCCGACTGCGCTCCCTGCTGGACAACGCCCGCGCACTCGCCGCCGAGGGTGATCGGGCCGCCGCCCGCGCCTGGCTGGCGGACATGGACGACACGGCCCGGGAGGCCGGCCTTCCCTGGGCTCCGCCGCCCCGTCCCTGCGAGGCGGACCGGCAGGCGCGCGACTACGTCAACGACGCGACGCCGTCGGTCCCCTTGTATCTGCGGGACCGCCTCGATCACGTCGAGGTCTCGCCGGCGGTCACCGGCTACCGGTCTCCGGGGTGCCGTCGGCCTCGACGCGGCCACCCGCGAGGACATCCGCTATGTCACCGCCCGTGCCTGGATGGCCCTCGACCTCGCCCATGTCACCGCGGCACAACGCGAACTGGAGCGCCTGAAGGCCATCGCGCGGCGCTGCGGTGTGGGGCGCTGAGCGGCGGACGTGCCGCCCGCGGACACGGGGATGCCCCGCGAGGCGACCCCCGCGAGACATCCCCGGCGGCCGGGTCAGTGCCCGAAGTCGAACCAGTTCACGTTCACGAAGTCCGCCGGCTGGCCGCTGCTGAAGGTCAGATAGACGTCGTGGGTGCCCGTCACCGCGCTGATGTTGGCCGGGACCGTCTGCCAGGTCTGCCAGCCGCCGGTGTTGCCCACGGCGAAGCTGCCGACAGGGGAGTTGGACGGACTGTCCAGCCGCACCTGGACCAGGCCGCTCACCCCGGAGGCCGCGCCACTCGCCACCCTCGCGTTGAACTGGGTTGCCGCGGTGGAGCCGAAGTTGACGCCCTTGTACAGTGCCCAGTCGCCGTTGGCGATGTAGCCGAGGTCCTGGCCGCCGCCGGTGTCGGTGGTGGTCTCCGCGGTGACTCCGGACTGGCTGTCGTACGACTCGGCCTGGATCGCGCTGTAGGCGTCCCGGTTGCCGGGCGGCGGGGTGGTGGTACCGCTCCCACTGGACTGCAGGACCTGCACGTAGTCCACGACCATCGGGTGGCCGGACTCGGTGGCGCTGGTAGGGCCGCCGCCGAACGCGGCCGGGAAGCCGCCGCCCATGGCCACGTTCAGGATGACGAAGAAGCCGTGGTTCGTGGCGTTCGCCCAGGTGGTGGCGTCCACCTGACTGGCCGTCACCGTCTGGTAGTTGACCCCGTCCACGTAGAAGCGGATCGCCTCGGGGCTCACCGAGCGGTCCCACTCCATCGTGTAGGTGTGGAAGCCGGACTGGCAGGTGGTGTTCGGGCAGGCGGTGGAGTTGCCGATACCGGTGGTCTCGTTGCAGGGGCCGCCGGGGCTGGTGCCGCAGTGCATGGTCGCCCAGACCTTGTTCAGGCCCTGGACGTTCTCCATGATGTCCAGCTCGCCGACGCCCGGCCAGTTCTGGTAGTTGCCCCGGTAGGGCGCGCCCAGCATCCAGAACGCGGGCCAGTAGCCGTAGGCGGCGGTGCCGGTGACGTTCGGCATCTGGAGACGTGCCTCGACGCGCAGCTTGCCGCCGGCCGGGGGCTGGAAGTCGGTGCGGGTGGTCTCGATCCGGCCCGACGTCCAGTTGCCGGACGCGTCGCGGACCGGGGTGATCTTCAGGTTGCCGCTGCCGTCGAGGGCGACGTTGGCGGTGCTGGAGGTCATCGTCTCGACCTCGCCGGTGCCCCAGTTTGCGGCGCCGCCCGGGTACGAGGTCCCGGTGTCGTACTGCCAGTTGGAGGTGTTGACGCCGGCGCCGGCGGCGCCGTTGAAGTCGTCGAGGAAGACCTGGCTCCAGCCGGACGGCACACCGGGCGCGGAGGCGCTGGCGGGGAGGGTGGCGGTCGTGGCGGCGGCGGCCGCCAGACCGATCGTGGCGAGTACGGCGACGAGGGCACGGCGGAAGGAGCGCCGCCGTCTGTGATCCGCAGGGGGTATACCGGAGGTTTCACTCATGGGGTGCCTCTCAGGTACGGAGTGGGGGTGCGCGGGATGCCCTTGGGAGCGCCGGGAAACATGGCTGAGAGCGCTCTCAAAGTGGGCCCAATGTGCTCTCCGTGCCTGCGGTCGTCAAGAGTTAAAACAAAGAATCTCCTTGTTTCTCAACGGAGTTCAGGCGGTGAAGGCGCCGCCGCGTCAGACCGCGCTGCCGGCCTTCCAGTCCGACCAGGACAGGTTCCAGCCGTTGAGGCCGTTGGAGGCCTCGACGGTCTTCTCGCCGGAGTTCCTGACGATCACCACATCGCCGAGCATCGAACTCTCGTAGAACTTGTAGCCGGCGACCGAGGAGTCGTTCGCGCCCTTGGTGTCGTGCAGGCCGACACAGCCATGGCTGGTGTTCTGGCTGCCGAACACCGAGGTGGAGGCCCAGTAGTTGCCGTGCACGAAGGTGCCGGAGGTGGTCAGGCGCTGGGCGTGCGGGACGTCGGAGATGTCGTACTCGTCGCCGAGGCCGACCGTGGAGGACTCCATCCGGGTCTGCTTGAACCGCTCGCTGATCACCATGATCCCGGACCAGGTGGTGTGGTCTGAGTCGCCGCCGGAGACCGGGAAGCCGGCGTAGGTGGCGCCGTCCCGCTTGACGACCATCTGCTTCGTCGACAGGTCGACCGTGGAGATCTGCTCCCGGCCGATGTGGAAGGTGACGTCCTTCGACTGCGTACCGTAGACACCGTCGGTTCCCTCGACGTCCTTCAGCCGCAGACTGAGGGTGATCTTGGTGCCGGCCGCCCAGTACGTCTCCGGCCGGAAGTCGAGCCGGGTGTCGCTGAACCAGTGCCCGACGATCTCGACCTCGGGCTCGGCCGTCACCGTGATCGCCTTCTGGACCGCCGCCCGGTCCGCGACCGCGTGCGTGAAGTTGATCGACACCGGCATGCCGACACCGGACGTGGAGTCCGCCTCGGGCGTGAAGTAGCCGATGAAGGTCTCACCGGGCGACGTCGTGGTGAAGGTGGCCACCGTCTGGTCGGTCGCGCCCTGCGCCTTCGCCGTCACCGTGTACTTCGTGCCGGAGTACGGGTTCTTCGCCGACGTCCATTTCGTCTTCGCGTCGTTGAAGGTGCCCGGCAGCGCCGAGCCGTCGTTGCCCGCGACGGTCACGGAGGCCAGCGTGCCGTCGGTCACCGTGACCTCGACCGGGCTGGTGAAGTCGGCCTTCTTCGTGCCGGGGACCGGCGTGACCGTGATCGTGGCCTTCTTGGTCGCGGACTTGACCGAGGCCGTCGCACCCTTGCCGTCCGTGGCGGCCGAGGCGTCCGCAGAAGAACTGCATCCGGCCAGCGCGGCCCCCGCCGGCACCGCGCCGAGAGCGGCGAGGACTCCGCGCCGGGACCACCTCTGCGACTGCCGACCGGACCCGTTCGATATGTGCTGGACGCCCACGACACGCCTTCCTGACTTGTCCACCTGTGTCAGGGCATCCTGCGCCGGTTGTATGGGTGGTTCCTTTGAATCGCGGGGGTGATCCCTGAGATTCCCATGAGGAGCACCGGGCGTCGCTTTGCGAAGCCGGAGCGAGTCGACCGGAACCCCGGTTGTCCCCGCCTCCGTTCGTGAACAGAGTATGAACGCCCCGACCGGCGGCCTGAGTTTCCGGTGAGATCCCCCTCCCGGGACGGCTTCCCCACCTACCCGATCGGAATAGTAGAGAACCAGCACGCCGACCCCCGCCGGAGGTATTCCGTGACCGACGTCCGCAAGCGGCAGAGCGTGGCCATCGTGGGAGCAGGAGCGGCGGGCAGCCTCACCGCCGTCCAGCTCTGCGAGACGGCGCACCGCCGCCGGACCCCTCTCGACCTCGTCCTGATCGACCCGGCCCCGGAGGCGGGCCGGGGCACCGCGTACGCCACCCGCGACCCCCGGCACCGCCTCAACGTGCCCGCCGGCAACATGAGCGCCTACCCGGACGACCCCGGGCACTTCCTCCGCTGGCTGTGCCGGCACGGCGAACCCACCGTCACCGGCGCCGACTTCGCCACCCGCTACCGCTACGGCGCCTACCTCGCCGACACCCTCGGCCAGGCCCTCGTCCGCGCCCACGGCACGGTCGCGGTCCGCCGGCTGCGCACCCGCGCGGAGTCCTGTACCGGCACCCCCGACGGCCGGGTGGAACTCCGCCTCGCCGACGGGGGACTCGTGGTGGCGGACAGCGCGGTCCTGGCCACCGGTCCCGCCGGGGCCACCGCCGGCTGGGCGCCGGCCGCCCTGCGCGCCTCGGACCGCTTCGTCGGCACCCCGTGGGCCCCGAACGCCCTGGACCCGGTGCGGGACAGCCCACAGGACGTCCTGCTGGTCGGTACCGGTCTGACCGCCGTCGACCTCGCCCTCACCCTCGACCGCCCCGGCCGCACCGTGCATGCCCTCTCCCGCAGCGGACTGCTCCCCCAGTCCCATGCACTCGGCCCGGCCGGCCCCATGCCCGCCCCGGAGGGCCTCGACGGCACCTCGCTCGGCCGGCTGCGCCGCGCGGTCTACCGCCATGTGAGCCACTCCGTGCGCATCCACGGCGACTGGCGCCCCGGCCTGGACAGCCTCCGCCCGCACACCGCACGGCTGTGGCGCAGCCTCACCCCCGAGGAGCGCGAGGAGTTCCTGGCTCGCGAGGGCGCCCTGTGGAACACCCACCGCCACCGGATGGCCCCCGCCACCGCCGAACACGTCTCCCGCGCCCGCACCGCCCGGCGCCTGCACGTCCACACCGGAACGGTCGCCCGCGTCACGGACGGCGAACCCGGCTCCCTCGCCGTCGAGTTGTCCAACGGCCATGTGGTGCACGTCGGTTGGGTGGTCGACTGCACCGGACCGGGCCGCCGCCTCGACACGCCTCTGTGGCAGGCCCTGTTCACCGCCGGTCTCGCCGTCCCCGGCCCGCTGGGCATGGGCGTCGCCACCCGCGACGGACGGCTCCTCGACGCCCGAGGCCGCGCCGCAGGGCCCCTGTTCACCCTCGGTGCCCCGCGCCGGGGCGAGCTGTGGGAGACCACGGCGATCCCCGAGATCCGCGTCCAGGCAGCCGAGTTGGCCCAGCGGCTGCTGCCGCTCCCGGAGCGCCGGCGGGGCTCGCGGCGGCCGGTGGACGGCCACGGGCTGCCCCTGTCCACCCACGCCGAGGCGGCCGCCTCCTACCGCAGCGGCCTCGACCGGGTCCTCAAGGTGCGCTCCGGCGCCGAGGACGCCTTCACCCGCGCGGTCGCCCTCGACCCCGGCTTCGCCGTCGGCCACGCGGCCCTCGCCCTGCTGGGCCACGAGTGCGCCGCCTCCGTCGACGTGCCGCGCGCCCTCGCCGACGCCCAGCGCAGCGCCCGCGAACGCGCGGACGAACGCGAGCGGTCCTTCGTGGACGTGGTCACGCGCGGGGTGACCGGTGACGACGGGGACGAGGCGCTCGTACGGCATCTTCGGGAGCACCGCGGGGACGCGCTGGCGCTCGCGGCGGCCGTGCCGACCATCGCGTTCTCCGGAGTGAGCGATCTGCAGGACGACGACGCCCTGCGGCTGCTCGACCTGACCTCGCCCGCGTACGACGGGCACTGGTTCCACACCTCGCTGCTGGCCTTCCTGCGCCAGGAGCAGGGCCGGCTGCACGAGGCGGGGGAGCTGGCCCACCGCGCGCTGGCCACCGAGCCGGCCTCCGGGCACGCGGTGCACGCGCTGGCCCATGTCCACTACGAGTCCGGGGCGCACGAGGCGGGCCGGGACTGGCTCGACGGCTGGGTGTCCGGGCGCGGGCGGGGCGCGGTGCACCGGGCGCACTTCTCCTGGCACATCGCCCTGCACGAACTCGCCCTCGACGACCCGGCCGCCGTCCGCAGGCGGTGGTTCGCGCAGCTCGCGCCGGGCCGGGTGGTGAGCGGGGTACGGGCCCTGGTGGACTCGGGGTCGCTGCTGTGGCGGGCCCGGGTGAGCGACAGCTGGCAAGGAGATCTCCCTGTCGCGGGGGTCCTGGAGGCGGTGGAACGCGACGTACTGGAGCGTCCGCAGACCGCCTTCACCGCCCTGCACGCGGCCATCGCCCTCACCGCCGCCGGGGATCTGGCCGCGCTGCGCCGCCTGCGCGATCACGCCGCAGGCGCCGACGAGGTGCAGCGCGAGATAGTCGCCCCGCTGTGCGAGGCGTTCGCGGCGCTTGTCGAGGAGCGCTTCCACGAGGCGGCCCGGGGGCTCGACGCGCTGCTGCCGGTGCTGCGCCGGGTCGGCGGCAGCGCGGCGCAGCGGGAGGTGGTGGAGGAGACCCTCCTGTACGCCCTGGTGTCGGACGGCCGTTGCGAGGCGGCACGGCAACTGCTCGACGCCCGCCTCGACCGCACCCGGGCCCCGCGCGACCGACGGCTGCGCGCGGGGCTGCCCTCCTGAGAGGTCAGCGGGTTCCGGTGGACCGGGACGACACGCCCGTGCCCCGCAGGGACGCTCCGTCCGCCCCCGAACCGGCACGTGGCCCGCCTGGACCCGGGCGAGCGCCTCACGGCACACTGGCGGGTCACCCGTCCCCAGGTCTCCACCGCCACAACCCTCACCTGCCGGGGCACGGCCCACCACGAGGACGACGAGCTGACGTACACGGCGACGACGGCTCTCGGCTGACCCACGTCACGTCTCCGCCGGGCCCCGATCCGGTCACATGGCGGGAGCGGGCCCGTCCGCCGTCACCCGGCCGCGCTACCCGGCCTGTTCCGGCCGTTCCGGCTGCCAGCCCAGTGCGCGGGAGATCCCGCGGGCCGCCAGCCGTACCGCCGGGACCAGCGCCGGTACCTGGGCATCGGCCTGGGGCACCACCACCGAGACGGCCGCGACCACCTGCCCCGCCGCCCCGCGCACCGGAGCCGCCACCGACAGCGCGTCGTCGGTCACCTGACGGCTGCTCACCGCGACTCCCATGCGCCGCACTTCGGCCAGCGAGCGGCGCAACCGGCCCGGAACCGTGATGGTGTACGGCGTGAAGGCGGGCAACGGACCCGCGCAGTACTCCTGCTGGAATCCGGGTGTCTCGTGCGCGAGCAGGGCGAGGCCCACCCCTGTCGCGTGCAGCGGCCAGCGGGCGCCCACCCGGATCTGCACACCCACCGCTGAACGCCCCGACAGCCACTCGATGTAGACGACCTCGGAGCCGTCCCGCACCGCCAACTGCACGTTCTCATGGGTGGCTTCGTACAGGTCTTCCAGATACGGCAGTGCGACCTGGCGCAGCGCGAGACCCCGGGGTGCCAGCGCGGCCAGCTCCCAGAGCCGCAGCCCCACATGGTAGAGACCGTCCGCGTCCCGCTCCAGCGCGCCCCACTCGGTGAGCGCGCCGACCAGTCGGTGGGCGGTGGTCAGGGAGAGCCCGGCCCGGCGGCTGATGCCGCTCAGGCTGAGCGCCGGATGCCCGTGGTCGAACGCGGCCAGCACCGCCAGGAGCCGGTCGGGCGCGGAGCGGGCGGCGGCGGTCATGGCCGGTCGGCGACGCGCAGCAGCAGCTGGTGGAGCGTCTGGCGCTCGGCGGGGTCGAGCGGGCCCAGCAGATCGTTCGTGACCCGCTGGCCCGCCTCGTCGGTGTCCCGCAGGAAGGCGCGACCGGCCTCGGTGAGGACGACGATCCGGCTGCGGCGGTCGTCGGGGGAGGGGCGCCGCTCGGCGAAGCCCAGCTTCTCCAGGTCGTCGACCAGGCCGACGATCGCGCTCGGGTCGTAGCCGAGCCGGGTGCTCAGCTCCCGCTGGAGCGCGCCCTGCGAGGTGGCGAGGAAACGCAGCACCGCGTAGTGGCGCAGCCGCAGCCCCGACTCCTGGAGGAACGTGTTGAAGAGCTGCCCGGAGCGCAGACCCAGGCGGTACAGCAGGTAACCCGTGTCCGCGTGCAGCCCGCGCATCCACGGCTCGTCCGCGTCGATCGAGGTCGGGTTCTCGGTGTGCTGGCGGGTGATGGCGGTCTCCCTGGTCCGGGCCCCGGTGGCGGGGCGGTCGCTGGCGCAGATCCCAGCATGACGCAACCGTGCAACGGCAACAACTATTGACGACAACAATTATTGCTCTTAGCTTCGATCTCGGAGCCGCAGCCGCCGTACCTGCGACGCGGCCCCGTCGTACCTGAGAAGCCGCACCGTCGTACCCGAAGGGACACCGCCCGTGCCCAGCATCGATCTCACCGGCAAGGCCGCCGTCGTCACCGGCAGCGGCCGGGGCCTCGGCCTCGCCTACGCCCACGCACTCGCCGCCCACGGCGCCTGCGTGGTCGTCAACGACGTGGACGAGGCCGTCGCCGAGCAGGCCGTGAAGTCCATCACCGAGGCCGGCGGCACCGCGGTCGCCGAGGTGGTCCCGGTCGGGACGAGCGAGGCCGCGGACCGGCTGGTCGACCGGGCCGTGGCGGAGTTCGGCCGGCTCGACATCCTGGTCACCAACGCGGGCATCCTGCGCGACCGGGTGCTGTGGAAGATGACCGACGACGACTTCGACGCCGTGATCACCACCCACCTCAAGGGCACCTTCACCTGCGCCCGCGCCGCCGCGGTACGCATGCGTGAGCAGGGCGAGGGAGGCACCCTGATCCTGGTCGGCTCCCCGGCCGGCCAGCGCGGCAACTTCGGCCAGACCAACTACGCCGCCGCCAAGGCCGGCATCGCCGCCATGGCCCGCACCTGGTCGATGGAGCTGGGCCGGGCGGGCATCACGGTCAACGCGATAGTCCCGGTGGCCGCCACCGCGATGACCGAGACCATCCCCGCCTTCGCCCCGTACGTCGAGGCCATGAAGAACGGCGAGCCGCTACCGGACTTCCTGCGCAAGGGGGAGGGCTTCGGCACCCCGGAGGACTGCGCGGCCCTCGTCCCCTTCCTCGCCTCCGAGGCCGCCCGCTCCATCACCGGCCAGGCCATCGGCATCGGCGGCGACAAGGTGGCACTCTGGTCGCACCCCCAGGAGATCCGGGCCGCCTACGCCGACGGCGGCTGGACCCCGGACACCCTGGCCGACTCCTTCCCCACCTCGGTCGGCGCCGAACTCCAGACGGTCGGCATCCCGGCGCCCAAGCTCCCGGAGGCGTGATGGACATCGAGGCACTGACGGCGATCGACGTCCACACCCACGCCGAGGTCTCCTCAAAGGGCCACTCCTCCCTCGACGACGACCTGCACGACGCCTCCTCCGCCTACTTCAAGGTCGAGGGAAAGCGGAAGCCGACCATCGAGGAGACCGCCGCCTACTACCGCGAGCGGAACATGGCCGCCGTGATCTTCACGGTGGACGCCGAGTCCGCGACCGGCACCGCGCCCGTACCCAACGAGGAGGTCGCCGAGGCCGCCGCCGCCAACGCGGACGTGCTGATCCCCTTCGCCTCCGTCGACCCCTTCCGGGGCAAGGCGGGGGTCCGGCAGGCCCGCCGCCTGGTCGAGGAGTACGGGGTGAAGGGCTTCAAGTTCCACCCCAGCATCCAGGGCTTCTTCCCGAACGACCGCGCGGTGGCGTACGGCCTCTACGAGGTGATCGAGGAGACGGGCGGCATCGCCCTCTTCCACACCGGGCAGACCGGCATCGGCGCCGGCGTCCCGGGCGGCGGCGGGATCAGGCTGAAGTACTCGAACCCGCTGCACGTGGACGACGTGGCGGCCGACTTCCCGCACCTCAAGATCATCCTTGCGCACCCCTCCTTCCCCTGGCAGGACGAGGCGCTCGCCGTCGCCAGCCACAAGCCGGGCGTGCACATCGACCTGTCCGGCTGGTCGCCGAAGTACTTCCCGCCGCAGCTGGTGCAGTACGCCAACACGCTGCTCAAGGACAAGGTCCTGTTCGGCTCCGACTTCCCCGTCCTCACCCCCGACCGGTGGCTCGCCGACTTCGCGCAGCTGCCGATCAAGGACGAGGTCCGGCCGAAGATCCTCAAGGAGAACGCCGCCCGTCTGCTCGGGCTGACCAAGGCATAAGGGGCCGACATGCGCAACGAGGGACTGGGGTCGTGGCCCGCACGCCGGGCCCGCAAGACCCCGCACCGCACGGCGCTGGTACACGGTGAACAGTCCGCCGACTACCGCACGTTGTACACGCGCACCACCCGCCTCGCGCACGCCCTGCGCGCCCGTGGCCTCCGCCGCGGCGACCGCGTCGCCTACCTCGGCCCCAACCACCCCGCCCACCTGGAGACCCTGTTCGCGGCCGGCACCCTCGGCGCGGTCTTCGTCCCGCTCAACACCCGCCTCGCGGGCCCCGAGATCGCCTACCAGCTCGCCGACTCCGGCGCCAAGGCCCTGCTGTACGGTCCCTCGCACGCCGGTCTCGTCGCGGGCCTGCCCGGCACCACCGACGTCCGGATGTACGTCGAAGTGGGCTCCGAGTACGAGGAGTTGCTGGCATCGGCGGCGGACGACCCGATCGACGAGCCCGTCACCCCCGACGACACCTGCATCATCATGTACACCTCGGGGACGACCGGCCGCCCCAAGGGCGCGATGCTCACGCACTCCAACCTGACGTGGAACGCCGTCAACGTCCTGGTCGACACCGACCTGATCGCCGACGAACGCGCCCTGGTCTGCGCCCCGTTGTTCCACACGGCGGGCCTCAACATGCTCACCCTGCCGGTCCTCCTCAAGGGCGGCACCTGTGTCCTGGTCGAGGGCTTCGACCCGGAGACCACCCTCGACCTGATCGAACAGCACCGGATCACCTTCATGTTCGGGGTGCCGACCATGTTCGACCAGGTGGCCCGCCACCCGCGCTGGCCGGACGCCGACCTCTCCTCCCTCCGCATCCTCACCTGCGGCGGCTCCCCGGTGCCGACCCCGCTGATCGCGGCCTACCAGGAACGCGGGCTGACCTTCCTCCAGGGCTACGGCATGACGGAGGCCTCGCCCGGCACCCTCTTCCTCGACGCCGAGCACGCGGTCAGCAAGGCGGGCTCGGCGGGCGTGCCGCACTTCTTCAGCGACGTACGGGTGGTACGGCCCGACCTGACCCCGGTCGACGTCGACGAGCCCGGCGAGATCATGGTCCGCGGCCCCCATGTCATGTCCGGCTACTGGGGGTTGCCGGAGGAGACCGCGGCCTCCTTCGCGGACGGCTGGTTCCGCAGCGGGGACGCGGCCCGGGTCGACGAGGACGGGTACGTCTTCGTCGTCGACCGCCTCAAGGACATGATCATCTCCGGTGGCGAGAACATCTACCCCGCCGAGATCGAGGACCTCCTCCTCGCCCACCCCGACATCGTGGAGTGCGCGGTCATCGGCGTACCGGACGACAAGTGGGGCGAGGTGCCGCGAGCGGTGGTCGTCCCCCGCGAGGGAGCCGTCCTCGACCCCGACGAGGTGCTGGCCTCCCTGTCCGGCCGCCTCGCCAAGTACAAGCTCCCGAAATCGGTGGTGCTCACGGAGGAACTCCCGCGCACCGCCTCCGGGAAGCTCCTCAAGTCCCGTGTGCGCAAACGCCACGGCTCCGCCAACTCATAGCTAAGGAAAGCGACATGAGTGTCACCGTCAACGGCCTCGACGAACTGAAGAAGCTCGCCGGGAGTGACCTGGGCACCAGCGACTGGATCGAGGTCACCCAGGACCGTATCGACACCTTCGCCGACGCGACCGGCGACCACCAGTGGATCCACGTCGACCCCGAGCGCGCGGCCGAGGGCCCCTTCGGCGCCCCGATCGCCCACGGCTATCTCACCCTCTCCCTCTTCATCCCCCTGTTCACCGAGCTGCTGGACGTCCAGGGCGTGACCACGAAGGTCAACTACGGCCTGGACAAGGTGCGTTTCCCGTCCCCGGTGAAGGCAGGCTCCCGCATCCGCCTGGCCGCCCACCTTGCGGAGGTCGAGGAGGTGCCGGGCGGGGTGCAGATCGCCGTGGACGGGACGATCGAGACCGAGGGCGGCACCAAGCCCGCCGCCGTACTGCGGAGCCTGTCGCGGTTCTACGCCTGATCCGTAATGGAGGCCGGCGCGGGGGTGGCCGCCGACCCTAGGGCGAACGCGGCGCCGAACAGGCCTGCGCGGCACAGGAGTCCGCGCCTGGACACGCCCTGGGCGTCCAGGCCGGCGGCGGAGACGGCAGGATCGGCCCAGGTGGGCAGCTGCTGCTCGGTCATGATGATCCTCGTCACGGGAGTCAGTGGGTCATGAAGGACGAGACGGGCAGCGCCCGGGAGACGATCCGGACGTCGCCGAGGCGGCCGTGCAGGATCTGGTCGATCCTGTCCGCGTACTCGTAGCCGCCGAGCAGCCAGGGCTTCCCGGACGAGGCGATGCCGATCGCGGCGGCGTGCGGGTTGCGGGCGACCGGGCAGCCCTGCACGTACATCGTCGTGTGCCGTCCGTCGTTGACGACGGCCAGGTGCCACCAGGTCTCGCGGGCGGTCTCGTCGCCCCAGTTGGTGGCCAGCTGCTGCTGGTTGAGCGGGTGCACCGCCCACTGTGCGCCCGGCCCGTCGGAGATGGAGAGAGTGGCGAGGGGCTCGTCCGGGTCGTCGGTGACCGTGCCGACCGAGCCGTTGCGCCCCGTACGGCTGACCAGACCGGACCAGGCGTTGTGCGAGGCGTCCCAGTCGGCGGGCAGCCAGTAGAACGCCTCGATGGTGTAACCGTCCTTGAACGTAGCCGAGTTGAGCGGAGCGCCGTCGATCGTCCTCAGGTACGCGCCCTTCAGCGGCGACTTGTAGCCGGTGAACTCCAGGCTGCCGTGGCCCGGCTGGTCCGGGTGGTGGTCCGCCGACCAGCCGAGCGTGCCGCCACCCGCCGAGACCACGGTGAGGTCGTTGCCGTTGCCGGACAGGTCACGGACCGTGCCGGAGACCGCCGAGTCGAACCGCCAGTAGGCGGCCGTGCCCCGTAGCAGCAGCTGCGAGGCGGGCCGCGCCGGACGCACCGGCACCGGGGCGAAGCCCTCGAAGCGGGCGGCGAAGTCGATGTCGACGGAGAAGCGGTCCCCGTCGCCGCTCAGCTCCATCTCCTGCCGCTCCAGCTCGTTGAGGCCCTTCTTGGCCCGGCCGAGGATCCACGGCGAGACCGTCTCCACGTCGATGACGTCACGGTCCAGGTCGAAGTGGTAGAGGCGGATCATCGCCGCGCCGCCGAAGTAGCGGTTCTGGTAGTTCGTCAGGTGCAGATGTACGTCGTTGCCGGCGGCGTTCTTGCGGGTCGTGCGGCGGGCCGGCCAGAAGTGGCCGTTCAGGGTGAGGAAGATCTGGTCGTGCTCGTTGATCAGCTGGTCCCACAGCTGCTGCCCGTACGACGACAACTCGTCGTCGTCCACGACCAGTTCGTGCGTGGTGAGGATGACCGGCGTCTTCGGGTGCTGCGCGATGACGTCCTTCGCCCACGCGTAGCCCTTCGCCGACAGCCGCCAGTCCAGCGCGAGGACGAGCCACTCGCGCCCGGCCGCCCGGAACAGGTGGTAGGTGTTGTAGCCGTCCGAAGAGGCCCCGCCGAACGTGGGCCTGCCCTTGAAACGCTGCGGCCCGAAGGCGTCCAGGTACGGCGTCGAGCCCCGCTGGTCGTCCGTCGACGACCTGATGTCGTGGTTGCCGGCCAGCACGCTGTAGCCGACCCCGCGCCGGTCCAGGATCCCGAACGCCTCGCTGATCGCGGCGAACTCCTCCTCGGCGCCGTTCTGGGTGAGGTCGCCCAGGTGGGACAGGAAGACGATGTTCTCGTCGGACGCACCGCCCTGCTCCAGGAGATACCGCAGCGACGCCTCGATCGGCGCCGGGTTGATGCTCGGTCCGTCGAAGAGGTACTGGGTGTCGGGCATCACCGCGAGGGTGAAGCGACGGCTCTCCGGGTCGGGGCGCCGGCCGGAGCCGGAGGACGCCTCGGCGACGGCCGGCAGCGCGACCCCGGCGGTGGCGGCGGCGCCGAGCAGCGCGGTGGCCCTGAGGAAGTTTCGTCTGCCGGCTCCGGCCTGCGCGGCCTCGCTCTGGACGTGGTCATGCGACGTACACACATGTGCTCCGTGGATGAGGAGAAGTGACGGCGAAGGGCGTGGGGGGATCTCAGAGGACGCGCAGGGTCCAGCTCCAGCGGTGGACGCCCGGTGCGACGAGGTAGGAGGGGAAGGTGTCGGGGCCGCACGAGGCCGTACCCAGGCCCCGGTGTGCGGCGTCGATGTGGACCACACAGCCGGCCCGCGGCACGAGTTCGTCGTGGTGCGTGACGGCGGTGAGATCCTCGGCGCGGTAGCGGGTGACGGAGACCTGGCGGGGCCCGTCCAGCTCGACCGCGAGTCCGGTGGCGTCCGGCGCCGACAGCGTGAACCGCCGCACGCCATGGCGGCCGCCGCTCTCCTGGGGCCGCAGATACGGGGTGAACAGCTCGTCCACGGGGACGGAGTGGTGGCCGACCGGGGCGCCGGCGGCACGGTCCGGGTACGACTCCCAGGGACCCTGACCGAACCACTCCAGCAGATCGAGCCCGGCCACCGTCTCGAAGACCGAGCCGACCCGGGCCACGTCGTCGAACTCCGCGGGCAGCTCGGCCGACTCCTCGACCCGGATGCCGCCCTCGACCGGGACGAACTCCTGCCGGTGCCGTACGACACCGACCGTACCGGCGTACTCGGCCACCACGGCCACACGGTCGCCGTCCCGGCGCATGGAGACCACCTTGCGCACCAGCTGGTCCAGGCCCCAGGCCCGCCAGCGCAGCGCGATCCCGCCCAGCTCGTCGTTGTCCGTGGGCGCCCGCCACAGCGACAGCGTCGGAGCGACGGTCAGCAGCGGGTGCCGCAGCAGACCCTCGCCGTCCACCTCGACGGCCGGTCCCACCGGCACCGGCTCCCCGGCGTCGGCCGCCGCCCGGATGCGGATCTGCGGCGCGCAGACCTCCGTACCGGCCGGCGCCCACGCCAGGTCCTCGGCGGTCCTCACCCGCAGCGTTAGCCACGCCTCGCCACCGTCCGCAGGCACATCGAAGGGCAGCGGTACGGCCGCGGTCTCACCGGGGCACAGCTCGGGCAGCTCGGCCGGCCCGGTCAGGGTACGGCCGTCGGCCAGCGCCAGCTCCCAGGTGGCCGTCAGCCAGTCGAAGCCCCGGAAGTGCTGGTGGTTGGCGAGCACGATGCCCTCGTGCCTGAAGCACCGGATGCGGACCGGCGCCGCGATCTCCCGGTGCTCGTACATCGCTGGCTTGGGCGTGCGGTCGGGGAAGACCATCCCGTCCGCGACGAACGCCCCGTCGTGCAGGGCCTCGCCGAAGTCGCCGCCGTACGCCCAGCGGTGGCCGGGCGCGGCGACACCGTTGTCGTACAGTCCGGCGCCCGCGCGCCCGACCGGTCTTCCATCGCTCACCCGCTGGAGAATTCCGTGGTCCCAGAACTCCCAGATGAACCCGCCCTGAAGACCCGGAGTGGACTCGATGGCAGCCCAGTGGTCGGCCAGCGTGCCGTTGCTGTTGCCCATGGCGTGCGAGTACTCGCACTGGATCAGCGGTTTCGTCTGCTCCCCGGACAGCGCGTGCGCCACACACTCCTCCAGCGGCGCGTACATCGGGCAGGCGATGTCGGAGGCCACGTCCGGGTCCGCCCAGCCGCGCTTGGCCGCCCCCTCGTACTGGATCGGCCGGGTCGGATCGTGCCGCCGCACCCAGCCCGCCGCCGCGTCGTGGTTCGCCCCGTAGTCGGACTCGTTGCCCAGCGACCAGACGATGACCGACGGGTGGTTCTTGTCGCGCAGCACCATGCGCGAGACCCGGTCCACGAAGGCGTTCAGATAGCGCGGGTCGTCGGCGATCTCGTGCGCGTGGTCATGGGACTCGATGTCGGCCTCGTCGACCACATAGAAGCCCAGCTCGTCGGCGAGGTCGTAGAGCGTGGGGTCGTTCGGATAGTGCGAGGTGCGGATCGCGTTGAAGCCGAACCGCTTCAGCAGCACCAGGTCCGCGCGCATGTCGTCGTACGACACCGTCCGCCCGGTGAGGGGGTGGAAGTCGTGCCGGTTCACGCCCCGGATGAACACCCGCTCGCCGTTGACGAGCAGGTCCCGGCCGGTGATCTCGACGTCCCGGAAGCCGATGCGACGGTACGACGAGTCGGCGACCGTGCCGTCCGCGCGGTGCAGCCTAACGGTCAGCCCGTACAGCTCGGGCTCCTCCGCGTTCCAGGTGCGCACCTCGGGCACGGTCGCGCGGATGCGGGCCTCGCCCAGGAAGTCGGAGACCCGGTCGTCCTCGGCGTTGAGCCGGTCGAACTCGGCGTCCTGCGCGAGGAGGAGTTCACCGTCCAGGTCGCCGGTGACATACCAACCGTCCGGCAGCGCACCGCCCTTGTCCCGTACGAGGCAGTCCACCCGCAGCTCGCCGTCCCGCCGCGCCCGCACGGTCACGTCCGCGAGATACAGCGGGTCCGTTGCATACAGCAGGACCGGGCGGGTGATCCCGCCGTGCCACCAGTGGTCCTGGTCCTCGATGTGCGAGGCGTCGGACCACTTGATCACGGTCAGCCGTACGACCGACCGCTCACCGGGGCGTACGACGTCGGTCAGGTCGAACTCGGCGGCCAGATGGGAGTCCTTGGAGATGCCGACGGGCCGTCCGTCCACATGGACGAGGAGCACGCTCTCGGCGGCGCCGACCTGGAGGACGATCCGGCGGCCGGTCCAGTCGGCGGGGATGTCCAGGGGCCGTTCGTGGACACCGGTGGGATTGGCGGCGGGCGACGACGGCGGGAACTCCGCGAACGGCATGCGGACGTTGGTGTACTGCGGACGGTCGTCCGTGTCCTGCGTCGTCCAGACGCCCGGGACGAAGGCGGTCGACCACATGGCGTCGACCGTCGCCGCGTCCGGAGCCGGCAGCAGCTGGAAGCGCCACTCGCCGTCCAGGGACAGGGCGCCCGGACGACGGTCGACGGCGTTCATCGGCAACCGCCCCCAGGACGTCACCTCGGGTGCCTCCCAGGGGCGGACGGCCACCAGCGGGTCCGTCACTTGATGGCTCCCTTGGCCAGGTCGCCGATGATCTGGCGGGCGCCGATCGCGAACACGATCAGCAGGGGGACGAGGGCGAGAAGCGCGCCGGTCATGACCATTCCGTAGTCGGTGGTGCCATGGGTGCCGTTGAGCTGGGACAGCGCCACCTGGAGGGTGACGTTGTCGGGGTTGGTGAGGGCGATCAGGGGCCAGGCGTAGTCGTTCCACTGGCCCATGAAGGTGAAGATGCCGAGGAAGGCGAGGCCCGGCCGGACCACCGGGAGGGCCACGTGCCAGTACTGGCGGAGGAAGTTGGCGCCGTCGATGCGGGAGGCGTCGAGGAGCTCGTCGTGGATGGCGCCCTGCATGTACTGACGCATCCAGAAGATGCCGAACGCGTTGGCCGCCGCCGGCACGACCAGCGAGGTCATCGAACCGATCCAGCCCAGCTTCGCCATGATCACGAACTGCGGTATGGCCGACAGCTGGGCCGGCACCATGAAGATGACCATCAGCAGGGCGAACAGCACGTTCTTGCCGGGGAAGGCGAACTTGGCGAAGACGAAGGCCGCCAGCGAGTCGAAGAACAGGACCAGGAAGGTCACCGAACTCGCGACCAGCAGCGAGTTCCACATCGACCCGAAGAAGTCGATGTTGTCGAAGAGGCCGCGGGCGTTCTCCAGGAAGTGCGGACCCGGCAGCAGCTTCGGCGGGTAGGAGAAGATCTCCGACGACGTGTGCGTCGACATGATCACGGCCCAGTAGAACGGGAAGGCGGAGAGCAGCAGACCGATGACGAGTACGGCGTGCAGCGCGATGCCCCGGCTGCGCGTCCCCTTGATGGATGCCATGGTGTGCGGCCTCCCTAGTCTTCGCCCCGGCGCTGCACCAGGCGCCAGTTGATGATCGAGAAGATGATGACGACGAGGAAGATCCCCCACGCCACGGCGGCGCCGTAGCCGAAGTCGTTGTTGTCGAAGGTCTGCTGGAAGAAGTAGAGGACCATGGTCTGGCCGGCGTGGCCCGGGCCGCCCGCGAACGTCGAGTCGTTGGCGGTGGTCTGGAGCAGCACCTGTGGTTCGGAGAAGCTCTGCAGACCGGTGACGGTCGACACGACGAGCACGAACAGCAGCACCGGCCGCATCATCGGCAGCGTGATCCGGAAGAACGTCTGCACCGGCCCGGCGCCGTCCATGCGGGCCGCTTCGTACAGTTCACCGGGGATCGTCTGCAGTCCGGCGAGGAAGATGATCGCGTTGTAGCCGGTCCACTGCCAGGTCATCAGGGTGGCGATGGCGACCTTGATGCCCCACGGGGTGTTCAGCCAGGCCACCTGGTCGAGCCCGACCGCCTGCAGAAAGGCGTTCACCAGGCCGAAGTTGGTGGAGAACACGGAGCCGAAGATGATCGCGATCGCGACCACCGAGGTGACGTTCGGCAGGAAGTAGGCGAAGCGGTAGACGTTCTTGAAGCGGACCGCAGAGTTGAGCAGCACGGCCGTCACCATCGCCAGGAAGATCATGGGGAAGGTGGCGAGCGCCCAGATGACGATCGTGTTCCCGACCGCGGTCCAGAAGTCGGTGTCGCTCAGCAGATACCGGTACTGCGACAGGCCCGCCCACTCCATCGAACCGAGGCCGTCCCAGCGGTGCAGGGAGACGTAGAGCGAGAAGCCGACCGGGATCAGGCCGAAGCAGAGGAAGAGGAGGTAGAAGGGGGAGATCGCGGCGTAGAGGTGCCAGTACTTGCGGAATCCGGTACGGGGACCGGCCGTGGTGGTCCGTTCCACGGTCGTCGTGGGCTTCTCCAGTGCGGTGGCCATCAGTAGCTCACCCCCAGGTGCTTGGCGATGCGCCGGCACTTGCTCATGGCGTCCTTCCAGGCCTGCTCGGGGTTCTTGCCGAGGACGCCGACGTTCTTGATCTCGTCCTTGAGGGGCTGCGAGAGCGCCACGTCGAACGGGCTGTTGTAGGCGACCGCGATCTTCTGCGCGGCGGGCCCGAAGACGTCCATCGTGACCTGGCCGCCGAAGAACGGGTCGGGCGCGCGCAGGGTCTTCATGCCGTACGACGCGGGAGTGGACGGGAAGAGTCCCGCGTCGACGAAGCCCTGTGCCTGGTTGGTGGCGTTCAGCATCCAGGCGATGATCTGGAACGCCTGCTCGGGCTCGCGGCACTCCTTGGTGATCGACAGGAACGAACCGCCGTTGTTGGAGGGCCGTACCGGCATCTGGGCCACCCGCCATCTGCCCTTGGTCTTCGGTACGCCGGTCTTGATGTCGTTGGTGGCCCAGGAGGCGTTGAGCTGGCTGGGCAGCTTGCCGTCCTGGAGCGCGGAAAGCTGGTCCGGGGTGCCGCTGACCAGGTCCGAGACGATCCCCCGCTGCTTCGCCTCCACGGCCAGCGCCCAGGCGCGGCGGACGTGGTCCTGGTCGCCGATGAAGTGCCGGTCCTTGTCGACGTACCGCCGGCTGCCCTGCTGCACCACGTTCTCGAAGACCGCGTTGACGTCGGAGAGCAGACAGGTCCCCGGGAGCCGCTTCTTCAGCTGCTCGCCGGCGGCGAAGAACTTCTCCCAGGTGTTCAGCTCGGCGGAGACGTCGGCGGGTTCGTAGGGCAGTCCCGCCTTCTGGAAGACCTGGTACTGGTAGAAGTGCGCTACCGGGCCGCAGTCGATGGGGAAGCCGACCATCGTGCCGTCGTCGGCGATGCCCTGGTCCCACTTCCAGGACAGGTACTGGCTTCGGTACTTGTCCGCGCCCAGCGTGCGCAGGTCCACGAACTGGTTCGCGTTCGGGAGGTAGGACGCCATGTCCTCGCCCTTGAGGCCCGCGATGTCCGGGATGTGGGCCCGGCCGGTCATGGTGGTGAGCAGCTTCGACCGGTAGTAGCCGCCGATCTTGAGGGCCTGCAGATCGACGTTCGCGTCGTAGCGGGCCTTGGCGTTCTTGATGACCGTGTCACCGAGGCCGCCGTCCCAGTACCACAGGACCATGTTCCGGCCGGTGGAACCGGTCGGAACGGCACATCCGGATGCCAGGCCGCCGAGCGCCGTGGCGGCCGTACCGGCCAGGCCCGCGCGCAGCAGGCCCCTACGTGAGAGCCGCACAGCTCCCACCGCCTTTCGGGTCTTTCGGATCTGTTCGGGACTTTCGTATGGAGCGTGGGGGGCGTGGGGTCTCAGTACTGCCGTGCGGGGGGTGTGACGGGTGCGTGGCGGACGGGCGGGCCGGGGTCGGCCGGCAGCCGGTCCGTGAGGAAGCCGTAGGCGCGGCGCAGACCGGGGTCGGTGAGCGAGCGCCACCAGCGGTCGACGCCGTACCAGCCGGGGGCCGCCAGGGCCCCGCCGTGGTGGCCGACGGAGAGACCGGCGGCGAGGACGGCGAACCGCAGCCGTTCCACCAGCGGCCAGCCGGCGAGGGAGGCGGCGACGAAGCTCGCCCCGAAGACGTCCCCGGCGCCCGTCGCGTCGAGGACGTCCACGGAGAGGGCCGGGACCTCCGCGAACTCGCCGGTGATCTGGTCGACGGCCATTACGCCGTCCCCGCCACGGGTCACCACGGCCACCGGGACCAGTTCGGCGAGGGTGCCGAGGGCCGCGACGGCGCTGTCGGTGCGGGTGTAGGCCATCGCCTCGGTCTCGTTGGGGAGGAAGGCGTGGCACAGGGCGAGCTGGTCGAGGAGGTCGCGGGACCACTGCTGGGAGGGGTCCCAGCCGACGTCGGCGTAGATCCGGGTGCCGGTCGCGGCGGCCTTGGCGATCCACTCGCGGGGCTCGGCCTCGATGTGGACGAGGGCGGTGCGTGCCTCGGGCGGGTCGCCCATCAGCACGTCCTGCGAGTACGGCGGCTGCGAACCGTGGGTGACCAGGGCCCGGTCCTGACCGTGGGCGAGGGCGACGGTGACCGGGGTGGGCCAGCCGTCGGCGACCCGGGAGAGGGAGAGGTCGACGCCTTCCTGTCCGGCGAGGACCTCCTGGCAGTGGACGCCGTAGAAGTCGTCGCCGAAGACCGTGGCCAGGCAGGTGCGCAGGCCGAAGCGGGACGCGGCCACCGCGAGGTTGGCGATGCCGCCGGGGCCGCAGCCCATGCCGGCCGTCCAGATCTCCTCGCCCGGTGTGGGCGGCTTCCCGAGCCCCGTGAGGACGAGGTCGTAGAAGAGCAGCCCGGTCAGCAGCACATCGGGCATGTCGTCGTCCACACGCCACCCTCTCGTCAAAACACGTCAATTTCGATGACGGGAATCGTGCGCTGTCACGCGAGATTGGTCAATACATGAGCAGAACTGAGCATGGAAATGATTGAAGATGACGAGTAGTGTTCAGCGCGTGCTGGCAGAACGACGACACCAACTCATCCTGCGGGCCCTGCGCTCGGGTGGCCCCGCGGCCGTGACCGATCTCTCCGAGCAACTGGGTGTGAGCCCCGCCACCGTCCGGCGTGACCTGCTGAAACTGGAGGAGGAGGGGCTGCTGACGCGGGTCCACGGCGGTGCCGTCGCCGACGAGGGCGACCAGCCCTTCGCCGAGGTCGCCGAGGTACGGGTCGCGGAGAAGGACGCCATAGCGGCGCGCGCGGCGGCCCTGGTCGCGGACGGCCAGTCGGTCCTGCTGGACATCGGCACCACCGCCTACCGGCTGGCCCGCCAGCTGCACGGCCGCCGGCTCACCGTCATCACCAGCAACCTGGTGGTCTACGAGGAACTCGCCGACGACGAGGGCATCGAGCTGGTGCTGCTCGGCGGCATGGTCCGCCGTGAGTACCGCTCCCTGGTCGGCTTCCTCACCGAGGACAACCTGCGCCAGCTGCACGCCGACTGGCTCTTCCTCGGCACCAGCGGGGTGCGCCCCGGCGGCCAGGTGATGGACACGACGGTCGTGGAGGTACCGGTCAAGCGCGCGATGATCAAGGCGAGCGACAAGGTGGTACTGCTCGCCGATGCCGCCAAGTTCCCGGGTACGGGCATGGCGAAGGTCTGCGGTCCCGAGGACCTGGACATGGTGGTGACCAACGCGCCGGTGGACGCGGCGACGCGGGCCTCCCTGGAGGAAGCCCGCGTCGAGGTGGTACTGGCAGGAAAGGCTCAAGCGTGAAACTGACGATTCTGGGCGGCGGCGGATTCCGGGTGCCGCTCGTGTACGGCGCGCTCCTGACGGACCGCGGCGAGGGGCGGGTCACCGAGGTCGTGCTGCACGATCTCGACGACAGCCGGCTCTCCGCGGTCGCCCGGGTACTGGGCGAGCAGGCGGCCGGCATCCCCGACGCCCCCACCGTGACCGCCACCACCGACCTCGACGAGGCCCTGCGCGGGGCCGACTTCGTCTTCTCCGCGATCCGCGTCGGCGGCCTGGCGGGCAGGGCCGACGACGAACGGGTGGCCCTCGCCGAGGGCGTCCTCGGCCAGGAGACGGTCGGGGCGGGCGGGATCGCCTACGGGCTGCGGACCGTCCCCGTCGCCGTCGACATCGCCCGCCGGGTGGCCCGTCTCGCCCCCGACGCCTGGGTCATCAACTTCACCAACCCCGCGGGGCTTGTCACCGAGGCCATGTCCCGCCACCTCGGCGACCGCGTCATCGGCATCTGTGACTCCCCGGTCGGCCTCGGCCGCCGTATCGCCCGGGTACTCGGCGCCAACCCGCGCGAGGCCTGGATCGACTACGTCGGCCTCAACCACCTCGGCTGGGTGCGCGGTCTGCGCGTCGCCGGCCGGGACGAACTCCCGCGTCTGCTCGCCGACCCGGACCTGCTCGGCTCCTTCGAGGAGGGCAAGCTCTTCGGCGTCGACTGGCTCCAGTCCCTCGGCGCGGTCCCCAACGAGTACCTGCACTACTACTACTTCAACCGCGAGGCCGTCCGCGCCTACCAGCAGGCCGAGAAGACCCGCGGCGCCTTCCTGCGCGACCAGCAGGCGCACTTCTACGAGGAGGTCCGGGACCCCGGTGCCAAGGCCCTGGCGGCCTGGGACCGCACCCGTGCCGAGCGCGAGGCGACCTACATGGCCGAGAACCGGGAGACCGCCGGCGCCGGCGAACGCGACGCCGACGACCTCTCCGGCGGCTACGAGAAGGTCGCCCTGGCGCTGATGCGGGCCATCGCCCGCGACGAGCGCGCCACCCTGATCCTCAACGTCCGCAACCGGAGCACCCTGTCGGTGCTCGACGGTGAGGCCGTCATCGAGGTGCCCTGCCTGGTCGACGCCAACGGCGCCCACCCGGTATCCGTCGACCCGCTGCCCGACCACGCCACCGGCCTGGTCTGCTCGGTCAAGGCCGTCGAGCGCGAGGTGCTCGCCGCAGCCGAGTCCGGCTCCCGTACGACGGCGGTGAAGGCGTTCGCCCTGCACCCGCTGGTCGACTCGGTGAACGTGGCCCGCCGGCTGGTCGAGGGGTACACCGAGGTCCACCCCGGCCTCGCGTATCTTAAGTAACCAGCCGCCTGGAAAGCGCTTTCCATCCCTCTTCTGGAGACTTCCATGCACGACGAACGCCGCCGGATCGAGGAGCGCGTAGAGCGCCTCCACAACCAGCGCATCAAGCCCGCGATCTACGCGGCCGCCGTTCCCTTCGAGGTGTCCGCCTGGCAGGCCCCGGGGGAGCCGGTGCCCTTCGAGGCGGCGGCGGCCGCCCCGTACGAGCCGTTCGCGATGGAAACCCCGTGGGGCCCGCCGTGGGGGACCACCTGGTTCCGGATGCGCGGTCAGGTGCCCGCCGAGTTCGCGGGCCGGCGCGTCGAGGCCGTCATCGACCTCGGCTTCGTGGGCGACTGGCCGGGCAACCAGGCCGAGGCCCTGGTCCATCTGACCGACGGGACCCCGCTGAAGGCGGTCAACCCGCTCAACCAGTACGTGGCGATCGCCAACCCGGCGGCGGGCGGCGAGGTGATCGACTACCTCGTCGAGGCCGCCTCCAACCCCGACATCCTGGCGAACGACTTCGCGGCGCCGACTCCGCTCGGCGACGTGCTGACGGCCGGCGACAAGCCGCTCTACACCTTCAAGCGGGCCGACATCGCCGTCCTCGACGAGGAGGTCTGGCACCTCGACCTGGACGTCCAGGTGCTGCGCGAGCTGATGCTGGAGCTGGGCGAGCACGACCCGCGCCGACACGAGATCATGCACGCCCTCGACCACGCGATGGACCTGCTCGACCTGGACGACATCCCGGGGTCGGCCGGCGAGGTCCGGGCCGCTCTGAAGCCGGCGCTGTCCAAGCCCGCGCACGCGAGTGCCCACCGCATCTCCGGCGTCGGTCACGCGCACATCGACTCGGCCTGGCTGTGGCCGATCCGCGAGACCAAGCGCAAGACCTCCCGCACCTTCTCCAACGTCACCTCGCTCGCCGACGAGTACGAGGAGTTCGTCTTCGCCTGCTCGCAGGCGCAGCAGTACGAGTGGGTGCGCGACAACTACCCGCAGGTCTGGGCCCGGATCCAGGAATCGGTCAAGAAGGGCCAGTGGGCGCCGGTCGGCGGCATGTGGGTGGAGTCCGACGGCAACCTGCCGGGAGGCGAGGCGGTCGCCCGCCAGTTCGTCCACGGCAAGCGGTTCTTCATGGAGCACTTCGGCGTCGAGACCAAGGGGGTGTGGCTGCCGGACTCCTTCGGCTACAACGCGGCCTACCCGCAGATCGCCAAGCTCGCCGGCAACGAGTGGTTCCTCACCCAGAAGATCTCCTGGAACCAGACCAACAAGTTCCCCCACCACACGTTCTGGTGGGAGGGCATCGACGGCACCCGCATCTTCACCCACTTCCCGCCCGTCGACACCTACAACGCCCGCTTCAGCGGCGAGGAGATGTCCCGCGCGGTCCGCAACTATGCCGAGAAGGGCGGCGCCACCCGCTCCCTGGCCCCCTTCGGCTGGGGCGACGGCGGTGGCGGCCCCACCCGCGAGATCATGGAGCGGGCGCGCCGCCTCAAGGACCTGGAGGGCTCCCCGAAGGTCGAGGTCGAGCACCCGGACGCCTTCTTCGCCAAGGCCCGCGCCGAGTACGAGGACGCGCCCGTCTGGGTCGGCGAGCTCTACCTGGAGCTGCACCGCGCCACCTACACCTCCCAGGCCCGCACCAAGCAGGGCAACCGGCGCAGCGAGCACAAGCTGCGCGAGGCGGAGCTGTGGGCCACCACGGCCGCGCTGCACGCGCCCGGCTACCGCTACCCGCACGACAAGCTCGACCGGCTCTGGAAGACGGTCCTGCTCCACCAGTTCCACGACATCCTGCCGGGCTCCTCGATCGCCTGGGTGCACCGCGAGGCGGAGGCCGAATACGCCCGCGTGGCAAAGGAGCTGGAGGCGCTGACCGCCGAGGCGATCACCGCGCTGGGCGGCGGCCCGGCCCGGGTCTTCAACACCAGCCCCTACGACCGTGCGGAGGTCGTCCGCGACGGCGCGGGCACGCCGGTGTACGTGGAGGTGCCGGCGAGCGGCAGCGCGCCGCTGACGGGTGACATCGAGGCTCCGCAGCCGGTGACCGTCGCCGGCCGGGTGATCGACAACGGCCTGGTGCGCGTGGAGATCGCCCAGGACGGCACGCTGTCGTCCGTCTACGACCTCCGGGCGAACCGCGAGGTCCTCGCGGGCCAGGGCAACCTGCTCCGCCTGCACACCGACCTCCCCAACTACTGGGACGCCTGGGACGTCGACAAGCACTACAAGAACCGCTACACGGACCTGCTGGACCCTTCGGAGATCACGGTCGTCGACGAGGACCCGCTGCTCGGTGCCATCCGAGTCACCCGCGCCTTCGGCAACGGCTCGAAGATCACCCAGACGATCACCGTCCGCGCGGGCAGCCCCCGGATCGACTTCGAGACGGACATCGACTGGCACGAGGCAGAGAAGTTCCTCAAGGCCGGGTTCCCGGTGGACATCCGCGCCCCGCACTCCTCCGCGGAGATCCAGTTCGGTCATGTCCAGCGGCCCACGCACACCAACACCACCTGGGAGGCGGCCCGGTTCGAGGTCTCCGGCCACCGTTGGGTGCACCTCGCCGAGCCCGGCTACGGCGTCGCCGTCATCAACGACTCGACGTACGGCCACGACGTCTCCCGCACGGTCCGTGAGGACGGCGGTACGACCACCACGGTCCGGCTCTCCCTGGTCCGCGCCCCGCGCGTCCCGGACCCCGGCGCCGACCAGGGCCGCCACCGCTTCACCTACTCCCTCCTCCCCGGTGCGAGCATCGAGGACGCGGTCGCCGCGGGCTACGCCCTCAACCTGCCGCTCCGGGTGGCCGATTCGGCGGGCGAGCCGCAGCCGGTCGCCTCCGTCTCCGGCGAGGGCGTGACGATCGAGGCGGTCAAGCTCGCCGACGACGCGTCCGGCGATGTCGTGGTCCGGCTCTACGAGTCCCGGGGCGGCCGCGCCCAGGGCGTCCTGCGCACCGGCTTCCCGCTCGCGGGCGCCCAGGTGACCGACCTCCTGGAACGCCCCCTCGAGGACGCCTCCGCCGACGGCGACACCGTCTCCGTGGAGCTGCGCCCCTTCCAGATCCTCACCCTCCGGCTGCGGAGGGGCTGACCGCATGGCCATACAACCCTGGTTCACCGATGCCAAGTTGGGGATATTTGTGCACTGGGGCATCTACGCCGTCGACGGGGTCCAGGAGTCCTGGTCCTTCTACGACGACATCGTGCCGCACGAGCAGTACATGTCCCAGCTGGACCGCTTCACCGGCGCCCACTACGACCCTCGCGTGTGGGCGGACCTGTTCGCCCGCGCCGGCGCCCGGTACGCCGTACTGACGAGCCGACACCATGACGGTGTCGCCCTGTGGGACACCGCGTACGGCGACCTCAACCTCGGCAAGGACTACGTCGGCCCCTACGCCGAGGCCCTGCGGGAGAAGGGCCTCAAGGTCGGCCTCTACTACTCCCACTCCGACTGGAACCACCCCGACTACGCCTCCACACGCAAGCCGGGCCGCCCGCCGGAGCTGGCCGACAACCGCTACTCCGAAGTCGCGGCCGAGCACGAGGACCTGGCCGCCTGGGAACGGTTCATCGCCTACCGGGACGGCCAGATATCGGAGTTGGCCTCCCGCTTCCGCCCCGACCTTATGTGGTTCGACGGGGAGTGGGACCGCAGCGAGGAGCAGTGGCGGATCCCCGAACTGGCCGCGCTCGTCCGGTCGTACGTCCCGCATGTCGTCTTCAACGCGCGCATGCTCAGCGAGGGCGACTACGCGACGCCCGAGCAGGGTGCCCCCGTCGTGCCGCCGGACGGCCCCTGGGAACTGTGCCTGACGATCAACGACTCGTGGGGCTACCAGCACCACGACCACAACCACAAGTCGCTCGCCCAGCTGATCCGCTACTTCACCGAGACCATCGGGGGCGGCGGCAATCTGCTGCTCGACGTCGGCCCGATGGAGGACGGCACCATCCCGCAGCCACAGGTGGAGCGCCTAGAGGGGCTGGGGGAGTGGATCCGCAGGCACGCGGAGGCGGTGTACGGCACCGGTCGCGGCCTGCCGGCCGGGCACCACTACGGGCCCAGCACCCTCTCCGCCGACCGGCGCACCCTCTATCTCACCCTGTTCGACGCCCCGCGCGCCGAGATCGGCGTCCGGGGCCTGGTGACCGGGGTGCGCAGGGTGAGCGTGCTCGGCAGCGGGGCGGAGCTGGGCCACCGGGTGGTCGGCGGGCTGCACGAGGCGGTCGGCGTGCTGTGGATCGATCCGCCGACGGCGGCCGACCTCGACCCGTACGCCACCGTCCTCGCCGTCGAACTGGACGGGGAGCTGGAGCTGTACCGGGGTTCCGGCCGGTTCTGATCCGGTTTGAAGTCGAAAGTCGGGAATTCTCATATGAAGAATTAAGAGAACGGTAAGTTGGCAGGTCACGGCGGCTTTTCGGGCCGCCGTGAACCCTTTCGTTCGCCTCTTGGACATCTTGAGTTCGCCTGCCACCCCTGGGATGCGGAACGGCAGGGACGAGAGAAAGGCATCACCGTGCGAGACCCGCGAATGTCAGCGATCGCCAAGGGGCTCAAGCGCCGGGGACGGCTCATGGCGCAGGCGGTGAGTCCCCCGCGCAAGACCCTGGACGCGATCCCGACGCAGCGCGCCCTCGATCCGCGGACCTCCGACGGGTATGTGGCCCCGCTCGCCCCGCGCCTGGTGAAGTCCCCGGTCTTCGTCCTCTCCTCGGTGCGCTCCGGGTCCACGCTGCTGCGGGTCCTGCTGAACAGCCACAGCCGCATCCGCGCCCCGCACGAGATGCATCTGCGTACCGTCCACGTCCGTATGTCCAGGGAGTTCACCGCGGACGCCATGAAGGAGCTGGACCTCGACCGCGAGGAACTGGAGCACGTCCTGTGGGACCGGGTGCTGCACCTGGAGCTCAGCCGCAGCGGCAAGGACGTCATCATCGACAAGACTCCGCCGAACACCCTTATCTGGCCTCGGCTGCACCGATGTTGGCCCGAGGCCCGGTTCGTCCTGCTGCTGCGCCACCCCGGCGCCGTCATCCAGTCCCTGACCAGCCGCCGCGCCGACCCCGACCACGAGGCGATCCGCGCCGAGGTCCTGAGCTACGCCGCGAAGCTCGAAGAGGCCCGCCAGAAGCTCACCGGCGCCCATGTGATCACGTACGAGGACCTCACCGCCGAACCGGAGCGGGTCACCCGCGACCTGTGCGCGTACCTCGGCGTCCCGTGGGAGAGCGGCATGCTCGACTACGGCAAGAAGGACCACGGCACCTTCAAGCCGAAGCTCGGCGACTGGAGCCAGGAGATCAAGTCCGGCCGTATCCAGGCCGCCCGCAAGGCCGACCCCACCGCCGAACTCCCGCCCCGGCTCGCCGAGATAGCGAAGGCGTGGGGGTACCCGGTCTAGGCACCCCCACGCCACCGCTGCCGATGCTCAGCCGGTGAAGCCGGCCGTGATCGAGGTGAACTGCCAGTTGTTCTGGCTGATCCCGGAGCAGTTGCTCACCACGCCGCCGCCCGCGCAGCCGCGGTCCCGGTTGACCGACCAGAACGCGAGCCGGGCGATGTGGTGCGAGTTCGCCCAGTCACGGATCTGCGTCCAGATCGCCGGCGTCGTGGTCTCCTGCTGGTCCGACAGACCGTTCATGCCGGAGATCCCGATGTGCGCGTAGGCGGTCGCGTCGTCCCACCCGAACGTGGACTTCAGCTTGGCCTTCAGGCCCTCGGCCGCGGCCACGGTGTTGCCGTACATGTCGGCGCCGCCACCGAAGTCGAACGGCATGATCGTGAAGACGTCGATGCCGGCGCCGAGCGACTGCGCCTGCTCGATGAGCCGGTTGCCGTAGTACGTCGGCCCGGTGGTGGACGTCCCGAAGGTGACGATCGTCTTCAGGCCGGGGTTGTTGGCCTTGACCGTCTTCAGTGCGGTCAGGATCTTCGCCTGCACGGCCTCGTTCTCGAACTCGTCCGTGTTCTCGATGTCCATGTCGACGGCCTTGAGACCGTAGGCGTCGATCACCTTCTGGATCGCCCCGGCCAGCGCGCTCGCGGACGAGCAGTTGGCGCCGAGCTTGCTGCCCTGCCAGCCGCCGAACGACGGCACGATGTCACCGCCGGCCGCCCGGATCTGGTTGATCGCGCTCTGGTCGGCGCCGCCGGTCAGCGCCCGGCTGCCGTCCCAGGCCGGGGTGCAGCCGCCCGAGTCCAGCACGAAGGCCATCGTGAACCACTTGACGCCGGTGGCGCTCATCACCGTGGACGGGCTCGGGGGATCGCCCCAGCCCTCGTAAAGATACGGCGCGGCCTGCTTGAACCCGGTCCCGCCGCCGCTGCCCGCGTCGGTCGTGACACTCACGGAGTTGGACGCGGCCGAGACGTTCCCCGCCGCGTCACGGGCCTTCACGCTGAAGGTGTACGACGTGCTGGGCGAGAGCCCGCTCACCGTGGCGCTCGTCCCGGAGACGCTCAGCACCTGGCTCGACCCGCTGTAGATGTCGTACGCCGTCACCCCGACGTTGTCCGTCGCGGCCGACCAGGACAGCGACACGCTGGACGAGGTCTTGCCGGTGGAGGTGAGGCCGCCGGGCGCGGTGGGCGCCTGGGTGTCGGAGCTGCCGCCGGGCCCGTCGAGGCTGATGTCGTCGGCGTAGTAGGTCCCCTGGGCGTACCAGCCATGGACATAGATCTGGGCGCTGGTCTGCGTGGCCCCGGTGGTGAAGGAGACGCTCAGCTGGCTGTACTGGGACGGCGAGGTCGTCCAGGTGGAGGCGCCGCCGGTCACCCCGAGATAGACGTACGAGCCGCGGACCCAGCCGCTGAGCGAGTACGTGGTGTTGGGCTGCACGGCGACGGTCTGTGTGCACTGGGCGTTGTCACTGGAACTCACGGCCCCCGCGAGGGCCTTGGATCCGCCGTGCACGGGGGAGGAGACGACCGAGCCCAGGTTCCCGGTGCAGGACCAGGGCGAGAGGCTCCCCGACTCGAAGCCGGGGTTGGAGAGGATGTTGGCCGCCTGCGCGGTACCGGGAAGCGCGATGGCCCCGGCGAGCGCGAGGGCGGCGGACCCGAGCAGTGCGAGTATCCGACGTCTGGAACGTCTGAGCGAGTTGCGCACGCGATCTCCCTGCAGGAATGGGGGTGTTCGGGAGTGCACGAAGGTGCAAAGGAGTGCGCAACCAACTTGGTATGGACCAATCTGCCTGTCAAGGAGATGGGCGCAATTGGTCCATACCGGTGGGCTGAAGCGCCCCGTCAGGGGCGCGGGGCTGTTTCGACGGGCGGCGCCGCCGCGTGGGCGCGACCAGCCACGGTGGACCCGCAGTCGGCCGACGACCTAGAGCGGCAGCACCTCAGCCGCAGCTTCGGCCCCAACCTGCTCCACCGCTGCAGGCCTGGGCGCAGGCAGCACCACCTCGTCGACCTCCTCCCGCCGTACAGGAAGCGAGGGCAACACAGGCCTCGGCCCCGACACCACCGCGTAGTCCTGCCCCAGGAACGGCGGCTCGATCACCCCGGGGTCCTCGCCCAGCGCCAACTGCAGGGCCGCCCAAGGCGCGTTGACCCCGCAGAGTGACAGCTGGTGCAACCCTCCGGCGGGACGCGTGTTGACATCGAGCAGCACCGGCTCGTCGCCGTACATCCGGAACTGGATGTTGGACAGGTAGTGCAGCCCGAAGCCCTCCGCGATCAGCCGGGCCGGCTCCAGCCACCGCTCGTCGAGGGTGAATCCGCGCCGCCGTCCCTTCTTCGTGCGGCCCACCGCCAGCCGGACCCGGTTGTCGGGCCCGGTGAGGCAGTCCACGGACACCTCCGGCTCCTCCAGGCGCGGCATCACCAGCCAGTCCACCGGCTGGTCGGCCCGTCGCACCGCGTCGAGGACCAGGTCGAGCTGGACGTAGGGCCCGGGGAACCCGTTGAGGTGAAAGAGCGAGAAGGGGGCGCGCGTGATCACCCGGAAGCCCACACCACCCGCACCGGCGGCCGGCTTGAAGCAGGCCTTGTGCCCGTCGGCCTCCAGTTCCTCGACCGCGGCGAGCAGTTCGTCGGCCGTGCGGACCCGCCACCACGGCGGCACCGGGACACCGACCGCGCCGACCGCCTCGTACGCGGTCGCCTTGTCCTCGAAGACGGCGGTCGCCTCCGGCGTCGGCGCCAGCAGGGCCGTACCGATCGCCGCGAAGTCGGCCCGGTGCGCGACGATCGCCGACTGGTGCAGCCGGGGCACGAAGACATCGATGCCACGGCGCTGGCACTGGTCGAGCGCGTACTCGACGTAGCCGGCCGGGGAGAGGCCCTCCGGCTCCAGGTCGGCGGTGTCGGCGGCGGCCAGCACGGGGGAGTCGGCGTCACCGTGCGTCGCATGGATCTCGACCGCCCGGTCGCTGGGATTTCTCCGCAGCTGATCCATGAAGAACACGTTCTCCGCGTACGTGCGGTTGAGCCAGACGCGTACGCGAGAGAGCATGCAGGCCGCCTTTCGGGCTTTTCGGGCAGGACTCGGCGGCCCGTGCCCGGGCAGGGTACTTGGAGGAACACCAAACCGCCCTGGGTGAAGGGAGGTTCCTGGCGGTGGTGTTGGGGGGATCATACGGCTTTCAAGGGGCCCCGCGTGCAACGCGGGTGTTACGGATTCACCGGGACTGTCCACGCGCGTTTTCCTGCACCGTCCACGTCGGTTTCCTTGACTGACGGCCGTCGGCCGGGCACCGCACGGCGACCGCTCTACGGCATGCCGGCGAATGACCGCCGACAGGCCGACAGGGCCCCTTGTTCCGTGGACCCGTCATGTGCTGAGGTGGGCGGTGACGACATGATCGGAAGGGGTACGGGGTGGAGTCCACGGCCGGTGCCGGGCAGTTGCTGGCCATCAGCGACCTGCACATCTCGTACCCGGAGAACCGCGAGCTCGTCGAGAAGATGCGCCCCGGGACGGATGACGACTGGCTGATCGTGGCCGGTGACGTCGCGGAGACCGTCGCCGACATCCGCTGGACGCTGGAGACCCTGGCCGGCCGCTTCAGCAAGGTGCTGTGGGCCCCCGGCAACCACGACCTGTGGACCCACCCCAAGGATCCGGTCACCCTGCGCGGCGTCGCCCGCTACGAGCACCTCGTCGACCTCTGCCGGGAACTCGGCGTGGTCAGCCCCGAGGACCCCTATCCCGTCTGGGAGGGCCCGGGCGGCCCCGTCGTCGTCGCACCGCTTTTCCTCCTTTACGACTACTCCTTCCTGCCGGCCGGCTGCGCCACCAAGGAGGAGGGCCTCGCGTACGCGCACGGCACCGGCATCGTCTGCAACGACGAGTACCTGCTGCACCCTGACCCCTACCCGACCCGCGAGGACTGGTGCCGGGCCCGGGTCGAGGCCACCGAGCGCCGGCTCGCCGAGCTGCCCGGGGAACTGCCGACCGTGCTGGCCGGCCACTACCCGCTGGACCGGCACCCCACGGACGTCCTGTGGTACCCCGAGTTCGCCATGTGGTGCGGCACCACCCTCACCGCCGACTGGCACCGCCGGTTCCGCGTCGACACCATGGTCTACGGGCATCTGCACATCCCCCGGACCACCTGGCACGAGGGCGTCCGCTTCGAAGAGGTCTCCGTGGGATACCCCCGCGAGTGGCGCAAGCGCTCCCGGCCCCCGGGCGAGCTGCGCCGTATTCTGCCGATGGAGGTCGGAACCGGTGATCGAGGAGCTGCTCCCGGACTCGGTGGTGGCCGTGGAGATGCTCGGTGACGAGGCGATCCGCGAAGCCCCCCTCTACCCCGAGGAGGCGGCGCTCGTCGCGCGTGCCGTGCCCAAGCGCCGCCGCGAGTTCTCCGCCGTGCGCGCCTGCGCCCGCCGTGCCATGGAGAAGCTCGGGGTCCCGCCGCAGCCCGTCGTGAGCGGCGAGCGCGGCGCACCGCGCTGGCCGGACGGGCTTGTCGGCAGCATGACCCACTGCGAGGGCTACTGTGCCGCCGCCCTGGTCCGCGCCACCGACCTGGCTTCCCTCGGTATCGACGCCGAACCGCACGCCCCGCTGCCCGAGGGCGTCGGCGAGTCCGTCCTGCTGCCCTCGGAGCGGGAGCGGCTCGGCCTGCTCGCGGCCGAGCGGCCCGACGTGCACTGGGACCGGCTGCTGTTCAGCGCCAAGGAGTCCGTCTACAAGGCGTGGTTCCCCCTCACCGGGAAGTGGCTGGACTTCATGGAGGCCGACATCGAGCTGGTCCCGGAGCCCGGTGAACGGCCGCACGGCACCCTGCACGCCCGCCTCCTCATCCCCGGCCCGCAGCTCGGCGGCCAGCGGCTGCAGGTCTTCGAAGGCCGCTGGAGCGTGGGGCACGGCATGCTGACCTCGGCCGTGGTCGTGCCGCACCCCTGACCCCTCCGGGTGCGCCGTGGGCTCAGGTGGGTGGGCACCAGTCGCGCAGCAGCCGGAAGAACGCCTCCTCGTTGCCGGCGAGTCCCGCGCCGGCCAGCGCCTCCTCGGCTTCGGTGAGCACGGCCGGCGGGACCAGGAAGGGGCGCGCGGCGTCCGGCGGTCCGTCGAAGGCGGCGCGCACGGTGTGCAGCAGCCGCAGATAGGCCTGGACGGCGGTGCGCTCACGGTCGGTCAGTACGGTGGTGGGCATGGCTCGGCTCTCCCCGTCGGTCGTCACGGTCACGCGCCCGGACGGCGCGGCGGCACCGCGTGTGCGGTGCGCACCCACCAGCTTGCCGTCCGCCACTGACAACGCCTGCTCGCTACGCCCCGGTTCGCCCGCTCAGCCGACGCGGCACCGCATCGGGAATCTCTCTGAGGGAACGTCTCTTCGCCCGGCCCGCAGCGGAATCCGGCCGGCAGGGGCGTACGGCCGGGCCGGTGCTCACTTCCCCGGATAGCCCAGCGAGGCCTCGATGCGCCCCGCCACGTCGTGCCGCCGCACCGGACCTCGCAGGGCGGAACCCACCAGCCAGGTCCGGCACTTGCTGGCCAGCAGCAGCCCGAAGGTCTCCGCGTCCTGCTCCTCGGCCTGGTCGGAGCGGGTACGGGCGGCCACCCGCCGGACGGCGGCCTGGATCGCGGCCCGGTCGATGCGCGCGTCGGTGCCCGTGCCTTCGTCGATGAGCCGTGCCGCCACCGCGACCCCCTCGACGTCATGGCCGTGGTGGTCGGCGTGCATGTGCCACAGCTCGTGACCGAGGATCACCAACTGGTGGTCGGGCGCGGTGCGTTCCTCGACCACGACCAGGTCGCGGTCGGCCAGGTCGAGCCACAGCCCGCTGGCCGTGCCGGGCGGGAAGACGGCCGTACGGAACAGCACCGGACGGCCGCGGCGGCGGCCCATCGCGTCGCACAGCGCCCGGTACAGCTCCTGCGGCGCGGCGGGCGCGGGCAGGGTCAGTTCCCCGACCAGCGCACCGCTCAGCCGGCGCATCTCCCTGCCGATGGCCATGTTCTCCTGTTCCCCCTCAGCTCACGACTCGGGCCGCCTGACGCTCTCCAGGAGCATGTCCAGCCATTCCGCGACCTTGTCCCGGTGCTGGTCGGTGGGGAGCTGGGCGGCCCGCCACGCGATCCCGCGCACCCCGTGGTCCTGGAGCAGCCGCTTCAGGGGGTCCGCCGCGGCCTCGGCCGCCGCCCGCTCACGGTCGGCCAGCTTCTGCAGCAGTTCCTGCTCGACACGCTGGAGGGCGCCGGCCAGGGCCTCGGGGTCCGCCGCGGTGAGAAACCCCGCGTGCACCCGGAAGAAGCGCTGAAGGGCGTCGCAGTGCTCCATGGTCGGCCGCCGGTCGCCGTTGAGCAGGGCGCCGGCCTGCTGCCGGGACATGCCCGCGCCGTCGGCGATCTCCTGCTGGGTGTGTTTGCGGCCATTGGGCTTGAGCCGGGTGCGGCGCAGCAGGTCGAGGCGTTGCAGGAAGCGTTCCTGGACGTCGGGCTCGCCCGCGGGCCGGCCGCTGAGCAGGGCCTTGACCACCTGCTCGGGGACACCGCAGGCATAGGAGAGCCGCTCGACGTCGTAGACCTCGGTATACGCGACGCCGAGTCGGTCGGCGAGCGCGGTGACGCGGGAGACGACGGCCGGCAGCTGGGCGGTCGCCGTGGCGCCCGGATCCTCGTAGCCATCCGTCACCGACAGAACTCCTACGTCTCTCAGAGGAATCAGAGGTTTCGCACATGTGGCCGCCGTGGACTTCCCATGGACTTCCCGTGTGTGAACTTCCCGGAGATTAGCGGGTGGTTCGAACTCGCATCCAGGTGTCGCCACAACTGTGGCCAATTTCGGCCGCCAACGGGCATGAAATGCCACGATAGTTGACATGCCTCTGGGTGGGGCAGCAGGATCACATCGCCGCGAGAAGGCCGCATAGGCAAGAGGGGTGACCTCCCGATGGCATATCAGGCAGGTGGGCGGCGGCCGGTGCCGCGGCCCGTCCCCGAGAGTCTTGAGGCCCAGGCATATCTCCAGGACTACGCGTTGCTGCTGGACGCGGTTCCCTTCCCGTCCCTGGTGGTGGACCACCGCTGGGACGTGGTGCTGGCCAACGGCGCGTTCGAGACACTTTTCGGGGGGGTCGCCCCGCATCCCACCGCCATGCCCGGGGACAACTTCCTCCGGTTCGTCCTCTTCCACCCGGACGCCGGCTCGGTGCTCGACGCGCACGAGTCGGGCTGGTGCCTGCCGATGCTGGCCCAGTTCAAGACCACCCTGGAGCGGTACGCCCACGACCACGAACTCCTGTCGATCCGCCGGGAGATCGCCCAGGACCCCATCATGGAGGCCGCCTTCCGCCACGGCCTGCCGCACTGGCTGCGTGCGGTCGGCGAGGAGGGCGCCCGGCTCGACGGTGCCGTCCGGCCGGTGCTGCACCCGGACCCGCTGCTGGGCGCCACCGAGTGCCGGGTGGTCGGCGAGACCCCCAGGACACTTCACGACATGGGCTACGCGCGTTACACCCTGGTGCTGCGCGTCGCCCCCCGCCCCGCCGCCGCCCCGCGCCGCTCCCGCCGGCCCGGCGGTCTGGGCGCCCACCTGACCGTGGTCCCCGCCCCCGACGCCTGACCCGGCACCGTCGGCGTTCAGGTCGCCGACGGCGCCGGGCCGGACGCCCGCGCCGACGCTGCCCGGGACGAACGCATCGGCTTCTGCCCGAGACGTCCGCGTCGGCTTCTGCCGCGGGCGTCTCCATCGCTCCGCCCCGGACATCGCCGCCGTCACCTGCCTCGGACACTCACCCGCCTACCCGCCCCGGGCACCCTCACCGTCACCGGCCCGGACGCGGGTTCCGTGTCATGCCGCGGCCACCGCCAGGACGAGCGGCACGCCCCGGCAGGGCACCAGCCGCAGCGCGCCGAACGCGCCCGGTCGCCCGCTCTCCAGTACGGCCGCGAAGTCCGGCCCCTTGGTCAGCGAGCCGGCCAGATGCGCCGGGTCCGACGACGCCGCCACCCGGCCGCGGGCGTTGACCAGCCGGGCGGGGCCGGGCAGCGCGCGCAGCAGGGGCAGCGCGGCCGCCTCGAAGTGCCGTAGGTACACGTCGGCGGCGGCCACGCCCAGGAAGTGGCCCGCCCGTTCCACCGGCGCGGACAGGGTGAGGCTGTACTCGTCCGAGCAGAGGTAGTCGACGTACGGGCCGGCCACCGCCCGCCGCCCGGTGTCCCGGGGCAGTGTGAACCAGTCCCAGTGCGTGTAGTCGGAGTAGGCCGACGTGCGCGGGTCGAGGTCGAGGAGCAGCGGCCGTACGTCCCCGTGGGCGTCGGTCTGCCACCACTCCAGCCAGGCCGGGACGTCGGCCAGCAGTCCGGGCGCGGCGACGAAACCGACACCGGAGACCAACTCCTGCCGGGCCAGGCGCAGATGGAGCCCGGGGCGCAGCGCGGCCAGGTCCGCGGTCACCGGCCTGCGGCCCTCGGCGGCCACCCTGGCCAGCAGCGCGGTGGTGTCGGCGCGGGTCTGCGCGACGGCGTCGAACACCGCCTCCAGGGCGCGGCCGACCCGCTCGGCCACATACTCCTCGCCGGTGTCCAGCGTCCTGGTCACGGGAGTGGAGGGGACGGTGCCGCGGCTCATGCTGCCCTCCGGCGGACGGGGGAGCGGGCGCGGCGCGGCTACAGGGCAAGCCGCAGGGCGATGAGCCGTGCCGTCGAGTCCCGCACGCACCGCTCGGCCAGCTCCCTGGCCGATGCGTCCGCCCCATCCTGCACGGCCGAGATTACGGACCGGTGACGGTCCGCCACCTCTTCACGATATTCGTCGTCGCCGAGCACAAGGCACAGCAGCGCCCCGGTCTCCGTCTGGAGGGCGACCTGTTCCCGGGTGAGCCGGGCCGACTGGGCGGCGGCGGCCAGCTCCACATGGAAGCGGCCGTAGAGCCGGCACCGCGCCGACGCGCCCCGGGCCCTGCGCAACTCGTCGGTGGTCCGGCGGAGTTGGTCCAGGTCGTGGTCCTCGGTGCGCTGTGCGGCGAGCTGGGCGGCGGTGCCCGACAGGGCCGCCCAGTGGTCGCCGAGGTCGCGCAGTTCCTCGGGGCTCCAGCCGCGCAGCCGCTCCATGAGCCGCTCCCGGCCGGGCGTGTCCGGCAGCGACACGAAACTGCCGCCGCCGCGGCCCCGGCGGGTGACGACCAGGCCCTGCTGGCGCAGTGCCATCAGCGCCTCCCGCAGGGTCACCGTGGACACCCCGAGCTGTCCGGCCAGCTCCGTCTCGCCGGGCAGCTGCTCCCCGTCGGCGAGCAGGCCGAGCTCGATGGCGTCGCCGATCCGGCGTACGACGGCGTTCACCCGGGCCCCGCTGTCCACCGGGGCGAAGACGGCCTTTCGGGCGCCGCCGTCCGTCTGCTGCTGTTTCACGGCCCACCACCCTGTGCGTTGACCCAAGCTTTACCTCAGAAGGGTCTTGAGCTTTGAACTATGACTTCATATCTTTCCGATCATCAAGTCCAACGCCAGAGAGCGCCAGAAAGGTTCCCGCCCATGGAGGCCAGCGCGATCCGGTTGCGGGATCTGCGGAAGTCGTTCGGCGACACCAGCGCCGTGGCAGGAGTCGACCTGGAGATCCGCGACGGCGAGTTCTTCTCGATGCTCGGCCCCTCCGGCTCCGGCAAGACCACCGTCCTGCGTCTGATCGCCGGCTTCGAGACCCCCACCTCGGGCGTGGTCGAACTCGCGGGGCAGGACGTCACCCGCCGGGCGCCCTTCGAACGGGACGTGCACACCGTCTTCCAGGACTACGCCCTGTTCCCGCACATGAACGTCGAGCAGAACGTCGCCTACTCCCTCAAGGTCCGCAAGGTCCCCCGGGCCGAACGCCTGGTCCGCGCCCGCAAGGCCCTCGCCGAGGTCCGGCTCGACGGCTTCGGCGCCCGCCGCACCGCCCAGCTCTCCGGCGGCCAGCGCCAGCGCGTCGCCCTCGCCCGCGCCCTCGTCGGGCGACCCCGCGTCCTGCTGCTCGACGAGCCCCTCGGCGCCCTCGACCTCAAGCTGCGCGAGCAGATGCAGCTCGAACTAAAGGCCCTGCAACGGGAGGTGGGCATCACCTTCGTCTTCGTCACCCACGACCAGGAGGAGGCCCTGACGATGAGTGACCGCGTCGCCGTCTTCCACCAGGGCCGTATCGAACAGGTCGGCACCCCTGCCGAGATCTACGAACGCCCCGCCACCGCCTTCGTCGCCTCCTTCGTCGGCACCTCCAACCTGCTCATCGGGGACACCGCCCGGCGCGTGCTCGGCGAGAGCGGCACGCACAGCATCCGGCCCGAGAAGATCCGGGTCCTCAAGGAGACCGCGGCCCCGGGCGAACCCGGCCACGCCGACGCCGTCGGCACCGTCGCCGAGGTGGTCTACCTCGGCGACGCCACCCGCTTCCTGGTCGACCTGGACGGCGGCGGCCGGCTCACCGCGCTCCAGCAGAACCTCGACACCTCCGCCGAAGACGTCGCCGCCTACCGCGGCACCCGCGTCCGGCTGCGCTGGCAGCGCCGGCACACCGTCCACGTCCCCGGCTGATCCGCCGTCCCTCACGTCTGGAGTACGTCGTGCGCCTCACCCGTCCCCTCACCGCGGCCGCCGCCGTAGCCCTGCTGCTGGCCGCCACCGCCTGCGGCTCCTCCGGCTCCGGCTCCTCCACCGGCCTCAACCCGCCCGACCTCAAGCCCCTGGCCAAGCTCGGCAAGAGCGAGGGCGCGGTCAACCTGATCGCCTGGGCCGGCTATGTCGAGGACGGCTCCGACGACCCCAAGGTGGACTGGGTCACCGACTTCGAGAAGCAGACCGGCTGCCAGGTCCACTCCAAGGTCGCCGCCAGCTCCGACGAGATGGTCAAACTGATGAAGACCGGCGAGTACGACGCCGTCTCCGCATCCGGCGACGCCTCCCTGCGCCTGATCGCCTCCGGCGACGCGGCCCCGGTGAACACCAAGCTCGTACCGAACTACAAGGACGTCTTCAGCGGCCTGAAGAACGGCGCCTGGAACTCGGTCAAGGGTCAGATGTACGGCATCCCGCACGGCCGTGGCGCCAACCTGCTGATGTACAACACCCAGAAGGTGACCCCCGCGCCCACCTCCTGGTCGGCCGTCTTCGACGACGCGGCGAAGTACAAGGGGCATGTCACCGCCTACGACTCGCCGATCTACATCGCCGACGCGGCCCTGTACCTCAAGGCCACCAGGCCCGAGCTGAAGATCAAGGACCCGTACGCGCTGGACCAGAAGCAGTTCGACGCGGCCGTCGCCCTGCTGAAGAAGCAGAACGCGGACATCGGCGAGTACTGGAGCGACTACCTCAAGGAGATCTCCGCCTTCAAGAGCGGCGACTCCGTGATCGGCACCAGCTGGCAGGTCATCGCCAACCTGGCCGCCGACGAGGGCGCCAAGATCAAGGCCTTCGTGCCCAAGGAGGGGTCCACCGGCTGGTCCGACACCTGGATGGTCTCCGCCAAGGCCAAGCACCCCAATTGCGCCTACAAGTGGCTCGACTGGATCGTCTCCCCGAAGGTCAACGCCGAGGTCGCCGAGTACTTCGGCGAGGCCCCGGCCAACGCCAAGGCCTGTGCGCTGACCAGCGACAAGAACTTCTGCACGACCTATCACGCGGCCGACGAGAGCTACTGGAAGAACATCGCCTTCTGGAACACGCCCATCGAGCAGTGCCTCGACGGCCGTACCGACGTCAAGTGCGTGCCGTACGCGAAGTGGGTGCAGGCCTGGACCGAGATCAAGGGCTGAGCCATGACCGTGCTCACCCGGACCGCGGGGGCGCTGCACCGGCGCCCCCGGCTCCGCCTCGCCCTGCTGCTGACCGCACCGCTGCTGTGGCTGGCCGTGCTCTACCTCGGTTCCCTGGCCGTGCTGTTCGTCTCCGCGTTCTGGACGACGGACTCCTTCACCTCCGAGGTGGTGAAGGTCTGGTCGACCGACAACTTCCACGAGCTGTTCACGACCCCGGTGTTCCGGCAGGTGATCTGGCGCAGCGTCGGCGTCGCCCTCGCGGTGACCGCCCTGTGCGCGGTGATCGCCTTCCCGGTCGCCTTCTACACCGCCCGGGTGGCCAGGCCGAGCCGGCGCCCGCTCCTGGTGGTCGCCATCCTCACCCCGCTGTGGGCGAGTTACCTGGTCAAGGTGTACGCCTGGCGGCTGATCCTGTCCGAGGGCGGGCTCGCCGACTGGCTGCTGAAACCCCTCGGGCTGAGCGGGCCCGGCTTCGGCCTGCCGGCCACCGTGCTCACCCTGACCTATCTGTGGCTGCCGTACATGATCCTGCCGATCCACACCGCCCTGGAGCAGCTGCCCGACAACCTGCTGGACGCGTCCGCGGACCTCGGCGCCCGCGCCGGGCGGACCTTCCGTTCCGTGGTCCTCCCGATGGTGCTGCCGTCGGCCGCCGCCGGATCGGTGTTCACCTTCTCGCTCAGCCTCGGCGACTACATCGCCGTGCAGATCGTCGGCGGCAAGACCCAGCTCATCGGCAACCTCGTCTACGCCAACATCGAACTCAGCCTGCCCATGGCCGCAGCCCTGGCCACCGTCCCGGTCGTCGTCATCGTGCTGTACCTGCTCGCGATGCGCCGCACGGGCGCGCTGAGCAGCCTGTAGAGGAGGCCGCCGTGCAACTCTCCCGTTCCGCGCGGATCGCGGTGCGCCTCGCCGCCGGGTTCGGCTTCGCGGTGATCTACGTGCCGTTGCTGCTGGTCCTCGTCAACTCCCTGAACCCCGACCGGAGCGCGAGCTGGCCGCCGCCCGGCCTGACCACCCGCTGGTGGTCGGCCGCCTGGCGCAGCTCCGGTGCCCGGGACGCCCTGTGGACCTCGGTGAAGGCGGGGCTCGGGGCCACCGCGATCGCGCTGGTGCTCGGCACGCTGATCGCCTTCGCGGTCGCCCGTCACCGCTTCTTCGGCCGGGACGCCCTCTCGTTCGTGGTCGTCCTGCCGATCGCCCTGCCCGGTATCGTCACCGGCATCGCCCTCAACTCGGCCTTCAGCACGGTCCTTCAGCCGCTCGGCGTCGGACTCGGCCTGTTCACCGTGGTCGTCGGACACGCCACCTTCTGTGTCGTGATCGTCTTCAACAACGTCGTCGCCCGGCTGCGCCGCACCTCCGGCACCTACGAGGAGGCGGCGGCCGACCTGGGAGCCGACACCTTCCGTGCCTTCGCCGACATCACCTTCCCGCTGGTGCGCTCGGCGCTGCTCGCGGGCGCACTGCTCGCCTTCGCGCTCTCCTTCGACGAGATCGTGGTCACCACCTTCACCGCGGGACCGGGCGTCCAGACCCTGCCGCTGTGGATCTACGACAACATGACCCGCCCCCAGCAGGCACCGGTGGTGAACGTGGTGGCGGCCGTGCTCGTGCTGCTGTCAGTGGTCCCGATCTACGTCGCCCAGCGGCTGTCGGCGGACACGGCGACGGGCAGCCGCGTCTGACCCCGGCTCCTCCGGCTTACGCAAACAGCTTGCGTAACTTGCGCTAGTCTTGCGACCATGACGCGACGACTTGCGGAAGTGGCCAAGAAGGTCGGGGTCAGCGAGGCCACGGTCAGCCGGGTACTCAACGGCAAGCCCGGGGTCTCCGAGGTCACCCGGCAGGCGGTGCTCTCGGCCCTCGACGTCCTCGGCTACGAGCGCCCCACCCAACTGCGCGGCGAACGCGCCCGGCTCGTCGGTCTGGTCCTGCCCGAGCTGCAGAACCCCATCTTCCCGGCGTTCGCCGAGGTCATCGGCGGCGCGCTCGCCCAGCTCGGGCTCACCCCGGTGCTGTGCACCCAGACCAAGGGCGGCGTCTCCGAGGCGGACTACGTGGAGCTGCTGCTGCAACAGCAGGTCTCCGGGGTGGTCTTCGCCGGCGGCCTCTACGCTCAGGCAGACGCGCCGCACGACCACTACCGGCTGCTCGCCGATCGCAACATCCCGGTGGTGCTGGTCAACGCGGCCATCGAGCACCTCGGCTTCCCGGGCGTGTCCTGCGACGACGCGGTGGCGGTGGAGCAGGCCTGGCGGCACCTCGCCTCCCTCGGCCATGAGCGCATCGGGCTCGTCCTCGGTCCCGGCGACCATGTCCCGTCCGCCCGGAAACTCGCCGCGGCGCGGGCGATCGGCGACGTGCCCGACGACTTCGTGGCCCGCGCCATCTTCTCCATCGAGGGCGGCCACGCCGCCGCGTCCCGGCTGATCGACCGGGGCGTCACCGGCATCATCTGTGCCAGCGACCCCCTCGCGCTCGGCGCCATCCGCGCCGCCCGCCGCAAGGGGTACGAGGTCCCCTCCCGTATCTCCGTCGTCGGCTACGACGACTCGGCCTTCATGAACTGCACCGAACCCCCGCTGACCACCGTCCGCCAGCCCATCGAGGCCATGGGCCGCGCGGCCGTCGAGCTGCTGAACGTGCAGATCGGCGGCACCGCCGTACCGCCGGAGGAGCTGCTGTTCGAGCCGGAGCTGGTGGTCCGAGGCTCGACAGCGCAAGCGCCCAAGGTCTGAGTGTCAGCAGATCCAATCTGCTGTCGAATAATTACAGATTCTGCGCGACATCTTGCGGTCGCCTGTCACCGGTGCTTGAGTGTGCGGCGCCCACCGGTCCCGGTGCGGCGCCCACTGCTCCTGTTCTGGGGGGTCCACCGATGTCCAGCACCGGGTTCCGCCGTGCTCTCGTCGCGATAGGTGTCTGTTCGTCCCTAGCGCTCTCGGCCTCGGCCTGCGGGTCGAGTGACGACGGCGCGGGAAGCGGCAAGACGCGTATCACCGTCAACTGCGAGCCGCCGAAGAGCGCCAAGGTCGACCGCACGTTCTTCGATCAGGACATCGCCGATTTCGAGAAGAAGAACCCGGACATCGACGTCGTCGCGCACGACGCGTTCCCCTGCCAGGACCCGAAGACCTTCGACGCCAAGCTGGCCGGCGGCCAGATGGAGGACGTCTTCTACACGTACTTCACCGACGCCAAGCACGTCGTGAACATCAACCAGGCGGCCGACCTCACGCCGTACCTCAAGGACCTGAAGAGCTACGACACCATCCAGAAGCAGCTGCGGGACATCTACACCGTGGACGGGAAGGTCTACGGCATCCCACGGACCGGATACAGCATGGGGCTGATCTACAACCGCGCGCTCTTCCAGAAGGCCGGTCTCGACCCCGACAAGCCGCCGACGACCTGGGAAGAGGTCCGCGCCGACGCCAAGAAGATCGCCGCTCTCGGCAACGGGACCGTCGGATACGCCGACTACAGCGCCCAGAACCAGGGCGGCTGGCACTTCACCGCCGAGCTGTACTCCCAGGGCGGGGACGTCGTCTCCGCCGACGGCAAGACGGCGACCGTCGACACCCCGCAGGGCCACGCCGTCCTGCAGAACCTGCACGACATGCGCTGGACCGACAACTCGATGGGCAGCAAGCAGCTGCTGATCATCAACGACGTCCAGCAGATGATGGGTTCGGGCAAGCTCGGCATGTACCTCTCCGCCCCGGACAACATCCCGATCCTGGTCAAGGAGAAGGGCGGCAACTACAAGGACCTCGCCCTCGGCCCGATGCCCGGCGGCCAGGGCACCCTCATCGGCGGCGACGGCTACATGTTCAACAAGAAGGACACCCCGGCGCAGATCCGGGCCGGCCTCAAGTGGCTCGACTCCATGTTCCTCACCCCGGGCGACGGCTTCCTCGGCGACTACGCCCGCGCCAAGAAGAACAACGCACCCGTGGGCCTGCCCGAGCCGCGCCTGTTCACCGGTGCCGCCGACGCCAAGGACCAGCAGGTCAAGAAGGCCAACGCCAACGTCCCGGTGGAGAACTACCAGGCGTTCCTGGAGGGCAACCAGTCCCTCCAGATGAAGATCGAGCCGCCCAACGCCCAGCAGATCTACTCCGTCCTCGACGGCACCGTCTCCGCCGTCCTCACCAAGAAGGACGCCGACATCGACCAGCTCCTCAAGGACGCCAACGAGAAGATCGACGGCATCCTGGCCCGGAGCTGACCGCGATGACCAAGACGGCCGAGCGCCGACCTGCCCCGGCGGCGGTCGGCGCCCGACAGGCCCCGGCGCCGTCCCCGGCAGGGGATCGGAGGCGGCGCCGGTTCCTCGACCAGGCCCGTGCCTATGGCTTTCTGCTCGGCGGACTGATCTGCTTCGCCCTGTTCTCCTGGTATCCGGCGATCCGCGCGGTCGTGATCGCCTTCCAGAAGTACACGCCCGGCTCGCCCCCCGAATGGGTCGGCACCGCCAACTTCACCCGGGTCCTGCACGACCCCGAGTTCTCGGCGGCCTGGCGCAACACCCTCACCTTCACGCTGCTGGCGCTGCTGATCGGCTTCGCGATCCCGTTCGTCCTCGCCCTGGTCCTCAACGAACTACGGCACGCGAAGGCTTTCTTCCGCGTCGTGGTCTACCTCCCGGTGATGATCCCGCCGGTGGTCAGCGCCCTGCTGTGGAAGTGGTTCTACGACCCCGGTGCCGGCCTCGCCAACGAGACGCTGCGCTTCCTGCACCTGCCCACCTCGAACTGGTCGAACGGCGCCGACACCGCGCTCGTCTCCCTGGTGATCGTGGCCACGTGGGCCAACATGGGCGGCACCGTCCTGATCTACCTGGCCGCCCTCCAGTCCATCCCCGGCGAGCTCTACGAGGCCGCCGAACTCGACGGCGCCAACCTCCTCCAGCGCATCCGGCATGTGACGATCCCTCAGACCAGGTTCGTCATCCTGATGCTGATGCTCCTTCAGATCATCGCGACCATGCAGGTCTTCACCGAACCGTTCGTCATCACGGGGGGCGGCCCGGAGAACGCAACGGTCACCGTGCTCTACCTCATCTACAAGTACGCCTTCCTCTACAACGACTTCGGCGGCGCCTGCGCCCTCAGCGTCATGCTCCTGGTGCTGCTCGGTGTCTTCTCCGCCGTCTATCTGCGGCTGACCCGCTCCGGGGAGGACGGATGAGCAGCGCCACCCGAACCCTGATCTCACCGGCGACCCTGGCCCGCCCGCGCGGGAGGGCGGTCTACTGGACCGTCTTCACCGGTGTCGTCCTGCTCTTCGCGCTCGCCTTCCTGTTCCCCGTGTACTGGATGGTGACCGGCGCGATGAAGTCCCCGGACGAGGTCGCCCAGACCCCGCCCACGCTCATCCCCAAGCACCTGCACCTGACCGGGTACACAGACGCCTGGGACCTGATGCAGCTGCCGCAGCACCTGTGGAACACGGTGGTGCAGGCGGCCGGCGCCTGGGCCTTCCAGCTGGTGTTCTGCACGGCCGCCGCCTACGCCCTGTCGAAACTGAAGCCGGCCTTCGGCAAGGTGGTCCTCGGCGGGATCCTGGCCACTCTGATGGTCCCGGCCCAGGCCCTGGTCGTACCCAAGTACCTGACCGTCGCCGACCTGCCGTTCATCCACACCAGCCTGCTCAACGACCCGCTCGGCATCTGGCTCCCGGCTGTCGCCAACGCCTTCAACCTCTACCTCCTCAAGCGGTTCTTCGACCAGCTGCCGCGTGACGTGCTGGAGGCCGCCGAGATCGACGGCGCCGGAAAGCTGCGCATCCTGTGGTCGGTGGTGCTGCCCATGTCCCGCCCGGTGCTCGGGGTGGTGTCGATCTTCGCCCTGGTCGCGGTGTGGCAGGACTTCCTGTGGCCGCTGATGGTCTTCTCCGACACCGACAAGCAGCCCATCAGCGTGGCCCTGGTCCAGCTGTCGCAGAACATCCAGCTCACCGTGCTCATCGCCGCGATGGTGATCGCCAGCATCCCGATGGTCGCGCTGTTCCTCGTCTTCCAGCGGCACATCATCGCCGGGATCAGCGCGGGCAGCACCAAGGGCTGACGCCCTTCCTCCGACAGAAAGGCACGCACAGTGGGACAGCCCAGCCATGCCCCGAAGGACCTCGACTGGTGGCGTTCCGCCGTCATCTACCAGGTGTACGTCCGCAGCTTCGCGGACGGCGACGGCGACGGCACCGGCGACCTCGCGGGCGTCCGCGCCAAGCTGCCGTACCTCGCCGGACTGGGCGTGGACGCCATCTGGTTCAACCCCTGGTACCTGTCACCGCTGAAGGACGGCGGCTACGACGTCGCCGACTACCGGGCCATCGACCCGGCCTTCGGCACCCTCGCCGAGGCCGAGAAACTCATCGCCGAGGCGGGGGAGCTGGGCATGCGGACGATCGTCGACATCGTCCCCAACCATGTCTCGGACCAACACCCCTGGTTCCAGGCGGCGTTGGCGGCAGGTCCCGGCAGTCCCGAGCGCGAGCTGTTCCACTTCCGCCCGGGGCGTGGCGCGAACGGCGAACTCCCGCCCAACGACTGGCCGTCGCAGTTCGTCGGCTCCACCGAACCGGTGTGGACCCGGCTGTCCGACGGCGACTGGTACCTGCACCTGTTCACCCCCGAACAACCCGACCTCAACTGGGCCCATCCGGCCGTCCGCCAGGAGCACGAGGACATCCTGCGGTTCTGGTTCGAGAGGGGCGTCGCCGGCGTGCGCATCGACTCCGCCGCCCTGCTCGCCAAGGACCCGCACCTGCCCGACCTGGCCACGAGCCCGCAGCCGCACCCCTTCGTCGACCTCGACGACCTGCATGACATCTACCGCTCGTGGCGGGCGGTCGCCGACGACTACGACGGTGTCTTCGTCGGCGAGGTCTGGCTCCCCGACGCCGAACGCTTCGCCCGCTACCTGCGTCCCGACGAACTCCACACCGCCTTCAACTTCTCCTTCCTGTCCTGCCCCTGGGACGCGGACCGGCTGCGGACGTCGATCGACACCACCCTCGCCGAGCACGCCCCGGTAGGCGCGCCTGCCACCTGGGTGCTGTGCAACCACGACGTGACCCGCACGGTCACCCGCTACGGCCGCGAGGACACCGCCTTCGACTTCGCGACCAAGGCCTTCGGCACCCCGACGGACCTGGAGCTGGGCACCCGCCGGGCCCGCGCCGCCGCGCTGCTGTCCCTGGCGCTGCCCGGTGCGGTGTACGTGTACCAGGGGGAGGAGCTGGGGCTGCCGGAGGCCGAGATCCCGGCGGACCGCATACAGGATCCGATGTACTTCCGGTCCGGCGGCACCGATCCCGGCCGGGACGGCTGCCGGGTGCCGATGCCCTGGGTCGCCGCCATGCCGTACGCGGGATTCGGTTCGCGCGAGGAGCCGTGGCTGCCGCAGCCGGCCGGCTGGTCCTCGTACGCGGCCGACCGCCAGCAGGATGACGTGGACTCCATGCTCAGCCTCTACCGCCGGGCCATCGCCGCCCGCCCCGTCTTCGGTACCGGCCCGCTGACCTGGCTGCCCGCCCCCGAGGGAGTCCTCGCCTTCACCCGCGCCGAGGGCGTGACCTGCGTGGTCAACCTCGTCCCCACCCCCGCGGAACTCCCCTTTCACACCCAACTCCTGCTCGCCAGCGGCCCGTTGGACGACGAAGGCCGACTGCCGCAGGACACGGCGGCCTGGCTGACGACCTGAGCCGCAGGCACCGCTCGCGCTATCCCCGTCACCCCCACACCGAAGGGATCAGCACATGCAGAGCACCACAGCCAGATGTGCCAGAAGCATGCCGGCCGTGGCGGCCGCTGTCGCGCTCGCCGCCGGCATGCTCGTCGCCATCGCGCCCGCCGCCCACGCGGCCGTGGGCGCGAGCCTGCCCTTCACCTCGGTCGAGGCGGAGGCGGCGACCACCACCGGCACCAGGATCGGCCCGGACTACACCCAGGGCACCCTCGCCTCCGAGGCCTCCGGCCGCCAGGCCGTGCGCCTCACCTCGGGACAGCGGGTCGAGTTCACCGCACCCCAGGCGTCCAACGCCGTGAACGTCTCCTACAACGTCCCCGACGGCCAGTCAGGCACGCTCAACGTGTACGTCAACGGGGTCAAGCTGGCGAAGACGCTGACCGTCACCTCGAAGTACTCCTACGTCGACACCGGCTGGATCGCCGGCGCCAAACAGCACCACTTCTTCGACAACGCCCGGCTGCTGCTCGGCCAGAACGTCCAGGCCGGTGACAAGGTCGCCTTCGAGTCCACCGGCACCCAGGTCACCGTCGACGTGGCAGACTTCCAGCAGGTGGCCGGGGCCGCCGCACAGCCCGCCGGGTCGGTCTCCGTCACCTCCAAGGGGGCGGACCCCAGTGGCAGCGGCGACTCCACCCAGGCTTTCCGGGACGCCATCGCCGCCGCACAGGGCGGGACGGTGTGGATCCCGCCGGGCGACTACCGGCTGACGTCCTCCCTGAGCGGAGTACAGAACGTCACCCTCCAGGGTGCCGGCAACTGGTACTCGGTCGTGCACACCTCACGGTTCATCGACCAGTCCAGTTCCTCCGGGAACGTCCACATCAAGGACTTCGCGGTGATCGGCGAGGTCACCGAACGCGTCGACTCCAACCCGGACAACTTCGTCAACGGGTCACTGGGACCGAACAGTTCGGTGTCCGGGATGTGGATCCAGCACCTCAAGTGCGGTTTCTGGCTGACGGGCAACAATGACAACCTGGTCGTCGAGAACAACCGCATCCTCGACACCACCGCCGACGGACTCAACCTCAACGGCACCGCCCACGGTGTGATCGTCCGCAACAACTTCCTGCGCAACCAGGGCGACGACTCCCTCGCCATGTGGTCGCTGTACTCGCCGGACAGCAACTCCAGCTTCGAGAACAACACCATCTCGCAGCCGAACCTGGCCAACGGCATCGCGATCTACGGCGGTACCGACATCGCCGTCCGGAACAACCTGATCTCCGACACCAACGCGCTGGGCAGCGGTATCGCCATCTCCAACCAGAAGTTCGCGGATCCCTTCTCCCCGCTCGCCGGCACCATCACGGTCGACGGCAACACGCTCGTCCGTGCGGGCGCGATCAACCCCAACTGGAACCATCCGATGGGCGCGCTGCGCGTCGACTCCTACGACAGCGCCATCAACGCCACCGTCAACATCACCAACACCACGATCGCCGACAGCCCGTACAGCGCCTTCGAGTTCGTCTCCGGCGGCGGCCAGGGGTACGCGGTCAGGAACGTCAACGTCACCGGCGCGACCGTGCGGAACACCGGGACGGTCGTGGTCCAGGCCGAGGCGCAGGGCGCCGCGACCTTCCGTAATGTCACCGCCACCGGCGTCGGCGCCGCCGGTATCTACAACTGCCCCTACCCGGCGAGCTCCGGCTCCTTCGCGCTCACCGACGGCGGCGGCAACTCCGGCTGGTCCAGCACCTGGTCGGACTGCTCCACCTGGCCGCAGCCCGGGCAGAGCAACCCGGCCCCGGACCCGGGCCGGAACCTCGCCAAGGGCCGCCCGGCGACCGCCACCGGCTCGCAGGACGTCTACACCCCCGGCAGGGCGGTCGACGGCGACGCCAACAGCTACTGGGAGTCCACCAACAACGCCTTCCCGCAGTCGCTGACCGTCGACCTCGGCTCCTCCTACGCGGCCCGCCGACTGGTGCTGAAGCTGCCCCCGTCCTCGGCCTGGGGCGCGCGCACCCAGACCGTCACCGTGCTGGGCAGCACCGACGGCTCGAACTACTCGACCGTGGTGGGTTCCACCGGCTACCGCTTCGACCCGGCCACCGGCAACACCGTCACCGTCGCCCTGCCCGGCAGCACCAACCTGCGCTATCTGCGGCTGACCGTCACCGCCAACAACGGCTGGCCGGCCGCGCAGTTCAGTGAGGTGGAGGCGTATCTGACGTCGTGACCTCCGCCGCTGGGGGAGTCCCGCGTTTCGCCGCCTGGATCTGCTCGTACACATGGGTGCGCAGTTCGGCGAAGCGTGGGGCGACCCGGGTGTGCAACTGGTCGCGCTGGTCGGGCAGATCGACCTTCAGCTGTTCCTGGACGACGGTCGGCGAGGCGGACAGGACGATCACCCGCTGGCCCAGGTAGACCGCCTCGTCGATGTCGTGGGTGACGAACAGGATCGTGATCCCGCGCTCCCGCCACAGCCCCCGGACCAGATCCTCCAGATCGGCCCGGGTCTGCGCGTCGACGGCGGCGAACGGCTCGTCCATGAGCAGGACCTGCGGTTCGTAGGCGAGGGCCCGCGCGATCGCGACCCGCTGCTGCATACCGCCCGAGAGCTGCCACGGATAGGCGCCGGCGGCGTCCGCCAGGCCGACCGAGCGCAGCGCGTCCAAAACCAGTCCCTTCCGCCGCTCGCGCGTCAACCGCTTGTGCCTCAGCGGGAGTTCGACGTTCTCGGCCACCCGCATCCAGGGGAACAGGCTGCGGCCGTACTCCTGGAAGACGAACGCCGTCCCGGGCGGTGGCCCGGTCACCTTCCGTCCCTCCAGGAGGACCTCGCCGCCGGTCGGGGTGAGCAGACCGCCCATGCACCTGAGCAGGGTGGTCTTGCCGCAGCCCGACGGGCCGACGAGACAGACGAGTTCGCCCGCCTCCACGGTGAAGGTGAGGTCCCGCACCGCCTCGATGCGGCGACCGGAACCGTCGTAGACCTTCTTCAGGCCGCGTACGTCGAGCATGGACCGCCCCTTCACGATGCTCACTCAGGACCGCCGGGTTGTCGCGCGCAGTCCGTGGTACCAGCCGAGCACCCGTCGCTCGACCACCTGGAAGACCGCCGACAGCGCGAAGCCGAGCAATCCAAGCAGCAGGATCCCGGTCCACATGTCGGGGATCGCGAAGCCGCGCTGGAACTGCACGATGGTGAAGCCGAGCCCGTTGCTGGCCGCGAACATCTCGCTGATGACCATCAGGATGATCCCGACCGACAGCGCCTGCCGCAGGCCCGCGAAGATCTGCGGACTCGCCGAACGCAGTACCAGCGTACGCAGCCGGGTCACGCCCGTGATGCCGTAGGAACGGGCCGTCTCGGTCATCACCGGGTCCACCGCCCGTACGCCCTCGACGGTGTTGAGCAGGATCGGCCAGACGCAGCCGCTGGCGATCACCACTGTCTTCATGCCGTCGCCGATGCCCGCGAACAGCATGATGACCGGGACCAGGACGGGCGGCGGCACCGCCCGCAGGAATTCCAGGACCGGTTCGCAGACCGCCCGCACCCGCCGGTAGGAGCCGATGACGGTGCCCAGGCCGACGCCCACGACGGCGGCCGTGGCGTATCCGGCGAGCAGCCGCAGCACACTGCGCAGCAGGTCGTCGCGGAGCCGCTGTCCCGTCCAGACGTCCGGGAAGGTCTTCAGGATCGTCCGCAGCGTCGGCCAGTAGACGTTCGTACTGCCGTCGGAGGCCACCCACCACAGCGCGATCAGCACCACGGGCAGGGCCAGCAGGTACATGGTTCTGAGCAGCAGCCGCCTCACACCGCCACCTCCCCGCGCACCGACTGGTGCCAGGCCAGCGCCCGCCGTTCCACCGACCGGGCGCCCACGTTGATGAGCAGGCCCAGCAGTCCGGTGACCACGATCAGGGCGTACATGTCCGGCACCGCCTGCGACGACTGCGCGACCGCGATCTGCTGGCCCAACCCCGGTGCTCCGATGACCAGTTCGGCGGTGATGGTGAGGATCAGGGCGACCGCGGCGGCCAGCCGGACACCGGTCATCACATACGGCAGCGCGGTCGGCCACAGCACATGGCGGACCCGGGCCCAGGTGCCGAGTCCGTACGAGCGTGCCGTCTCCTCGGCGACCGGGTCGACGTCCTGGACGCCGTACATCACCTGGATCAGGACCTGCCAGAAGGAGGCGTAGACGACGAGCAGCAGGACCGAGCGGAGTTCGGTGCCGTAGAGCAGGATGGCGAGGGGGATCAGGGCGACCGACGGGATCGGGCGGAGGAACTCGACCGTGGAGGCGGTGGCCTCGCGCAGATGCGGGACGACCGAGAGGACGATCCCCGCCACGCTGCCTGCGCCGACCGCGATGGCCAGGCCCACCGCCCAGCCGGTGAGGGTGTCGCCGAGCGCCGACCAGAAGGCCCCGTCGGCGAGTTCGGTGCCCAGCGCGCGGGCGATCCGGCTGGTCGGAGGGAAGTAGTCCTCCTTGACCAGACCGAGCCGCGGCACCGCCTCGCCGAGGGCGAGGAAGACCGCGAGCCCGGCCGCACCGAGTGCGGTGTTCAGCCCCTTCACCTCTTTCACGGCAGCAGCTTGTCCAGGTCGGGTGCCGTCTTGAAGAGACCGTCCTGCTCGCTCAGCTTCTCCAGCGTGTCGATCGAGGAACGGTTCGCTTCGGCCGGCCACTTCGGCAGGGTCACCTTGGCCAGCACGTCCGCCGGGGTCTTGGTGTACGTGGTGACGATCTGCCGGACCTCGTCCGGGTGCGCGTCCGCGTAGGCCAGCGACTCGGCCGTGGCCTCCTGGAACTTCTTCACGACGTCCGGGTTCTGCTGCGCGTACGACGTCGAGGTGAAGTACATGGCCACGGTGAGGTTCTTGGCCACGTCGACCATCGGCGAGGCGATCTCGGTGGCGCCCTGGAGCCTCATGGTGGCGAGCGCCGGCTCGACCGCCATCGCCGCGTCGATCTGCCCCTTGTCGAGCGCGGCCGGCATCTGGTCGAAGGCCAGCTCGACGAAGCTCACCTTGTCGGGGTCGCCGCCCGCCTTGCGCACCGACTCGCGCACGGCGGTCTCGTTGATGTTCTTCAGCGTGTTGACGGCGACCTTCTTGCCCTCCAGCTGCTTCGCCGAGGTGATGCTGCTGCCCTTCCTCACGACGAGGGCGCCGAAGTCCTTGCCCGCCACGCCCGTCGAGGCCACGCCGTTCGCAATCGCCTGCACCGGAACGTTGTTGGACTGGGCGATCATCAGCGACGTCATGTTGCTGAAGCCGAACTGAAACTGACCGCTCGTCACACCCGGCACGATGGCCGCGCCGCCCTGCGCGAGCGTCGTCGACAGTTTCAGGCCGCGCTTGCCGTAGAAGCCCTTCTTCTGCCCGAGGTAGAGGGGGGCCACGTCGACGATGGGGATGATCCCCACCTTGACGGTGGTGGTGCCGCCCGACGAGGGCGAAGTGGACGACGAGCCCCCGGAGGAGCCGCAGGCCGCCGCGGTGAGCAGGATGGTGCCGGCCGCGAGACCGGCGAGCAGACGACGCATGGCTCCTCCTGTGCAGACAACGGTGTTCCGACAGGGTGTGCGCTGTGCGCACAATGGTGCTCGGATGGTGCTCAGCGGGAAGGTAGAACCGGCCGACAACCCGGTCAATGGTTTTTGCTGACAAAATTGTTGACAGTTATCGAACCGCGCTCTCACCGTGTTCTCCGTGTCGAACCGTCGAACCGTCGCGCAGCGGCGGACCGCGTCGGCCTGCCGAGCCTCGCACAACCGCATCTGGAACAACTCGCCCAGCTGGTACGGGAGTCGGCGTCACTGTGCGTGCTGGACGGAGACGCGGTGGTGCATGTCGCCACGGTCCCGGTCCGACGGGTGATGGCGGCGACCGTCGCGGTGGGGGCGCGGTACCCGGCCCACCGGACGGCGGCGGGGGCGGTGATACTCGCCCACACGCCGGAACCCCTACTGTCCGAGGCGGAATTGATACGTCGTCAGGGATATTCCCTGCGCGAAGACGACGTGGAAGACGGTGTCAGAACACTCGCCGCTCCGGTGCGGGACCGGAGCGGCCAGGTGGTGGCCGGGGTGACCCTGGCGGTGCACTCCGGCCGGATGTCCGTCACCGCGGTCCGCCGCGACCTGCTGGCGCCTCTGCTGGCGGCGGTGGCGGGGATCGAGGCGGACCTGCGGATCACAGATCGAGCACCAGGCGCTCCCCTCGGCACCGCGACACACAGATGAGCATGGTCTCCCCGGCCGCTCGCTCCTCCTCGCTGAGCACCGAGTCCCGGTGGTCCGGGGTGCCTTCGAGGACGTCGGTCTCACAGGTGCCGCAGGTGCCCTCCGCGCAGGAGTAGAGCACCTCGACCCCGGCGGCCAGGACGGTGTCGAGCACCGAGACGCCCGGTGCGACGGTGAGGGTACGACCGCTCTGCGCGAGGACGACCTCGAACTCCCCGTCCTCGCCCGCCTGTCGGGCCTTCGGCTGGAACCGCTCCACTCGCAGCACGCCCGCCGGGCAGCGCTCCTCCACCGCGTCCAGCAGCGGCCCCGGACCGCAGCAGTACACGAGGGTGCCGTCCGGGACGTCGTCCAGCACCGGGCCGAGGGCCAGCAGCCCGCTCTCGTCCTGCGGGGCGACGGTGACCCGCTCCCCGCCGTACCGCGCCAACTCGCCGGTGAACGCCATGGACCGCCGGGTGCGCCCGCCGTACAACAGCGTCCACTCGGCGCCCGCGGCCTCGGCGGCGGCCAGCATCGGCAGGATCGGGGTGATACCGATGCCACCCGCGACGAACCGGTAGCGGGGGGCCGGCTCCAGGCGGAAGTGGTTGCGCGGTCCACGCACCCGTACCTTGTCGCCGACGTCCAACTGCTCGTGGACGTAGGCGGATCCGCCCCGCCCGTCTGGCTCCCGCAGAACGGCTATGCGCCAGCCGGAACGGTCCCCGGGATCCCCGCACAGCGAGAACTGCCGCTCCAGCTCCGGTCCGAGCACGACATCGACATGCGCCCCCGGCTCCCAGCCCGGAAGGTCCTCACCGAGGGGATGCCGAAGGGTGAGGGACACGACACCGTCAGCCGCCAACACCTTTTCTCGGACATCCAGTTCGGCTTCGTACAGGCTCATGTGGTTCGCTCCGGGGGCTGGTGTCCCTCGGGGTGTCCGAGCATCCACTCCCACATCTCGACCGGGTCCTGCGCGGTGTGCTCGGCTCCGCAGTGACAGGTACCGTGCAGCACGTCGGTGCCCGGCAGCCAGTCGATGCGGTAGATCTCCCCGGTCGGTGTGCTCACAGGACCTTCTCCACGGGCTTGGTGCCCTCCTCGACCAGCCGGGCGAGGATACGGCGGGCGGCGAGGCCGCCGGTGTCGATGTTGATGCTCAGCTCCTGGTAGCCGGCACGCTCCGAACCGAGCGTCCGCTGAAGGAGGTTGAGGGCGTCCACGTCCTGCATGACCACCGTGCGGTTGTTGCCCCGCAGGAAGTCGGTGACCTCGGGGTCGTCCGTCGCCCAGTCCCGGGAGACCATCCAGAAGTCGTACACCTTGCCGTCCGAGGACGGGGTGATGGCGTAGGTGATCTCGGTGTGGAAGCCGTTCGGATCGCTGCCGTCTGCCTCCGGCAGCACGCCGACCGGCGCGATCCTGCTGCGCAGCAGATACAGACAGGGCGCGTGGTACTCGATGTCCTGCCAGCGGGTGACCCGCCCCTCGATCCCGGTCGAACGGGCGTAGAACGGCGGGCACTCGGCGTCGTCCATGTGCCGGCTGACCCGCACGATCCCGGCGCCCTCGTCGACCTCGGTGGTGATCGGTGTCTCGGCGACCTCCGGGGTGCCTATGTAGCCGCCGTGCAGATAGGTCTCGTGGGAGAGGTCGAGGAGATTGTCGACGAGGAGACCGTAGTCGGCGTCGATGGGCTCCATGCCCCGTACGGTCGTCCAGCCGGGGGAGTCGAGGTGCCGGGCGCGCGGGATGGTGTCCGCGTCCGCCAACCCGGGGTCGCCGATCCACACCCACACCAGGGAGTCCTGCTCGACCACCGGGTATGAGGCGACCCGCGCGGTGCGGGGGATGCGTTTCTGCCCCGGCACGTACACGCACGCGCCGGTCCGGTCGTAGGTGAACCCGTGGTACCCGCACACGATCCGGTCACCGTCGAGCCCGCTCTCCGACAGCGGGTAACGCCGGTGCACGCAACGGTCGCTGAGGGCGACCGGGCTGCCGTCCTCCTCGGCGCGGTAGAACACGAGCGGTTCCCCGAGAACCGTCCGCCCGAGCAACTCCCGCCCGACCTCGTGACTGTAGGCGGCGACGTACCACTGGTTCCTGGCAAAAGCGGTGATGTGCGGCATGGCTGCGGCTCCCGTCGTTGGGTGGTGGCGACATCGTCGGGAAGGGCGTAACGGGGGCGCAATACTGCTTTCCGCCTCACGGAAGGGTCTAAGTAAAAGGCCTGCTCAGAGGTTTGCTCTGGATACGCCTCGGTGTTCGACCCGAGTGGAAGACGCGGCCGTGCTTTCTGTTCTTCGCCGACGACTCGTGTCGGTGCAGCTTCGATGAATTGCGATGAGTGGCTGATTTGGTTTCTTTGTGATGACTTCCTGGCTGTGTATGGCTGGTACAGCGGCAGAATTCGCATTACTGCAGATTGAACCGCCCCGGGTTCCGTAGAGATCTCAGACTGTGGTTGTGACCTGGGGTTTCGTGAGTTCCGTGTAGTAGTTGGCTTCGTATTCGACGGGCGGGACGTGGCCTATCTCACCGTGGAGTCTTCGATGGTTGTACCAGTCGACCCACTCGGCGGTGGCCAACTCGACCTGGGAGAGCGTCTTCCATGGCCGCCGGGGCTTGATCAACTCGGTCTTGAACAGGCCGATCGTGGACTCCATCAGGGCGTTGTCGTACGCGTCACCGACGGATCCGATGCTCGCTGCGATGCCGGCGGCGTCCAGGTGCTCGGCCAGCTTGAACGATGTGTATTGCGACCCGGCGTCGGAGTGATGGATCAACTTTCCAGGCTGAACGGGCCGTTGGTCGCGATCGCGTTGCCAGATGGCCATCTCCAGGGCGTCAAGGACAAAAACGGTCTCCTTCACGGTGGCCGCGGACCAGCCGACGATCCGGCGGGAGAAGGTGTCCACGACGAACGCGACGTAGACGGTCGCGGACCAGGTCTTCACGTGGGTGAAGTCCGCCACCCAGCACCGGTTCGGAGCGGCGGCGACGAAGTCGCGGTCGACCAGATCGGGGGCCCGCTGGGCCCGTCCGCCGGGGATCGTGGTGATGACGCGTTTGCCGCGCACCGCACCCTGGATACCGAGCTCGCGCATCAGACGCTCAACAGTACAGCGGGCCACCGCATGTCCCTGCCGGTTCAGCTCGCGCCAGATCTTCCGGGCTCCGTAGACACGGTAGTTGGACGTATAGACGTCCTGGATCCTCTCCTTGAGTGCCTCGTCTCGCACGGAACGGGCGGAGGGCGTTTGGAGGCGTTTCTTGTGGGCGTAGTAGGTGGAAGGGGCGATCTTGCAGTCATGTGCGGTGAGCGTCCTGCAGATCGGCTCGACCCCGCCGAAGCGGTCCCGGTGCTCGTCGATGAACGCTACGAGTGCGTGTGTGGCCGGTCGAGCTCGGCCGCGAAGAAACTCGCCGCGGCCTTCAGGATCTCGTTCGCCCGCTTCAGCTCGGCGTTCTCCTTCTTCAACGCCTTGAGCTGGGCGGACTCCTCCGTCGTCGTCCCCGGACGCTGCCCCGCGTCGATCTCTTGCTGCTTCATCCAGTTCCGCAGCGTCTCGCGGGAGCCTATGCCGAGCTTGTCCGCGACCGCCTGCAAGACAGCCGTCTCGTTCGGGTAGTCGTCGCGCACTTCGGCGACCATGCGCACCGCGCGTCGGCGCAGCTCAAGCGGGTAACGGGAGGGTCGTGCCATGACTCAATCCTTTCACGGAATCGAGTCTCTACCTGACACGGGGCGGTTCAGATCAAGGTTGGTCGTTGCCGTGACGGGAGGGGCTTGGGGTCTAATCCGGTCGAATTCACCTTCCTTTCGCCCCGTTCGGTGGGTTGTTGCAGGTCAACAGCATGATTAGACGTCGTGACGCTGGGGCGCGTGAGTGGCTGCCGCACCCGAGGGTCCAGGGGCGGTCACCGGCAGGTTCTTGGTCTGCTGGTGGTGCACCGTGCGAATGGATCTGGCCAGCGCGAATGCGGTGACCGGCGATCGTACGGGTCGCATCCGTGGCCAGGTCGGCGAGCGTGAAGGAACGTCGGATCGGCGAGAGGGCAGGCTCGTCGAGCCATGGCTGCGGACGTCGCTCGAGATTCCAGAGGTGGTGATGGGCGTCGACGAGGGCGGAGGTGTCGGGCTTGGGCATGGGAGGCTCCGGGGTGGCTGGCGGCTGGGCCGTTGGGCGGCGGTCGTGGGAGGGCACTGGTCGTGACGACGACCCCGCCCGGGCCGACAGGTGAGCTGCCGGCCGTCGCGGGGCCGTCGCCTCACACGCGGAATGTCACTGGATCGTCCAGAGCTGGTTGCTCTGGTTCAGCGGTGTCCACTGGTCGAGCACTGTGCCGCTGGTGGTCGAGCCGCCCGAGACCTCCAAGGCCTGCTTGGTCTCGAAGTTGCGGATGACGTATCCGCTGCCGGACGACTCGACTTGCTGCGGGTTTCGGGCTGGTCGACGTCCTGACGGGTGGTGAAGGAGAACTGGCCGAGTTGGTACACGCTGCCAAGGTCGACCTGCCACCAGGCCGAGGTGTCGCTCCCGGTGGGGGACCAGCCGGTCGCCGGGTCGTTGTCAATGGCCTTGGGCGCCGCCCAGCCGGAGTTGAAGACGGAGGACGCGGTGGCCGTCTTGCCATAGGCGAGATTGATCTTCGCCAGCAGTCCGCGGTAGGCCGACTGCAGACCCGAGGCCTGCATCACCGCGGTTCCGGTGGTCGTGTTGTTGGAGAGGGTGACGTTGGGGCCATTGGCGTTGCGGATGATGAAGTCGGTGGTGTGCGACAGGACGTTGTTCGCAACAGTCATGTTGCTCGAGCCCTCGTCGAGATAGATGCCGCCCAGCCCGAGGAGCATTCGGTGGGCGAGCGGAGCACATCGTGGATGTAGTTGTTGTTGATCACCGTGCCGGGGTCGTTGGAGAGGTGGTAGATGCCTGCCGTGTCGCACAACATGTTCTCGACGTTGCCGATGCGGTTGTAGCTGATGGAGTTGCTGCCCTCCGCGTTGGCGGCCGACTGCCAGCCCCAGCCCAGGGTGATCGCGGTTCACGGGGAGTCGGAGATGTCGTTGTGGTCGATGGTGGTGCCGTACACGAAGCCCGCGTTGATGCCCGCGGTGCCGTAGTAGTCCTGACCGGTGCGGTTGATCAGGTTGTTGGTGACGGTGACACCGCTGACGACCTCGCGTGCGTCCTCGCCCGCGGGTGAGGTGGGCGGGTTGTACACGGTGTGGTACTCGACGTCGGGATCCGAGAATTTGCCCACCATGATCCCGTTGCCCGAGATGTCCTGGACGATGTTGCCGGTGACGGCGGAGTTGTGGACGCCGTGGTGCAGGTCCAGCGCGGTCGAGCCCATCTGGGTGAAGGTGTCGCCGGTGAAGGACAGGTTGTCGGCGTTCGCGACGTAGACACCGGCCGGCGGGCGGTTGACGTACTGCTTGTTGGTCGGGTCGGCGGAGATGTTGTAGTTGCCGCCCTGGCCGTTCAGCAGGCCGTTGTCGCCGGCCTCGGTCCAGTTGGTCCGGGTGAAGGTGATGCCGGAGAACTGCAGGTTGTGAACAGGAGAGCCGAGGCTGTCGCCCTGGATCTTGAAGAGGGTCTGCAGTGTCGGGATCTGCACGGTCGCCGACGTCATGGACGCCCTGGGCCGAGGAAGGTAGTAGAGCGTCTGCGCGTCCTTGTCGAGGTAGAACGCGCCTGGTTCGGTGAGGAATTCATGGGCGTTCTCGAAGTGCAGGGGAGAGCCGTTGGACAGCAGCGGATACGGCCGCTGGAAGAGGATGCCTGCCTCGTGGTCCTGGATCGATATGTTCGCCATTCCACCGCTGTTGGTGTACGACTTCAGCCGCAGGTAGTTCTCGGCCCACTGCAGTTGCAGCACCATCTCGACCCGGTCGAAGTGGCTCCAGTTCGCGACTTGGGAGCTGAGAAATGTGAGTAGGTAAACGGACGGGGCGCCCGACTCGTCGGGTGCCCCGTCACCGGCCTCGGATCAGCAGGTCGCCACTCCCGGCAGCCACGCCGGGCCCTTGATGTAGATGTTCGTCATCCACGCGCCGTTGGTCAGCTTGGACCAGGCGTCGTTGGTGTAGCCCTCGGCCGTCACCGTCTGGGCGTGGGCCTGGCAGACCACGTTGACCGTCGTGGGCTGCGGGAAGTAGTCGACGACGCCGGCGTTCACATTGGGCTGGTTGTGCGTGCGCACACCCGTGCCCCAGGTCTGGAACGCCGTGCTGCCCCCGCTCGGCGGTGGTGCGCTGTCGCCGCCGCAGTCCGGGATGCCGGGCAGCTCGGCCGGGCCCTTGATGTAGATGTTGGTCAGCCAGGAACCGTCGGCCAGTTTGGACCAGATGTCGTTGGTGTAGCCCTCGGCGGTCACCGTCTCCGCGTGCTCCTGGCACTGGACCGAGACCTGGGTCGGCCCGGCGAAGGTGTCCACGACGGAGGAGCGCACGCTCGGCGTGGAGTGGGTCCGCACCCCCGTGCCCCAGGTCTCGAAGGTCGTACCGCCGTTGGCCGGCGGCGGCACCGGTGTCCCGGACGGGTTGATGCGGATCGCGCCCGCGTAGTCGCCGCCCGTGCGCACCGGGGCGACCCGGATGTGGGTGCCCGACTCGTACGCCTCGACCATCTGCCCGGCGCCCAGGTACATGGCGACATGGTGGATGTGCCCGCTGCCCCAGAACATCAGGTCACCGGGGACCAGGGGAGCGGTGCCCTGGGCGGCCGAGAAGCGGGCCGAGGCCTGCGAGCTGTGGTACTGGTCGTCGGCCGTGCCGTTCAGCAGGTCCCTGCCGGTCGCCCGGTAGTACGCGTAGCGCGTCAGGCCCGAACAGTCGAAGCCCTTGCGCTCGTTGTCGTGCAGGCTGTCGGGGTCGGAGCCGTCGTAGTAGCCGTACGAGGCACCGGGCGTGGCGCCGTGGCCGCCGCCCCAGCTGTACCAGACACCGATCTGTGAGCAGGCCGCGTTGACGGCGGCCTCCGCCGTGGCCGAGGCGCCGGAGGCCAGCACCCCGCAGGTCGCGTCCTGGGCGGCGCGCGGGGCGGCCGCGTGCGCGGTGGCGGGGAGGAAGGCGATCAGCGCGATCGCCGCCGCCGCGGCGGTCGCCCGGCCCGGCGTGGAGAGTTCCGAGAGTCTCAAGGTGTACATCCTTCATCGACATGCAGGCATGGAGACATGGGGACATGGAGCCGTGTGCGGGGGTCCGATGATGTGCCGGGTGTCGCGTCCCACCCCCGTCGGGACGCGACACCCGGAGCTCAACCGGCCAGCGCCGCCCGCATCTTGGCCAGCGCCCGCATCCGGTTGCGCTGGACCGTGCCACGATGGGCGCCGAGCCGTTCCCCGGCCGTGTCGTGGGTGAGGCCCTCCAGATCGACGAGGATCACCGCGGCCGCCTCCTTCGGCGAGAGCATGCTCAGCAGCGCGAGGGCGGTGGCCGAGGCCTCGTACGAGCCGAGCCCGCCGTCCCAGCCCGCCTCCGGCAGCCGGTCGGTGGTGCGCTCACGCCGGGAGGGGTGCAGCCAGGAGTCGCGCAACAGGTTCAGCGCGACCGTGCAGGTGTAGGCGTACGGGTGCTGCTGGTGGGCCAGACTCCGGGCGCGGGCCCGCCGGGACAGCCGCAGATACGTCTCCTGCAGCAGGTCGTCGGCGTCGTGCGGGTTGCCGGTCAGGGCGAGCAGCCGTCTGCGCAGTCTGGGCATGTCGGCGGTGAAGGAGGCGTCGAAGTCTCCCGGGCTCATGGGCACTTGTGCCGCCTCGGCCGGTCCCCGCACGACTTCTTGCGGGTCCTGCGTACATGTGCCGCCGTGACTTTCCATGGTCGTCCCCCGATGGTCGTTCGCGGTGTGAAGAGAGAAGAAAGATGTGAAGGGAGAAGAAAGAGAGGACAGGGTGCGGTCCGTTGGTCAGACGGGCCGGACAGAGGCGGCGGGCCCGTAGCGGGCGGCCGGCGCGCCGCTCAGCAGGGCCCAGTACCGGTCGCCGTAGGACCAGTGCCACCACTCCGTGGGGTAGTTGACGAAGCCGGCGGTGGTCAGCGCCCGCTCCATCATCGCCCGGTTGGCGCGCGCCTCGGCGCCGATGCCCGGTGCCCCGGTACGGCAGGCACCCGCGCTCTCCTCCGGGGTGGCGTTGACCTCCGTGCCCAGCGGCAGTTCGATGCCGTCGACGGTGCACAGGGTCAGGTCCACCGCCCCGCCGCTGACATGGGGTGCCACCTCCGGCGGGGAGATGTAGGCGCTGGCCAGTTCGCGGATCCGGTCCGGCGGGGCGTCGGGGTGGGCCGCGCGCAGGGTCGCCGCGTACTGCTCGAAGTAGCGGCGCTGCAGATCTGGCGGCCGGTACCCCTCCACCACCAGGAACCTGATCCCGGCGGGCAGCAGCGACTGCGCGTCGAGGAGCCGGCTGAGTGCCCCGGAGCGCAGGTGCGCATAGCTGCCGTCGGGGTCGGCCTGGCGGGGGTCGATCAGCAGGCCGGGAGTCCCGCGCAGATCGACCAGCGGTTCACCGCAGTCCCGCTCGGTGACCGCCGCGACCCGGGAGTCGGAGAGCGTGATGATGTCCGTCACGCAGACAACAGTGCCCGGCTCCCCTGCAATTGCTCTGCAGGTTCCCTGCAAGCGTGTCACCAGGGCTCCTACAGCCCCGGCCGGTTACGACGACTCGTCGCCCCGGTGCTCCCGGTGCTCCCGGTGCTCCCGGTGCTCCCGGTGCTCCCGGTGCTCCCGGGCCTCCCGTCCGCCCACCCACCGGAACACCTCCAGCGCCTCCGACCGGGCCGCCCGCGCGGTCTCCGTGCCGCCGTCCGCCGTCCACACCTCCGCCAGGTCCCACACCGTGCGCGCCCGCCACAGCTCCAGCCCCAGCTCCGCCCAGAGGGCCGCCGCGTGCTCCAGCGGCTCCCGGGCCCCGTCGGTGTCCCCGGTCGCCAGCTGCACCTCCCCGAGCGTGCGCAGCACCAGCGCCTCGCCGAACCGGTCCTGCCGCTCCCGGGCCACCTCCAGGCAGCGCACCAGCCGCCGACGTGCCTCCGGGGTACGGCCCGTGCGCAACTCCACCTTGGCCAGGGACTGTTCGGTGTACATCGTGCCGAAGGTGTCCTGCAGGCCGGTGAAGATCCGCAGTGCGTCGTGCAGCAGCCGTTCGGCCTCCGGGTACCGGCCCTCGGCCCGGTCGCACAGGGCCAGTGAGCGCAGGGTGAGCCCCTCGCCGTGCAGGTCGGCGGCGGCCCGGTACAGGTCCAGGGCGCGGGACAGCGCCTGTCGGGCCGGCGTGCCGCGCCCCTGCTCGCGGTGCACGTACCCGATGCCGTACAGCACCCGCGCCCGAGGGCCGACGTCGCCGTTATCGCCGTACCGCTCCAGCGCGGCCTCCAGCAGTTCCAACGCCTCGGCATAGCGGGCCTGTTCACGGCGGGCGGTGCCCATTCCGGCCAGTGCCACCGCCGAGCCCTCAGCAGAGCGCTCCTCGAACACCCGCAGCGCGTCGGCGAAGTAGGCGTAGGACTCCTCGAACCGGTCCTGCTCGTAACGGAGTTGGCCGAGCCCGGCCAGCAGCCACGCCTCGCCCTCGACGTCCCCGCTGCGGCGCACCGCCGCCATGGCCGCGGTGTGCGAGCGGGACCAGGCGTCGAACTGGTTGTACAGCGCGGCCGAGCTCGCTATCAGCGCCCCGGCGAGGTCCCGGGCGGCCCGCGCCATGCCATGGTCGGCGCAGTGCGTCACGGCGGCCAGCAGCCCGGCCTGCTCGGCGGCGAACCAGGCCGCGGGCCGGGCGAGCAGCGCCTCCTCGGTCTCCGGGTCGAGCGGGCGGACGGCGGCCGGTTCCGGGAAGTGCCGTGCCGTGCCGCCGGGGCCGCGGGCGGCAGCCTTCCGGGCCAGGTCCAGCCAGCAGCCGACAAGGCGCAGTACCGCTGCTGCACGCTCCTCGGCACTCTCCTCGGTGAGACAGCGCTCGCGGGCGTGTTCGCGGGCGAGGTCGTGGATGCGGTAGCGGGCGAGGCCGGTGCCGTCCACGCCGATCACATCGATGAAGTGGCAGTCCACCAGCCGTTCGACGGCCTCCTCGGCCTCCTCGGTCCCGATGCCGAGCAGCGGAGCGGCGATCCAGGCCGCGAAGTCGGGCAGCTCCAGCAGGGCGAGGCGGCGCAGGGCCTGGCGCTCCTGCGGCGCGAGGTCGGCGTAGCCGAGTTCCAGGCTGACGCGCAACTCCAGGTCCCCGGCGCTGAGTTCGTTGAGCCGGCGCCGTTCGTCGCGCAACCGCCCGGCGAGCCGGTCGGGCGCCCAGTGCGGTCGGGCGGCCAGCCGGGCGCCGGCGATACGCACCGCGAGCGGCAGCCGCCCGCACAGGGCGACGATCTCCGCGGCCCGCTCCGGGTCCGCCCCCGTCCGCCCCTCGCCGGCCACCCGGCGGAACAGGTCGAGGGCCTCGGCCTCGTCCGGTACGGCGAGGTCCAGATGGGCGGCGCCCTCCAGGGCCACCAGCCGGCGTCGGCTGGTGATCAGCACCGCGGAGCCGGGGCCCGGCGGCAGCAGGGGCCGGACATGCGCCTCACCGGCCGCGTTGTCGAGGACGACCAGGACCCGCCGGTGCCCGATGTGGGTGCGGTACAGGCCGGTCAGCTCCTCGATACCGGAGGGCAGTGTGTCCGGGTCGACGCCCATCGCGCGCAGCAGCCGGACGAGTGCGTCGGCGGGCTCCAGCGGCGTGGTGTCGGCGGCCCTGAGGTCCACGAACAGGCGCCCGTCGGGGAAGTGTTCGGCGGTCTGGTGGCCGGCGTGCACGGCGAGAGCGGTCTTGCCCATACCGGAGCGTCCGGAGATCACCCCGATCGGGGGCGCGGTCCGGCCGGGGTCGCCGGCGCTCCGCAGCAGCTCTGTGGCCCACTTGATCTGCCCGCCGCGGCCCACGAAGTCGGCGATGTCGGGCGGGAGATGGGAGGGCGCGGGCTCGGCACTCCTCGGGGCGGGCACCGGCCGGGCCGCCCGGCCGGTGCCCAACACGCCCGTGTCGCCGATCAGTACGGCCTGGTGGACAGCCCGCAGCTCCGGGCCCGGGTCGATGCCCAGCTCGTCGCGGAGCACCGCACGGCCCTCCTGGTAGACGCGCAGGGCGTCGGAGACCCGGCCGGCGCGGAACAGGGCGGTCATCAGCTGGCCGCGCGGCCGCTCCCGCAGCGGGTGCGCGGCCACATGGGCGAGCAGCGGCGCGATCGTGCCGTCCGCGCGGCCCAGCTCCAGCGCCAGCCCGAAGGACTCCTCCTCGGCCACGAGCCGCAGCTCCCCGAGACGGGCCGCCTCGATCCGGGCGAACGACTGACCGAGCCCTTCGAGAGCCTCCTGGCCCCGCCACAGCCCCAGCGCCTCGGACAGCAGATCGGCGGCCTCGGCCGGGCGGCCCCGGGCGGCCGAGCTCCGGCCCGAGGCGAGGAGTTCCTCGAAGCACCGGGCATCGATCCGGGACGGGGCGAGCTCGGCGACGTAGCCCGGCGGCCGGGTGCGGATCACCTCGGCCTCGCCGACCCGGGACAGGGCGCGGCGCACGGCGGAGACATGGGTGGCGACCAGGGCACCGGCGGTCGCGGGCGCCTGCTCGTCCCAGACGAGGTCCACGAGCCGCTCGGTGGAGAGGACTTCACCGAGGTGCACGACGAGTGCGGAGAGTACGGCCAGGGGTCTGAGCCCGCCGAGCGGGGCCCGTCGGCTGCCCTCCCACACCTCCACCGGACCGAGCAGACGTACCTGGAGCATCGTTCCCCGTTCGCCGTACCGCCCGCCCCCCCCGCGGCTCAGGACAACGATATCGACGGACGTCGTTCGCGCATGCCGGACGCCGGGCCGCCGTGGCCGGATCCGGCCGGTCCGTCGGAACTGAACGGACCCCCGGTGAGGCCTGGCACCCGGAACGGGTTCAGCAGTCTCTCGGGCCCTCCCCGGGTCGGCACTTGGCTGGATTCGGCGGTACGCAGAGGTGCCGCTCACTTGAGTGACGGCACAGCCGTGGCTCTCGTATGACCACCCGCGCGCAGAAAATTCGTGCACCGCGGGCGTCATACGAACGCGCCTTCCGAAGCGTCAACGGCCTGAAAGCCCAAGCCCGTTCGATCCGCGCCCAGGGAGTCGCCCGATGCAACGCCGGACCTTGCTTCTGCTGACCGCCGGTCTGCTGGCGATGACGGTCACCGGATGCGCGGACGGATCGTCCTCGCCGGACGCCGCCGTCCGCGGTGCCGGCCGCCACACCTCGGACGGACCGGAGCAGACGCTGCATCTCGCGGAGCAGCTCCTCATCAAGTCCTGTATGGAGAAGCAGGGTTACCAGTACTGGATCGAGCCCTGGAGGCCGGCGGACGCCTCGCACCGGTTCCCCTACGTCGTGGACGACGCGGCATGGGCCGAAAAACACGGCTACGGCACCGACCTGCGCAGCAAGCGGGAGGCGGAGGCCCTGCGCAACCCCAATCAGCAGTACTTCCGGTCCGCGCCGGCCGATCGTAGAACCGCCCTGGCGAGCGCCATCAACGGACCGCGACCGCAAGGACTTTCCACCCGCCTGCCGACAGGGCTGCTGGTCACCCACAGCGACGAGGGCTGCGTCGCCGGCGCGGAACGGCAGTTGTACAAGGACCTGCCGGCCTGGTTCCGGGCCACCCGAGTCACCGACAGCCTCGGCGGTATGCGCGTCGACCTGGTGCTGGGCGACAAGCGCTACCAGGCTGCCACCAAGCCTTGGGCGAACTGCATGCGGGACAGGGGCTACTCGTACCGGAACCCCGCCGAATCCCGTGCCGCGGCCACCGAGCCGGGACGGACATGGCCGCACGCCGAAGAGACACGGCTGGCCTCGGCCGAGGCGGCCTGTGCGAAGTCCACGGGGCTGTCGTCCGTGGCGAAGTCCCTCGACACGAAGTACGGGACCGAGCTGCGACGACGCCACCCCGAGGAGACGGGGGACCTCTCGCGCCTCAGGCGCGAGGCACTGCCCCGCGCCCGCGCGATCGTCGCGCGCGGCGACTGAGTACCGGCTCTGCACTCATCGACCACCACGGCCGCCGAGTCGTGGTCGCACCACCCCACCCACCGCGAAACCACGAAATGAGGGACACCCATGTCCATCAAGCGCATCCTCACCCTCGCGGCCTCCGCCGCGGCCGTCGCCGTGCTCGTCTCCCCGGTCTCCAGCGCCAGCGCCCTGGAGACCGGCTCCCAGGGGAAGCAGGCAGCGCAGCTCGCGGCCGCCGACGGTAACCTCCACGTGTGGACCCAGCCGCACGCCGGCGGTAAGCACTGCGCCTGGTCCGGCAACTCCGACAACTGGGGCACGTGCCGCAACCTGACCTCCGACATCTACAACAACGGCTACCCGGGCGGGCTCGACGCCGTCGACCTGTACTGGGGCACCGGCGCCACCGGCGCCCACGCCTGCATCAGCCAGGGCGACAGCTGGCCCGACACCACCACCGGCCAGTACAAGTTCACCTACGGCGCCGGCCTCGGCGGCTTCGGCCAGAGCGTCAACAACAACATCTCCTCGCACCGTTGGGTCGACTACTGCAGCCAGGGCTGATCCCTCGCACCAGGCCGCCCCGGCACCCGGTCGACGGGTGCCGGGGCGGCCTGCGTCTCCCACACCTCACGTACCGACGACTTTCACATGGACGCCACCGGACCCTTCCCTGACGTTTGGTGCTCTTGGAACACTCGCACCGCGCGCATTCCGTCACGTTCCGGCCATCCGCACCCAGGATGAGAGGCACCCACCTATGCCCGAAGTCAATCGGCGCAGATTCCTGCAACTCGCGGGCGCCACCACCGCCTTCACCGCCCTGTCCAACAGCATCCAGCGCGCCGCCGCGCTGCCCGCGAACCACCGCACGGGATCCATCGAGGACGTCGAGCACATCGTCGTCCTGATGCAGGAGAACCGTTCCTTCGACCACTACTTCGGCTCGCTCAGGGGCGTCCGCGGCTTCGGCGACCCGCGCCCGGTGGTGACCCGGCAGGACGGCAAGCCGGTCTGGTACCAGTCGGACGGCACCAAGGACGTCCTCCCCTTCCACCCCGACGCGGACGACCTGGGCCTCGCCTTCATCCAGGACCTCCCGCACGGCTGGAACGACGGACATGCCGCCTTCAACGGGGGCAAGTACGACAAGTGGGTCCCCTCCAAGGGCTCCACGACCATGGCGTACCTGAACCGTGACGACATCCCGTTCCACTACGCGCTCGCCGACTCCTTCACCATCTGCGACGCGTACCACTGCTCGTTCATCGGTTCGACCGACCCGAACCGCTACTACATGTGGACCGGCTACACGGGCAACGACGGTCAGGGCGGCGGCCCGGTCCTCGGCAACGACGAGGCCGGCTACTCCTGGACGACCTACCCCGAGCGCCTGGAGAAGGCGGGCGTCTCCTGGAAGATCTACCAGGACGTCGGCGACGGCCTGGACGCGGCCGGCGGCTGGGGCTGGATCCAGGACGCCTACCGGGGCAACTACGGCGACAACTCGCTGCTCTACTTCAAGCAGTACCAGAACGCGCAGCCCGGCGACCCGCTGTACGACAAGGCCCGCACCGGCACCGACGCCACCAAGGGCGAGGGCTTCTTCGACCAGCTCAAGGCCGACGTCAAGGCCGGCAAGCTGCCGCAGATCTCCTGGGTCGTCGCCCCCGAGGCCTTCACCGAGCACCCCAACTGGCCCGCCAACTACGGCGCCTGGTACATCGCCCAGGTCCTCGACGCCCTCACCTCGGACCCCAAGGTGTGGGCGAAGACGGCCCTGTTCATCACGTACGACGAGAACGACGGCTTCTTCGACCACCTGGTCCCGCCGTTCCCGGCCGGCTCCGCCGCGCAGGGCAAGTCGACCGTCGACCCCGGCCCGGACCTGTTCAAGGGCAGCAACAGCAAGCCGGCCGGCCCCTACGGGCTCGGTCAGCGTGTGCCGATGCTCGTCGTCTCGCCCTGGAGCAAGGGCGGTTACGTCTGCTCGGAGACGATGGACCACACCTCGGTCATCCGGTTCATGGAGCGCCGCTTCGGTGTGCACGAGCCGAACATCTCGCCCTGGCGGCGCGCGGTCTGCGGCGACCTGACCTCAGCGTTCGACTTCTCCCGCAAGGACACCGCGCCGGTCGCCCTGCCGGACACCGACGGCTACCAGCCGCCGGACAACAACCGCCACCCCGACTACGTGCCGACCCCGCCCGCCAACCCGGCCCTGCCCAAGCAGGAGCGTGGCTCGCGGCCCACCCGGCCGCTCAAGTACGCCCCGCTGGTGGACGGTTCCCTGGACGCGGCGGCCGGCAGGTTCACGCTGACCTTCGCGTCGGGCGCGCACGCCGGTGCCGCCTTCCTGGTCACCTCCGGCAACCGCACCGACGGCCCCTGGAGCTACACCACCGAGGCCGGCAAGTCCGTCTCCGACACCTGGAACTCGGTGTACTCGGGCGGCTCGTACGACCTCACCGTGCACGGCCCGAACGGCTTCCTGCGCACCTTCCAGGGCCCGGGCAAGGTGGCGGGACCCGAGGTCATCGCGCGGCCGCACGGCGACGACATCGAGCTGACCTTCACCAACCAGGGCAGCGGTACGGTGAAGCTGAAGGTGGCCGACGGGTACGGGGGTCGGGGCCGTACGTTCACGGTGCGTGCCGGGGCCACCGTGACGCACATCGTGCACCTCAACCACAGCGAGCGGTGGTACGACCTGACGGTCACGTCCGAGGCCGACGCGAGCTATGTGCGGCGGTTCGCCGGGCATGTGGAGAACGGGCGGCCTGGTGTGAGCGACCCGGCGATCATCACGGTGTGAGAGGGCGCCCGAGGGGGCGTGGGGGACTGTTGTGAGGCGGCCGCGGGTTGTTTGTGGCCGGCCGCGCAGTTCCCCGCGCCCCTCAGGGGGCGCGCTACAGGGCCGTCAGTTGTCCAGGTTCGGTCTTCTGCCGGGCAACCAGCGTCGGGTCCAGGGCCAGAACCGCCGCCACCGGGTGTTCGTCGTCCGGTTCGGCGAGCGGTGTCGCCGGGGTGGCCCGGGTCAGCAGGACCACGCCCCAGGAGGCGAGGCCCGCGCCTACCAGGGCGAGCAGGATGCCCGCCACGCCGCCTTGCAGGCCCTGCCCCAGCAGCGTCAGGCCGATGACCGCCGCGGCCACCGGGTTGGACAGGGTGACCACCGCCAGGGGGGCGCCCAGGCCGCCTCGGTAGGCCATCTGGGAGAGCAGCAGGCCGCCCACCGCGAACGCGGCCACCAGGAGTGCCACCACGATCACCTGGACGCTCAGGACCGGGCCCGAGCGGTCAATCACCGCCACCGTCACCGTCTGGGTGAGGGCGGAGGCGACGCCCGAGGCGAAGCCGGACGCGGTCGCGTGCCGCAGGCCCGGGCGGGTGCCGGGGCGGGACAGGGCGCCGATCAGGGCAGCGGTCGTACCGGCCACCGCGAGGGCTTCGGTGAGGCTCAGCACCTGATGGGGTGCGGGGCCGGAGGCCGTGACCAGCAGGGCGCCGAGGCCCAGCAGGGTCAGGGCCGTGCCCCGCCACTCCGTCCCGCTGACCCGGCGCCCGGCCACGCGCGCGCCCATGGGCACGGCCGCGACCAGGGTGAGTGCGCCCAGCGGCTGGACGAGGGTGAGCGGGCCGTACTTGAGGGCCACGACGTGCAGGAGCGCGGCGCCCGCGTTGAGGCCGACCGCCGCCCACCAGGCACCGGAGCCGAGCAGTCGTAGCAGACCCGCGCCGGAGGTCTTCGACGCGAGCCGTTCCTGGGCGACGGCGGCGGCCGCGTAGGCGACGGCCGAGACCAGGGAGAGGAGGACGGCGATCATCGCCGCGGCGCTCATCGGCCTGCCCCTACCAGCACGGGCTCCTCGGACACGAACTCGCGGGTGCCGCGGCCGGCGGTGGTGGCCGTGCGGTGCGGCGGATTGATCAGGGCGAGGACGGCACCGAGCATCACGGTGGCGACGAGCGCGTCCAGCCAGTAGTGGTTCGCGGTGCCCACGATCACCATCAGGGTGATCGCCGGGTGCAGCAGCCACAGCCAGCGCCAGCGGGAGCTGGTGGCGACGATCAGGCCGATCGCCACCATCAGGGCCCAGCCGAAGTGCAGCGAGGGCATCGCCGCGAACTGGTTGGAGAGGTGGTCGCTGGAGGGCGGCCCGTAGACGGAGGGGCCGTACATCCGGGCCGTGTCGACGAGGCCGGTCGCGGCCAGCATCCGCGGCGGCGCCAGCGGGAACGTGAAGGGAAGTACCAGGGCGGCGGTGGTGACCACGGCGAGGACCCGGCGGGCCCAGACGTAGTGCGCGGGCCGCTTCAGGTAGAGCCAGACCAGGAAGGCCAGCGTGGCCGGGAAATGAACCGTCGCGTAGTAGGTGTTGGCCAGGTGGACGAGGGCGTCGCCGTGCAGCAGTGCGGACTGCACGTCGACCTCCGAGGGCAGTCGCAGCGTCCGTTCCAGGTCCCAGATCCGGTGGGCGTTGTGCAGGGCCTCGGCCGTATGGCCGGTGGCCAGCTGCCGCCCGAACTTGTAGACGAGGAAGAGTCCCACGACAAGCAGGAGCTCACGGACGAGCGGCGGCCGGGCTATCGCCCCCGGCTCCGCTGCTTCCGGCTCGGACTGGGATCTCATCCCAGGCCCCCTCACTGACGGTGGTGCTGTGCCGAGTCCCGGGCGGTGGCCCGAACTCATCGATACGAAAGCGTACCGATACGCCACTGTACCGATACGGTCGGGTACCGGTACAGTGGCGTATCGATAGACGTGGGCCACACTGGTTGTAGGTTTCCGCCCGGACCGAACGGCGGGCGGGGACCAGGTGATCCGCAAGTGAGGCGCGAGTGAGGAGTAGGGCACATGACGTCGCAGGCCGCGGACGGACCGGAGACGGTCGCCGCCTCGCGCCGCTCCAAGATCACGCCGGAGCGTGAGCGGGAGTTCTTCGACGCCGTGCTCGAACAGATCCGCGAGTGCGGCTACGACTCCGTGACCATGGAGGGGGTCGCGAGCAGCACCCGGTGCAGCAAGTCCACGCTCTACCGGCAGTGGAAGAACAAGCCGCAGTTCGTCGCCGCCGCGCTGCGGGCCACCCGCGAGGTGCGCTTCGCCGGGGTCGACACCGGGTCGCTCGCCGGGGACCTGCGCGAGGTGGCGCGGGTCGCGGGGAACTGGTCGCGCAAGGACACCAAGCTGCTGTCGGCGCTGAGCCACGCGCTCCACTCGGACGTGGAACTGGCGCAGGCACTGCGCGAGGCGCTCGTCGACCCCGAGATCGCCGCGCTCCAGGAGATCCTGCACCGCGGAGTCGAGCGCGGCGAGGTGCCCGAGGGCCATCCCGCGCTGGACTACGTGCCCGCCATGATGTTCGGCGTGCTGCGGGTACGGCCCGTGCTCTCCGGCGAGTACGCCGACGCCGACTATCTCGTCCGCTTCGTGGAGGCCGTGGCGCTGCCCGCACTCGGACTGACCTAGGACCCAGGCCGCCGTCCACGGGATGACTGGACGGTGACCTGCTCGCGCCGCACCGTGGGGACGGGGGCGGCGCGCACCCCCCGGCCGGGTGGAGCTCCCCTTTGAGCGGAGGGGCTCTCCACCCGGCCGACGGACGTTCCCGTCCGGGGTGGGTCAGACGGTCTGACCGTTGCCGCTGCCGGAGGACACCTTGATGCCCTTGGTGATCGTGTCGATGACCGTCTGCTTCTGACTGACGTCGACGCCGAAGCGGACCACCACCATCTGCTGGGCGTTGGCGGGCGACGGGAAGGCCAGCGACTCGACATAACCGTCGGAGCCCTTGCTGGTGACCGCCTTCCACCGGACCAGATAGCCCTTCTGCCCCGCCACGGTGACCGCCTTGGAGGCCAGCACCTCGTGCGAGGTGATCGCGCCGTAGCTCGTACCGCCGTAGGACTCCTTGGCGTTGGCCGCGATGTCCGCCTTGGCGACCGCCTCGGCCGTGCTGCCCCGGGTGCCCAGCAGCAGCGCGGGCTCCGAGTAGGCACCGCCGGTGGTGCACGTCTTGGAGGTGTCGCCGGGGCACTTGTAGGAGCCGTCGGAGGTGATCTGGGCGCCGACGGTGCCCGCCTGCCCCGTCCAGCCGTCCGGTACCGGGATGCTGATGGCGTTGAAGGAGTCCGACACCGTCCCGCCGCCCTGGACCTTCGGCGCCTCGGACTGGTTCGGCGACGGCGACGCACCGCCGCCGGAGCCACCCGAGCCCGAGCCGCCGGACCCCGACCCGCCCGACCCGCCGAACGGCAAGCCCTGTCCGCCGTTCTGCCCACCGCTCTGTCCCTCGGGGCCGCCCTGGCCGAAGCCGCCGCCCTGACCGCCCGAGCTCTGCTGCGAGGCCTGGCCGCCGCCGTTGTCACCGCCGTTGTCGCTGAGCGCCCACGCGCCCACCCCGATCGCGGCAAGCAGCGCCACGGCGACACCGACGGCAACGCCGGTGCGCAGCCCGCGCTTCCCGGTGGCCGGCGGTGCCGGATATCCGGGGTAGGCCGGATAGGCCGGGTATGCCTGGGAGGCCGCGTCTTCGGGCGATTGCGTCGGGGGACCCCAGTCGGCACCCGACCCGGCGGGGCGGGTCTGCTCCGTCCACGCCTTGCCGTCCCACCAGCGCTCAGTGGCCGGACCGCCACTTGTCTGCCCGGGGTCGGGGTACCACCCGGGGGGAGTCACCTGCGTCATGCCCCCACCGTATGAGGCATCGGTGAAAGTCGGATGAGAGGATCCGGCGACTTTCGGATGAGTCGGATCCGGCTCGCTTCGGACGAGCCGATCCCGCACCCTCATTCGACCCGCAGCCGCACCGGCGGGTTCGATGCCCGAGGCGGCAGCCGCAGACCGTCCCGCCCCGGGGTCAGGGAGCCCAGGATGCTCGGGTGGCGGGCGCCGGTGGCGGTCGGGGCTGTGCCCGGGAGACCGTGCGCGGTGAGGAAGCCGAGGACCGCGAAGGCGTATGCCTCCTTCGCCACCGCGGGCAGGCCGAGTTCGTCGGAGGCGCGGACGGGGGTCTTGGGGAGCAGGCCGCGGAGCAGCCGCATCAGCGCCGGGTTGCGGGTGCCGCCGCCCGAGGCGATCACCTCCGTGGCGCCCACGCCGCGTACCGCGTCCGCCACCGTCCGGGCCGTCAGTTCGGTGAGCGTCGCCAGCGCGTCCTCGGCCGACAAGCCCTCCGGCGCTTGCCAGTACCCGGCGTGGAACAGTTCCTTGCCGGTCGTCTTCGGCGCGGGCAGCGCGTAGTACGGGTCCGCCAGCAACCGCTCAAGCAGCGGTCCGTACGGCCGTCCACGCGCCGCCAGCGCCCCGTCCACGTCGTACGCCAGCCGGCCGCCGGTGAACTCCCGGGCCGCCGCGTCCATCAGCGCGCACCCGGGCCCGGTGTCGAAGGCCGTGCCGTCCGGCGCGGTGAGGTTGGCGATCCCCCCGATGTTCAGCGCCACCGGCGTGCCCGGCCGGCCGCGCAGCCACAGCAGGTCGACCAGGCTCACCAGGGGAGCGCCCTGGCCCCCGGCGGCCACGTCCCGCGGCCGGAAGTCGGCGACAACAGGCAGCCCCGTCGCCTCCGCGATCCAGGCCGGCTGCCCGAGCTGCAGCGTGCCGTGCACCCGGCCGCCCTCCACCCAGTGGAAGACGGTCTGCCCGTGTGAGGCGATCAAATCGGCCCGTCCGCCGCACAGTTCACGATCGGCGCGGGCGGCCGCCGACGCGAAAGCCTGCCCGATCCGGGTGTCCAGCAGACACACCCGCGCCAGCGGTACGGCCGCCGGGGGCAGCGCGCCCGCGAGGGTCCCGCGCAACTCGTCGTCGTACGGCGTGCTCACCAGCCCCAGCGGCTTCAGCAGCAGCGTGTCGCCGGCCAGGCGCAGCTCGGCGGCGGCCGCGTCGACCGCGTCGTACGACGTCCCGGACATCAGACCGATCACCAGCACCGCTCAACCCGCCTTCGTCTCCCGTGACCTCACCAGCGCGAGCACGCTGACCGCGCAGGCCGCGGCCGCGTAGTAGCCGGGAACGTCCAGGTTCCCGGTGCGCTTCACCGCCTCCGTGATGATCAGGCCCGCACAGCCCGAGAACACGGCATTGGACAGGGCGTAGGCGAGTCCCAGGCCCGTGCAGCGGGCGCGCGCCGGGAACATCCCGGCCAGCAGCGCGGGCCCCGGCCCGGCCATCAGCCCCACCACCGCACCCGCACCGAACAGGGCCGCGCCCTTCGCCCAGGCGGACACCCCGCCGTCCTGGAGGAGGCCGAGCAGCGGCAGGGCCAGCACGACCACGAGGCCCGCGCCCGTCAGCATCACCGGCCGCCGCCCGACCCGGTCGCTGAGCAGCCCCGCCGGGAGGATCGCCGCCGCGAAACCCAGGTTCGCCAGCACGGTCGCCAGCAGCGCCGCACGGAAGCCGGTGTGCAGCGCTGTCTGGAGGTACGACGGCAGCACGACCAGCAAGGTGTACCCGGCTGCCGACCAGCCCATCACCCGGCCGACGGCCAGCGCGATCGCCCCGGCCGACACCCGCACCGCCCGCACGTCCGGCTCCCGGAACTCCGGCGTCTCCTCCAGCCCCACCCGCAGCCACAGCGCGAGCCCACCCAGCGGCAACGCCAGCAGGAACGGCAATCGCCATCCCCAGGTGTTTAGTTGATTATCCGTCAGCACGGAGGCGAGCCCGGCCGCCACGCCCGCCCCGCCCAGCAGGCCCAGCGCCACGGTGAACGACTGCCACGCCCCGTACAGCCCTCGCTGCCCCGGCGGCGCGAACTCGGTCAGCATCGCCACCGCACCCCCGAACTCCCCGCCGGCCGACAACCCCTGAACGGCCCTCAGGAAGGTCAGGAGCCAGGGCGCGAGCGCGCCGGCCTGAGCGTACGTCGGCAGCAGACCGATGAGTGCCGTGGCGCCCGTCATCAGCGCGACCACGAGGATCAGCACCGGCCGCCGTCCGAGCCGGTCGGCGAGCCGGCCGAACACGGCCGCGCCCAGCGGACGGAAGAAGAACGCCAGTCCGAACGAGGCGTAGGTGCGCACCAGCCCCTCGGCCGCGCTGCCGCCCGCCGGGGTGAAGAACCGCTCGGCGACGACCGTCGCGAAGTAGCCGTAGACCCCGAACTCGTACCACTCGACGAAGTTGCCCACCGAGCCCGCCGCCAGCGCCCGGAGGGGCCGGTTCCGCTCCCGTACTGCCCGATCTTCGAAAATCAGCTTCATTTCCACGCCCATTGACGATCCGTCAGCTAGACAGCGGCAGGTCGGGCCCGGCATGCGTCGCCCGGCCGCGCCCGCTGTCACCCGTCACGGCCACAGCTGCCCGGTCCCGCCTCCGGACAGCCAACAGGACCGCTACGCTCGTGGTCTGTACGTCGTTCGGGCGACTTGGGGAGGTAACGGGATGACGGAGGAACAACCCCCAGAGGGCCCCTCTGCTCCCCTCTGGGAGCGCGACGCGGAGATCGCCGCCATCACCGAGGCACTCGACGTCCTGTGCGCCGACCGGTCCACCGCCGGGAACCTGCTGATCCTCAGCGGGGAGGCCGGACTCGGCAAGACCGCGCTGCTGGCCGAGACCCGCCGTATCGCCGAGCGCCGCGGCTGCACCGTCTGGTCCACCCGCGGCGGCGAGACCCTGCGCAGCGTTCCCTTCAACGTGGTACGGCAACTGCTCCAGCCCGCCCTGGTCTCCCTGCACCCCGACGAGGCCCGCGAATACCTCGGCGACTGGTACGACATCGCCGGCCCCGCCCTCGGCATAACCGACCCCGGTGAGCGCCAGGCCGACCCACAGGGCGTCTGCGACGGCCTGGTCGCCGCCGTCCGCCGGCTGGCCAGACGGGACTGGCCACTGGTGCTGCTGATCGACGACGCGCACTGGGCCGACCAGGAGACCCTGGCCTGGCTCGCCGCATTCGTGGAGCGTCTCGACGACCTGTCCGTCCTGGTCCTGGTCGCCCGCCGCCCCGGCGAGGTCAGCGGCGACAGCGCCCGCTACCTCGACACCGTGGCCGCCGCGGCCGCGAACCCCGGGCACCATCTCAGCGCCCTCACCCCGGGCGCCACCGCCGGACTCACCCTCGCCACCCTCGGCGCGCACGCCGACGCCCCGTTCTGCCGCGAGGTCTGGGCCGTCACCGGCGGCAACCCCTACGAGACCGTCGAACTCCTCGCCAAGGTCCAGGACAGCGAGGTCGATCCCGTCGAGGCCCGGGCCGGCGAACTGCGCGCGCTCAACCGGTCGGCCCGCGGCGGCGGACTCGTCACCCGCCTCGAAGGCCTCGGTATCGACGCCACCCGGTTCGCCTGGGCCGCCGCCATCCTCGGCACCGGCATCTCCGTCGACCTGGTCGCCCAGCTCGCCACCATGAGCATGGAGGATGCCGAGCGCTGCGCCGAACTGCTGCGCAGCGCCCGTATCCTCACCGCGCCCGACCCGGCCGGCTCCCGCTCCCCCACCGGTGACCTGGAGTTCGTCCATCCGCTGATCGCCACCGCCGTCTACAACTCCATTCCGCCGGCGATGTGCACCGCCATGCACGGCATCGCCGCACAGATCGTCATCGACGACGGCCGGGGCATCGCCGAGGCCTCCCGCCATCTGCTGAAAGTGCATCCGGACGACGACGAGGAACTCGTCCAGCAGCTGCGGGACGCGGCCAAGGAACACCTCGCAGTCGGCGCCCCGGACGCGGCCCGCCGCTGCCTCGAACGCGCCCTGCGGGAACCGCCCGTACCCGAGGTCCACGCGCGCGTGCTCTACGAACTGGGCTGCGCCACCCTGCTCACCAAGCCCGCCGTCACCATCGGCCATCTGCGCACCGCGCTCGGCATGCCCGGCCTGGGTGGCGCCGAACGCGTCGACGCCGTCTTCCGCCTCTCCCAGGCCCTCCTCCACAACGACCAGCTGGAGGAAGCCGTGCGCACCGTCGAGGCGGAGGCCGCCCGGCACGAGGAGGGCCCCGCCAAACTCCGGCTCCAGGCCGTCCAGTTCATGTGGGAGGGTATCGCCGGCGAGGCAGTGTCCCCGCGCCGTTCCGAACGCCTCGGCGCGCTCGCCGACACCTGCACCGGCCGGGACAACTCCGAGCGCGCCCTGCTGATGCTGCGCGGCTTCGACCTCCTCATCCAGGGGGAGAGCGCCGAAGAGGTCGTGGAACTCTGCGACCGCGCCCTCGTCAACGGCCGGCTCGCGCCCGGACTCGGCTGGACCGACAGCGAGTGGGGCATCGAGCTGCTGCTGATGCTCGCCAACGCCTACGTCTTCACCGACCGCCTCGACCGTGCGGAGAGCCTCTACAACGAGGCCCTGCGCGCCTACGAGTCCTCCGGCTGGAGCGGCGGCCACCTCGCCCTCGCCCATGCCTCCGTGGGCCTCGGGCACCGCAGGCGCGGCCGGCTGCGGGACGCGGAGATCTCCCTGCGGGAGTCCCTGCGGATCGCCGAGCGGGTCGGCCGCAGGCTGCCCCTGTACTGGACCGCCACCTGCAACCTGGTGGACACGCTGCTCGCCCGCGGCCATGTCCAGCAGGCCTGGGACACGGCAGAGCAGTACGGCTTCGCACCGCCGTACCCCTCCATGATCGTGATGCCGGACCCGCGGTCCGTACGCGGCCGGCTGCTGCTCGCCGTCGGCCGTACGAAGGAGGCCGTCAACGAACTGGAGGCGGCGGAGAAGGCGGCCGCCGCAGGCGGCCACTTCAACCCGGTCGTGGTGCCCTGGGCGCTCGACCTCGCGCGGGCCCTCGCGAGCGAGGACCCGGCGCGCGCGGCACGGCTGACGGCCGATGCGCGGCGGCAGGCCGAGCGGTTCGGCACGGACACGGCGATCGGCGAGGCGCTGCGGTGCGCCGCCGCGCTGGAGACCGGGCAGCGGCAGGTGCGGCTCGCGTCGCAGGCGGTGGCCTATCTGGAGGCGTCGCCGTGCCAGTACGAGCATGCGGCGGCCCGGGTGGAGTACGGGATCGCCGCGCGGTCGGTGGCCGAGCTGAATCGGGGGCTGGCGTTGGCTCGGTCGTGTGGGGCGGACGGGCTGGTCGCCCAGGCTCGGGAGGTTCTGGATACGGGTCGGGGGTTGCGCTGAAAGGTGCGTTGCGGGGCGCGGGTGCGTGGGGGCGTGTCGCGCCCACGCGGCGGCAGCCGCACATCGACACAGCCCCGCGCCCCCCAAAAAAGCAGGCGCGCTACAGCGCGAGGAGTTGGTCGGTCACCGCTGACAGGCGCTTCTGGACGTCCTTGTCGTACGTTGCCTCGTGGGCCCTCGCCGGGTTCGTGCCGTCGAAGTAGCCGCCGGTTCCGACGTCCTGGGTGGCCAGGGCCAGTACCCCCGGTGCACCGTCCGCCACCGTGTTCAACGGCGCCACCCCGCCCTCTCGCACCATCGCCGTGTCCATGAAAGTTGCCGGGTGCAGCACATTGACGGCCACACCCGTGCCCGCCAGCTCCTCCGCCAGGGCGAACGTGTGGGCCGCCAGGGCGAACTTGGCCCGGCAGTACGCCGCGAAGCCCTGGTAGCCCCGGGTGAACTCGGGGTCGTCGAAGTCCAGTGGCTCCTGGCCGGCCGAGCCCACGTTGACGATCCGGGCCGGAGCGTTGGCGCGCAGGACCGGCAGCAGGGCATGGGTCAGGGTCACCGGGGCCAGGTAGTTGACGGCCAAACGCAGTTCGTGGCCGTCGGCGCTCAGTTCGCGCCCCGTGCCGGGCGCGCCGGCGCCGACGCCCGCGTTGTTGACCAGTACGTCCAGGCCGGGACGCGCGTCGGCGACCCGCGCGCCCAGCTCGCGGACCTGCGCCAGCGAGGCCAGGTCGGCGACGAAACCCTCCGCCTCGCCCTCGGCGCGCAGCTCCTCGACCAGCGCCTCGGTACGGCCCGGATCGCGGCCGTGCGCGAGGACGACATGTCCGGAGCGGACCAGTTCGAAGGCGACGTACCGGCCGAGCCCGGAGGTGGCACCGGTGATCAGAACAGTGGACATGCTTCCAGCGTAGGCACGAGCCGACGCCGGCTGCTTGGTACTCCTGAGGCTACGACTGCCAGGGTCACCCTTCTTCTTCCTCCGCCAGCACCCGCTGGGCCGTCGCGAACGCCGCGTTCGCCGCCGGAACTCCGCAGTACACGGCCGTCTGCAGCAGCACCGCGCCGATCTCCTCCGGTGTGAGCCCGTTGCGCCGGGCGGCCCGTACATGCATGGCCAGCTCGTCGTAGTGGCCGTGCGCGACCAGTGCGGTGAGGGTGATCATGCTGCGTTCGCGGCGGGAGAGGGTGGGGTCGGTCCAGATCTCGCCCCAGGCGTAGCGCGAGATGAAGTCCTGGAAGCGGGCCGTGAAGGGGGTCTGGCGGGCCTGTGCCCGGTCGACGTGTGCGTCGCCCAGCACCTCCCGGCGCACCGCCATGCCCCGCCTGGCACCGCCGTCGAGGTGGGAGCGGAGCGCGGTGAGGACGGCCTCGGGGCACTGCGCGGGCGCCAGATGCGAGGCGCCGGGCAGCTCGACCAGCGTGGCCGCCGGCACCGCGTCCGCGATCTCCCGCAGATGCGGCGGCGGAGTCGCGGGGTCCTGACGGCCCGCGATCAGCAGGGTGCGTGCGGCGATCTCACCGAGCCGGTCGCGCAGGTCGAAGGCGGCCAGCGCGTCGCAGCAGGCGGCATACGCCTCCGGGTCCACCGTCCGCTGGTCCTCGACGAGGCGCGGCACGGTGAAGCCAGGCGTGAACCAGCGGGTGCCCGCATTGTCCGCCAGCCACTCCACGCCCTCCCGGCGGACCCGCTCGGCCCGCTCCTCCCAGGGCCTCGCCCCGTTGAAGTGGGCGGACGAGCAGATCACGGCCAGGCTCTCCAGCCGGCCCGGGTGGTGGACGGCAAGGTGCAGCCCGATCGCACCGCCCAGTGACACCCCGGCATACCCGAACCGCTCGATGCCGAGCGAGTCGGCGAGCGCGAGCACCAGGTCGGCGAGGTCACCGACGGTCGCCCCCGCCTTGATCAGATCCGGTGCCGAACCGCCGTGCCCCGGCAGGTTCCAGCGCACCACCCGGTGGCTGGTCGACAGTTCGGGCGCCACCGCGTCCCACAGCGCGTACGAGGTGCCGAGTGACGGCCCGAGCAGCAGCGGGGGAGCGGAAGCAGGGCCTTCGGCACGGTGGTTGAGGAGGTTCTCGGTCAACGTCGCTCCAGTGCACGATCGGTGAGAGCGCCGGCGGAGCCGGTGTAGCGGGCGGGGTCGGTCAGGTCGTCGAGGTCGACGTCCGTCAACTCTGGCTCCTCAGCGAGGAGTTCGCGCAGCGTGCGCTGCTCGGTGTAGGTACGGCGGGCGAGCTCGGTGAGCAGCTCCTTCGCCCGGGCCCGGCCGAGCACGGGAGCCAGTGCGGCGGACAGCCGCTCGGAGACGATCAGACCGCGGGTGAGATCCAGGTTCCGGCGCATCGCCTCCGGATGCACCCGCAGCCCCTCCGCCAGCTCCGCCGCGTCCCGGGCCGCGCCCCCGACGGCGCGCAGAAGATCCCGCAACGGCTCCCACTCGGCGTGCCAGGCACCGGCCGGCCGCTCGTCCTCCGCGACCAGGGAGCCGTACAGGACGGCCGCGAGCTGCGGGGCCCGCCGGGCTGCGGCCGCGATGAGGGTGGAGCGCACGGGGTTCGCCTTGTGCGGCATCGCCGACGAGCCGCCGCCGCTGCCCTCGGAGAGCTCACCGATCTCGGTGCGGGACAGGGTCAGTACATCCACGGCGATCTTGCCCAACGCCCCGGCCGTGGAGGCGAGGCACCCGGCGAGATCGGCGACGGGGGTACGCAGGGTGTGCCACGGCAACAGGGGAGCGGCCAGGGCGAGTTCACGCGCGTACGCCTGCGGCAGCTCTTCCGCGTGTTCCGCGCCGTACGCTCCGAAAGCCGCCAACGTGCCCGCCGCGCCCCCGAGTTGCGCGGGCAGTGACTCCCGGACCCGGGCCATACGGTCCCGGGCGTCGAGGACCAGCGAACGCCAGCCGGAAGCCTTCAGCCCGAAGGTCGTCGGTACGGCGTGCTGGGTGAGCGTGCGGCCCGGCATCGGCGTGTCGCGGTGCTCGGCGGCCAGCCGGGCCAGCGTCTGCTCGGTGCGCCAGAGGTCGGCGAGGACCAGGTCCAGGGTGCGGGCGGCGACCAGCATTGTCGCCGTGTCCATGATGTCCTGGCTGGTGGCGCCCCGGTGAACATACGGCCCGTACTCCGCGCCGACCGCCTGCGTCAGATCGGCGACCAGCGGGATGACCGGGTTGCCGCCGGCGCGGGCCCGCGCCGCGAGGGCGCCGACGTCGAAGCGGTCCGGATCGGCCGCCTCGGTCACGGCCGCCGCGGCCTCGGCAGGGGCCAGCCCCAGGGCGGCCTGTGCCCTGGTGAGGGCCGCCTCCGCGGCAAGGAGCGCCCGCAGCCAGGCGCCGTCTCCGGTCGCGGACGCGGCGGCGGAACCGGCCCACCCGGGGCCGAGCAGCCCGGCGTCACCGCCGCCATGGCTCAGTGATGTCACTGGAACTCCAGGAAGACCGTTTCGCCCTCGCCCTGAAGGCGGATGTCGAAACGGTAGGTCCCCCGGCCCTCGTCGCCGGCGATCAGCGTGTCGCGCCGCTCGCCCACCCGGGTGAGCAGCGGGTCCGCGGCGAGCGCGGTGTCGTCGCCGGGCAGATAGATCCGGGTGAACAGGTGCATGAGCAGGCCGCGGGCGAAGACGCACACGCTGATGTAGGGCGCGCTGTCGCCGCGGGCGCCGGGCCGCAGCGTCCGCGCGTACCAGTGCCCGTCGGCGTCCGTCTGGATCCGGCCCCAGCCGGTGAACTCCACGCCGTTGCGGCCGAGGTAGTCACCGGTCGCCGGGTCGCGCCGGATCGAACCGTCCGTGGTGGACACGTTCCCGTCCGGGTCGGCGCCCCACAGCTCCACGAAGGCGTCCGGCAGCGGCCTGCCCTCCCCGTCGAGGACGTACCCGTGGACCGTGATCGTGTCCGGGTGGCCGAGGGGGGCGATCTCCTCGCCGCCGCGGAACGGCAGCGCATAGCCGTAGAACGGGCCGACCGTGTGCGACGGGGTGGGCAGCACCTGCTCCGGGCTGCTTGTGTCGATCTTCGTCATGGCAGGTCAGCGTCCTTCTTCGAGCCAGGTGGCGTGCGGGCCGTCCAGCACGATGTCCCAGTGGTAGCCCATCGAGAACTCCGGCACGGACAGGCTGTGGTCGTAGGTCGCGACCAGGCGCTGCCGGGCCGCGTCGTCCGTCACCGACTGGATGATCGGGTCGTACGGGAACAGCGGGTCGCTCGGGAAGTACATCTGCGTCACCAGCCGCTGGGTGAACGCCGTACCGAACATCGAGAAATGGATGTGCGCCGGACGCCAGGCGTTGACGTGGTTGCGCCAGGGGTAGGGGCCCGGCTGGATGGTGGTGAAGCGGTAGCCGCCCTCGGCATCGGTGATGGTACGGCCGACACCCGTGAAGTTCGGGTCCAGCGGAGCGTCGTGCTGCTCGCGCTGGTGGGCGTACCGGCCGGCCGAGTTGGCCTGCCAGATCTCGATCAGCTGCCCGCGGATCGGCCGGCCGTCCCGGTCAAGGAGCCGCCCGGACACGGTGATGCGCTCGCCGATCGGCTCACCGGTGTGCTGCCGGGTCAGATCGTTGTCGATCTCGGTGATGTCCCGCTCCCCGAAGGCGGGCGAGTGCAACTCCACCAGCTCCGGGTCCTGGGTCGTGTCGATGGCGACCAGAGGTTGTTCGGGGTGCCGGAGGACGGAGGAGCGGTAGGGGGCGTAGTCCCGACGGGGGTGGTGCTCGACGGGGGCGCCTTCGGCGACGCCCTTCTCGTAGTCGGCGTGCCTGGCGGCGATTTCGAGGTCGATGTCAGCTTGGGTGAGAGTCATTGAAAGTCCTAGCTGTAAGCACCCGATAGGGGCGCGGGGCTGTATCGATGTGCGGCTCCGCCGCGTGGGCGCGACCAGCCACGACGCACCCGCAGGTGCTGGACTGGCCGTTTACCGTTCAAGAACCAGCGCGAGCCCTTGCCCGACCCCGATGCAGAGCGTGGCAACACCGGTACCGCTCCCTCGACGTGCCAGTTGATGCGCCACCGTCCCCGCAAGCCGCGCCCCCGACGCACCCAGCGGATGCCCCAGCGCAATAGCCCCACCCTGCGGATTGAGAACGGCCGGATCGAACTCCGGCCATTCCGCCACGCACCCCAGCACCTGCGCCGCGAACGCCTCGTTCAGTTCGAGCACGTCGAGCTCCGCAAACCCCTTCCCGGCCTTGCCCAGCGCACGGTGCACGGCTTCCACCGGCGCGAGCCCGAAGTAGTCCGGGTCGATCGCCGAGACACCGGTCGCGCTGACCCGGGCCAGCGGCTCCCGCCCGACCGCCTTGAGCCCCTCCTCGTCGGTCAGCAGCAGCGCCGCCGCACCGTCGTTGAGTGGCGACGCGTTGCCCGCGGTCACCGTCCCGCCCTCCGTGCGGAAGGACGGCTTCAGCTTGGCCATCGCGGTGAGGGAGGCGTCCGGCCGTACGCACTCGTCCGCGCCGAAGACCACCGGCTCACCCTTGCGCTGCGGAATGGATACCGGGGCCAACTCGGCGTCGAACAGCCCCTGTTGCTGGGCCGCCGCAGCCTTCTGATGGGAGGCGAGGGCGAACTCGTCCTGCTGTTCGCGGCTGATCTTGTGCTTGTCGGCGATGAGTTCCGCGCTCTCACCGAGCGGGATGGTCCACTGCGGGTCCATCCTCGGGTTGACCATGCGCCAGCCCAGTGTGGTCGAGTACAGCTCGGTGTGGCCTGCAGGGAAGGGCCGGTCGTTCTTGGGCAGCACGTACGGCGCGCGGGTCATCGACTCGACGCCGCCCGCCACGGCGATCGACGCATCGCCGACCGCGATCGCGCGGGCCGCCTGGATGACCGCTTCGAGCCCCGACGCGCACAGCCGGTTGACGGTGACGCCCGGCACGCTGGTCGGCAGGCCGGCCAGGAGCGCGGCCATCCGGCCCACGTTGCGGTTCTCCTCGCCGGCGCCGTTTGCGTTGCCGAAGTAGACGTCCTCGATCCGGGCAGGGTCCAAGTCCGGCGTGCGGGAGAGGAGTTCAAGGACCGCGTGGGCGGCCAGGTCGTCCGGACGTACGCCCGCGAGACCGCCGTTGTAACGGCCGATCGGCGTCCGCACCGCGTCGACGATGTACACCGTGTTCACAGCAGACCCTCCAGGACAGTGAGTTTCGCGTCGGTCTTGGCGGCGATCTCCTCGACGCCGACCCCGGGTGCGGTCTCGACGAGGACGAGTCCGTCGTCCGTGACGTCCAGGACACCCAGGTCGGTGATGATCCGGTCGACGCATGCCTTGCCGGTCAGCGGCAGCGCGCACTCGGTGAGGATCTTCGGCGAGCCGTCCTTCGCCGTGTGCGTCATGACGACGATGACCGTGCGGGCGCCGTGGACGAGGTCCATCGCGCCGCCGATCCCGGTGACCAGCTTCCCGGGGATGGCCCAGTTGGCCAGGTCCCCGCTCGCGGAGACCTGCATCGCGCCCAGCACCGCGACATCGATGTGCCCGCCGCGGATCATCGAGAACGACAACGCCGAGTCGAAGAAGGACGCCCCCGGCAGGACCGTCACCGTCTCCTTGCCCGCGTTGATCAGATCCGGGTCGACGGCGTCCTCGGTGGGGTACGGGCCGGTGCCCAGGATGCCGTTCTCCGACTCCAGGACCACCTCCACGCCCTCGGGCAGATAGTTCGGGATCAGTGTGGGCAGGCCGATGCCGAGATTGACGTACTGCCCGTCCCTCAGTTCGCGGGCCGCCCGCGCCGCCATCTGCTCACGCGTCCAGGCCATCAGCTGCTCACCGTCCGCTGCTCGATCTTCTTGTCCGCCGCCTGCTCCGCCGTCAGCGCGACCACCCGCTGGACGAAGATCCCTGGCAGATGAACCGCGTCCGGGTCGATCTCGCCGGGCTCCACCAGTTCCTCCACCTCCGCGATCGTGACCTTGCCGGCCATCGCGGCGAGCGGGTTGAAGTTCCGGGTGGACTTGTTGAAGACCAGGTTCCCGTGCCGGTCGCCCTTCGCCGCCCGTACCAGAGCGAAGTCCGTACGGATCCCACGCTCCAGGACGTACTCGGTGCCGTCGAACTCCCGGACCTCCTTCGCCGGCGAGGCCAGGGCGACGCCTCCGGAGCCGTCGTAGCGCCAGGGCAGCCCGCCCTCCGCGACCTGCGTGCCCACCCCGGCCGGGGTGTAGAAGGCGGGGATCCCGGCGCCGCCCGCGCGCAGTCGCTCGGCGAGAGTGCCCTGCGGGATCAGCTCCACCTCCAGCTCACCCGCCAGATACTGACGCGCGAACTCCTTGTTCGCCCCGATGTAGGAGCCGGTCACCCGGGCGATCCGGCCCGCCGCCAGCAGTACCGCGAGCCCCGTGTCCATCGCCCCGCAGTTGTTCGAGACCACCGACAGGCCGCTCACCCCGCGCTCGTACAACGCACCGATCAGCACGTTCGGAACACCGCTCAGCCCGAAGCCGCCGACCGCGAGCGACGCGCCCTCCGGCACGTCGGCCACCGCCTCCGCGGCCGTGGCGACCACCTTGTCCATCCGTGAAGCCCCATCTCTTCCTGGCGCCCGGGTGACGCGCTCCGCGTCTGATCAATCAGGGAATTAATCAGGGCACTGAGTATTTCAGCGAGATATCTTTCACGCTGCCACCCGCGTCCCCGCCCGTCAAGACCTCGGACAATGGCAGACGGGTACACAGACAGGATGGCTGGCCGCAGGTATCGTTCAGTGCACCAACGAATTCAGATCATGGGAGTGCATATGGCCGCGGTGGACCTCACCACCCACCCCGGGCACCTGGCCCGGCGGCTTCAGCAGGCCCACTACCTGCTGTGGAACACGATGGTCTCGGAGGAGATCACCTCGCCGCAGTTCGCCGTCCTGAACGCGCTCGTCGCCGAGCCGGGGCTGGACCAGCGCACGGTGGGGGAGCGGGTGGGTCTGGACCGGTCGACCATCGCCGAGGTCATCAGCCGGCTCGGCCGGCGCGGGCTCCTCGACAAAGTGCGCGACCCGCAGGACGGCCGCCGTTTCCAGCTGCGCCTCACCGACGACGGGCTGCGCACCCACCGCAAGCTCACCGTGCGCACCGCCCGGATGAACCAGGTCTTCCTGGCCCCGCTCTCGGCCGAGGAGCAGACCCAGTTCTTCGATCTGATCCGCCGGGTCTCGGACGCGGCGGAGGGGCTGCGCAATCCCACGGAACCCCTCGTCCCGCAGGCCTAGGCCTGCGCGAACACCACCCACACCTGCCCGGCGGCGAAGTCCACGGGACGGCCGTCCGGCCCGGTGAACGTCGTACCGCCCGTGGCCGCCTGCCGCGTCCAGGTGGCCGCGAACGAGCGTCCGTCCCGCAGCACTTCGGCCTTCCCCGACCCCACTGTCTCGGTGAACGGCGTGTGGTTGCCGAGCACGTCGTGATACCTGGACGTGCGCACCCGCACGTGCTGCACCACGACCGTCGCGGCCGCCACCCGCTTCCCGGCCGTCGTCCGGGCCGGGGTGCCGTCCATCGACACCAGCCAGCGCTTTTGGTCGGCGGACCAGGTGAAGGTGAAGCGGGCCGCCGGGTACCGCACGGTGCGCGTGGCGGTGACCGTGCCGCCGACCGGGGCCGGGCCGTAGCGGAAGCCGGTGGTGAGCGTCGCCCTGCCGGGCACCCCGGCCATCAGCCTGGCCGGTCGGAGATACAGGTTGTGCGGGGCCGGCCTGTCGCTGCCCCGGTAGTAGGCGTGGGATGCGGCCTCGGGTGTCTTTGGCCGCAGCGGCGCCCGGTCGATCAGCGGGAGCAGCTTGTGCTGGGCACCGGAGAACGCGAGGGTCGGCCGGTCGAACTGACGCAGCAGTTCCAGGTCGGACTCGCGAGCGCTGCGGACCGGGCCGACGGCGTCGGGGAGTTGAGTGGCGTACACCGCCATCAGCCGGCTGAGCCCGCCCTCCACCTGCTCCGTGTACACCACGTCCGCCGAGTCCAGCCCCGTCTGCGGGCGGGCCGCGGCAACGTTGTCGATCTTCACGGCCAGTACGGAGCCGGTGCCGGCGGTGTGCTGCCCGTCCGGCGCCTGGCTGCCGTGTGATGCGCGGCCGTCGTCCGGTGTGCCGTGCCGGGTGCAGCCGGCCGTGAGGGAGGCCGCCATCACGGCCGCGGCCAGCGTTGCCGTCAGCGCGGTCCGGCGCGTCGGCGCCCTGTGTCGCATGCCCACCGTTGCCACCCCGTTCGTCCCCTTGATTGTGTGCTCATCGGCTTATCGGTGGCCATATCCGGTCGAAGCCGATCACGGACCGCCGGATGACCCGACGGAGGGTGAAGGGGGCGTTGGGGCTACGCCCCCAGGATCTCCGTGAGGTCGTAGCGCACAGGTTCCTCCAGCTGGGCGTAGGTGCAGCTCTCCGGTGTGCGGTCCGGGCGCCAGCGGCGGAAGCGGGCCGTGTGGCGGAAGCGGGCGCCGTTCTCCATATGGTCGTACGCCACCTCGGCCACCCGCTCCGGCCGCAGCGGCACCCAGGACAGGTCCTTCTTGCCCGACCAGCGGCTCGGCGCGCCGGGCAGCCGGGCCGACTCATGGGCGGCCTCCTCCGCCCAGGCGGCCCACGGATGCCCGGAGACGTCGTCCATGCGCAGCGGCTCCAGTTCCTCGATCAGCTCGGCCCGCCGCTTCATGGGGAACGCGGCCGACACGCCCACGTGCTGCAGGGCGCCCCGGTCGTCGTACAGTCCCAGCAGCAGCGAGCCGACCACCGGGCCGCTCTTGTGCAGGCGGTAGCCCGCCACCACGACGTCGGCGGTCCGCTCGTGCTTGACCTTGAACATGGCGCGCTCGTCCTGGAGATAGCGCAGGGTGAGCGGTTTGGCGATGACCCCGTCGAGACCGGCCCCCTCGTACTGCTCGAACCACTGCCGGGCCACGTCCACATCGGTCGTCGCCGGCGCCAGATGCACCGGCGGGGCGACCCCGGCCAGCGCTCTGGTGAGCAGGGCGCGACGGTCGGTCAGCGGAACCTCCAGCAGGGACTCGTCCGCCAGCGCCAGCAGATCGAAGGCCACGAAGGAGGCGGGCGTCCGTTCCGCCAGGGTGCGCACCCGGGAGTCCGCCGGATGGATCCGCTCGGTCAGCGCGTCGAAGTCCAGCCGGCCTTCCCGGGCGATCACGATCTCCCCGTCCAGCACGCACCGCTCGGGCACCCGCTCCTTCAATGCCGCTACCAACTCTGGAAAGTACCTGGTCAACGGCTTCCCGGTGCGGCTGCCGAGCTCCACCTCGGCGCCGTCCCGGAACGCGATCGCGCGAAAGCCGTCCCACTTGGCCTCGTACTGCATGTCCGGCGGGATCGTCGCCACCGACTTGGCGAGCATCGGCTTCACGGGTGGCATCACCGGCAGATCCATGCCACGACTCTACGAGCGGTCCCCGGGGTCCGCTCGTCGCACGGCACGCCCCGGATCCGCACTTGTTGATCACAACCCGGACACGGCGTGCGCACAGCGCCCGCACAGGCAGCATGATGCTCGTTCGGTACACACGCTCCACGGGGGAACATCCATGCGTACCCGTACGGCCGTCACCGCCGCCCTGCTGCTCGCCGCGACCGCGACGGCCTGCGCCGGCGGTGGCGCGGACGCGACCGGCGCCAAGGCGTCCCGCCCGTCGGCCGCCGCCGAGGCCCTCACGCTCGGCTCCGGCCGGCACTGGAAGGACATCGACGGCGACGGCAGTTACATCAGCGCCACGACGACCGCCGTCAGCTACACCCAGCCCGCCAAGGGCGTGAACCTCCCCCGCTACCTCGCCGAGATCCCCGACCCGGAGTGGGCGGTGCTGGAGGTGAAGACCTGCGCCGACGCCGACAGCACCGACGTCATCGTCGCGCAGTCCCCCTGGACCCTCCGGCTCAAGGACGGCACCGAGGTCAAGCCGCTGGGGCTCAGCGGACACGGCATACCGGCGCCGACCTATCCCGTCTCGGGCGAAGCCGTGCGACCGGGTGGCTGCCTGCGCGGGAAGATCACGTTCAGTGTGCCCAAGGGCAGCCGTCCTGAGCGGATCGTCTACGACGTCCGGCGCCGGCCCGCCGTCACCTGGTCCGTGCCCTGGGCGTAACCGATGTGCGAGGGCCGGACGGTGCGCCTACCGTAGCCGCATGGGTGATGCGGTGGAACTGGAGGTGGCCGGCCGGACCGTACGGCTGTCCAGCCCCGGCAAGGTGTTCTTCCCGGAGCGCGGTTTCACCAAGCTGGACGTGGCCCGCTACTACGCGGCCGTGGCCCCCGGCATCCTCCGCGCCCTGCGCGACCGCCCCACCACGCTCCAGCGCTACCCGGACGGCATTGAGGGCGAGTGGTTCTACCAGAAGCGCGCGCCCAAGGGCATGCCCGACTGGATCCCCACCGCCCACATCGCTTTTCCCAGCGGCCGCACCGCCGACGAGATGTGCCCCACGGAGGAGGCCGCCGTGGTGTGGGCCGCCCAGTACGGCACCCTCACCTTCCACCCCTGGCCGGTGCGCCGCGCCGATGTGGACAGTCCCGACGAACTCCGTATCGACCTTGATCCGCAGCCCGGCACCGACTTCGCCGACGCCGTCCGCGCCGCCCACGAACTGCGCGCTGTCCTCGACGAGTTCGGCGGGCTGCGGGGCTGGCCCAAGACCTCGGGCGGCCGTGGGCTGCATGTCTTCGTGCCCATCGAACCCCGCTGGACCTTCACCCAGGTCCGGCGCGCCGCGATCGCCGTGGGCCGTGAACTGGAACGCCGGATGCCGGACCAGGTGACGATCAGGTGGTGGAAGGAGGAGCGTGGCGAGCGCATCTTCGTCGACTACAACCAGACCGCCCGGGACCGCACCATCGCCTCCGCCTACTCCCTGCGGCCCCGCCCGAACGCCCCGGTCTCCGCCCCCCTGCGCTGGGAGGAGGTCGACGAGGTGCAGCCGGGCGACTTCGACCTCGCCACGATGCCGGCCCGCTTCGCCGAAGTCGGCGATGTGCACGCCGACATGGACGACCACGCCTACTCCCTCGACGCACTCCTGGAACTCGCCCGCCACGACGAACACGAGCACGGCCTCGGCGACCTGCCGTATCCGCCCGAGTACCCCAAGATGCCGGGCGAGCCCAAACGCGTCCAGCCGAGCCGCGCCCGGCCCGAACAGGCTTCCTGACGACGGTACTCGGGGCGGATGCCCGATCCGCCGACGGGCTGCCACACCCCCGAGAGCGCTCCCGGCGCCCCTGCCACCCGGGGCTATGCTGATCGCCAGCCGCCGACGAGGAGGGCCGTGGTGTCCGAGGCAGTGTCGCGCCCCACACTGGAGGCCGTGGCCGCGCGGGCCGGGGTGTCCCGGGCCACCGTGTCACGGGTGGTCAACGGCGGCGACGGGGTGCGCGAACCCCTCGTCGAGCGGGTCCGGAAAGCGGTCGAGGAACTCGGGTACGTCCCCAACCAGGCGGCCCGCAGCCTGGTCACCAAACGGCACGACGCGGTCGCCGTCGTCATCGCCGAACCCGAGACCCGGATCTTCACCGACCCCTTCTTCGCCCTCCAGCTACGTGGTATCAGCAAGGAGTTGACCACCCACGACAACCAGCTCGTGCTGCTGCTCACCGAGGGGCGCGACGACCACGCCCGCGTAGCCCGCTATCTCGCCGGCGGCCATGTCGACGGCGCGCTCGTCTTCTCGCTCCATCTCGACGACCCGCTGCCCGGACTGATCGAGGGCGCAGGAGTCCCCGCCGTGTTCGGCGGCCGGCCCGGCTGGAGCGATGGCACGGACAGCGCCGTGTACGTCGACTGCGACAACCGCGGCGGCGCCCAGGACGCCGTACGGCATCTCGCCGCCCTGGGCCGGACCCGGATCGCCCATATCACCGGGCCGCTGGATCAGACGTCGGCCGCCGACCGCCTCCAGGGCTATCGCGACGTCATGGACGTCCTGGGGAAGGCCGATCCACGGCTGGTCGTGCCCAGCGACTTCACCCCGGCCGGCGGCGAGCGCGCCATGGGCGAACTCCTCGACCGCTGCCCGGACCTCGACGCCGTGTTCGCGGCCAACGACCTCACCGCGCTCGGCGCCCTGCGTGTCCTGCGCGAGCGCGGCCGCAGGGTGCCTGAGGACGTGGCCGTGATCGGCTTCGACGATGTGCTGCCCGTCACCGAGGAGACCGAGCCGTCGCTGACGACGGTCCGTCAGGACATCGAGGAGATGGGCCGGTTGATGGCCCGGCTCCTGCTGGGCTCCCTGACCCGGGGCAAGCCGGTGACCGGCACGCCGTCCAGCGTCATCCTGCCCACGACACTGGTACGACGCGCCACGGCTTAGGGTGCCCGGCGGATCATGCCGGTGTCGCGGGGTCCGGCACGCGCATCTGCCGTGTTGTCGTCACTCGCCGACGTCCCCCAGTCTTCGGCCGGGGGCGCCCCCACCGCGTCGCCCGCCGCGATGGGGGTGCCCCAGCGCGAGCTTGTTCGAGCGTGGGGGAGGCTGATCGTCCGGGGCTCCGCCGCCTTGCAACTGCACGCACCAGACCACGCTTGGCTCGGCCACAAGGCGCCGTTCCCATAGCCGACCTGATCCGCCGGACATCCCCTGGCCCCTCTCCGCCTCAGCTCTGCTGCTCGCTCTTGATCACCGCGAAGCGGGCGCCGTACGGGTCGGCCAGCTTGGCCATGCGGCCCACACCCTCCAGCGTGGTCGCGGGCATCCGCACCTTGCCACCGGTCTGCTGCGCCTTCTCCACCACCGCGTCCGGGTCCTCGACCTCGAAGTACGGCAGCCAGTACGCGCCGACCTGCGCCTCGGCCGGGTCCTCGGCCAGCGGGACCACCCCGCCGAAGACCGAGTCGTCGTCGCCGTCCGCCGGGTTGACACAGGTGTAGGTGCCGCCGGGGTAGGGCACTCCGGAGGTCTCCAGACCGAGCACCTTGTGGTAAAAAGCGGCGGCCGCCGCGATGTCCGGGGTGTACAGCTCGACCCAGCACAGCGAACCCGGATCGCCCGCCACCTCCACGCCCTTGGTAAGCCCGGGCTGCCAGATACCGAAGGGCACGCCCGCCTGGTCGGTGAGGATCGCCATATGGCCCCGGCCCATCACGTCCATCGGCTGGGCGAGGACGCTGCCGTGCGCCTGCTCGGCGGTCTTGGCGGTGGCCTGCGCGTCCTCGCTCTGAAAGTACACGGTCCAGGACGGCGGCCCCTGTTCGGGAGTGGTCTGCATACCGCCGGCGACCGTCCTGCCGCCCAGCTGGAAGAAGCCATAACCGCCGGCTTCGGGTCCCGCCGACTGGAACTGCCAGCCGAAGAGACCGTTGTAGAAGGAGACAGCGCCGTCGATCTCGGGGGTGCCGAGGTCGATCCAGTTGGGAGCGCCGTTGACAAAACGGGTGGTGAGCATCATCGCCCTCCTCGGAAGGGTCCCGTTCATTGCACAGCCGAGTCTTCCACCGTCCACTGACAATCGCTGCCGGAGCGCGCCCACCGGAACCCGGTTACCGTGGGTCACTTGACGCACTCGCCGAGTTTTGAATCCGTTGCGCGCGCCGCCGTGCGCAGGCGTGTTGCCGTCGCGCATCATCGAGGCTGCGGTGGTCCGTCGCGCCTGCGTTGAGCGGGCGTTGATCGAACGTTTTTCGCCGCACGGCACGATCCTGGCCATGCACTTCGACACCACCATCCCGCCCCGCACGCCTGTCCCGGTCTGGCATGCGCAGGCGTTGTGCGCGCAGACCGGGGCGGACTTCTTCTTCCCCGAGCCCGGCAGCTCGGTGCGCGAGGCGAAGCGCATCTGCGGTATGTGCGAGATGCGTTCGGCCTGCCTGGAGTACGCGCTGGACAACGACGAACGCTTCGGCGTCTGGGGCGGCCTGTCCGAGAAGGAGCGACTGGAACTCCGGCGCGCCTCCCGCTGAACCCCGGCCGCCCCGGAGAAGCCGAACCACGGCCGCCCCGGAAAATGTGTACGGTCCCCCGCCCGGCCCGGCTACGGTCCCGGGACGCGGCCGGACGTAGCGCAGAGGCAGTCGCACCGTCCTGCCCGGGCGAGCACGCCGGTTCGAATCCGGTCGTCCGGGCCGCGTGACGAGGTCCTGCAGAGCAGAGGCAGACTCGCCGCCTTTGCAAGGCGGATACGCCGGTTCGAATCCGGCCGGGACCACGGTACGGCGGGCACGGAGCGGCGGGACGGATGAGCGAGGCGATCACCGAGGCGGGACTGGCGGCTTTCCACGAGGTGGGGAAGCTGCGGGCCCTGCCCGTCGACGACCCGGTGCGGCTGCGCGCCGAGCAGGTCGACGCCTCCTTCGCCCGCGACGGACGGCTGCGCCGCCGCAAGACCCGCGGCACCGAGCAGGGCGGGGCCGTGGCCCACGGCGTACTCGGCGGGGTCCGTCATGATCCCGGCCTGGCGGACGCGGAAGTCGAACTTGCGGTGCGCGCCGAACTGGGCGCGCAGTGAGGGCGGGCAGTCCGCGCGGATGGCCAGCGCCCAACGGACGTAGCCCGGAAGAGAGTTCTCGCGGTCGGCCTCCGCGACCGTCTGCCAGTGCTCGCGCCGGTAGACCATGGAGGTGGCCTCCCGCGCGGCGGCCATGGTGGTCGACGACTCGCGCAGGGCAGGCACCAGTCCGAAGCGGGCGACCCGGTCCGGGACCGGCGGTTCCCGGTAGGTGTCGCGCAGGACCGGGTCGACCTCCACGGCGAGCAACCGGCCCGGGCCGAAGGGCACTCCATCGAGAATCGCCCGGCGCAGCGCCGTGTCCTGGTCCGGGAGGAGGCGCCAGATGACGGCGTTGAGATCGGGGTCGTCCTCCTGGAGCATCCACAGCACCACCGAGGACGGCAACGCCGACAGCTCCCACGGGAGCCGGCGCCGGGCCTCCCGGAGGTCCTCCGGGGCCGGCCGCGGCAGCCCGGCACGCGCGCGTACCCGGTCGGCGTCCCCGGAGTCGATCAGGTCCAGCAGGAAGCCGACCGCCCGGCCGGAGGTGATGCCAGCAGGCATGCGCGCATGATGCCGCAGGCCGCCGACAGAGCGCACCGGTAAATCCGCGCGCCCGTCGGTCGTGGGTTCAGGCGCCGGCGCGCGCCGCCATCCGCGCCTTGCGGGCGGCCAGCTTCTCGTCGAACTTCAGAGCCTCGGCGTCCAGACCGCCCATGAACAGGCCGAGTTCCTCCTGTGCCTTCAGGCCCTCCGGGCCGAGCCCGTCGATCTCCAGGACCTTCAGGTGGCGCAGCACCGGCTGGATCACGTCGTCATGGTGGATGCGCAGGTTGTAGACCTCACCGATGGCCATCTGGGCGGCGGCCCGCTCGAAACCGGGGATACCGTGGCCTGGCATGCGGAAGTTGACGACGACGTCCCGGACGGCCTGCATGGTCAGGTCGGGGGCGAGTTCGAAGGCGGCCTTCAGGAGGTTGCGGTAGAAGACCATGTGCAGGTTCTCGTCGGTAGCGATGCGGGCCAGCATGCGGTCGCAGACCGGGTCGCCGGACTGGTGGCCGGTGTTGCGGTGCGAGACGCGGGTCGCAAGCTCCTGGAAGGCGACATAGGCGACCGAGTGCAGCATCGAGTGCCGGTTGTCCGACTCGAAGCCCTCGCTCATGTGGGACATCCGGAACTGCTCCAGCTTGTCCGGGTCGACGGCGCGCGAGGCGAGCAGATAGTCGCGCATCACGATGCCGTGCCGGCCCTCCTCGGCGGTCCAGCGGTGCACCCAGGTGCCCCAGGCACCCTCCCGGCCGAACAGCGAGGCGATCTCGTGGTGGTAGCTGGGCAGGTTGTCCTCGGTGAGCAGGTTCACCACCAGGGCGATCCGGCCGACCTCGGTGACCTTGGACTGCTCCTTGCCCCAGGCCTCGCCGTCCTCGAAGAAGCCGGGGAAGTTACGGGCGTCCGACCACGGCACGTACTCGTGCGGCATCCAGTCCTTGGCGACCTTCAGATGGCGGTTCAGCTCCTTCTCGACCACTTCCTCCAGGGCGTACAGCAGCCGCGCGTCGGTCCATGCGGATGAGCTGCCGAGATGGGGAGAAGTGATCGTCACGAGAACTCCAGGGGACGCCGAACAAGAGCGAATGAACAAGGGAGGACCGGCGAGCGGTGCCGGAGCCTACGTGATCGTAGGCTACGAACCCGTAGGTTACGAAGCCGTAGGTTAAGCGCGCCGTAAAAGACCGCTGATCGGGTCTTGTGCCCCGGGCGAATCCGGACATGCCAAACAGCCCCGGGGCCCGCAAGTCCGGAGACTGGAGGCGCGAATCGATCACCTGATCAGACGTACAGCTCCCGCAGCCGCACCGAGAGGCACGTCACACATCCCTCGAGCTTCTCGAACTCGGAGATGTCCACCGTGACGACGTCGTGGCCGAGATCGGTCAGCAGCTCCGTCGTCTTCGGGGCGCTCGCCGACATCAGCAACTTGCCGCCGCCCAGCAGCACCACATGGGCGCCCGCCTCCTCGGGCACCGCCAGGAAGCCTGGGAACAACGAGGGCCGGTCCACGTTCGGGATGTGCCCCAGAATCGTTCCGTCGGGCAGCGCGGTCACCGCCGACTTCAGATGCAGCACCTTGCTCACCGGTACGGCGACCACCCGCGCGCCGAGCGGCTCGAACGCGGCCCGCAGCTGCTGCACCCCGGCAGCGTTGGTGCGCCCGCCACGGCCGACGTAGACGGTGTCGCCGACCTTGAGGACGTCACCGCCGTCCAGAGTGCCGGGCTCCCAGACCCAGTTCACCGAGCAGCCGAGGCGGGCCACCGCCTCCTCGACCCCGGCGGTCTCCCCGCGCCGGGACTCGGCGCCGGGCCGGGTGATCAGCGCCACGTTCCGGTACATGACGACCGTGTCCTCGACGAAGACCGAGTCCGGGCAGTCGTCCTCCGGATCGACCTCGATGGTCTCCCAGCCGTGCGCGCGCAGTGTCCCGGCGTACGCCTCCCACTGGTCCTGGGCGAGCTCGACGTCGACCTTCTCCCGCTCGATGTGCGTCACCAGACCTTCGGCGAGGCGCGGGCTGGGGCGGCGGATGAGGGCCTTCTTGCTGGGCACGGCGGGTCTCCGGTTCGGCGGTTCGGTCCGGCGCCCATTGTGGGGGCGCCGGACCGCCATCATGCAGGGCGGGTCCGTGTCGACAAAACCCTCGTTGTCAGGCTGTGCCCCTCCTGAGACGCGCCACCTCCTCCGGTGTGGTGCCCGTCAGCTCCCCGTCCGCCATCAGCAGCCAGCGGGTGATTCCGATCGTCTCCAGGAACGGCAGATCGTGACTGGCCACGATCAGAGCGCCCTGGTACGACGCCAGGGCCATGGTGAGCTGCCGCACGCTCGCCATGTCGAGGTTGTTCGTCGGCTCGTCCAGCACCAGCAACTGCGGGGCGGGCTCGGCCAGCAGCAGCGCGGCCAGCGCCGCCCGGAAGCGTTCGCCGCCGGAGAGCGTGGCCGCCTGCTGGTCGGCGCGGGCGCCCCGGAACAGGAAGCGGGCCAGTCGCGCCCGGATCCGGTTGTTGGTGGCGCCCGGCGCGAACCGGGCCACGTTCTCGGCCACGGTCAGCTCCCCGTCGAGCACGTCAAGCCGCTGCGGCAGGAAGCGGAGCGGCACATGCGCGTACGCCTCGCCCGCGACCGGCTCCAGCTCCCCGGCGATCGTGCGCAGGAGCGTCGTCTTGCCCGCTCCGTTGCGCCCGATCAGCGCGATCCGCTCAGGACCCCGCAGATCGAGAATGCCCGACACCCGCGCGCCGTGTGCCAGCTCCAGGTTCTGGAGCGTCAGCACGTTCCGGCCCGGCGGTACGGCCGTGTACGGCAGCTCGACACGGATCTCGTCGTCGTCCCGTACGGCCTCCACCGCGTCGTCGAGCCGTTCCCTGGCCTCGGCGAGCCGCCCCTCGTGCATGATGCGGTGCTTGCCCGCGGACTCCTGTGCCGTCCGCTTGCGCGCCCCCATGACGATCTTCGGCTCGCGTTTCTGCTCGTACATCTTCTGCCCGTACCGCTTGCGGCGGGCCAGTTTGACCTGGGCGTCGGACAGTTCGCGTTTCTGCTTGCGGACATCGGCCTCGGCGACGCGCACCATGCGCTCGGCCGCCTCCTGTTCGACGGCGAGAGCCTCCTCGTACGCCGAGAAGTTGCCGCCGTACCAGGTGACCTCCCCGGAGCGCAGGTCGGCGATCTGGTCGACCAGGTCGAGGAGCTCACGGTCGTGACTGACCACGATCAGCAGACCCGGCCAGGAGCCGACAGCCGCGTACAGCCGCTTGCGCGCGTACAGATCGAGGTTGTTGGTGGGCTCGTCGAGCAGCAGCACGTCCGGCCGGTCCAGGAGCAGCGCGGCCAGCCGCAGCAGCACCGACTCGCCGCCGGAGACCTCGCCGACGGTCCGGTCCAGCCCGATGTGGCCGAGCCCGAGTTCGCCGAGGGTGACCAGGGCGCGCTCCTCGACGTCCCAGTCGTCGCCGAGTGTCTCGAAGTGCGCCCCGGACGCGTCGCCCGCCTCGATGGCGTGCAGCGCGGCCCGCCGGGCGGCGATGCCGAGCGCCTCGTCGACGCGCAGTGCGGTGTCGAGGGTGACGTTCTGCGGGAGGTAACCGACCTCGCCGGTCACCTTCACGGTGCCGTCGGACGGGGAGAGCTCGCCGGCGATGAGCTTCAGAAGTGTTGATTTCCCTGATCCGTTGACGCCGACGAGACCGGTCCGGCCGGGACCTACGGCGACGTCGAGGCCGTCGAGGACGGAGGAGCCGTCGGGCCAGGAGAAGGACAGGGACGTACAGGTGATGGATGCAGACATGGGCGCCTCGCGGTTGCTTGCGGTGTCGGGGACAGACGCATGTCGAGACACCGCGAGACAGCAGCCGAGGGGCCGGGGAAAGATCCCGTGCCGGAGGACGGCTCGCACGCCGAGGTCGAACCCCACAGACACACCTCACGGGTGTGACGCGGTGTCTCGGATCCTCAGACGAGCAACGTCCTTCTCCAATCGACGGCAACAGAACCGTCGTACAACGTAGGAGAGCCCCAACGGGGTGTCAACGCAATTAATCACCAGTCCCCGGCCCACGTCCGCATGACGAACCGGAACACCCTTCGAGATCGCGCCCTCGCCTTCCACGCCCTGCACGTCCCGGGGCGTCCGCTCGTCCTCCCGAACGCCTGGGACGCGGTGAGCGCCCGGCTCACCGAGGACGTGGGCGCCGCCGCCGTGGCGACCACCAGCGCCGGGCTCGCCTGGGCCCTCGGCGCCGCCGACGGTGACCGGCTGGACCGCGACCGTGCGCTGGAGGCCGTCGCGCGCATCGCGGCCACGGTGCGGGTCCCGGTCAGTGCCGACGTGGAGAGCGGGTACGCCGAGGATCCGGAGGCAGTCGCCGACACCGTCCGCGCGGTGCTCGCGGCGGGCGCGGTGGGGGTCAACATCGAGGACGCGTTGTACGGCGAGGAGGGGAGCGGGCCGCTGCGGTCGGTCTCGGGGCAGGCGAGCGAAGCGAGATGGGGGTCCCCCCGGACGAAGTCTGGGGGAGTATCGCCGCCGCCCGTGAGGCCGCCGACAAGGAGGGCGTGCCGCTGTTCGTGAACGCCCGGATCGACACTTTCCTGCGCGATGCCGGGGGAGTGGACGCCACTCTGGAGCGGGCCGCCGCCTTCCGGGCCGCGGGCGCCGACGGGATCTTCGTCCCCGGGGCCGTCGACCCGGAAACGGTCAGGGCGCTCGTCGACGGTGTCGACGGGCCGCTCAACGTACTGGTGGGTCCGGGTGCGCCGCCGGTCGCCGAACTGGCCGCCCTCGGCGTGGCCCGGGTGAGCGCCGGTTCCGGCCTGGCCGGGGCCGCGCACGCGGCCGTCCGCCGCGCCGCGCGGGAACTGCTGGACGCGGGAACGTACGGGGCGCTGGCGGGCGGGCTCGACTACGGCGAGCTCAACACCCTGCTGGCGCGGTAGGGCGGCTCAGCGGGCGTCGCCCATCAGTTCGGCCAGGTCGTGGTCCAGGTCCAGCCGGAGGTGCTCGAGACCGGTGGGCACCAAGTCACCGGTCGCCTCCAGGAAGCGGTGTATCTCGCCCGTGCGCACATGGACGACGGCGGTGCCCTCGGGGGCGTGGAACTCCAGCACGGTCCGGTCGTAGCCGTACGGCCGCACCCGGACGTCCCCCTCGCCCTCCGGGGCGTGCAGGCCTGCCGCGAGCAGCTCGCGGGAGAACGTCCAGCAGACGTCTACGCCCTCCAGGGTGGCCGGGGCCGGGAAGGTCATACGGACGGCGAAGGGGTCCTCGCTGTCGTAGCGCAGGCTGGCGGGAATGCTCGGCATGCGCGGCGACGCGGCGACCAGGCGGGCCTCTACGGGCTGCTCGATGACGGTTGACAACGCCTTGCTCCCTAGTGACGGCTGGACGAATTTCCGGGCGTGTAAGACCTGGCACTGGAAGAGACGACGGAAGCGGCCGATCCGTGCACACGAAGTGCGAGTGACCTCTGTCACCGGGCTCATTCACAACCGGGGCTTACCTGGCCCCTGGGGCGGTCGGGCCCTCTGGACGGCACCGGGACACTGGGATAGCTTCCCGCGCCATGAGGCGCTTGGGGAGCACGCGGCGGGCAGGGCGGACGGGACGTACGAGCCGGGCGGTGACGGCGGCGGTGGCGTGCGGGGCGGCGCTGGCCGCGCTGACCGCGGGCTCCGCGCGCGCGGCGACACCGGCACCGCACTGGGCGCTCAAGGACACCGGCACACCGGACGTGCGGTTCCGCGGCCTGGCCGCCGTCGACCGCCACACCGCCTGGCTGGCCGGAACGGCCGGCACCGTGCTGCGCACCACCGACGGCGGGACCAGTTGGCGGAACGTCTCTCCGCCGGGCGCGGGCGACCTCCAGTTCCGGGACGTCGAGGCGTTCGACGCGCGCCGCGCGGTGGTGCTTGCCATCGGCGAGGGCGAGGCGTCCCGCGTCTACCGCACCGACGACGGCGGAGCGACCTGGACCGAGTCGTTCCGCAACACCGACCCCGCCGCCTTCTACGACTGCATGACCTTCTTCGACCGCCGCCACGGCCTCGCCATGAGCGACCCGGTGGACGGCAGGTTCCGCATCCTGTCCACCGGCGACGGCGGCCGCACCTGGCGGGTGTTGCCGGACCGCGGGATGCCGGCCGCCCTGGGCGGCGAGGCGGGCTTCGCGGCGAGCGGCCAGTGCCTGGTCGCCTCCGGGCCGAAGGATGCCTGGCTGGCCACGGGCGGGGGCGCGCACGCGCGCGTGCTGCACTCCGCCGACCGAGGACTGACCTGGACCGCCGCCGACACCCCCGTCCCGGCGGGTGATCCGGCCAAGGGCGTCTTCGCCCTCGCCTTCCGCGACCGCACCCACGGCCTCGCGGTCGGCGGCGACTACCGCCCCGACCAGCCCTCCCCGCAGGCGGCCGCGGTCACCCGCGACGGCGGCCGCACCTGGCAGTCCACGACGACACCGCCGCCGGCCTACCGCTCCGGCGCCGCCTGGCTCCCGCACAGCCGCACCGCCGCCCTCGCCGTCGGCCCCACCGGCACCGACCTGACCACCGACGGCGGTCGCACCTGGCGGACCGTCGACACCGGCTCGTACGACACCGTGGACTGCACCCCGGACCTGAGCTGCTGGGCGGCCGGTGAGCAGGGGCGGGCTGCACGTCTGGAGGGCTGACCCGCGGGTACCCGGTGTCGGCACACCCACGAAGGGAGCGATGATCATGCCACGAGGATCCAGCCCCAAGCGGGAACGCCAGTACGAGCACATCAAGGAGAGCGCGCTCGACCGGGGCGAGAGCGAAGACCGCGCCGAGGAGATCGCCGCGCGGACCGTCAACAAGGAACGCGCACGCTCCGGCGAGTCCAAGACCGCCAGCCGTACCTCCACCCAGGACATGTCGTCCTCCAAGCGCGGCGGCAAGCGGTCGCACAGCGGCTCCGGGGGCCCGACCTACGACCAGCTCTACGAGGAGGCCAAGCAGCGCGGCATCGAGGGCCGTTCGGACATGAACAAGGCCCAGCTGCAACGCGCCCTGAACGCCAAGAAGAGCTGACCCACCCCACATACGCGCGAGGCGGGGCCCTGGTGTGGGCTGCGCCGCACGCGCGTGGGGCGGGCGGGCCCCGCGCGGGGTTCCGGTTCGGCCGGTCTTCGCGGGGCGCGTGTGTGTACGCCGGGTTCTGTTCAGAGCCGTCGGCGTACGCCCGTGAGTTGGGCCCTGCGCAGGGTTCTGCTTCGGGCCGTCACCGCACGCGCGTGTGGTGCGTCGTACGCTCGTGGCCACCATGACGACCGTATGTGTACCCGCGGGCTGGCCCGCGACCGAGGAAGCGGCCCTGGCCGTACAGGACGAGCTGCTGGGACGGGTGGTCCTCGACGAGCCGGGACCGGCGCCCGGCGCGGGCCATGTCACGGGCGTCGACGTGGCCTACGACGACGAGCGGGACCTGGTCGCGGCGGCGGCCGTCGTCCTGGACGCGGTGACCCTGGAGGCCGTCGCCGAGGCGACCGCCGTCGGCCGGGTCTCCTTCCCGTACGTGCCCGGCCTGCTCGCCTTCCGCGAGATCCCCACCGTACGGGCCGCCCTGGACGCCCTGCCCTGCCCGCCGGGCCTGGTCGTCTGCGACGGCTACGGCCTCGCCCACCCGCGCCGCTTCGGCCTCGCCAGCCACCTCGGTGTCCTCACCGGCCTGCCCACCATCGGCGTGGCCAAGAACCCCTTCGCCTTCGCGTACGACGACCCGGACGCCCCGCGCGGCAGCCACGCACCCGGGACGGCGTCAAGCCGGTGTTCGTCTCCGTCGGCCACCGGGTGAGCCTGGACAACGCCTGCGCCCACACGCTGGCGCTCACCCCGGACTACCGCCTGCCGGAGACCACCCGCCGCGCGGACGCGCTGTGCCGCAGGGCGCTCCGGGAGGCCCAGGCCTGAGTACCCGTACTGAGTACGAGTACGGATGTGGCCGCCCCGGCCTGGGCGGCAGGCTGGCCCGCATGACGACACACCGTGCCCCCAAGCCCGCGGCCGACCCCGCCCAGCCCGTCGAGCGCGCCGTGAACGCGGCGCTCGTCCTCGCCGTGGTGGCGGGGTTCGCCTGGATCGCCGGGATGCTCTACACCGTGGTCTCGTGGCAGTCCTGACAGCGTCTCCTACAGCGTGGCCGCCACCCGGAAGCCGATCCCGGCCGCGCGCAGCCGCTCGGTCAGCGCGTCGCCCATCGCCTGCGCGGTGGTGACCTGGCCGGCCGTCGCCGGCAGGTCGTCGAAGGCGAGGGAGAGCGCGGCCTCGGCGAACATCTTCGCCGTCTCGCCGTAGCCGGGATCGCCGCCCGAGACCTCCGTGAAGACACGCCGTCCGCCGCCCGCGCCGACGAACCGGACCGTGAACCAGCTGCGGGCGCGCTTCTCGGCGCTGGGCCCCTCGCCGGGCCTGAGCCGGTCCGACAGCCAGCGCCGGGCGGGCGGCAGCTGGGCGGCTGCGGCGACCGCGCCGACGGCCGCGACCCCGCCGAGCGCCACCGGCAGCTGCCTGACCGCGGCGTAGTGCCGGTAGCGGAAGTCCGGGCCGTAGCGGTCCAGGGCCTTCGCCGAACGGCGCACGATCTGGGCGTCGATGGTGGGCAGCGGCAGCGCCCAGGCACCGACCTCCTTGGCGAAGCGCGGCGGCCCGGCGGGCGCGGTCGCGCGGCGGCTTATCAGCCGGGGTTCGTGCCGGGCGCGGTCCCGGGCGGCAGCGATCATCTGCCGGGGGCGCGCGAACTGGTCGAGGACGGAGGCGAAGGTGCCGCCGGAGAAGGTCGCGTCGGCGGTCACGAAGCCGTCCACGGTCAGCGGCACGCCCTCGGGCAGCTGACGGACCGTGAAGTACGCGCCGAGGTCGTGCGGGACCGAGTCGAACCCGCACGCGTGCACCAGGCGGGCCCCGGTCTCCCGCGCGCGTGCGTCGTGCCGCACATACGTCAGGTCCACGAACTCGGGCTCCCCGCACAGGTCCAGATAGTCCGCGCCGGTGTCGGCGCAGGCCGCGACCAGATCCTCGCCGTAACGGCCGTACGGACCGACCGTCGTGGCCACCACGCGCGCGTGTTCGGCGAGCGCGCGGACCGTGGCGGGTTCCGTGACGTCGGCGCGCAGCAGCCCGACCTCCGTGCCGCCCGGCAGTCTCTCGCGCAGCGCCTCCAGCTTGCGCTCGTCCCGGGCCGCGATCGCCCAGCGCAGCCCCTGGGGCGCGTGGGCGGCGAGATAGCCGGCGGTGAGCTCGCCGACGAAGCCGGTGGCCCCGAAGAGCACGATGTCGTAGGGACGGTCCGTCGTCTTCAGCCTGCTCATGACACCTCTCGGTCGTTGCAGCCCGCGCCGTTGTCGGTGGCTGAGGCTAGCGTGAGGAGTGCGGACGCACCCCCACCGGGTATCTTGACTAAGCGCTTGCTCGTCCACCCTTGTGCCCGGTGGAACGTGTTCCTAGCATCGTTGGTGTTACATCAGTTGTGTCAATGACTGGGGGCGGCATGACCACGGCAGGGACGCCAGGACACGGCCCGCTCTCCGGCGTGCGCGTGGTCGAGCTGGCCGGCATCGGACCGGGCCCGTTCGCCGCCATGCTCCTGGCCGACCTGGGCGCCGACGTGGTCCGCGTCGACCGGCCCGGCGGCCCGGGGCTCGCGATCGACCCGGCGTACGACCTCACCAACCGCAACAAGCGCTCGGTGCTCGTCGACCTGAAGGCCCCCGACGGCCCGGCCCGCGTCCTCGACCTGGCCGAGCGTGCCGACATCCTCGTCGAGGGCTACCGCCCCGGTGTCGCCGAGCGTCTCGGCGTCGGCCCCGAGGCCTGCCACGCCCGCAACCCCGGCCTGGTCTATGGCCGGATGACCGGCTGGGGCCAGGAGGGGCCGCTGGCCCACCGCGCGGGCCACGACATCGGCTACATCGCCGTCACCGGCACCCTTGGCATGATCGGCCGCCCCGACGAACCCCCGGCCGTCCCCGCCAACCTGCTCGGCGACTACGCCGGCGGCTCCCTCTACCTCGTCGTCGGCGTCCTGGCCGCGCTGCACCACGCGCGCGCGACCGGCACCGGCCAGGTCGTCGACGCAGCCATAGTGGACGGCACCGCGCACCTCACCGCGATGATCCACGGCATGGTGGCCGCCGGCGGCTGGCAGGACCGGCGCGCGGCCAATCTGCTCGACGGCGGCTGCCCGTACTACGGCACCTACGAGACCGCCGACGGCGGGCACATGGCGGTCGGCGCCCTGGAGCCGCAGTTCTACGCCGAGTTCCTCCGGCTGCTGGGCGGCCTCGACGACCTGGCCGACGCCCGCAAGGACTGGACCCGCTGGGGCGAGCTGCGCGAGCGTGTCGCCGCCCGCTTCAAGGCCCGCACCCGCGAGGAGTGGACGGCCGTCTTCGAGGGCTCCGACGCCTGCGTGGCCCCCGTGCTCTCCCTGGGCGAGGCCCCGCACCACCCCCATCTGGCGGCCCGCGGCACCTTCACCGACCATGGCGGCATCACCCAGCCCGCCCCCGCCCCCCGCTTCTCCGCGACCCCCACGACCGTGCGCACCGCCCCCGCCCAGCCGGGCGCGGACACCATCGAGGTGGCCCACGACTGGGCCGTACCCGCCCTGCTCGACGACGACGCCGTACCCGCCCTGCTCGACGACGACAAGGACACCGCCTGATGGAGCTCTCGACCTTCCTCGACTACGCGGGCGACCCGCGTGCCGCGGCGGACCAGGCGGCCGCGCTGGAGTCGGCGGGCCTCGACACGGTCTGGGTCGCGGAAGCCTACGGCTTCGACTCGCCCACCATCATGGGCTACCTTGCCGCCCGCACCGAGCGGATGAAGATCGGGTCCGCGATCCTCAACGTCTACTCCCGGACCCCCGCCCTCATCGCCCAGACGGCCGCAGGCCTCGACGCGATCTCCGGCGGCCGGGCGATCATCGGGCTCGGTGCCTCCGGCCCGCAGGTCGTCGAGGGCTGGCACGGGAAGGCGTACGACAAGCCCCTCGGCCGCACCCGCGAGACCATCGAGTTGACCCGGCGGATCCTGCGCCGCGAGACCATCGACCACCACGGCATCACCGACATGCCCCGCCCCGGCGGCCTCGGCAAGCCCCTGAAGATCCTCACCAGGCCGGTCCGCGCCGAGGTCCCGCTCTATGTGGCCTCCCTCGGCCCCGCCAACGTCCGGATGACCGCCGAGATCGCCGACGGCTGGCTGCCCACCCTGTTCGTCCCCGAGAAGGCGCAGGCCGTCTGGGGGACCCCGCTGAAGGAGGGCGCCGCCCGCCGCGACCCGGCTCTCGGGCCGCTGCGGATCGTCGCGGGGGGCCTGCTCGCCATCGGCGAGGACGCGGCCGCGGCACGTGACCTGGCCCGCCCCAGGATCGCCCTGTACGTCGGCGGCATGGGCGCACCCGGCAAGAACTTCTACAACGACCTCGCCGTCGCCTACGGCTACGAGAAGGAGGCCCGGCTCATCCAGGAGCTGTACCTCGCCGGCCGCCACCGGGACGCGGCGGCGGCCGTACCGGACGAGTTCTGCGAGCTCATATCACTGTGCGGCCCGGAGGGTTACGTCCGTGAGCGCATCGCCGCCTTCCGCGAGGCGGGCGTGACCACGCTGGACGTCATCCCCGTCGGCCCCGACCCGGGCCGCCTGGTCGAGACTGTCAAGAACTGGCTCTGACCCCCAACCGCCCCCAAACCCTCGTTGAAAGGCTTGTCAGTGAGCACCGAAGCGTACGTGTTCGACGCGATCCGCACCCCGCGCGGCCGCGGCAAGGCGAACGGCGCCCTGCACGGCACGAAGCCCATCGACCTGGTCGTCGGTCTGATCCACGAGATCCAGGGCCGTTTCCCGGGCCTCGACCCGGCCGCGATCGACGACATCGTGCTCGGTGTCGTCGGCCCGGTCGGCGACCAGGGCTCCGACATCGCACGGATCGCCGCGATCGCCGCCGGACTGCCCGACACGGTGGCCGGAGTGCAAGAGAACCGCTTCTGTGCGTCCGGTCTGGAAGCCGTCAACATGGCCGCCGCCAAGGTCCGTTCGGGTTTCGAGGACCTCGTCCTCGCGGGCGGCGTCGAGTCGATGTCCCGGGTGCCGATGGCCTCCGACGGCGGAGCCTGGTTCAACGACCCGATGACCAACCTGGCCACCAACTTCGTGCCGCAGGGCATCGGCGCCGACCTGATCGCCACCATCGAGGGATTCTCCCGGCGGGACGTGGACGAGTACGCGGCGCTCTCCCAGGAGCGGGCGGCGACGGCCTGGAAGGAGGGCCGCTTCGACCGTTCCGTGGTCCCCGTGAAGGACCGCGCGGGACTCGTCGTCCTCGACCACGACGAGCACCCGCGCCCCGGCACCACCGCCGACTCCCTCGCCAAGCTCAAGCCCTCCTTCGCCGACATCGGCGAGCTGGGCGGCTTCGACGCGGTCGCGCTGCAGAAGTACCACTGGGTCGAGAAGATCGACCACGTCCACCACGCGGGCAACTCCTCCGGCATCGTCGACGGCGCCTCCCTGGTCGCCATCGGCTCCCAGGAGATCGGCGAACGCTACGGCCTCACCCCGCGCGCTCGGATCATCTCGGCCGCCGTCTCCGGCTCCGAGCCGACCATCATGCTCACCGGCCCCGCCCCCGCCACCCGCAAGGCGCTCGCCAAGGCCGGCCTCACCATCGACGACATCGACCTGGTCGAGATCAACGAGGCGTTCGCGGCGGTCGTGCTGCGCTTCGTCAAGGACATGGGCCTGTCCCTGGACAAGGTCAACGTCAACGGCGGCGCCATCGCCCTCGGCCACCCGCTCGGCGCCACCGGCGCGATGATCCTCGGTTCCCTCGTCGACGAACTGGAGCGCCAGGACAAGCGCTACGGCCTCGCCACCCTGTGCGTGGGCGGCGGCATGGGCATCGCCACCATCGTCGAGCGCGTCTGAACCCCGGCGGAACCAAGAGACCTCACGGAGACCCTCACATGACCGAGAGCACCACCATCCGCTGGGAACAGGACGACACCGGCGTCGTCACCCTCGTCCTGGACGACCCCAACCAGTCCGCCAACACCATGAACGCGGCCTTCGTCGAGTCCCTCGCCGCGGTCGCCGACCGCCTGGAGGCCGAGCAGGACTCGATCCGGGGGATCATCTTCACCTCCGCCAAGAAGACCTTCTTCGCCGGCGGCGACCTGCGCGACCTCATCCGGGTCACCCCCGAGACCGCCCAGGACCTCTTCGACGGCGGCCTCGCCATCAAGCGGCACCTGCGCCGTATCGAGACCCTCGGCAAGCCCGTCGTCGCCGCCATCAACGGCGCCGCCCTCGGCGGCGGTTACGAACTCGCCCTGGCCTGCCACCACCGCGTCGCCCTCGACACCCCCGGCACCAAGATCGGCTGCCCCGAGGTCACCCTCGGCCTGCTCCCCGGCGGCGGCGGAGTCGTCCGGACCGTCCGCCTGCTCGGCATCGCCGACGCCCTGCTGAAGGTCCTCCTCCAGGGCACCCAGTACAACGCCCGCCGGGCCCAGGAGAACGGCCTGATCCACGAGGTCGCCGAGACGCCGGAGGAGCTGCTGGCCAAGGCCCGCGCCTTCATCGACGCCAACCCCGAGTCCCAGCAGCCCTGGGACAAGCCGGGCTACCGGATCCCCGGCGGTACGCCCGCCAACCCCAAGTTCGCGGCGAACCTGCCCGCCTTCCCGGCGACCCTGCGCAAGCAGACCAACAACGCCCCCTACCCGGCGCCGCGCCGCATCCTCGCCGCCGCCGTCGAGGGCAGCCAGGTCGACTTCGAGAACGCCCAGGTCATCGAGGCCCGCTACTTCGTGGAGCTGGCCGCCGGCCAGATCTCGAAGAACATGATCCAGGCGTTCTTCTTCGACCTCCAGGCCGTCAACTCCGGCGCCAACCGGCCCAAGGGCGTCGAGCCCCGCAAGGTCACCAAGGTCGCCGTCCTCGGCGCGGGCATGATGGGCGCCGGCATCGCCTACTCCTGCGCCCGCGCGGGCATCGACGTCGTCCTCAAGGACGTCTCCCTCGAGGCCGCCCAGAAGGGCAAGGGCTACTCCGAGAAACTGTGCGCCAAGGCCGTCGCCAAGGGCCGTAGCAGCCAGGAGAAGGCGGACGCGCTGCTTGCCCGCATCACGCCCACCGCGGACCCCCAGGACCTCGCCGGCTGTGACGCGGTCATCGAGGCCGTCTTCGAGGACACCTCGCTCAAGCACAAGGTGTTCCAGGAGATCGAGGCGGTCGTCGCCCCCGACGCCCTGCTCTGCTCCAACACCTCCACGCTCCCCATCACCGCCCTCGCCGAGGGAGTGGAGCGCCAGGAGGACTTCATCGGGCTGCACTTCTTCTCGCCCGTCGACAAGATGCCGCTCGTCGAGATCATCAAGGGCGAGCGCACCGGCGACGAGGCCCTGGCCCGCGCCTTCGACCTGGTCCGGCAGATCAACAAGACGCCGATCGTCGTCAACGACTCGCGCGGCTTCTTCACCTCGCGGGTGATCGGCCACTTCATCAACGAGGGCGTCGCCATGGTCGGCGAGGGCATCGAGCCCGCCTCCGTCGAGCAGGCGGCGGCCCAGGCCGGCTACCCGGCCAAGGTGCTCTCCCTGATGGACGAGCTGACGCTCACCCTGCCCCAGAAGATCCGCCGTGAGTCGAAGCTGGCCGTCGAGGAGGCCGGCGGCACCTGGACCGCGCACCCCGCCGAGGCGGTCATCGACCGCATGGTCGACGAGTTCGGCCGCCCCGGCCGCAGCGGCGGCGGCGGCTTCTACGAGTACGGCGAGGACGGCAAACGCGGTGCGCTCTGGCCGGGCCTGCGCGAGCACTTCACGAAGCAGGGCCACCAGATCCCGTTCCGGGACATGCAGGAGCGGATGCTCTTCGCCGAGGCGCTGGACACCGTCCGCCTCCTGGAGGAGGGCGTCCTGACCTCGGTCGCCGACGCCAACATCGGCTCGCTCTTCGGCATCGGCTTCCCCGGCTGGACCGGCGGCGTTCTCCAGTACATCAACGGTTACGACGGCGGGCCGGCGGGCTTCGTGGCACGCGCGCGTGAACTCGCCGAGACCTACGGCGAGCGGTTCACCCCGCCCGCGCTGCTGGTCGACAAGGCGGCGAAGGGGGAGAGCTTCACCGACGGCCGCTGACCGGTCCATGCCGCTCAGTGGCACACCACGGGCCGGGCGCCCAGCAGGCGTCCGGCCCGGTCCCCGCCCTCAGGAGGGCGGGCCTTCCTCCGGGCCGGAGAGCCACTGGTGCACCTCCTCCCTGAGCGACCGCTGGAACGTCGTCAGCAGCGCCTGCACCACCAGCGGCTGCATATGCGCGGACAGGGACCTCACGTCCTCCTCGGCCCGCTCCGCCACCTCGGCCCGGAACAGCTGCGACAGCTCGTGGGCGGCCGCGCGCGAGTGCTCGATCAGCACCGTGCGCGCGGCCAGGATCGCCTTCTCGGACAGCGGTACGTCCAGGAGCTGTACGGCGAGCCGGAGAAGGCCCGGATCGATGCGGTAGGCGTCACCGTCACGCCGTACGACATCCATGGCGACGAGCCGCTCGACGTCCCCCTCGTCCAGCGGCCGCCCGGCCCGCCGCCGTAGCTCCCCGGCGCTCACCGTCTCCTCGGCGTCCGGGGCCCAGGCGGCCATCACGGCCCGGTGGACGGCCAGGTCGTGGTGGCTCAGCCCGGGCGGCAGCCGGTGCAGATAGCGCTCGATGGCCGCCAGCGTCATGCCCTGGTGCTGAAGCTCCTCGATGAGCGCCAGCCGGGCCAGGTGCTCGGGCCCGTAGTGGCCCACCCGGCGCGGACCGATCACCGGCGGCGGGAGCAGCCCCTTGGTGCCGTAGAACCGGACCGTGCGGACCGTGGTGCCGGCCCGGGCGGCCAGTTCGTCGATCGTGAGCGCCGGCTCACCGGGCTCACTGTCGGTGTCGGTCGTCATGCGTAACAGTATCGCTGTCACAGCAACACTGTGACACCCGGGCCCGGGCGGGTACGCGAATCAACTGTTCAGCAGATCTTCGCCCAGATGTCGTGATCGCAGTCTTGTGAGATGTGCCGCTCTGTGATGTGCGCCATCGCATATGCCCTGGTGTCCGGGGGAAGGTGGTGTCGTGGTCTGTGCCCACCACCGAGCGCGCCGACCGACTACGTCCGGAAACCCGAGCGCGATCCGCTCGGGCGCACCAGAGAGTGGAATCCACCTGTGAGCAAGGACGCCGTGGACACGGCACAGGCCGTCACCACCCGGACCGACGTGGCCCAGACGCCCGCGGACGCGGGCGACGCCGGTTACAGCAAGGACCTCAAGGCCCGCCATGTCAACATGATCGCCATCGGCGGCGCGATCGGCACCGGCCTCTTCCTCGGTGCCGGCGGACGCCTCCACAACGCGGGCCCGGCGCTCGCCCTCGCCTACCTGGTCTGCGGAGTCTTCGCCTTCTTCGTCGTCCGTGCCCTCGGCGAGCTGGTCCTGTACCGCCCGTCGTCCGGCTCCTTCGTGTCGTACGCGCGCGAGTTCCTCGGCGAGAAGGGCGCCTACGTCGCCGGCTGGATGTACTTCCTGAACTGGTCGACGACCGGAATCGCCGACATCACCGCGATCGCGCTCTACACGCACTACTGGAGCATGTTCACGAGCATCCCGCAGTGGACGCTCGCGCTGATCGCCCTGGCCGTGGTCCTGGCGGTGAACCTCATCTCGGTGAAGATCTTCGGCGAGATGGAGTTCTGGTTCGCGATCATCAAGGTCGCGACCCTGGTCGGCTTCATGCTGATCGGCATCTTCCTGCTGGCCACCCAGCACAAGGTCGACGGCCAGACCCCGGGCCTGAGCGCCATCAGCGACCACGGCGGTGTCCTCCCGCACGGCCTGATGCCGGTCGTCCTGGTCATGCAGGGCGTGATCTTCGCGTACGCGGCCCTGGAGCTGGTCGGTGTCGCGGCGGGCGAGACCGCCGAGCCGGAGAAGGTCGTCCCGCGCGCGGTGAACTCGATCATGTGGCGCGTCGGCATCTTCTACGTCGGCTCGGTCGTCCTGCTGGCCCTGCTCCTCCCCGGCTCGGTGTACTCGGCCGACCAGAGCCCCTTCGTGACCGTCCTCTCCAAGATCGGCGTCTCGGGCGCCGGCGACGTCATGAACCTGGTGGTCCTGACCGCGGCGATGTCCTCCCTCAACTCCGGCCTGTACTCCACGGGCCGCATCCTCCGCTCCATGGCCGTGGCCGGCTCGGCCCCCAAGTTCACGGCCCGTATGAACCGCAGCCAGGTCCCCTACGGCGGCATCCTGCTGACCTGCGCCGTCTGCGTGCTCGGCGTCGGCCTGAACTACCTGGTGCCCAGCCAGGCCTTCGAGATCGTGCTGAACGTCGCCTCCCTCGGCATCATCAGCACCTGGGTGATCATCATGCTCTGCCACCTGATCTTCGTCCGCCGGGCGAAGGCGGGCCTGGTCGACCGCCCCACGTTCCGCCTCCGCTTCAGCCCGGCCACCGAGATCGCCACGATCGCCTTCCTGCTGGTCTGCCTGGGCATGATGTGGAACGACCCGGAGGTCGGCCGCAAGACCCTCCTGCTCATCCCGGTCATCGCCGCACTGCTGGTGGCGGGCTGGACCGGCGTCCGCCGCAGGGTCACCGAGACAGCCGACAAGGAACTGTCGCAGCTCACGAAGTAGCAGTTCAGCGCCACTGTCAGTGGCATCGCCTACGGTGGCGTCATGTCGGAGATCACTTACATCCGGGGTGACGCCACCGCGCCGTCGGGCAAGGGCGTCAAGGTGATCGCACATGTCTGCAACGACCTGGGGGGTTGGGGAAAGGGCTTCGTCCTGGCGCTCTCGCGTCGCTGGCCGGAGCCGGAAAAGGCGTACCGCGCCTGGCACCGCGACCGCGCGGCGACCGACTTCGGCCTGGGCGCGACCCAACTGGTACGCGTCGAGCGATACCTCTGGGTGGCCAACATGATCGGCCAGCGGGGGACCAGAACAGGCAGCAAGGGCGCGCCGGTCCGCTACGAGGCGATCGACACGGCGCTCGGCAGGCTGGCCGACGAGGCACTCGAACTCGGCGCGTCCGTCCACATGCCCCGCATAGGCTGCGGGCTGGCGGGCGGAAAGTGGTCGCGCGTCGAGCCGCTGATAGAGAACCGGCTGGTGGGGCGTGGAATAGCGGTCACGGTGTACGACTACGGCGAGGAAGCGCCCCACTAGGGGCGCGGGGAACTGCGCGACCAGCCACGACGGACCCGCAGTCCCCACCCCACCGAACCCGGCAACCCCTCAGTGCACGTCGTTCGTGGCCTCGATCGTCTTCCAGGACTTCGGCTGGGCCGGCGCCACGGTCCTGACCGTCCCCGCGGCCTTCACCGCAGGCTCCGCCGGCTTCGTCGGCTGGAACAGCCACGCGTCGAACACGGCGGACAGCGACTTCCCCGACACCCGCTCCGCGTAGGCCTCGAAGTCGGCCACCGAAGCATTGCCGTACGCATGCTCCTTCGGCCACCCCTTCAGGATCGCGAAGAAGGCGTCGTCACCGACCGCGTTCCGCAGCGCCTGCACGGCCAGCGCCCCGCGGTCGTAGACGGCGATGTCAAACTGGTCGTCCGGGCCGGGATCCCCCGGCTTGACCGTCCAGAAGGCGTCGTCGGCCGGATGCGACGCGTACACGTAGTCGGCGAGTTCCTGCGTCGTGCCCTCGCCCTCGTGCTCGGACCACAGCCACTGGGCGTAACGGGCGAAGCCCTCGTTGATCCAGATGTCCTTCCAGCCCTTGAGGGAGACGTCGTCGCCGTACCACTGGTGCGCCAGCTCGTGCACCACCACGGAGGTGTTGGAGCCGTTCGCGAACTGCCTGGGGCTGTAGTACACGCGGGTCTGCGTCTCCAGCGCGTACCCGGTCGTCGTGTTCGGCACATACCCGCCGGCCGAACTGAAGGGGTACGGCCCGAAGTAGCCGGAAAGCCAGTCGACCAGTTCCCCGGTGCGTTCCACGCTCGCCCGCGCCGCCCCGTCGTTGTCGCCGAGGTCCTTGCTGTAGGCGTTGACGACCGGAACCCCGCCCTCGGAGGTACTCGTCGTGATGTCGAACCTGCCGACGGCCAGCGTGGTCAGATAGGTCGCCTGCGGCTTGTTCTGACGCCAGTTGTAGCGGGTCCAGCCGCGCTGTGAACTCGTCGACTGGAGCAGGCCGTTGGAGATGACCTGGGTGCCGTCCGGGACGGCGACCGAGACGTCGTACGTCGCCTTGTCCAGCGGGTGGTCATTGCTCGGATACCACCACCAGGCGGCCTCGGGTTCGTCCGCCGCGACCGCTCCGTCGGGCGTGCGGTGCCAGGTGCTGAAGCCGTAGGCGCTCTTCGTCGACGGCACCCCGCTGTAGCGGACGACCACCGTGACCGGTGTGCCCTTCGCCAGCTGTGACTTGGGGGTGACCACCAGCTCGTGCTGACCGGTCGTGGTGAAGTCCGCCTTCGCCCCGTTGACCCGCACCTCGCTCACGTCGAGGAGGAAGTCCAGGTCGAAGCTGGACAGGTCCTGCGTGGTCCGCGCCAGGATCGTCGCCGTGCCGGCCAGTTCGTCGGTGGCCGGCTGGTACTGCAGACGCAGGTCGTAGTGGGAGACGTCGTAACCGCCGTTGCCGTAGTACGGGTAGTAGGGGTCGCCGATGCCCGGCGCGCCGGGGCTGTAGCTCGCGGCCGATGCCGGGATCGCCAGCAGAAGGGAGGCCGCCGCGAGTGCGCCCGGCGCGAGGATTCTGCGGTGCACGAGAACTCCAGATCGCTAGGGGGCCGAGGCGCGCCCGCCACAACCGGGCGGGAACGCCAAGTCGATGGAGCACGAAACTGTTCGGAGCCTATTCAGTCCCTGTGACCCCTGGCCTGTCCACGGCCCCTGCTGTCACACGATCGCCATTCGGCCGCAATCAGCCCGGCGCGTCCCTCAGGCGCCCCCTTCTGCACGGGAGTTGACCGGGGTAGCGTCCGCCGCATGCCGAAACGCACGCGCTTCACGATCTGGAGACCGTTCGTCATCGCGGCTGTCGCAGCCCTGACAGCCGCCTTCCTCAGCCCGGTCGCGGCCCAGGCGGCCGGGGCGGCCCCGCGCGAGAGCCGTCCCGTCTACTCCTACGCCGACGCCATCCGCGAGGCGGTCTGGGTGGACACCGGCCTCGACTCCGACGGCGACGGAAAGACCGACCGCGTCGCCGCGGACATCGTCCGGCCCGCCGAACCCGCCGCGCAGGGCCGCAAGGTGCCGGTCATCATGGACGCCAGCCCCTACTACTCCTGCTGCGGACGCGGCAACGAGAGCCAGCTCAAGACGTACGACGCCGACGGCAACATCGTCCGGATGCCGCTGTTCTACGACAACTTCTTCGTGCCCCGCGGCTACGCAGCCGTCGGCGTCGACCTGGCCGGCACCAACCGTTCCGACGGCTGTGTCGACGTCGGCGGCCGCTCGGACATCCAGTCCGCGAAGGCCGTGGTCGACTGGCTGAACGGCCGCGCCAAGGCCTACAGCAGCCGCACCGGCGGCACCACCGTCAAGGCCACCTGGACCAACGGCAGGACGGGCATGATCGGCAAGAGCTGGGACGGCACCATCGCCAACGGTGTCGCCGCCACCGGCGTCAAAGGCCTAAAGACGATCGTTCCGATCAGCTCCATCTCCTCCTGGTACGACTACTACTTCGCCCAGGGCGCCCCGCTCTACGATTCCGGACTCGACTGGCTGGCCGGCGCGGTGGAGAGCGACGCGGCCTACGCCAAGTGCGCCGCCGTACAGCAGAAGCTGGTCGACGGCGCGCCACGCACCGGTGACTGGACCGGTCTGTGGACCGAGCGGGACTACGTCAAGGACGCCTCCAAGGTGCGTGCCAGCGTGTTCCTCGTGCACGGCATGCAGGACCTCAACGTCCGCACCAAGAACTTCGGCCAGTGGTGGGACGCGCTCGCCAAGAACGGCGTCGAACGTAAGATCTGGCTCTCCCAGACGGGCCATGTCGACCCCTTCGACTACCGGCGCGGCGCCTGGGTCGACACCCTGCACCGCTGGTTCGACCATGAACTCCTCGGCTACGACAACGGCATCGACCGCGAGCCGATGGCCGACGTCGAACGCCACCCCGACCAGTGGGTGACCTCGTCCGTCTGGCCGCCGCGCGGTACGCAGGCCACCACCCTGCGCCCCGCCACCGGCACCCGGGCGGGCGTGGGCACCCTCGGCCTGAGCCGGAGCTCCGGCACCGAGACGTTCACGGACGACCCGCGGCAGAGCGAGACCGACTGGGCGGCCCAGATCGCCACCCCGACCTCGGACAAGGCCGGCTTCCTCACCGCGCCGCTCACGCACGACCTGCGCCTGTCCGGCTCCTCCAAGGCCACGGTCACCGCCACCCCGACCACCTCGACGGCCCACCTGACCGCCGTCCTGGTCGACCTCGGCCCGGACACCATCCGGGACTACGCCGACGCCGCCGAGGGCATCACCACCCTCACCGACCGCACCTGCTGGGGCGAGAGCACGGCCGGTGACAGCGCCTGCTTCCTGAAGACCACCGCCAAGACCAAGTCCGTCGACTACACGGTCCTCAGCCGCGGCTGGGCCGACCTCGGCACCTACGCCGACCCCGGCAAGGGCGTCCCGCTCACCCCCGGCAAGGCCTACACGATCACCCTCGACCTGGCGGCCACCGACCATGTCGTACCCAAGGGGCACCGCCTGGCGCTGATCGTCGCGGGCACGGACAAGGACCTCATCGATCCGCCGTCCACGACGCCGACGCTCACCCTGGACCTGTCCCGTACCGCGGCCAGGGTCCCGCTCGTCGGCGGAGCTGCCGCGTTCGCCCGTGCGACCTCCGCGAGCTGGACCGCGCCCGAGGCGAGCGCCCTGACCGGCGTGCGTGCCCCGCACACCGCGCTGCGCGTCCCGCTGAGCTGACCGATCAGGCGGCCGGCCCCGGTTCCACCAGCCCGGCCGCCTGACGGGCACATCCCCAGGCCACAGTGACCCCGGCCCCGCCGTGCCCGTAGTTGTGCACCAATACCCGCCCGTCAGGAAGGAGTTCACGTTCCAGTCGGACCGCCTCCCGGTACGGCCGCAGCCCCACCCGGTGCCCGAGCACCCGCGCCCCGGCGATCTCCGGCCGTACCGCCGCACAACGCGCCACGATTCCGGCCGCGATGTCTGGATCCGGCTCCAGGGACCAGGCGTCGTCCTCCGCCGTACCCCCGAGCAGCAACCCGCCCGGCTGCGGGAAGAAGTAGGCGGAGACACCCCCTTCGGATCCCCCTTCGGATCCCCCTTCGGATCCTCCGCCGGGCCTCCCGTCGGGCGCGTCGACGGACGTGTACCAGGTGGCGATCCCCGGGTTCTCCACCACGACCAGCTGCCCGCGCACCGGACGCACGGCCGGATCCGGAACAAGCGAACGAGCCCCGAGCCCGGTGCAGTTGACCACAGCAGCCGCAGGCACCTCACCCAGCCCGAACACCACCCGCTCCTCGACCGTCCCGCCCGCCTTGTCCAACCGCTCCCGCAACCAGGCCAGATGGACCGGCATGTCGATCAACGGCAGCCGCGCCGAAACCCCCTCGGCCGTGTCGGTCAGCCCGGGCACCCGCGCCGCCCACGGACCCAGCCCGTTCAGCCGCAGCCCGCCGTGTACGCCCTCGACCAGGCGTACGCCCGTCTCCTCCGGCCGCGCCGCCAACTCCGCGTACACCGCCAGGGATTCGAGCGCCCATTCCCCGGCCGACCGCTCCGGCCGGATGCGGTACGGCCACCACAGCGCTCCCGCGACAGCCGAGGTCGTACGCTCGCCGCTCTCCCGCGCCCAGACCCGCACCCGGCGCCCGCCCTCGGCCAGCACCACCGCCGTGGTCAGCCCGACGACCCCGCCACCGACCACGATCACTTCGTCACTCAGCTCACGGCCCATGCCGGGACGTTAGCGGAATATGTCATGCCGCGCTCAGATCGTCCCGCTCTGGGGATACTCACAGCATGTCTGCCGCATACGCGACCTTCGGCCTGGCCCCGGCGATGCGCGCCGGCGGTGTCCGCGCCGACGGCGGCTACCAGGTCCACCGGGACTTCGTGGACTTCGTCGTCGACGGCGCCCCGCTGCTGTTCCAGCTCTCCGACCTGGACGCCGTCTCCCCGCTCGCCTCCGACATCCCGCCCGCGATCTTCACCGCCCAGGTGCGCAGCCTGTTGCTGGAGTCCGACGCGCCACTGCCCGAGGACCGGTACGTCATCTATGGCTGCCCCGAGTGCGAGGACCTGGCCTGCGGCGCGGTCACCGCGGTCATCGAGAAGGACGGCGACGACTACGTCTGGCGGGACTTCGCCTGGCAGACCGAGGAACACGCCGACCTGGAGCTCAACGGCTACCACGGCATCGGTCCGTTCCGCTTCCGCGGCGCCGAGTACCGCGAGGCCCTCGGTGCCCTCCTCGACGACTCCGGCCCCCCGCCGGGCCGCCGCGTCCTCCTGATCGGCGCCCGCGTCGCCCTCCTCGCCAAGCTGGCCGCCGCCCTGCGCACCATCGGCATCGGCGCCGACATCACCCGCGACGCCGAGGGCGTCCCCGCCGAGGAACTCCGCGGCTACGGCGCGGTGGCCTTCGGCCCCACGGCAGGCGAGACCGAACGGGCCGCCGTACGCAAGGCGTTCGACCGGGCCGGAGTGGAGGTCACCTACGTCGACGGGCTCGCCCCGATCGTCCCCCTCCTCGTCGCCCAGATCGAACACGCCCTCGACCGTAGCCCGCTCCCACAGCGCCGTCTGACCCATCTGGTCGCCGCCGACGGCGCGGCCGGCATCGAGGTCACCTCACCCTGCCGGGTCCAGCTCACGGCGTACCGCCTGGACCGCCTCGCGCGCCTCCGCTCCCAGGATCTCTTCGACGGCGTCCTGGAACCCGGCAGCCACCGCATCCCCCTCGACGGCAAGGCGGCCAAGGGCGGCGCCTATGTCGTCGCCCGCACCTCGGGGAGCGTCCTGGTGGCGGCGACGGCGCACTGACCGGCGGAGAAGAGGGGGCTGAGGGTGTGCTTCCCGGCGCATTAGGATCGGCGTTCTGATGACTGCCACCCTCGTCGCCAAGAACCTCGCCGCCGGGCACGGCGACCGCTCGCTCTTCTCCGGGCTCGACCTCGTCGTCGCGCCCGGGGACGTGATCGGGCTGGTCGGTGCCAACGGCGCGGGCAAGTCCACCCTGCTCAGGCTGCTCGCCGGGCTCACCGCCCCCGAGCAGGGAGAGCTGCGGCTCTCCCCGCCGACCGCGGCCGTCGGCCATCTGCCCCAGGAGCCGGAGCGGCGGCCGGGCGAGACCGTGCGCGCGTTCCTCGCCCGCCGCACCGGCGTCGCCGAGGCACAGCGCGTGATGGACGAGGCCACCCAGGCCCTGGTGGACGAGACGCCAGGGGCCGACGACGCGTACGCCACCGCTCTGGAGCGCTGGCTCGGCCTCGGCGGCGCGGACCTGGAGGAGCGGGCCGAGGAGGTCGCCGACTCCCTGGGCCTCACCGTCGACCTCGACCAGCCCATGACCTCCCTCTCCGGCGGCCAGGCGGCCCGCGCGGGCCTCGCCTCCCTCCTCCTCTCCCGCTACGACGTCTTCCTGCTCGACGAGCCCACGAACGACCTGGACCTGGACGGTCTGGAACGGCTCGAACGCTTCGTGACCGGCCTGCGCGCCGGCACTGTCGTCGTCAGCCACGACCGGGAGTTCCTCACCCGCACGGTCACCAAGGTCCTCGAACTCGACCTCGCCCAGGGCCGGATCAACCTCTTCGGCGGCGGCTACGACGCCTACCTGGAGGAACGCGAGGTGGCCCGCCGGCACGCCCGCGACGACTACGAGGAGTACGCCGACAAGAGGACCGCCCTCCAGGACCGCGCGCAGATGCAGCGCTCCTGGATGGACAAGGGCGTCAAGAACGCCCGGCGCAAGGCGGCCAACGACAACGACAAGATCGGCCGCAAGTTCCGCAGCGAGGCCAGCGAGAAACAGGCGGCCAAGGCCCGCCAGACCCAGCGCATGATCGAACGCCTGGACGTCGTCGAGGAACCTCGCAAGGAGTGGGAACTGCGCATGGAGATCGCGGCGGCCCCGCGCTCCGGCGCCGTGGTGGCCACCCTGCGGGATGCGGAAGTACGACGAGGTGACTTCATCTTCGGGCCGGTGTCCCTGCAGATCGACTGGGCGGACCGGGTCGCGGTGACCGGCGCGAACGGGGCCGGCAAGTCGACGCTCCTCGCCGCCCTGCTGGGCCGGGTACCGCTGGACGCCGGGCACGCCGCGCTCGGCTCCGGCGTCGTCGTCGGTGAGGTCGACCAGGCGCGCAAGCTCTTCCACGGCACAGAGGCCCTGCTGGACGCCTTCTGCGCGGCCGTCCCGGACACCGAGCCGGTCGAAGTCCGCACTCTGCTCGCCAAGTTCGGCCTCAAGCAGGACCATGTCCTTCGCTCCGCGGCGACATTGTCACCCGGGGAACGGACACGTGCGGCGCTGGCGCTGCTCCAGGGCCGGGGCGTCAACCTCCTCGTCCTGGACGAGCCGACGAACCACCTCGACCTGCCCGCGATCGAACAGCTGGAGTCGGCCCTCGACACCTACGAGGGCACGCTTCTGCTGGTCACCCACGACCGCCGCATGCTGGACGCGGTCCACGTCACCCGCCGCCTGGAGGTAGCGGCAGGCAAGGTGACCGAACGCTGAGAGCCGCCTCTGGCTTCGTACAGCGGCGCGGACACCTGTGACGGGGACGCGGCGGGTCAGGTGGTGACCCCGAAGGGGGTGACATCCAGCTTCTCCTCGCACGGGATGACGTATTTCGTGGGCGCCACGGTCAGCGGCCGGGAATCGCCGGGCAGCCGTGTCTCGACCCCGTACGGGGCGTAGAGGTCGACGCCGCAGTACGGCCAGGACATCGTGAACGAGGTCGTGCGGCCCGGGCTGAGCAAGACGGCGGGCGGGGCCACCGCCCGGGACCGGGTGACCTTGAACGGGCGGGTGCCCGAGGTGCTCACCGGGCCGCTCTCACAGCCCGGCGGGTCGGCCGTCGTACAGACACGGATGGTGCCCTCACCGAAGAAGGTGAGACCGGGCCAGCCGCTCAGCCGGCACGTCGAGCCCGAGCGGCTGCCCAACACGATCTGCACGGCGTACCGCATCGACTGGCCGTGGTTGTAGGCCCGGCCCGTTCCCTCCGAAGCCGTCAGGTCACGCGAGGTGCAGTCGGGGGCGGCGGGCGGTTCCACTGCTCGGGACGGTGTGTCGGAGGGAACGGCCGCCGGGCTCGAAGCCGGTGCCTCGGGGGCGTCGGTCGCCGTGGCGGAGCGCCGGGCGGGGGAGGCCGACGGCGCGGCGGTGCTGGGCCGCGCCGTAGCCTCGTGACTCACCTGTGTGTCGGAGACGGAAACAGATACGACGATGAGCCGCGTCCCCGGGCGCCGCGGGAATTCGCAGTGCGAGATCACACCGGGCACGCCGAACAACCAAGGGGCGTGGGGCCGCATTCGATGTGCGGCCACCGCCGCGTGCTGCGCGACCAGCCACAACGGACCCGCAGCTCCCCACGCCCTCCGGAAGGTACGGTCAGCGCTTCCCCTTCTTGCCGCCGTCCAGCAACCCCGCCCGGCGCAGAGCATCGGCCATCGCACTGTTGGCCGGCGCCGGCGCCTGCCGCGCGCCACCGCCGGCGCCACCCTGGCCACCACGCCCGCCGCCCTGCTGCCGCTGCTGCGGCGGACGCCCACCGCGCTGACGTCGTTCGCCGCCCTCGCCCCCCTGTCGACCGCCGCCGCCCTGAGGTGCCGCCTCGTCGTCCAGCCGCAGCGTCAGCGAGATCCGCTTGCGCGGGATGTCCACGTCGAGGACCTTCACCTTGACGATGTCACCCGGCTTCACCACTTCGCGCGGGTCCTTGACGAAGGTCTTCGACAGGGCGGAGACATGCGCCAGACCGTCCTGGTGGACACCGACGTCGATGAACGCGCCGAACGCCGCGACGTTCGTGACGACCCCCTCCAGGACCATTCCGGACGACAGGTCTGAGATCTTCTCGACGCCCTCCTTGAACGTGGCCGTCTTGAAGGCCGGACGCGGGTCGCGCCCCGGCTTCTCCAGTTCCTTGAGGATGTCGGTGACGGTCGGCAGACCGAACGTCTCGTCCACGAAGTCGCCCGGCTTCAGCGAGCGCAGCACGCCCGTGTTGCCGATGAGCGCGGCCACCTCCTGGTGCGAGGCCTTCACCATGCGCCGTACGACGGGGTACGCCTCGGGGTGGACGCTCGACGCGTCCAGCGGGTCGTCGCCGCCGCGGATGCGGAGAAAGCCCGCGCACTGCTCGTACGCCTTGGGGCCGAGCCGTGCCACGTTCTTCAGCTGCCCGCGGGAGGTGAAGGGGCCGTTGGTGTCCCGGTGGGCCACGATGTTCTCGGCGAGCCCGGAGGTGATACCGGAGACCCGGGCGAGGAGCGGGGCGGAGGCCGTGTTCACGTCGACGCCCACGCCGTTCACACAGTCCTCCACCACCGCGTCCAGCGAGCGCGACAGCTTCACCTCGGACAGGTCGTGCTGGTACTGGCCGACGCCGATCGACTTCGGGTCGATCTTCACCAGCTCGGCGAGGGGGTCCTGGAGCCGGCGGGCGATGGAGACGGCGCCGCGCAGCGACACGTCCATGTCCGGCAGCTCCTGGGAGGCGAAGGCGGAAGCGGAGTACACGGACGCGCCCGCCTCGGACACCATCACCTTGGTGAGCTTCAACTCCGGGTGCTTGGTGATGAGTTCACCGGCGAGCTTGTCGGTCTCGCGGGACGCCGTGCCGTTGCCGATCGCGATCAGCTCGACGGTGTGCTCGTTGGCGAGACGCGCGAGCTTGGCGATCGCCTCGTCCCACTTGTTGGCGGGGACATGCGGGTAGATGACGTCGGTGGCGACCACCTTGCCGGTGGCGTCGACGACGGCGACCTTCACGCCGGTACGGAAACCGGGGTCCAGACCCAGCGTCGCGCGCGTGCCGGCCGGGGCGGCGAGCAGCAGGTCGCGCAGGTTCGCCGCGAAGACATTGACCGCCTCGTCCTCGGCGGCCGTACGCAGCCGCAGCCGCAGATCGATGCCGAGGTGGACGAGGAGGCGGGTGCGCCAGGCCCAGCGGACCGTGTCGGTCAGCCACTTGTCGGCGGGCCGCCCCCGGTCGGTGATCCCGAACTTGTGGGCGACGATGCCCTCGTACGACGACGGTCCTTCGGTCGGCTCCTCCGGCTCCAGGACGAGGTCGAGGACCTCCTCCTTCTCGCCGCGCAGCATCGCCAGGATGCGGTGCGAGGGCAGCTCGGTGAACGGCTCGGCGAAGTCGAAGTAGTCGGCGAACTTGGCGCCCGCCTCCTCCTTGCCCTCGCGCACCTTCGCGGCGAGCCGGCCGCGCACCCACATGCGCTCGCGCAGCTCACCGATGAGGTCGGCGTCCTCCGAGAACCGCTCGGTGAGGATCGCGCGGGCACCCTCCAGGGCGGCCTGCGGATCGGCCACGCCCTTGTCGGCGTCCACGAACGCGGCGGCCGCGGCCAGCGGTTCCACCGTCGGGTCGGCGAGCAGCCCCTCGGCCAGCGGCTCCAGGCCGGCCTCCCGCGCGATCTGCGCCTTGGTCCGCCGCTTCGGCTTGTACGGCAGGTAGATGTCCTCGAGCCGCGCCTTGGTCTCGGCGCTCCGGATCTGCGCCTCCAGCTCCTCGGTGAGCTTGCCCTGCTCGCGCACCGACTCCAGGATCGCCGTCCGACGCTCCTCCAGCTCCCGCAGGTAGCGCAGCCGCTCCTCGAGCGTGCGCAGCTGCGCGTCGTCGAGCATCTCGGTCGCTTCCTTGCGGTAGCGGGCGATGAAGGGCACCGTCGAACCGCCGTCGAGCAGCTCCACGGCAGCCTTGACCTGCCGCTCCCGTACGCCGAGTTCCTCGGCGATCCTGCCTTCGATGGACCCTGGAACCAGGGACCCGGGTGTCGTCACGATCCCGTACCGCCTTCTCACTGAGGTTGCGCGGCAATTGTGGCAGGTGACACCGACAACCGGGCCTCAGGGCGCCGTTCCGCGACACGAAGTCGTACTCCCGTCGCGCTCCCTGTGCCCCACGTGTCTCTTGAACCGGCCGTGAAGGCGCTCGGCTCACCCCTTGCCGACCAGGTCCGCCGGAAAGGCCCCCGCGGCGAGCGCCGCACCCGCGAACCCCTTCGCCAGCTCGGTCAGCCGGGTCACTCCGTCGGCCCCCAGATGCTCGTAGGGTGCCCGGTCCAGCCGGTCCGTCTCCGTCTCGATGTCCGCCCGCAGGGCCGTCCCCGCCTCGGTCAGCTCGCCCGCCGCGTCGAGCAGCCCGCGCTCCCGCAGCCGCTCCACCGCGGCGTCCCAGTCGTCCCTGCTCCAGCCGCGCGTGGCGAGCACCCACTTGGGTTTCATGCCCTTGCCGGTCGCGGTGTGGGTCACCACCGCCTCCAGTCCGTCGAGACCGGCCGAGATCAGCACCGCGAGGTGCCCGTCGCCACGGTGCTCGCGCAGCAGCGTGGCCGCGTACCAGTAGGCGAGGTGGGGTTCCTCGGGCACCGGCAGGTCGGCGTGCGCCGCGTACAGCGGGCGGCCGGAGCGGGAGCAGGCCTCGGTGGCGCGCAGCGCGAGCCGCGCGGCCTCGGCCATTCCGGCGGAGGCCACCGCGTCCGCGCCGAGCAGCCGCCGCATCGAGGCGTCGACGGCACGCGCGCGTGCGGCGAGGACATCGCCGGGTGACGCGGTCTCCCAGACGGCCGGGACATGCCGGGCCACCAGTTCGTACTTGTAGTTGTAGAACGTGGCCGTCACCGTGCCGGGCCCGACCGGCCCCAACGCGGCGGCCCGCACCGCGAAGTTGACGGCCCGCGGATGGGTGACCCCGAGCGCGGCGAGTTCCTCGGCCAGCTCGGGGCTGAAGAAGTGGGTCGCGTGCAGGGAGTTGAGCAGGGTGTGGCAGCGGCGGCCGGCGCGCGGCTCCAGGGCGGCAGTGGTCATGCGGGCACGTTACCGACTGGTCGGTACGGACTTCCAGTGCCGCGTCCGTACCAAACGGCACTGGCTGGCTCTCGACGAGCTGCGGAAGTTCGGCGCCGAGCCGACGGGGGAGCGGATCGTCACCGACGGCAAGTACGTCACCGCGGCCGGCGTCTCCTCCGGCATCGACGTGGGGTTCGCGCTGCTCGGCCGGATCGTTGGAGACACCGTCGCCCAGGCCGTGCAACTCGGCATCGAGTACGACCCGCGGCCGCCCCTGCGACGCGGGCTCCCCGCAGAAGGCGCCCGCCGAGGTCGTCGAGCTGCTGCGCTCGATGAGCCGGTTCATCCTCGGCCGGGAACAACCCACGTGAACCGCGGCTGACGGCGCTCCAGGAACGCGGCGACGCCCTCGGCGGTGTCGCCGCTGCCGTGAGCCTGCCGCGTCCAGTGGTCGTCGCGGTCGGTACGGCCGTTCGCGAACTCCTTCGCCGCCGCCAGCGTCAGCTGTGAGCGCGCGACCAGGATCCGGGTGAACTCGGCCACCCGCTTGGCCAGCTCGCCGTCCGGCAGTACCTCGTCGACCAGTCCGGTGCGCAACGCCCGCTCCGTGTCGATCAACTCACCGGAGTACAGCAGGTACTTGGTGGTGGCGGGGCCGACCAGGGACACCAGACGGCGGGTGGAGGAGGCCGGGTAGACGATCCCGAGCTTGGCCGGGGTCACCCCGAAGAGCGCGCCCTCCTCGGCGAACCGCAGATCGCAGGCCGCCGCGAGCTGCGAGCCGCCGCCGACACAGTGGCCGCGGACCGCGGCGAGCGTCGGCTTGGGGAACGCGGCGAGAGCCTCCTCGGCGGCGCGGGCGAGGGACTGTGCCTCGGCGGCGGAGCCCTGGAGGGTGGAGATGTCGGCACCGGCGCAGAAGGTTCCGCCCTCGCCGGCCAGCACGAGAGCCCGGACGGCGGGGTCGGCCGACAGTTCGCCCAGGAGTGGTGGCAGGGCTCGCCACATCGCGGCGGTCATCGCGTTGCGTTTGGCGGGGTTGTGGATGACGACCGTGACCACGGCGTCGGTGACCTGGTGGGAGAGGTGGGGCTCCATAGTGCCGGATGCTATCGGCGTGGCGTTGCGCGCCCAGACGGCGGAGCCGCGGATCGACGCACCCCGCGTCCCCCAGTGGTTGCAGTACAACCCTAATAGTGCGCGAAGGCGGCTTTCGTAGGACAGGAGCAGTCCTTCAATTGACGTTGTCATACGCCAGCGGTCAGAAGCGTTCGATAGTTGCTGACTTGCGTTCAGGCATCCGGAGCGGAGGGGGTCGTTACCAACACTCGTCGTGTGGTGACAATCGAGCGCGAGGGTGGCGACCGGACGATGGAGAACCACGGGCGTGGGCACGATCCGCGTCCAGAGGGAGGCGGTGCTCCGCCGCCGGATCCGCTGCCGTACGAAGGAGTCTGGCGGTTCACCGCCGCCGCCGTGGACGCCTCGGTCCCGCAGGCGCGGCGCGCCGTACGGGACCTGCTCCAGCGCCAGGGCGTCCCGGTCTCGGAGGACCTGGTGTACGGGCTGTTGCTGATCGTCTCCGAACTGGTCACCAACGCGGTCAAGCACGCGGCGCTGTTGTCGCCGGTGCTCGCCGTCGAGGTCGCCGTCGGCGCCGAGTGGGTGCGGGTGTCGGTGGAGGACAACCACCCCTACCGCCCGACCGCACTGGAGGCCGACCACGGCCAGACCGGCGGCCGGGGGCTGCTGCTGGTGCGGGAGGTGGCCCGGGAGGCGGGCGGAGTCGTGGACGTGGAGCACACGTCGAGCGGCGGCAAGGTGATCTGGGCCGCCCTGCCGCTCAAACCCGCGTCGCTGCCGTGAGACCGTTCACCAGCCCGCGGACGGGCCGGTCAGCTCCCTGATCGCCGGGCGGGCCGCGTCCAGCACGGTCATGAACCACGACGAGAAGGTGTCCCGGGCGTGCCGCTCGGTCAGCTCGGTGGCCGTCACGAAGGCGGTCTCACCGACCTCCTCCGGGTCCGGCGCCAGGGGTGCCTGCACCATGCCGACGAACAGGTGGTTGAACTCCTGCTCGACCAGGCCGGAGGCCGGGTCCGGGTGGTTGTAGCGGACCGTGCCCGCCTCGCCGAGCAGGGACGGGGAGACGCCCAGTTCCTCGAAGGTGCGGCGGGCCGCCGCCGCGAAGGGGGCCTCACCGGGGTAGGGATGGCCGCAGCAGGTGTTCGACCACACACCGGGGGAGTGGTACTTGCCCAGCGCCCGCCGTTGGAGCAGGAGTCTGCCGTGTTCGTCGAAGAGGAAGACGGAGAACGCCCGGTGCAAGTGCCCGGGTGGCTGATGCGCGGCCAACTTCTCCGCGGTCCCGATGGTCACACCCTTCTCGTCGACGAGTTCAAGCAAGATCGCGTCCGTTGTGCCCTTCGACGTGCTCTGCGTCGCGGTGGCAGGTGTGATCGGCATACCCATCCTTCGCCTCGGTCTTCGCACCAAGTCTGCCGTACGAATCCGACACTCCCGGCACTTCCCGGCACGGGCACGCCGGAAGAGGGACCCGGTAGTTGATCGTGCCCTACCGGTGCGAACGGGAACCGTCCGGGGGTGTCGAACACAAGGACGCCGGGGGAGCCCGGGCCGCTGCGTTCCGCCCGGCCGGCCGGGCGGAACGCAGCGATCAGTGGCAGAGCCGGGCCTCGTGCTCCGCGTGCCCGCCAGGCTCCAGCTGGAAGGTGCAGTGCTCCACGTCGAAGTGATGGCCGAGGCAGCCCTGCAGCTCATGCAGCATCTTCTCGTGGCCGATGGCGTTCAGCACGTCCGAGCGGACCACCACGTGCGCCGACAGCACCGGCAGCCCCGAGGTGATCGTCCAGGCGTGCAGATCATGGACGTCCTGTACGCCGTCCAGCGCCAGGATGTGCGACCGCACCTCCGCCATGTCCACGTCCTTGGGGGCCGCCTCCAGCAGGACCTCCAGGGTCTCGCGCAGCAGCTTCACCGTCCTCGGCACGATCATCAGGCCGATGACCAGCGAGGCGATCGGGTCGGCCGCCTGCCATCCGGTGGTCAGGATCACCGCGGCCGAGATCAGCACCGCCAGCGAGCCCAGCGCGTCGGCCGCCACCTCCAGGAAGGCACCGCGCACGTTCAGGCTCTCGTGCCGGCCGCGCACCAGCAGCGTGAGCGAGATCATGTTGGCGACCAGGCCGATCAGACCGAACACGATCATCAGGTCGCCCTCGGTGCCTGCGGGCGTGAGGAACCGCTGGATCGCCTCGTACAGCACATAGCCGCCGACCACGAGCAGCAGCAGACAGTTGGCCAGGGCGGCCAGGATCTCGGCACGGGCGTAGCCGAAGGTGCGGTTGGTGCTCGCCGGGCGGCTCGCGAAGTGGATCGCCAGCAGCGCCATGCCCAGGCCCAGCGCGTCGGTCGCCATGTGGGCCGCGTCCGCGATCAGCGCCAGCGAGTCGGCGAGCAGACCGCCGGCGATCTCGACCACCATCACCCCGAGGGTGATGGCGAGCGCCACCCGCAGCCGTCCGCGATAGGCCGCCGCGGCGGTGCCGGTGGCCGGCGCGTGGGTGTGCGCGTGGCCGTGGTCGTGCCCTGCCCCCATGAGATACGCCTCCTGTGCTCCGCCCGGGATCACAGTGAACTACGGGTGGGGGGTATCCGGCAACGCGGCAGTGAACACCGTTGTCATCTGCCCTGACCTGCGGAAACCAATCCCAGCTCAGGGCACCCTCGGTTACTCCCCATGTCCTCAATGCCCGTTCCGTGAGCGCGGTTTGTGGGTCGGGGGCCGGATCACGGATGATGATCTCGGCAAAGGCCGGGGCAGAGTAGGTGGTCCGTGCCGTGAACGCCCGGTGAACAAGAAGTCCTCACCATCCGCTAACCTCTGCCGAATGCCATCCGGGGGCCACCAGGCACACCCCGCCCGACCATGCAGTAGACCGGCGCCCGTGCGCCGGCACCCAGGGAGTGAGTTCGGTTGTCGACCGCCATCGTCACCGGCCAGCCGGTCCCCGGATCGTCGTTGGAGAGCGATCTGCGGGCGCTCGGCTTCGAGGTGTCCGTGGCCTCGGACAGCGCCGACACCGCGACCCTCCTCGCGGCCGTGCCCGCCGACCGTCGGGTCGCCGTCGTCGACGCCCGCTTCGTCGGCCATGTGCACGCCCTGCGCCTCGGCCTCACCGACCCGCGCTTCCCGCTCGCCGCGATCCCGGGCGCCGTCACCGCCCAGCCGGCCGGCCGTCAGGCCCTGAGCCGGGCGCTGGCCCGGGAGGCCGCCGCCGGCGGCGGCACCGCCCTCGCCGTCGACGGCCTGGTCACCGCCCTGGACACCGACGTGCACCGCCCCGAGCTGGGCAGTCTGGTCGCCGCCGTCCCCGCCGACCCACAGGCCCGCAACGAGGCACGGCAGGCCGTCGCCGCCGTCGACGACGAGGCCGTACGCCTGAAGTCGGCCGTGAAGTCCCGCGACGGCTTCTTCACCACCTTCTTCATCAGCCCGTACTCCCGCTACCTCGCCCGCTGGTGCGCCCAGCGCGGACTGACTCCCAACCAGGTCACCACCGCCTCCCTGCTCACCGCCCTCGTCGCGGCGGGCTGCGCGGCCACCGGCACCCGTGCCGGGTTCGTCGCGGCGGGCGTCCTGCTCATCGCGTCCTTCGTCCTGGACTGCACGGACGGCCAGCTCGCCCGCTACTCCCTGCAGTACTCCACGCTCGGCGCCTGGCTGGACGCCACCTTCGACCGGGCCAAGGAGTACGCCTACTACGCGGGCCTAGCCCTCGGCGCGGCCCGGGGCGGCGGCCATGACGATGTATGGGCCCTCGCCCTCGGCGCGATGATCCTGCAGACCTGCCGGCACGTGGTGGACTTCTCCTTCAACGAGGCCAACCACGACGCCACGGCCAACACCAGCCCCACCGCGGCCCTCTCCGACAAGCTCGACGGCGTCGGCTGGACGGTCTGGGTGCGCCGGATGATAGTCCTGCCCATCGGCGAACGATGGGCACTGATAGCCGTCCTGACCGCGGTGACGACCCCGCGGATCACCTTCTGTGTGCTGCTGGTCGGCTGCGCCTTCGCGGCGACCTACACCACGGCCGGGCGGGTGCTGCGCTCGCTGACCCGGAGGGCGAGGCGTACCGACCGGGCGGCGGAGGCGCTGGCCGACCTGGCCGACAACGGCCCGCTCGCCGGATTCGTGTCCCGCGCGATGCCCGCCCCGCTCGGCTCCCCGCTCCTGGTGACGCTCGCCGGAGTGGCGGTTCTCGCCGTGTCCCTTTTCTCAGGTGTGACCTGGGCACCGGTCGCGGGCGCCGTCGTCTATGCCCTGGCCTCCGGTCAGGCCATCGGCCGCCCGCTCAAGGGCGCTCTCGACTGGCTGGTCCCGCCCCTCTTCCGGGCCGCCGAATACGGCACCGTCCTCGTCCTCGCAAGCAAATCCGGGGTGAACGGAACCCTTCCTGCGGCTTTCGGCCTGGTGGCCGCCGTCGCCTACCATCACTACGACACGGTGTACCGCATCCGCGGCAACGCCGGGGCGCCGCCGGCCTGGCTGGTACGCGCCATCGGGGGGCAGGAGGGGCGAACGCTGCTGGTCACGGTGGTGGCCGCGGTGCTCACCGTCACGCAGTTCAAGGTCGCGCTCACGGTCCTGGCCGTGGCCGTGGCCGGGCTGGTGCTCGTCGAGAGCATCCGCTTCTGGGTGTCCGCAGGGGCGCCCGCCGTACACGATGAAGGAGAACCCGCATGATCGGCCTCGTGCTGGCGGCCGGCGCCGGACGGCGTCTGCGCCCCTACACCGACAGCCTGCCCAAGGCGCTGGTGCCGGTGGGGCCTGCCGGGATAGAGGACTCGATCACGGTGCTCGACCTGACCCTCGGCAACTTCGCCGAGATCGGCCTGACCGAGGTCGCGATCATCGTTGGCTACCGCAAGGAGGCCGTGTACGAGCGCAAGGCGGCCCTGGAGGCGAAGTACGGCCTCAAGCTCACCCTCATCGACAACGACAAGGCCGAGGAGTGGAACAACGCCTACTCCCTGTGGTGCGGCCGTGACGCCCTCAAGGACGGGGTGATCCTCGCCAACGGCGACACCGTGCACCCGGTGTCCGTCGAGAAGACGCTGCTCGCCGCCCGCGGCGACGGCAAGCGGATCATCCTCGCCCTGGACACCGTGAAGTCCCTCGCGGACGAGGAGATGAAGGTCGTCGTCGACGGCCGCGGCATGACGAAGATCACCAAGCTGATGGACCCCGCCGAGGCCACCGGCGAGTACATCGGCGTCACCCTCATCGAGGGCGACGCGGCTCCCGAGCTCGCCGACGCGCTGAAGACGGTCTGGGAGAGCGACCCGCAGCAGTTCTACGAGCACGGCTACCAGGAGCTGGTCAACCGCGGCTTCCGCATCGACGTGGCGCCGATCGGCGACGTCCGGTGGGTCGAGATCGACAACCACGACGATCTCGCCCGGGGACGGGAGATCGCGTGCCAGTACTGACCAGGCTGATCCCCTCGCCGGTCGTCGTCGACATCCGCCCGGGTGCCCTCGACGACCTCGCGAGCGTGCTCGCCGACCAACGTATCTCACACTCCGGCCGGCTCGCCGTCGCCGTCAGCGGCGGCTCCGGCAGCAGGTTGCGCGAGCGCATCGCGCCGAGCCTGCCCGGCGCCACCTGGTACGAGGTCGGCGGCGGCACCCTCGACGACGCGATCCGGCTGGCCGGCGAGATCAAGGCCGGCCACTACGACGCGGTCGTCGGCCTCGGTGGCGGCAAGATCATCGACTGTGCCAAGTTCGCGGCCGCGCGCGTGGGCCTGCCCCTGGTCGCCGTCCCGACGAACCTTGCGCACGACGGTCTGTGCTCGCCGGTCGCGACCCTGGACAACGACGCGGGCCGCGGCTCCTACGGTGTGCCGAACCCGATCGCGGTCGTCATCGACCTCGACGTCATCCGCGAGGCCCCGGCACGCTTCGTGCGCTCGGGCATCGGGGACGCCGTCTCCAATATCTCGGCGATCGCGGACTGGGAGCTGTCCCACCGCGTCAACGGCGAGAAGATCGACGGACTGGCGGCCGCCATGGCCCGGCAGGCCGGCGAGGCGGTGCTGCGCCACCCCGGCGGCATTGGGGAGAACGACTTCCTCCAGGTGCTCGCCGAGGCTCTGGTGCTCAGCGGTATCGCCATGTCGGTGTCGGGCGACTCCCGCCCGTCCTCCGGCGCCTGCCACGAGATCAACCACGCCTTCGACCTGCTCCACCCGAGGCGTGCCGCCAGCCATGGCGAGCAGTGCGGGCTCGGCGCGGCCTTCGCGATGTATCTGCGCGGATCCCACGAGGAGTCCGCGTTCATGGCCGATGTGCTGCGCCGGCACGGACTGCCGGTGCTGCCGGAGGAGATCGGCTTCACCGTGGACGAGTTCGTCCGGGTCGTCGAGTTCGCCCCGGAGACCCGCCCCGGCCGCTACACCATTCTCGAACACCTCGACCTCAAGACCGATCAGATCAAGGACTTCTACACCGACTATGTCAAGGCCATCGGTAGCTGAACTACGTCCGGTCGTGCACCCCGTCGGGGTCAAGGACCGGCGCAGCGGTGAGCACTGGATGGGGCGCCTCTATATGCGCGAGGTGTCCCTGCGGGTCGACCGCTACCTGGTGAACACCAGGGTCACGCCCAACCAGCTCACTTACCTGATGACCGTCTTCGGTGTGCTCGCTGCCCCGGCCCTGCTGGTGCCGGGGATCACGGGCGCCGTGCTCGGTGTGGTCTGCGTCCAGCTGTACCTGCTGCTGGACTGCGTCGACGGCGAGGTCGCGCGCTGGAAGCAGCAGTACTCGCTGGGCGGTGTCTACCTCGACCGGGTGGGGGCATACCTGACCGACGCGGCCGTGCTTGTCGGGCTCGGGCTGCGCGCCGCCGACCTGTTCGGCAGCGGCCGGATCGACTGGCTGTGGGCCTTCCTGGGCACCCTGGGCGCGCTCGGCGCGATCCTGATCAAGGCCGAGACCGACCTCGTCGGGGTCGCCCGGCACCAGGCCGGGCTGCCCGTGGTCAAGGAGACCGCCGCCGAGATGCGCTCCTCCGGGATGGCGCTGGCCCGCCGGGCCGCCGCCGCGTTCAAGTTCCACCGGCTGATCCTCGGTATCGAGGCATCCCTGCTGATCCTGGCCCTCGCGATCGTCGACCAGGTCCGCGGCGACCTCTTCTACACCCGGCTCGGCACCGCCGTACTCGCCGGGATCGCGCTGCTGCAGACCCTCCTGCACCTGGTCTCCGTCCTCGCGTCGAGCAGGCTGCGGTGAGCGCCGGGCTGAAGGTCGGTGCGGTCGTCATCACCATGGGCAACCGCCCCGACGAACTGCGGGCCCTCCTCAACTCGGTCGCCAAGCAGGCCGGCGACCCGGTCGAGGTGGTCGTCGTCGGCAACGGCTCGCCCGTCCCGGAGGTCCCGGACGGCGTCCGCACCCTGGAGCTGCCCGAGAACCTCGGGATCCCCGGCGGCCGCAACGTCGGCATAGAGGCCTTCGGCCCCAGCGGCCGCGATGTCGACATACTGCTCTTTCTCGACGACGACGGACTGCTCCCCGGGCACGACACCGCCGAGCTGTGCCGGCAGGCCTTCGCCGCCGACCCGAGGCTCGGCATCGTCAGCTTCCGCATCGCCGACCCGGACACCGGCCGGACCCAGCGCCGGCACGTGCCGAGGCTTCGGGCCTCCGACCCGATGCGCTCCTCCCGGGTCACCACCTTCCTCGGCGGCGCCAACGCCGTCCGTACCCAGGTCCTCGCCGAGGTCGGCGGACTGCCGGACGAGTTCTTCTACGCCCATGAGGAGACCGACCTGGCCTGGCGGGCCCTGGACGCCGGCTGGATGATCGACTACCGCTCCGACATGGTGCTGTACCACCCCACGACCGCCCCCTCCCGGCACGCGGTCTACCACCGGATGGTCGCCCGCAACCGGGTGTGGCTGGCTCGCCGCAACCTGCCCGCCCCCCTGGTCCCCGTCTACCTCGGGGTGTGGCTGTTGCTGACCCTGGTGCGCCGCCCCTCGCGCCCGGCCCTGCACGCCTGGTTCGCCGGCTTCCGCGAGGGCTGGACCACCCCGTGCGGACCCCGCCGGCCCATGCGCTGGCGGACCGTGTGGAAGCTCACGCGACTGGGTCGGCCCCCGGTGATCTGAGAAGCTCCAAGGTGCGTGTCCGCGTGCCTGGCGCGCGGACGCCCCCGGGAACGTGTCCCATGGCGGGTACGTGTCACCTCCGATAGCACAATTCCGTAAGACGAACGTAAGACGAATCCGAGGACGAAGGCTTCCATCCTTGAGTGAGACAACCCATGACGCCGGGATCGCGGTGAACGCGGTGCCGTCGCCCGACGAGGGCCTGACGGCGGCGCAGTTGGCCGCCAAGTACGGGCTCACGGTGAGCGGCGCCCGTCCCTCGCTCGTCGAGTACGTACGTCAGCTCTGGGGACGCCGGCACTTCGTCTTCGCCTTCTCGCAGGCGAAGCTCACCTCCCAGTACAGCCAGGCCAAACTCGGCCAGCTCTGGCAGGTGGCCACGCCCCTGCTGAACGCGGCTGTGTACTACTTCATCTTCGGTGTCGTCCTGCACGCCAGCCGCGGTATGTCCCAGGACATGTACATCCCGTTCCTGGTCACGGGCGTCTTCACGTTCACCTTCACGCAGAGCTCGATCATGACGGGTGTCCGCGCGATCTCCGGGAACCTCGGCCTGGTGCGCGCGCTGCACTTCCCGCGCGCCGCGCTGCCCGTCTCCTTCGCGCTCCAGCAGCTCCAGCAGCTGCTGTTCTCGATGATCGTCATGGTCGCCGTGGTGATCGGCTTCGGCACCACCCCGGGCCTGTCCTGGGTGCTGGTCCTGCCGGTCCTGGCCCTGCTCTTCCTCTTCAACACCGGCCTGGCGCTGATCGTGGCCCGCCTGGGCGCCAAGACGCCGGACCTGGCCCAGCTGATGCCGTTCGTGCTGCGCACCTGGATGTACATGTCCGGTGTCATGTTCTCCATCAGCAAGATGATGGAGCACCGCCCGGAGTGGGCGCGGCTCCTGCTCCAGGTGAACCCCGCGGCCGTCTTCATGGACCTGATGCGCTTCGCGCTCATCGACGGCTACGGTTCGGAGAACCTCCCGCCGCATGTCTGGGCCGTCGCGCTGGCCTGGGCCCTGGTCGTCTTCAGCGGCGGTTTCATGTACTTCTGGAAGGCGGAGGAGCGGTACGGCCGTGGCTGAGCTGAACGACGCGGAGTGGAACCAGGGGGATCGGATCCCCACCGTCATCGCGGAGGACGTGCACATCGTCTACCGCGTCAACGGCGCCAAGAGCGGCAAGGGCAGCGCGACGGCCGCCCTCAGCCGCATCTTCAGGCGCGGCGAGGAGCGGGGTGTCCGCAAGGTGCACGCCGTCCGCGGTGTCTCCTTCGTCGCCTACCGTGGCGAGGCCATCGGCCTGATCGGCTCCAACGGCTCCGGCAAGTCCACCCTGCTGCGCGCCATCGCCGGCCTGCTGCCCGCCGAGAAGGGCAGGGTCTACACCAACGGGCAGCCCTCGCTGCTCGGCGTCAACGCGGCCCTGATGAACGACCTCACCGGCGAGCGGAACGTCATCCTCGGCGGGCTCGCGATGGGCCTGTCCCGCGAGGAGGTGAGGGACCGCTACCAGGAGATCGTCGATTTCTCCGGTATCAACGACAAGGGCGACTTCATCAGCCTTCCCATGCGCACCTATTCCTCCGGTATGGCGGCGCGGCTGCGTTTCTCCATCGCGGCCGCCAAGGACCACGACGTCCTCATGATCGACGAGGCGCTGGCCACCGGTGACGCGGCTTTCCGCAAGAGGTCCGAGGACCGGATTCGCGAACTGCGCGAGCACGCGGGCACCGTGTTCCTGGTCAGCCACAACAACAAGTCGATCCGCGACACCTGCGACCGGGTCCTGTGGCTGGAGCGCGGTGAGCTGCGTATGGACGGCCCGACCGAAGAGGTGCTCAAGGAGTACGAGAAGTTCACGGGCAAGTAGCCCAGTGGACGCCGGGCCCCGTCGGAACCTTTCCGGCGGGGCCCGGCGTCTGCAAAGGAAACGTCAACTCCGGCCCGCCTTAGGAATCTTGGAGCCAATCGGTGTGTTGTTGTGATCTGCGGGACACCCCGACGAACCTCGATGCGTTGTACAACGTAAGCTGTACCGGTCCCGGAAAGCGGCAAGTGGGGCGATAATGCGCGACACCGTCGGCCGGGCCGCCCCGCGGATTGCTGGGCGGCGTGTCCGAAATAGTGTGTATTGGGTCGGCAGTGTAGAACGGGAGATGTGACGGCAATGGCTACGGAAACTCCCCAGCTCAACGCAGGCCGCGCCGTCCCGGCCCCGGGCAGCGAACGGTGACGGCGGCCACCCCGGCGCGTACCGGAGACGCCGAGCGCGGCACCCTGGACAAGGCCGCCGACGAGAACTTCCCGGTGGCCCCGTTCTTCCTGCCGAGGGCATGGCGAGACGACCTGATGGCGGTGTACGGCTTCGCCCGCCTCGTCGACGACATCGGTGACGGCGACCTGGCCCCCGGCGGCGCCGACGCCCGGCTGCTCGGAGTGGGCCCCGAGGAGGCCGAGGACCGCCTGGTCCTGCTCGACGCCTTCGAGGCCGATCTGCGGCGCGTGTTCGACGGCACCCCGCACCACCCCCTGCTGCGCCGTCTCAGCGCCACTGTCCGCCGTCACTCACTCGCCCCCGGGCCCTTCCTCGGGCTGATCGCCGCCAACCGTCAGGATCAGCTCGTCAGGCGGTACGAGACCTACGACGACCTCCTCGCCTACTGCGAGCTGTCCGCCAACCCCGTCGGCCGCCTGGTCCTCGCCATAACCGGCACCTCGACCCCCGAGCGGATCCGGCTCTCGGACGCGATCTGTACCGCACTCCAGATCGTCGAACACCTCCAGGACGTGGCCGAGGACCTCGGCCGCGACCGGATTTATCTGCCCGCCGTGGACATGAAGCGCTTTCATGTCCAGGAGGCGGATCTCGCCAGGAACACCACGGGCGCATCGGTGCGTGCACTGGTTGCATACGAAGCACAACGCGCCCGCGATCTCCTGAATGAAGGCGCCCCCCTGGTGGGTAGCGTCCACGGCAGGTTGAAGCTGCTGCTCGCGGGGTTCGTTGCGGGGGGAAGGGCGGCGATCGCTGCGATCGCCGCCGCCGAATACGACGTACTTCCCGGCCCGCCCAAGCCCGGCAAGGGCCGGTTGCTGCGTGAGGTGGGCGTGACTCTGCGAGGAGAGGGGTGATCCGGACCGTGGACTCTCCCACACCTGTGTCCGCACCGGTACTCGCCGCCTACAGCTACTGCGAGACCGTCACCGGACAGCAGGCACGTAACTTCGCCTACGGCATCAGGCTGCTGCCCGCGCCCAAGCGGCGCGCCATGTCGGCGCTCTACGCCTTCTCCCGGCGCGTCGACGACATCGGCGACGGCGTGCTGGCCGACGACATGAAGGCGGCCCGCCTGGAAGACACCCGGGCGCTGCTCGCCCGGGTCCAGGACGGCGCGGTCGACGAGGACGACACCGACCCGGTCGCGGTCGCCCTCGCCCACGCCGCCCAGGCCTTCCCGATCCCGCTGGGCGGCCTGGATGAGCTGATCGACGGCGTGCTGATGGACGTACGCGGCGAGACCTACGAGACCTGGGACGATCTCAAGGTCTACTGCCGCTGCGTGGCCGGCGCGATCGGCCGGCTCTCGCTCGGTGTGTTCGGCACAGAACCGGGGGCGCGCGGCGCCGAGCGCGCGCCGGAGTATGCCGACACGCTCGGCCTCGCGCTCCAGCTCACCAACATCCTCCGGGACATCCGCGAGGACGCCGGGAACGGCCGTACCTATCTGCCCGGCGACGACCTCGCCAAGTTCGGCTGCGCGGCCGGGTTCCACGGGCCGACCCCGCCGGAGGGCTCGGACTTCGCGGGCCTGGTGCACTTCGAAGTACGGCGCGCCCGTGCCCTCTTCGCCGAGGGCTACCGGCTGCTGCCCATGCTCGACCGGCGCAGCGGCGCCTGTGTCGCCGCCATGGCCGGCATCTACCGCCGGCTGCTCGACCGTATCGAGCGCGAGCCGGAGGCGGTGCTGCGCGGCCGGGTCTCGCTGCCCGGACGCGAGAAGGCGTACGTCGCCGTACGCGGCCTGTCCGGACTCGACACCCGGCGCCACACGTCCCGACGGACCGTCAGGAGGCGCGCCTGATGGACAAAGTGGGCCAAGCTGACTCCACCGGAGAGAAACGGCAGGCAACCCTCCGGCGCGGCGCGGCGTCCCTGACTGCGACGGCCCGGTCTGCCCCGTTCCACCGGCACGGCGGGCGGGTAGGGGAGGCTGCAGGATGACCGACGGCACGCGATCCGAAGGGACGCACGACGACATCCCGTCCGGGCGCACCGCCGTGGTGATCGGCGGCGGCCTGGCCGGGGTCACGGCCGCGCTGGCGCTCGCCGACGCGGGGGTGCACGTGACGTTGCTCGAAGGCAGGCCGCGCCTCGGCGGGCTCGCCTTCTCCTTCCGGCGCGGCGACCTGACCGTCGACAACGGCCAGCATGTGTACCTGCGTTGCTGCACCGCCTACCGCTGGTTCCTCGACCGTATCGAGGGCGCGGCGCTGGCACCGCTGCAGGACCGGCTCGACGTGCCCGTGCTCGACCTCGCGAAGCCCGAGGGGCGCCGGCTCGGCAGACTCCGCCGGGACACCCTGCCGGTGCCTCTGCACCTGGGGCGCAGCCTCGCCGCCTACCCGCATCTCTCGCTCGCCGAGCGCGCGAGAGTCGGCCAGGCCGCTCTCGCACTCCGGGCACTCGATCTCGGCGATCCATCGCTCGACACACAGGACTTCGGCAGCTGGCTGGCTGCCCGAGGCCAGTCTGCGCGGGCCATCGAGGCACTGTGGGACCTGGTGGGGGTCGCCACCCTCAACGCGGTGGCCCAGGACGCCTCCCTGGCGCTCGCCGCGATGGTGTTCAAGACCGGTCTGCTGTCCGACCCGGGCGCGGCCGACATCGGCTGGGCCCATGTGCCGCTGGGCGAACTGCACGACCGGCTGGCCCGCAAGGCGCTCGACTCCGCGGGCGTGCGCACCGAGGTCCGTACACGCGTCACCTCCGTCTCCACTAACGAGAACGGGACGTGGAGCGTTCAGGTTCCCGGCGAGACGCACACCGCCGACACCGTGGTGCTCGCCGTGGCCCAGCGCGAGGCGTACGACCTGCTGCCCGAGGGTGCCCTCGACGCCCCGGAGAATCTTCTGGAGATCGGCAACGCGCCGATCCTCAACGTCCATGTCGTCTACGACCGTACGGTGCTCACCAAGCCGTTCTTCGCGGCCCTGGGCACCCCGGTCCAGTGGGTGTTCGACCGTACCCACGCCTCCGGGCTGCGCGAGGGCCAGTACCTCGCACTGTCCCAGTCGGCCGCACAGGACGAGATCGACGTTCCCGTGGCAGTCCTGCGCGAGCGCTATCTGCCCGAACTGGAACGACTGTTGCCCGGCGCGCGCGGCGCCGGGGTGAAGGACTTCTTCGTGACCCGGGAGCGCACCGCGACCTTCGCCCCCACCCCCGGCGTCGGGCGGCTGCGGCCCGGCGCCCGCACCAAGGCCCCCGGCCTCTACCTGGCCGGAGCGTGGACCGCCACAGGGTGGCCCGCGACCATGGAGAGTGCGGTCCGCAGCGGTGTGAACGCGGCCGACGCCGCGCTGCACACCCTGGGCCGGCCACGCCCCCGTCACCTCTTCGAGTTCGAGGAGGCGGCGTGATGCCCGCTCAGCAGGCGGCAGGCCCCCGCACCCCCGGTACCGCAACAAGAGGAGAAACTGTGCCCACTGTGCCCCCGGCCGAGGCGGCTGCCGACGCGGTGGACGTGACCGCGCTCCTGGAGCGCGGCCGGACCCTTGCCAACCCGGTACTGAAGGCGGCCGTCGACCGCCTGGCACCCCCCATGGACACCGTGGCCGCCTACCACTTCGGCTGGATCGACGCCGAGGGCAACCCCGCCGACGGCGACGGCGGCAAGGCCGTACGGCCCGCGCTCGCCGTGCTCTCCGCCGAGGTCACCGGTGCCGGCCCCGAGGTCGGCATCCCCGGCGCCGTCGCCGTCGAACTCGTCCACAACTTCTCGCTGCTGCACGACGACCTGATGGACGGCGACGAACAGCGCCGCCACCGCGACACCGTCTGGAAGGTGCACGGCCCCGCCCAGGCCATCCTTGTCGGCGACGCCCTCTTCGCCCTCGCCAACGAGGTGCTGCTGGAACTCGGCACCGTCGAGGCCGGCCGCGCCACCCGCCGGCTCACCACCGCCACCCGCGCCCTGATCGACGGCCAGGCACAGGACATCTCCTACGAGCACCGCGACCGCGTCAGCGTCGAGGAGTGCCTGGAGATGGAGGGCAACAAGACCGGCGCGCTGCTCGCCGCCTCCAGCTCCATCGGCGCGGTGCTCGGCGGCGCCGACGACCGCACCGCCGACACCCTGGAGAAGTACGGCTATCACCTGGGCCTCGCCTTCCAGGCCGTCGACGACCTCCTCGGCATCTGGGGCGACCCGGAGGCCACCGGCAAGCAGACCTGGAGCGACCTGCGCCAGCGCAAGAAGTCCCTGCCGGTCGTCGCCGCGCTCGCCGCGGGCGGTCCCGCCTCGGAGCGACTCGGCGAGATCCTCGCCGCCGACGCCAAGAGCAGCGACTTCGAGAACTTCTCCGAGGAGGAGTTCGCCGCCCGCGCCGCCCTCATCGAGGAGGCCGGCGGCCGCGAGTGGACCGCCGAAGAGGCGCGTCGTCAGCACACCATCGCCATCGAAGCCCTCCACGCCGTCGACATGCCCGACCAGGTCCGGGCACGGTTCACGGCGCTGGCCGACTTCGTCGTCGTACGAAAGAGATGATCACTATCGGTCGAATAGCCCTCGCGTAGTCGCCGGCCGGTGCGAGCGCGCAACCAGCACCGGCCGACGGCGGACCCACAGCAGAACGATTTCGCACGACTGCACGAAGGGGAAGCCATGACAGCGACGACCGACGGAAGCACCGGGGCCACCCTGCCGCCCCGCGCTGCCGCGGCCAGCACCGACCTCACCACCCCCGTGGCGGCCGGGGTACAAGAAGCCGCCGAACGCGCCGTGAGGCGTGCCACCGACCATCTGCTCGCCCGGCAGGACGCGCAGGGCTGGTGGAAAGGTGACCTGGAGACCAACGTCACCATGGACGCCGAGGATCTGCTGCTCCGTCAGTTCCTCGGCATCCAGGACGAGTCCACGACGGCCGCCGCCGCGCTCTTCATCCGCGGCGAGCAGCGGGAGGACGGCACCTGGGCCACCTTCTACGGCGGCCCGGGCGAACTCTCCACCACCATCGAGGCGTACGTCGCCCTGCGGCTGGCCGGGGACGCGCCCGACGCGCCCCACATGGCGCAGGCCTCGGCCTGGATCCGCGAGCGCGGCGGGATCGCCGCCGCCCGGGTCTTCACCCGGATCTGGCTCGCCCTGTTCGGTTGGTGGAAGTGGGAGGACCTGCCCGAACTCCCGCCGGAACTCCTGTACTTCCCCAAGTGGTTCCCGCTCAGCATCTACAACTTCGGCCAGTGGGCCCGGCAGACCATCGTGCCGCTCACCGTCGTCTCGGCCAAACGCCCGGTGCGCCCCGCACCCTTCCCGCTGGACGAGCTCCACACCGACCCGGCCAACCCCAACCCGCCCCAGCCGTTGGCTCCGGTGGCCAGTTGGGAGGGCGTCTTCCAGCGGCTCGACAAGGTTGTCCGCGGCTACCGCAAGGTCGCCCTGCGCCGGCTGCGCGGCTCCGCCCTGAACTCCGCCGCCCGCTGGATCGTCGAACGCCAGGAGAACGACGGCGCCTGGGGCGGCATCCAGCCGCCGGCCGTGTACTCGATGATCGCCCTGTACCTGCTCGGCTACGACCTCGAACACCCCGTGATGCGCACGGGACTTGAGTCGCTGGATCGTTACGCCGTCTGGCGCGAGGACGGCGCCCGGATGATCGAGGCCTGCCAGTCCCCGGTGTGGGACACCTGTCTGGCGGCCATCGCCCTCGCCGACGCAGGCGTGCCCGCCGACCACCCCCAGCTGGTCAAGGCCGCCGACTGGATGCTCGGCGAGCAGATCGTGCGGCCCGGCGACTGGGCCGTGAAGCGCCCCAACCTCCCGCCGGGCGGCTGGGCGTTCGAGTTCCACAACGACAACTACCCCGACATCGACGACACCGCCGAGGTCGTCCTCGCGCTGCGCCGGATCAAGCACCACGACCCCGAGCGGATGGAGAACGCCATCGGGCGCGGGGTGCGCTGGAACCTCGGCATGCAGTCGAAGAACGGCGCCTGGGGCGCCTTCGACGTCGACAACACCAGCCCGTTCCCCAACCGGCTGCCGTTCTGCGACTTCGGCGAGGTCATCGACCCGCCCTCGGCCGACGTCACCGCGCACGTCGTGGAGATGCTCGCCTTCGAGGGCATGTCCCACGACCCGCGCACCCGGCGCGGCATCGAGTGGCTGCTCGCCGAACAGGAGCCGAACGGCTCGTGGTTCGGGCGCTGGGGCGTCAACTACGTCTACGGCACCGGCTCCGTGGTGCCCGCGCTGACCGCGGCCGGGCTGCCCGCCTCGCACCCGGCGATCCGGCGCGCGGTGACCTGGCTGGAGCAGGTCCAGAACGAGGACGGCGGCTGGGGCGAGGACCTGCGCTCCTACAAGTACGCCACTGAGTGGAGCGGACGCGGCGCCTCCACCGCCTCCCAGACGGCCTGGGCGCTGATGGCGCTGCTCGCGGCGGGGGAGAAGGACTCCAAGGCCGTCGAGCAGGGCGTGCGGTGGCTCGCCGAGACCCAGCACGACGACGGCTCCTGGGACGAGCCCTACTTCACCGGCACCGGCTTCCCCTGGGACTTCTCCATCAACTACCACCTCTACCGGCAGGTCTTCCCGCTCACCGCGCTCGGCCGTTACGTCCACGGCGAGCCCATGCCCGAGGCCGAGAGGAGCTGAATGAGCACCACGCCCGCTCCGGCTCCGCTGCTGATCGCCTGCGCGCTCGGCATCGAGCACCTCGCCCTGCGCGCCGGCGAACGCGGTGGCGCGGGCGGGCCGGTCACCGTGCTGCGCACCGGCATGGGCCCCAGGGCGGCGGAACGGTCCGTCACCCGGGTCCTGGCCGACCCGGCACTGGCCGGTGCCGCAGTCCTGGCCACCGGCTTCTGCGCGGGACTCGCCCCCGGGATGCACCCCGGCGACCTGGTCGTCGCCGAGGAGACCCGGGACCCGCGCGGCAGTGTCCCCTGCGTCGGCACCGAACTCCTCGTGAAAGAACTGGTGCGGGCCGTGCCCGGCCGCACCGTCCACACCGGCCCTGTCACCGGTTCCGATCACGTCGTCCGCGGTCACGAACGGTCTGATCTGCTCGCGACCGGCGCAATCGCGGTCGACATGGAATCGGCGGCCACGCTCCTGAGCGCCGTGCACGCGGGCGATCGCCCGGTTGCGGCCGTCAGGGTGGTCGTGGACGCTCCTGAACATGAACTCGTCCGGATCGGCACAGTGCGCGGTGGAATATCGGCTTTCCGCGTTCTTCGATCCGTTCTTCCCGCTTTTTTCGAATGGCACCGTTCTTTGTTGCTCCCCCGGAGGTGAGCCAGATGGCCATGCCGCTGCGCCAGACCATCAAGATCGCTACATACCTGGCCGAACAGAAGCTCCGCAAGCGGGACAAGTTCCCGCTGATCGTGGAGCTGGAACCACTGTTCGCCTGCAACCTGAAATGCGAGGGCTGCGGCAAGATCCAGCATCCGGCGGGTGTGCTCAAGCAGCGCATGCCGGTCGCGCAGGCCGTCGGGGCGGTTCTTGAGTCCGGCTCACCGATGGTGTCCATCGCGGGCGGTGAGCCCCTGATGCACCCCCAGATCGACGAGATCGTCCGGCAGTTGGTGGCCAAGAGGAAGTACGTCTTCCTCTGCACCAACGCGATGCTGTTGCGCAAGAAACTGGACAAGTTCACGCCCTCCCCGTACTTCTCCTTCGCCGTGCACATCGACGGGCTGCGCGAGCGGCACGACGAGTCCGTTGCGAAGGAAGGCGTGTTCGACGAGGCCGTGGCGGCCATCAAGGAGGCCAAGCGGCGCGGCTTCCGGGTGACCACCAACTCGACCTTCTTCAACACCGACACACCGCAGACCATCATCGAGGTGCTCAACTACCTCAACGACGACCTCAAGGTCGACGAGATGATGATCTCGCCCGCCTACGCCTACGAGAAGGCTCCCGACCAGGAACACTTCCTCGGCGTGGAGCAGACCCGCGAGCTGTTCAAGAAGGCCTTCGCGGGCGGCAACCGGCGCAGGTGGCGGCTCAACCACTCCCCGCTCTTCCTGGACTTCCTGGAGGGCAAGGTCGACTTCCCGTGCACGGCATGGGCGATCCCGAACTACTCGCTCTTCGGCTGGCAGCGGCCCTGCTACCTGATGAGCGACGGGTACGTACCGACGTACCGCGAACTCATCGAGGACACCGACTGGGACAAGTACGGCCGCGGCAAGGACCCGCGCTGCGCCAACTGCATGGCGCACTGCGGCTACGAGCCCACCGCCGTCCTCGCCACCATGGGCTCCCTCAAGGAGTCACTGCGCGCGATGCGCGAGACGGTCAACGGAAACCGGGAGTGACCGCATGACCGCCATCTCCCTGGGCCTCCCCGAGGTCCCGGCCCGGCCGATCGCCGAGCGGCGCGTGTCGCGGCAGATCCACGTCGGACCGGTGGCCGTCGGGGGCGGTGCCCCGGTGTCGGTGCAGTCGATGACCACGACCCGTACGTCGGACATCGGCGCCACCCTCCAGCAGATCGCCGAGCTCACCGCGTCCGGCTGCCAGATCGTCCGCGTCGCCTGCCCCACGCAGGACGACGCGGACGCCCTGGCCACCATCGCCAGGAAGTCCCAGATCCCGGTGATCGCGGACATCCACTTCCAGCCGAAGTACGTGTTCGCGGCGATCGAGGCCGGCTGCGCGGCCGTCCGCGTCAATCCCGGCAACATCAAGAAGTTCGACGACCAGGTGCGGGAGATCGCGCGGACCGCGAAGGACCACGGCACGCCGATCCGGATCGGGGTCAACGCCGGCTCGCTCGACCGGCGGCTCCTGGAGAAGTACGGCAAGGCGACCCCGGAGGCGCTCGTGGAGAGCGCTCTCTGGGAGGCCTCGCTCTTCGAGGAGCACGACTTCCGGGACATCAAGATCTCCGTAAAGCACAACGACCCGGTCGTCATGATCGAGGCGTACCGGCAGCTGGCCGCCCAGTGCGACTACCCGCTGCACCTCGGTGTCACGGAGGCCGGCCCGGCCTTCCAGGGCACGATCAAGTCGGCGGTCGCCTTCGGCGCGCTGCTCTCCCAGGGCATCGGCGACACCATCCGGGTGTCGCTGTCGGCCCCGCCCGCCGAGGAGGTCAAGGTCGGCATCCAGATCCTGGAGTCCCTGAACCTCAGGCAGCGCCGCCTGGAGATCGTCTCCTGCCCGTCCTGCGGCCGCGCCCAGGTCGACGTGTACAAGCTGGCGGACGAGGTCACCGCCGGCCTGGAGGGGATGGAGGTGCCGCTGCGCGTCGCCGTCATGGGATGCGTGGTCAACGGCCCCGGCGAGGCCCGGGAGGCCGACCTGGGCGTCGCTTCCGGCAACGGCAAGGGCCAGATCTTCGTGAAGGGCGAGGTCATCAAGACCGTGCCCGAGTCGAAGATCGTGGAGACCCTCATCGAGGAAGCGATGAAGATCGCCGAGCAGATGGAGCAGGACGGCGCCGGGTCCGGAGCACCCGCCGTCACCGTGAGCTGAACAGCACGGACCGAGAGGGGGCCGAGCGTGACAATTCTGGAGACCATCCGGGGACCACGCGACCTGAAGGCGCTGTCCGAGGCGGAACTTCGTGAACTGTCCGAAGAAATACGCGAGTTCCTGGTGCATGCGGTCGCCAGGACCGGCGGTCACCTCGGCCCCAACCTGGGCGTCGTGGAACTGACCGTCGCACTGCACCGGGTCTTCGAGTCCCCGGTCGACCGCATTCTCTGGGACACCGGTCACCAGAGCTATGTGCACAAGTTGCTGACGGGCCGCCAGGATTTCTCCAAGCTGCGCGGTAAGGGCGGCCTGTCCGGATATCCCTCGCGCGAGGAGTCCGAGCACGACATCATCGAGAACAGCCACGCGTCCACCGCGCTCGGCTGGGCGGACGGCCTCGCCAAGGCCCGCCAGGTGCAGGGGGAGAAGGGCCATGTCGTCGCGGTGATCGGCGACGGCGCGCTGACCGGCGGCATGGCCTGGGAGGCGCTCAACAACATCGCGGCCGCCAGGGACCGGCCGCTGATCATCGTCGTCAACGACAACGAACGGTCGTACGCCCCCACCATCGGCGGGCTCGCCAACCATCTGGCCACCCTGCGCACCACCGACGGCTACGAGCGGGTGCTGGCCTGGGGCAAGGACGTACTCCTGCGCACCCCGATCGTCGGCAACACCCTCTACGAGTCCCTGCACGGCGCCAAGAAGGGCTTCAAGGACGCCTTCGCCCCGCAGGGCATGTTCGAGGACCTGGGCCTCAAGTACGTCGGTCCGATCGACGGCCATGACCTCAAGGCGGTCGAGTCGGCGCTGCGACGCGCCAAACGCTTCCACGGCCCCGTGCTGGTCCACTGCCTCACCGAGAAGGGCCGCGGCTACGAGCCCGCGCTCGCCCACGAGGAGGACCACTTCCACACCGTCGGCGTGATGGACCCGCTCACCTGCGAGCCGCTCGCGCCGTCCAACGGACCTTCCTGGACCTCGGTGTTCGGTGACGAGATCGTCCGGATCGGCGAGGAACGGGACGACGTCGTGGCGATCACCGCCGCCATGCTGCACCCCGTCGGTCTCGGCAAGTTCGCCGAGCGCTTCCCCGACCGGGTCTGGGACGTCGGCATCGCCGAGCAGCACGCGACCGTCTCGGCGGCCGGCCTCGCGACCGGCGGACTGCATCCGGTCGTCGCCGTCTACGCCACCTTCCTCAACCGCGCCTTCGACCAGCTGCTGATGGACGTGGCGCTGCACCGCTGCGGGGTGACGTTCGTCCTGGACCGGGCGGGCGTCACGGGTGTCGACGGCGCCTCCCACAACGGCATGTGGGACATGTCCGTCCTCCAGGTGGTCCCGGGCCTGCGGATCGCCGCCCCGCGCGACGCGGAACAACTGCGCCTCCAGCTGCGCGAGGCGGTCGCCGTGGACGACGCGCCCACCCTGGTCCGCTTCCCGAAGGAGTCGGTGGGGCCGGAGATCCCGGCCGTCGACCGGATCGGCGGGCTGGACGTGCTGCATCGGGGCGCGGACGCTCAGGTACTGCTGGTCGCGGTCGGCGTGATGGCGCCGGTGTGCCTTCAGGCCGCGGAGCTGCTGGCCGCTCGGGGCATCAGCTGCACGGTCGTGGACCCCCGTTGGGTCAAGCCCGTGGACCCCGCGCTGCCGGTCCTGGCGGCACAGCACGAGCTGGTGGCCGTCGTCGAGGACAACAGCCGGGCGGCCGGCGTCGGCGCGGCGGTCGCGCTCGCGCTCGGTGACGCCGAAGTGGACGTGCCGGTACGCCGGTTCGGGATTCCGGAGCAGTTTCTGGCGCATGCGAAGCGGGGGGAAGTGCTGGCCGACATCGGGCTGACGCCGGTGGAGATCGCCGGGCGGATCGGGGCGAGCCTCGCGGGGCGGGGGGCCGAAGGCGCCCGCGGGGACACCGGGCGAGGTCGTGTGGCGGGTGCGGCACCGGCTGGGTTGATCGCGCCCCGCGGCGGCAGCCGCACATCGACGCGCCCCGCGCCCCTGCGGGGTGCCGACAAGGAGAAGCAATGAGTACGGAGTTCGACCTCGGCGCGTTGCTGGCCGAGCGCGGAGCCGAGCGCTACGAGCTGCACACCAAGTACCTGAACCACCAGCTCCCGCGCATGCTGCACACCATCGGCTTCGACAAGGTTTACGAGCGCGCCGAGGGCGCCCACTTCTGGGACGCGGACGGCAACGACTACCTGGACATGCTCGCCGGGTTCGGGGTGATGGGTCTGGGCCGCCACCACCCTGTCGTCCGCAAGGCCCTGCACGACGTCCTGGACGCCCAGCTTGCCGACCTCACCCGCTTCGACTGCCAGCCGCTGCCCGGACTGCTCGCCGAACGGCTCCTCATCCACACCCCGCACCTGGACCGGGTGTTCTTCGGCAACAGCGGCACCGAGGCCGTCGAGACGGCCCTGAAGTTCGCCCGCTTCGCCACCGGAAGACCGCGCGTCCTCTACTGCGACCACGCCTTCCACGGCCTGACCACGGGCTCGCTGTCGGTCAACGGCGAGGACGGCTTCCGGGACGGCTTCGCCCCGCTGCTGCCCGACACGGCCGTCCCCCTCGGTGACCTGGACGCGCTCGCCCGGGAGCTGAAGAAGGGCGATGTCGCCGCCCTGATCGTCGAGCCGATCCAGGGCAAGGGCGTGCACGAGGCCCCGCCCGGCTATCTGCGCGGCGCCCAGGAACTGCTGCACAGGCACAAGGCGCTGCTGATCGCCGACGAGGTGCAGACCGGCCTCGGCCGCACCGGCGACTTCTACGCCTACCAGCACGAGGACGGCGTCGAGCCGGACCTGGTGTGCGTGGCCAAGGCGTTGTCCGGCGGCTATGTCCCCGTGGGCGCGACCCTCGGCAAGGACTGGATCTTCAAGAAGGTCTACTCGTCCATGGACCGCGTCCTGGTCCACTCGGCGAGCTTCGGCGCGAACGCCCAGGCGATGGCGGCCGGACTGGCCGTTCTCTCCGTCATGGAGAACGACCAGATCGTCGCCAACGCCCGGGCCGTGGGGGAGCAGCTCAAGTCGCGGCTCACCGCGCTGATCGACAAGTACGAGCTGCTCGCCGACGTACGCGGCCGGGGCCTGATGATCGGCATCGAGTTCGGCAGGCCCAGCTCACTGAAGCTGCGCAGCCGCTGGACCATGCTCCAGGCCGCCCGCAAGGGTCTGTTCGCGCAGATGGTCGTCGTACCGCTGCTGCAACGGCACCGGATCCTCACCCAGGTCTCCGGCGACCATCTGGAGGTCATCAAGCTCATCCCACCGCTGATCGTCGACGAGTCGGACGTGGACCGCTTCGTGGCGGCCTTCACGGACGTGATGGACGACGCCCACAGCGGCGGCGGCCTGATGTGGGACTTCAGCAAGACCCTCATCAAGCAGGCGGTGGCCAACCGCTGACGCCCAGCGGGGGCCTGCTGCGGGCGGCCCCGCTTTTTGTCTGAGAGGCAAGGAATTTGCCGCTGAGGCAACAGCCAGGCTCAATAGAGGTATGAACGCCTCAGACCCGGCGCCGCCCGCCGGTCCCGGCGACGACCTGCCCTCCGTCGGCCCGCAGCTGCGCTCTCTGCGCCGCCGCGCCGGCCTCACCCTGGAGGCCGCTGCCCGGGACGCCGGGCTGTCGCCGGCCCACCTCTCCCGGCTGGAGACCGGGCAGCGCCAGCCCTCGCTGCCGATGCTGCTCGCGCTCGCACGTGTCTACGGTACGACGGTTTCCGAGTTGCTCGGCGAGACGGTCGCCGACCGGGACGCGCTCGTGCGTGCCGCGGACATGGAGCCGACCAAGGCGGGCGGCTGGACGTACTGGCAGGCCGGGGCGCCCGGCCGGGGCATGCAGGCGCTGCGCGTCCGGGTGCCGTACGGCACCCAGGGCGACATCGTCCGGGTGCATCCCGGCGAGGAGTGGCTGTACGTCCTGCACGGGCGGCTCCGGCTGCGCCTCGGCGACACCATCCATGTGCTCGCGCCCGGCGACAGCGCGCACTTCGACTCGCTCACCCCGCACCGGCTCGCCGCCGAGGACCACGACGGGGTCGAGCTCCTGTTCGTCCACACCCTGCTGCAGAGTCCCCTGGCCGCGTTGTGCCTGGGGCCGATCACTGGAGAGCTGCCGTGAGCAACATCGAGGAGAAGTTCCCCCGGGCCCTGTGGGTCCGGCTGATCATCTACATCGCCGTCGGGCACGTATTCGCCGCGTTCCTCTACCTGCTGTTCGCCGTCGGCGGCAAGGGCTGAGCCCTCCCGTGGCCGCCCGGCCTCAGTCGAGGAGGCGGGCGCGCAGCCGCTCGCGGACCTCCGGGGTGACCTTCAGACCCTGCTCCAGGTACGTTTCGACGTCACCCCACGTCTTCTCGATGCTCTCGAAGGCCGCCGTCAGATACTCCGCGCGGGCGTCGAAGAGCGGGCTCAGCAGCTCCATCACCTCGGGGCTGTACGCGCTGTCCCCGCCGCCGCTGCGCCGCACCTTGTAGCGGCGGTGCTTGGCGTTGGACTCCAGATAGTCGGCGAGGATCGCGTCCCGCTCCACGCCCACCGCGAGGAGCGTCACGGCTATCGAGATCCCCGCCCGGTCCTTGCCGGCCGCGCAGTGCATCAGCGCCGGGACGCTGTCCTCGGCGAGCGCGTGCAACACGCGCGAGTGCTCGTCGGTACGGTCCCTGACGATCGTGCGATACGAGTTGACCATCCGGTTCGCGGCCTTGCCATCGCCCAGGAGTCCGCGCAGCTGCTCGATGTCGCCCTCGCGGACCATCGTCCAGAACTCGGCGCCGTGCGCCGGGTCGGTCAGCGGCAGGTTCAGGTTCCGCACGCCGGGCAGCTCGACGTCCGGGCCCTCCAGCTTCTGGTCGGCCGCGTTGCGGAAGTCGAAGATCGTGTGCAGACCGAGGGAGGCGAGGAACTGCGCGTCCTGCTCCGTCGCGTGTGCCAGATGCCCGCTGCGGAACAGCACACCCTGCCGGACCCGGCGCCCGTCCACGGTCGGCAGGCCACCCACGTCACGGAAGTTACGCACACCGGCCAGCTCGGGCTCGGTGGACGGGACCTGCTGCGTCACGGGGGCTCCTCCCGGCCGGCCCCGTCGGCGCTCCTCGTCGACGGGCACTGGGTCGACCATACGACATCGGTTTCCGCGGGCAATGAGTTGTCCACAGGCGTTGCTTCAGGGGCCCGTGGCCTTGATGATGTTGGTGCTTGAGCGGATCTGTTGGCACCTGTGTGAGGTTTCTAGTGGTGGACATCGCCGAGAACGGTCGTACCTGGCTCCTGTCGGGCCCCGGCAGCAGCTACGCGCTGCACCTCACGGAGGACGACGAGCTGCTCCACCTGCACTGGGGCCCCAAAATCGGGCTCGCCGACGCCGAGGAACTCAGCACCCGGGCGCTGCCCCGCTACTGGGCCTTCGAGTCCCCGCTGGACGGCCGTGAGGAGTACCCCGTCGAGGGCGGCCCCCGCTTCGTCCGCCCCGCGCTCTCCGTGCGCACCGAGGAACGCCGCGGCACCGAGTGGACCTTCGAGTCGTACGAGACGGACGGCGGCACCGGGGATGCCGCGAACGGTGAGGGACTCCGGCTTCGCTTCCGGGACGACCGGATCCTCATCACCCTGCACTACCGGATGCGCGGCGATGTCGTCGAGCGCTGGGTGACCGTCGACAACCAGGGTGACGCGCGCGTGGAGCTGCTGCGCGCCGACCCCGCCGCCTGGACGCTACCCGACCGCGAGGGCTGGCGGCTCTCCCAGCTGCACGGCCGCTGGGCCGCCGAGTCCCGCCTCACCAGCGCCCCGCTCACCTACGGCGAGAAGGTCATCGGCAGCCGCCGCGGCCACACCGGCCACCAGCACCTGCCCTGGGTCGCCCTCGACACCGACGCCACCGAGGAGCGTGGCGAGGTCTGGGGCTGTGCCCTCGGCTGGTCCGGCTCCTGGCGGATCGCCGTCGCCCAACTCCCCGACGCGCGCGTGCAGATCACCGGCGGCGCCGGTTACGACGACTCGGGCCTGCTGATGCTGGCGGAGGGCGAGTCGTACACCAGCCCGGTCTTCGCGGGCCTGTGGACCGACGGCGGCTTCGGCGGGGCGAGCCGCGCCTGGCACGCCTACCAGCGGGCGTACATCATCCCGGACGCAGACCGGGACCGGCCGGTGCTGTTCAACTCCTGGGAGGCCACCACCTTCGACATCTCCGAGGAGCAGCAGGCCACCCTCGCCCGGCGGGCCGCCGCGATCGGCGTCGAACTGTTCGTGGTCGACGACGGCTGGTTCGGCGCCCGCACCAGCGACCGCGCGGGCCTCGGCGACTGGACGCCCAACCCCGACCGCTTCCCGAACGGGCTCAGGCCCCTCGCGGACTATGTGCACGCCCTCGGTATGCAGTTCGGCATCTGGGTCGAACCCGAGATGGTCAACGCGGACAGCGACCTGTACCGCGCGCACCCCGACTGGGTCCAGTACCAGCAGGGACGGAAGCGGACGGAACTACGCAATCAGCTCGTCCTCAACCTCGCCCGCGAGGACGTCCAGGAGTACCTCTGGGAACAGCTCGACACCCTGCTGTCCAGCGCCCCGATCGACTACGTCAAGTGGGACTTCAACCGCTGCTTCACCGACGCGGGCTGGCCCGGCGAGCCGTACCCGCAGCGCCTGTGGGTCGACCACGTCCGCGGGCTGTACGCCCTGCTCGACCGGCTCCGGGCAGCCCACCCGAACGTCGCCATCGAGTCCTGCTCCGGCGGTGGCGGCCGGATCGACCTCGGCATCATGAGCCGCACCGACGAGGTGTGGACCTCCGACAACACCGACCCGCTGGACCGGCTCGCCATCCAGCACGGCTTCAGCCAGATCCACCCCGCCCGGGTGATGTCCGCCTGGGTCACCGACAGCCCGAACCATCAGCTCAACGGCCGGGTCAGCTCGCTGCGTTTCCGCTTCGTCAGCTCCATGGCGGGGGCGCTCGGCGTCGGCGGCGACCTCTCGCAGTGGACCGAGGAAGAGCTCGCCGAGGCCGGCCGCTGGGTGGAGCTCTACAAGGACATCCGGCCCCTGGTGCAGCGCGGCGACCAGTTCCGGCTGCGGCCGCCGACCGGCGGGCTCAGCGCGGTGCAGTACACGCTCGGCGACGAGACCGTGGTCCTCGCCTGGCTCCAGGCGCAGAGCTACGGCGAGCCGATGCCGGCGCTGCGACTGCAGGGGCTCGACCCGACAGCGTCGTATGAATGCCGTGAAACGGGCGAAGTGCACCGAGGTGCTGTTCTGTTGCATCATGGGCTGCGCACAGAGCTGCGCGGTGACCTGGATGCGGCAGTTCTCCGGCTGCGCCGCATCTGAGTCTTCTGTCCGAATTGGCTCCTTCATTGCAACTCGCTCTGGAATAGAGGGACGTGGCGTGACGTGCGTGAGGAGCGTCATATTCGTGACCGTCCGTCGCTCGTCATGTCCACGTACTTCCCGTGCTTTTCAAGGGGATCAGGAAAGCGAGGAAAGCCGGGATGCACGGAGGGCGACCGGGAATCCCCGTAACGGATCAAGCGAAACTCGGACAGCCGGAACCGATGGCTTGTCCGGGTGCGTCTTGCTCGCTTACGTTCGCCACGCATCCGGACGGAACGCCGAATCCTGCCGCCGCCCGGAATCCCCACACACACTCACCCGTGCACGGCAGGAGCGGGGGACCCACCAGGTATGACCGCCTGTTCCGGTTCCCGGGACGGCTAGGGGTACAGCCACGTCATCCCGCGTGGCCGGGCAGCTCCAGCCCGAACCCGACAGCTCACCTCGCAGGCGCCGGAGAGGAATGCGTCATGCCCGCGAAGGGTAAGCACCGCCGCCCCAAGACCCAGCGTTTCACCCGCTCCATGGCCGTCGCCGGAACCGGTGGCGCCGCGCTGGCTCTGCCGCTCATGGGGGCGACCGGCGCCCACGCGGCCACCGCGCAGTCCGTTTCCGAAAAGGCCACGCAGTCGCTTCCGATCATCGAGAAGACGGCTGTACGGAAGGCCGCCGTTCAGAAGTCGGCCGTTCAGAATTCCGCCACCGAGAATTCCACACACCACACCTACACGGTGGTGCCCGGCGACTATCTCTCGAAGATCGCCCGCGAGCAGAACGTCGACGGCGGCTGGCACCGGCTCTACGCCGACAACCGGCAGGCCGTCGGCGACAACCCCTCGCTGATCCACCCCGGTCTCAAGCTCACCCTCGGCGGCCGTCACACCACGACGACACGGACCCCGAACTCGGACTCCCGATCCGAGACGTGGTCCCACTCGCGGTCGTCCACCCCCTCCTCGTCCTCGTCCTCGTCGTCGTCCTCGAACTCGACCTTCTCCTCGGACACGTCGACGACGACGGCCTCCGGCTTCACCCTCCCGGTGACCGGTGCCACGGTCGGCACCGGCTACCACGTGGCCGGCAGCATGTGGTCCAGCGGTTACCACACCGGCGTCGACTTCGTCGTCCCGACCGGCACCCCGGTCAAGGCCGTCGGCGCGGGCACGGTCGTCACGGCCGGCTGGGGCGGTTCCTACGGCAACCAGGTCGTCATCAGGCTCGCCGACGGCTACTACGCGCAGTACGGCCACCTCTCCGCGCTCTCCGTCTCGGTCGGCCAGACCGTGACCGCGGGCCAGCAGATCGGTCTCTCCGGTGCCACCGGCAACGTGACCGGCCCGCACCTCCACTTCGAGATCCGGACCACCCCTGACTACGGCTCGGACGTCGACCCGGTCGCCTACCTCCGTTCGAAGGGCCTCGCCGTCGGCTGAACCGGCGCCTCCATCGATCTGACACGCACTCCGAAGGCCGGACCCCCGATCCCCGGGTCCGGCCTTCGGCGCGTTGCTTTCTCGTGACAGGAGTGTTCGGGTCGTCGACAGCGAAGGCGGGGCGGCGGCACAGTGATCCCGCCGGGTGCAAGCGCTTTCCGCTCATGCGCTCGCCCTCACTCGCGCCCCGACGGAAGGAACCCGCCGTATGACGACCACCCGCCGAGGCTTCGGAGCCCTGGCCGCCGGAGCCGCCCTCGCGGCCTTCGTGCCCGCTGGGCAGGCGAGCGCCGCGCACCGGCATCGCCGGCTGATCGCCCACGACGACTTCCGCCACGGTCTCGGCCAGTGGTTCGTGGAGCTGGAGCAGGGCGGCACGGTCGCCGCCTCGCACGGGGTCCTGGAGGTCGACGTGCCCGCCGGCGCCACCGTCTGGTTCCGGCGACGGCTGGAGGGGCCGTACGTCCTGGGGTACACCGCCACACCGGTGTCGGCGGGCGGCGCCAACGACCGCGTCTCGGACCTCAACAACTTCTGGAACGCCACCGACGTCCGTTCCCCTGACGACCTGTTCGCCACCCCGCGCGGTGGCGCGCTCGCCGAGTACGACTACCTGAAGACGTACTACGCCGGCTACGGCGCCAACTACAACACGACGACCAGGCTCCGCCGTTACGTCGGCGAGCCCGGCGTACGGCCGCTGGTCTACGACTACACCGAACCGCTCCTGGTCGCGAACCAGCCCAACCATGTGCGAATCGTCTCCGACGGCGGGGCTGTGCAATGGTGGAACAACGACCGACCGGTGTTCGACTACACCGACCTGGAGCCCTACAAGGGTGGGTACTTCGCGTTCCGTACCACCTGGAGTCACTTCAGGTTCAGTGACTTCGGCGTCTGGCGATCATCACGTCAACGTCGCTGATCAGAGCCTTATTCCAACCTTGGTGAAGTATTTAGAAGTGTCTTATCTCACCGCCAGTCAACCCCTTATTACGGTCGCGTAGGTCACAGTCAAAGGTGAATCATGGTCCGATGTGGCAGACGATTCGAAGAGTGACAAGGCATCAGTGATCGGGTCGTACGTGGCGGTGGGGGACAGCTTCACCGAGGGTGTCGGCGACCCCGGCCCCGACGGGGCGTTCGTCGGCTGGGCCGACCGGTTCGCGGTACTGCTGTCGGACCGGCGGCCCGAGGGCGACTTCGAGTACACCAACCTCGCGGTACGCGGGAAACTGCTCGACCAGGTCGTGGCGGACCAGGTGCCGCAGGCCCTGGAACTCGCCCCGGACCTGGTCTCCTTCTGCGCGGGCGGCAACGACATCATCCGCCCAGGCACCGACCCCGACGAGGTGGCCGAGCGGTTCGAGCGGGCCGTGGCCCAACTGACCGAAGCCGTCGGCACGGTACTGGTGACCACCGGGTTCGACACCCGTGGCGTGCCCGTCCTCAAGCATCTGCGCGGCAAGATCGCCACCTACAACGGGCATGTCCGGGCCGTCGCCGACCGTTACGGCTGCCCTGTCCTCGACCTGTGGTCCCTGAAGACCGTGCAGGACCGGCGGGCCTGGGACGGCGACCGGCTGCACCTCTCTCCCGAGGGGCACACGCGCGTGGCCCTGCGGGCCGGTCAGGTGCTCGGCGTCGAGGTGCCGGCCGACCCGGACCAGCCGTGGCCGCCGCTGCCGCCCCGCGGCACCCTGGAGGTCCGCCGCGACGACGTGCACTGGGCCCGCGAGCACCTGGTGCCGTGGATCGGGCGGCGGCTGCGCGGTGAGTCGTCGGGTGACCATGCGACGGCCAAGGGAGCGCTCTCCCCGGACGACATCAGGATGCGGATCGCTTCCGTGGCTTGAGGCGGCAGGAGCGCGTAAGGGGCGGCATCCTTGCGGGCCGCCCCTTACTGCTCCGCGGGCAGCCCCAGTTCGCGCGCCAGCGCCTCGTCGACCCACTCCTGCGCGCGGGAGCGCGGCAGGGCACCCGGGTACGAGGTGAGCTGGACCGCGAGCCCGTCGAGCAGGGCGGTCAGCCGCAGCGCGGCGGCCGGGGGGTCGGGGCACCGGAACTCACCGGCGGCCACCCCTTCGGCGATGACCTCGGCGATCGCCGCCTTCCACTGCTGGTCCAGCTCCTTGGTGACCTCCCGCAGGGCGGGTTCGCGCAGCGCCACCGCCCAGCCCTCGATCCACAGCCGCCAGCCCTTGGCCTGCCCGGTCGGCGCGTACCAGCGCACCGCCGCCCGCAGCCGGCGCGACGCCGACGTACGGCGGCCCAGCAGCTTGCGCAGATGCGCCAGGTCGTCCTCGGCGGCGTAGGCGAAGGCGGCGGCGACCAGCCTCTCCTTCGTCGAGAAGTGGTACAGCACCAGCGCGTTGCTCACCCCGAGGGCCGAGGCGACGTCGGCGATCCGTACCGCCGCCACACCCCGCGCCTCGATCTGCTCGATGGCGGCCCGCAGCAGTTCCTCCCGCCGCTCGGCCACACTCAACCGCACTCTCGCCACGCGGTCACCCTAATCGGTCGTACCCTCGGCGCGCGTTGCCGTCTCAGGCCAGCGGCAGTCGCATGAGCGTGAGGTCCAGCCAACGGCCGAACTTGGTGCCCACCTCCCGGACCGTGCCGGCGTGCTCGAAGCCGAACCGCTGGTGCAGCCGGACCGACGCGGTGTTCTCCGCCTCGATGCCCGCGATCACGACGTGGTGGCCGGCCTCGCGCGCCGCGGCGACGAGCGCGCCCAGCAGCGCCGAGCCGATGCCGAGCCCGTGCCGGCCCTCGCGGACGTAGACCGAGTCCTCCACCGTGTGCCGGTAGCCTTCCAGCTCCCGCCACGGGCCGTACACCGCGAACCCGGCGACCTCGCCCGCCACTTCGGCCACGAAAGCCGAGCCGCGCGCCAGGTGGGCGGCGAGCCAGGCCGCTCCCTCGACGGGAGACTGCGGGGTCTCGGTCCACAACGCCGTCGAGTGCTCGATCGCGTGGTTGCGGATCGCGCGTACGGCCTCCAGGTCGCCGGGTCGGGCCGGACGGACCGTCACCGCCCCGCCTCTCTCGTATATTGGATTCATGTCCAACATAGTAGATCCGCCGATGGACCCCCTCGTGGCGCGGATCGCGGCCCGTGTCCGCATCGAGCGGGAGCGCCGCCGCTGGACCCTGGCCGAACTCGCGGACGTCTCCGGTGTCTCCCCGGCGATGATCAGCCGGATCGAACGCGGCGAGAGCAGCCCCACCGCGGTCGTCCTCGGCAAGCTGTCCGCCGCGTTCCAGCTGAGCGTCGCCTCCCTGCTCGCCCTCGCCGAAGGCGTGCGGGACGGCGTGGCCGACACCGGGGGAGTGCGGCGCGGCGCCGACGCGGCCGAGTGGCGCGACCCCGGCACCGGCTACCGGCGCCGTCAGATCACCGGACCGCGCTTCCCGGCGGAGATCGCCGAGATCCGCCTGCCCGCCGGAGCCCGGGTGCCCTACCCGGCGGCCGCCTTCGCCTTCGTGCGACAGCTCGTCTGGGTCCTCGACGGCCGCCTGACCTTCCACGACGGTGGCACGGTCCACGAACTCGACGCCGGCGACACCGTGGAACTCGGGCCGCCCGCCGAGCGTGTCTTCGCCAACACCACCGACGCCGCGTGCCGCTACGCCGTCGTCCTCACCCGCGACGCACAGCCGTGAGCCGACGGTGGTCTGCGGGTCGGGCGCCGCTGAGCGCCCGTCCACTCACCGGTACCAGCCGAACCGTTCCGCGATCACCGGCAGCCGGTCGCCCACCAGGGCGTGGGCCGCGGCACGCGGGGTCATGCCGTCGGACTCGGCGCGATCCAGCATCAGCTTCACCAGGGCCCGCATCGAGCGGCGGGTGTGGGCGAACGCCTCGTCCGCGTCCGGCCCGATGTCGCCGAAAAGGGTCCACCACCACCAGGCGTTGGTACCCGAGTTGACCACCACGTCCGGCAGCACGGTCACCCCGCGCTCCGCGAGCCGCTCCTCCGCCTCGGGTAGCACGGGCATGTTTCCCGCCTCCACGATCCAGCGGGCGGTGACGAGGTGCTCGTTGGCCGCGTCGAGGACGTACGACACCGCCGCCGGCACCAGCACCTCCGCATCGGCGGACAGCCAGGCTTCGCCCGGCAGTTCGAGATCCCCGGGGCGCAGCACCGCGCGGTCGACGGTGCCGTACGCGTCCCGCGCGCGCAGCAGCGCTTCGACGTCCAGGCCCGCGGGGTTGGCGATCGTGCCCTTGACATCGGCGACGGCCACCACCGTGAGACCCGCGCGGGCGAGGAAACGCGCCGTGGCCCCGCCCATCGTGCCAAGCCCCTGCACCGCGACCCGCGTCCCCGCGTACGGCACCCCGGCCCGGTCCAGGGCCGTCAGTGCCGACTCGGCGACTCCGCAGCCGCCGACCAGCTCGTCGAGACCGATCCCGTCCACCTCGATGGCGAAGGCGTCCGCCAGCCGCCGCCGGGCCGCGGCCTCGTCGTCCAGCAGCGGATACACGGCCTGGACCGAGGAGACCAGCCCGGCCTCGACGGCCGCCCGGTCCACCAGATCCTGGGTGAGCCCGAGGTCCTCGCCGGTGGTCCAGAAGCTCTCGACATATGGCCGCATTGCGCGCAGATAGCGGACCAGCAGGGCGTACGACCCCGGGTCCTGCGGATCGCAGTCGATTCCGCCCTTGGCCCCGCCCAGGGGGATGTAGCGGCCCTCGGGGTTGTAGTGCAGTGCCTCCTTCATCGTCATGCCGCGGGCCAGCCCGGTGACCTCCTCCAGGGTGCAGCCCGGCCGCATCCGCAGACCGCCGCTGGCCACCCCCCGAACCAGCCGGTCGACGACCAGGAAACCCTGCCGGCCGGTGATGTGGTCGGTCCAGACGAGAGACATCAGGGGAGCGGCCATAGTGGCTCCTGAGGGGTTGGTGAAGGAGGGTGCTACTGAACAGTGGGTCAGTATCCGGAGGTGGGCGACAGGGTGTCAACGCCGACCACCGGAGGGGCCGACCATAATGGAGCATCTCGGCGACACCACTGGAGGTACCGTGACCCGTTTGCGCTCCCTGAGCTCCGGGCTCCGCATGCTGCGGCCCGCTGCCTTCGGCGTGGACCCCGGCGGCGAGCGCATGGCCCGCATTCAGGGCTCACCGCACTTCAAGGACGGTGTCTTCCAGAACCCCGGCGGTACCGCCCGCACCCGCCCCTCAGGCTCGATGCTGGACTTCGCGAAGATCTACTTCGAGAAGGAGCAGCGCGTCCGCCGAGCTCCCCGGGGCGTCGTCCCGGTGCACGCCACCACCGTCGCCGACCTCGCCCGGCCCGCCGCCGGTGGGCTGCGGCTGACCTGGATGGGCCACTCCAGCGTGCTCGCGGAGATCGACGGACACCGCGTCCTCTTCGACCCCGTCTGGGGCGAGCGCTGCTCCCCGTTCCCGTTCGCCGGGCCCAAGCGGCTGCACCCGGTGCCGCTGCCGCTGGCCGCGCTCGGCCCGGTCGACGTGGTGGTCATCTCGCACGACCACTACGACCACCTCGACCTGCCCACCATCAAGGCGCTGGCCGGCACGGACACCCTCTTCGCCGTGCCGCTCGGCGTCGGCGCCCACCTCGAACACTGGGGCGTCCCCGCCGACCGGCTGCGCGAGCTGGACTGGCACGAGGAGACCAGGGTCGGCGGCCTCACCCTGACGGCCACTCCCGCCCGCCACTTCTGCGGCCGTGGTCTGCGCAACACCCAGCACACCCTGTGGGCGTCCTGGGCCGTCGCGGGCGACCAGCACCGGATCTACCACAGCGGTGACACCGGTTACTTCGAGGGCTTCAAGGACATCGGCGCCGACCATGGGCCCTTCGACGCGACGATGATCCAGATCGGTGCGTACAGCGAGTTCTGGCCCGAGAACCGCACGGAATATACACCGCTGCCGGGGGCGTGGCCGGACATTCACATGTCGCCCGCCCAAGGCGTGCAAGCCCACCTTGACCTGCAAGGAGGCGAGCCGCACGGGGTGATGCTGCCGATCCACTGGGGTACCTTCAACCTGGCGCTGCATGCGTGGGCAGAGCCCGGAGAGTGGACGAAGGACGAAGCTGAGGGAGTCGGCCAGGCGGTGGCCCTGCCCCGCCCGGGAGAGCCCTTCGAGCCCTCGGGCCAGCTTCCCGCGGATCCGTGGTGGCGCGGAGTCTCCCACCCGATCAAGACCCCGTGGCGTCGCCCCGAGTCTCGGCCCGCCCCGGTTCCGGCTCCGGCACCTGCGGACGACGAACGTGACCTTGTGGCCGAGTGATGTCCGAGGACGGGACTCTGCAGGAGCTTGTCGAAAGTCCGGCCGCCTTATCCCCTGACAGGGGGGAGGAGACGTTGCGGCCCTTGGACGGCCCGCCCCGTCCTGAGAGGGCCGAGACACCGGCCGAGTACATTCTGCTGCCGACCATGCCCGAGGGCGCCCGATTGAGGGTCGTCACTCAGATAATCCGGTCTGAGTAGCAGGCGGAAAGCGAGAAGGCCCCCCCTTCCGTTCTAGTGGTCGTCAACACCCCAGTCCAGGGGATGCGATGGACTTCAAGATCCGGGAGATCCGGACGGTGGCTCAGGGGCGTAAGCGGCTGCTGCGTGAGCGGGAGGCATACTCCCAGCTCATGCAGCAGGGCCTGAGCAACAAAGAGGCGTGCCGGATCGTCGGCATCAACGAGAAGACCGGGCGCCGGTGGCGCAACGGCCGTAGCGCCGACCGTCATCAGAGGGCGGCACCACCGATCAACGCGGTGGTGCCGCCCTGTGATCCGTCGCGGTACCTGCGCGAGTCCGACCGGATCCACATAGCCGACCGGCTGAGGGAGAAGGCGACGGTCCGGGTGATCGCCGCCGAGCTGGGCCGCAGCCCGTCCACCATCAGCCGGGAAATCCGCCGCAACCGGCACCCGGCGAACGGCCAGTACCGCCCGCACGCCGCCCAGGCCCGTGCCGATGCCCGCCGGCCCCGCCCCAAGCCGGGGAAGATCGGCCAGAACCCCGAACTGCGCGATTTCGTCCAGGACCGCCTGTATCTGCGGTGGAGCCCCGAGCAGATCTGCCAGGCTCTGCGGACACACTTTCCCGACCGGCCGGAGATGCACGTGGGCCACGAGACCGTCTACCAGGCCCTCTACGTCCAGGGCCGGGGCGAACTGCGCCGCGAGCTGGCCCGCGCCCTGCGCACCGGCCGCGCCCGCCGCAGGCCGCGCCGCCAGGCCCAGCAGCGCCAGCCGCGGTTCACCACCCCCATGGTCATGATCAGCGAACGGCCCGCCGACGCCGAGGACCGGGCTGTGCCCGGACACTGGGAGGGCGACCTCATCATCGGCAAGAACGGGTAGTCGGCCATCGGCACCCTGGTCGAGCGCGCCACCCGTTACGTCATGCTCCTGCACCTGCCCGGCGACCACGGCGCCGAGAGCGTCCGCGAGGCTCTGGTCACCACGGTCCAGACCCTGCCGTCCCACCTCACGCGGTCCCTGACCTGGGACCAGGGCTCGGAGATGGGCGCCCACGGCGCATTCACCCTCGCCACCGACATCCCGGTCTACTTCTGCGACCCGGCCAGCCCCTGGCAGCGCGGCTCCAACGAAAACACCAACGGCCTGCTCCGGCAGTATTTTCCCAAGGGCACCGACCTGTCGGTCCACACCCGCGAGCACCTGGCCTCCGTCGCCGCCGAACTCAACGGGCGCCCACGCAAAACGCTCGGCTGGGAAACCCCAGCCGAGCGCCTGCATAAACTGCTCGCGGCCTGATCAACACGACCACGTGTTGCAACGACCCCTAGAAACCGCCCCCGCGAGGGGGCCTTCTCGCTTGTTGGCGGCGCGAAGCGCCGCCACGGTCTGTTCGTCCCCGGTCCGGCCCTCGCCGCAGTTGTAGTGGAAAACCTTTACCGGGTCGGCGCCCACCGGCTCGTCATCCTCGGCTCGCTCCCCCTGGCCGTGGTCCCCGACTGCCTCACGACGCCCCACTTGTATCTCGCCGCATTACTCAAGGGCGTATTCGATGTGGCGTTCCAGGTCGCGTACCAGGCATACATGCCGCAACTGCTCGATCGAGCCGACCTCGTCGAGGGCAACGTCAAGACCCAGTTGAGCCGGTCGTTCGCGCTGGTGGCGGGCCGATCCGCCGGTGGTGCACTGGTCGGCCTCATCGGCGCCGCTCGTGCGGTCGCGGCCGACGCGGCGTCGTACTTCGTAGCCACCCCAATGCTGCTGTTCATCCGTAAGCCGAATCGCCCCCAACTCCCTCCGCCTCGAAATGTCCGACATGACCGGCGCCCGCATCGCGGGCGGGAAAAGTCATTCGACTGGTTGGTCTATGCTCGCGCCGTTTGCGGCGACGGTGCGTCGGCGCTCGTTTCGAAGGGGTGGGCGCGCGTGCGCAAGAAACTCTGGGCCTGGGGCGGCGGAGCCGCGGTGGTGGCGGTGGCCGGTACGGTGGTGGCCCTGTGCCTGTCGGGCGGGGGCGACGAGGCCACCCCCGCGCCGAGAGCCCGTCAGTACACGTCCTTCGCCGCCTGCCTGCTCACCGACGCCAAGGGCGTCGCTGGCCCCCAGGCGGCGCCGGTTTGGGCGGGGATGAAGGACGCCTCGCTGGCGACCCACGCCAAGGCCAGCTACCTGGCGGTCGCCGGGCCGGAGACGGAGGCCAACGCGCAGGCGTACGCGAACACCCTGATCCAGCAGCGCTGCGACCTCGTCCTGGCGGTCGGCAAGGCACCAGTGTCGGCGGTGCGGCAATTGGCCCCGAGGTCGCCTAAGTCGCAATTCGTCGCCGTTGGTGCCGGATCCACCGCGCACAATGTCCGCTTCATTCCCGCCGCTGCGGGCACGCGCACAGCCGTGGCGAAAGCGATGGAATCCGTGGTCGACGCGTCACCAAAGCAGTGAATTCACCTTCCGGTAACCCTGCGGATATCCTCGATTGGCGATATCTCCAGGTGTATCTAAAGATCCGTCAAGGGAGTTTCAAGTGATCTAGCGATTCCCGCTCCTGATGGTGTTGAGTCGGCCCGCTTGGTGATCATGTGCTGATTCTCGTCAGGAGCTGTGATGCGCTCTCGTCGTTTCCGTCGTTCTGCCCGGCGGATTCGCCTGCACCGCAGGGTCGTTCGAGCCGCCGCCGTGGTCGTGCTGGCCTGCCTGGCGATGGTGCTCACAGGGGAGTCGGCGGTGGCGGACGACCGCGGCCTTCCCTCGCTGTCGGTGCCCAGCTTCTCCGACGTACTGGGCTGGCTGAAGGACCCGGCGTCCCCGCACTGGGGGCATCTGCCGCGCCAGCGGTCCGGGTCCGCCGCCGGACACAGCCACCGCGCGTCGGCGGCCTCGACCCGTGCCCATCGCGGCGTCGGACGCAAGCCCGGCCACGGCCGAGGCGAACTCCCGCTCGCCAAGCCCTATATGCGCAAGGTCGCCAAGGGGCCCAGTGCGACCCGGCTCGGGTTCAACGCCAAGACCAGCAAGCGGGTGGCAGCCAAGTCCACCGCGACCTCGACCTACTTCAAGAACGTGGACGGCTCCTACAGCCGCAGCTACTCCCTGCTCCCCGTCAACTACCGTGACGCAGCGGGGAACTGGCAGCCCATCGACACTCGCCTGGTGCACGGTGCGCACGGCCGCTGGGAGGAGAAGGCCAACTCACCCACGGCTGACTTCGCCGCCACCGGGTCCGACGGCGCACTGGCCCGTCTGACCATGAGTGGCGGACGGCAGCTGTCCTACGGCCTGTCCGGAGCGAAGCCCGCCGCGCCCCAGGTCTCCGGCTCCACAGTCTCCTACCCGGACGTGCTGCCGGACACCGACCTGACGCTGCAGCCGACCGCGGTCGGGCTGAAGGAGTCGATCGTCCTCTCCTCGGCTCGGGCGGCCAACTCGTGGGAATTCCCCCTCGACCTGAAGGGCCTCACCCCCGTCCCACAGCGGGACGGTTCGATCGAGCTGCGCGACTCCTCCGGCAAGAGGGCAGGCGAGATTCCCCCCGCCTACGCCTACGACTCCCACGTCGACCGGCGCTCGGGCGAGCGAGCCACCACGCGCGCCGTCCACTACACCCTGACGACGTCCGGCGACCGCCCCGTGCTGCGGGTGACGCTGGACGCGGCGTGGCTGCACGCCCCCGGCCGGGTCTTCCCGGTCACCGTCGACCCCTCGGTCGACAACGAGCAGGCCATCACCACCTATGCCGAATCGGGCAGTCCCGGCGACCACTCGATGGAGCAGACCATCAAGGTGGGTTCGTACGACTCGGGCACCCACTCCGCCGTCTCCTACCTCCAGTTCCCCGGTCTCGGACTGGACGGTTCGCAGGTCTCGGTCACGGCGGCGTCGCTGAGCCTGTACGACGTGTGGTCATCGACCTGCACGGCCGAGCGGTTCGACGTCGCGCCGGTCAGCTCGGCCTGGTCGCCGTCCTCGATCACCTCGTACCCGGGGCCGTCCAAGGGGTCGACGATCGGCAACGCCACCCCGAGCACGCCTAACGGGTGCGCGAACAGCGCCGGTGACCTCAGCAAGGGCGACTGGGTGACGGTGACGCTGTCCGCGTCGACCTTCAACACCTGGGCCTCGGCAGCCGGCGCGTCGAGCGATCACGGACTCGCCGTCTACGCGTCGACCTCCGACGCCCTGCACTGGAAGCAGTTCGGCTCGATCTACGACGTGACGTACGCCCCGAGCCTGATGCTGACCTACACCGGCGCCATGCTGCCGCAGGTGGTCAGCGCCACCCCGGTGAATAACGCGTCCGTCACCACGCTCACCCCGCAGCTGTCCGCGGTGGCGCACATCGACCCGAACCTGACGACCACCCAGAAGTACGACTTCCAGGTCTACGACACCTCGGGCACGAAGCTCGCCGACTCCGGCAACGTCAGCGCCAACTTCTACAACGTGCCGGCCGGCAAGCTGACCTGGGGCAAGCCGTACTACTGGGAAGTGCAGGCCTTCGACGGCACCAACTACTCGCCTGGCCCGCAGTGGCAGCAGTTCACGACGCAGGTGCCCCAGCCGGTGGTCACCTCCGGTCTCTCCCAGAACACCGACGGGCACGGCTACAACCCGGCCGTCGGCAACTACACCACGTCGGCGACGGACGCGAACGTGGCCACTCCGGGACCGTCCCTGACCGTGATGCGCGACTACAACTCCCGTGACCCGCGCACCGCCGGGGCGTTCGGCGCCGGCTGGTCCAGCGTGTTCGACGCCCGGGCCGCCGAGCAGTACGACTCGACGGGCGCAGTGACCGCGGTGTACGTCACATATCCGGACGGCTCGGCCGTCGGGTACGGGAAGAACCCCGACGGGTCGTTCTCGCCGCCCGAGGGCCGGTTCGCGACCTTCAAGAGCGTGACCGGCGGCGGCTACACGCTCACTGACAAGAACGCCACCGTCTACACGTTCACACACCCGCTGGGCTCCGGCGCCTACGGCATCGCGTCGATCACCGATGCCAACGGCCGCGCGGAGAGCTTCACCTGGACCGGCGGCCAGATCACCGCAATGGCCTCGGCGGTCTCGCAGCGCGCCGTTCACCTGACCTGGAACACCCCCTCGGGCGCGACGAGCCCGCACGTCGCCACCGTGACGACCGACCCGGTGACCGCCGGTCAGTCCGGGACGGCGCTGACCTGGGCGTACTTCTACGCCGGTGACCAGCTGACGAAGGTGTGCTCGCCGACGGACACGGCCAACGGCACCGGCTGCACCCGGTACGGCTACACGAGCGCCTCGCAGGAGCACAGCCAGACCCTCGACCTGGGCCCCAACTCGTTCTGGCCGCTGTCGGAGGCCTCCGGCACCACGGCCGCGAGCGCCGTCCTGCCTCGTGAGGGCGTGGACAACGCGACGTACAGCAACGTGACCCTGGGCCAGGCCGGTCCGCTGGCCGGCAGCACCTCGACCGCCGCCGGCTTCAACGGGACGTCCTCGTACGTCCAGCTCCCGGACCTCGGCCTCGGCAGCTCCAGCTCCCAGACGATCTCCCTGTGGTTCAAGACCGCCAAGGCGACGGCTGGCGTGCTGTTCTCCTCCTCGGACATGCCCGTACAGGCCACGGCGACCAAGGGCGACTTCACACCGTCGCTGTACGTCGGCACCGACGGCAAACTCAACGGTCTGTTCTGGTACGGCACGACGACCACGCCCATCACCACGTCGGCCTCCGTGGCCGACAACAAGTGGCACCACGTGGTCCTCTCCGGTTCCTGGACCAAGCAGACGATGTGGCTGGACGGCAGCCAGGTCGGCACCTCGGCCGGCTACGGCTCCTTCGGGTTCACCGGCAACATGCCCTGGCTGTTCAACCACGCCTATCTGGGCACCGGCTACCTCGGATCCACCTGGCCGGACCAGCCGCACCCCAACTCATCGACCATCTACGGCACTTACTTCAACGGTTCGATCGCCGACGCCTCCTTCTTCGGGCGCCCCCTGGTCCAGGCGGACGTCACTGCCCTCTACAAGGCGGGTACCGCGCCGGCCAGCCTGCTCAGCACGGTCACCCGCCCCTCGGGCAAGACCTACGCGTCGGTGACCTACGACCCCACGACGACGGCCGTCACGCACCTGGTCGACGAGAACGGCTGCTCCTGGTCCATGGCGGCGCCGACCGTGACGGGGTCCAGCCAGGTCTACCGCGGCGCGATTCTAGGCTCAGGGTCCGTCGGTTACTACCGGCTCGGTGAGTCGGCGGGTGCCTCCGAGGCGGTCGATGAGGAGAACTCCGGATCAGGGACGTACGCGGACACGACGCTCGGGGTGAGCGGCCCCTTCTCCGACGAGACAGCCGCCTCCTTCAACGGCACGTCCTCGTACGTGCAGTTGCCCGTACAGTTGCTGCACACCTACATGGAGCGCAGCGTCGAGCTGTGGTTCAAGACCGGCGCGCCCGGCGTCCTTATCGGTGACCAGTCGGTCGCCGTCGCGGGCGCGACCGGCGCCTCCGGCAGTTGGAGCCCGGTCCTCTACGTCGGCAGTGACAACAAGGTCCACGGCCACTTCTGGAGCGGCAGCGGCAGCGGCGGGACCGCCTTCGGTTCCACGAGCACCGTCACCGACAACAAGTGGCACCATGTGGTCCTCACCGTGTCCGGCAGCACCCAGACGCTCTACCTGGACGACAACCAGCAGGGCACGTACTCCGGCGCCCCCAACGACCAGGGCAACAACCACCTCTACATCGGGGCCGGCTTCGCGAAGTCGTGGATCGACTCGCCCGGCGACGTCAGCTACTTCACCGGCTCGATCGCCGAAGTGGCGCTCTACCAGCACGCCCTCTCGGGCGATGACGTGGCCGCCCACTGGGCGGCAGGGCGCAACTCCTCCGGAATGTCCCCGCTGGAGACGGCCCGGGTGACCGACCCCGGCAACAAGACGGTCACCTACCAGTACGACCCACTGAACGGCTACCGGACCGTCGCACAGATCGACGGCCTGGGCGACAAGACGACGTACGGCTATGACACCGGCGGCTTCGAGCACACGGTCATCGACCCGGACGGCAACATCACGGCGATAGGCCACGATGTACGCGGCAACGAAGTGTCCAAGGTGACCTGCCAGAACTTCGCCACCCTGAAGTGCTCGACCACGTACACCAGTTACCTCCCGGACGACACCAGCGCGCAGCTGACGCCCAACCCGCAGAACGATCTGCCGGCCGCGGTGCGCGACGCACGCTCCTCGTCCAGCACCGACAACACCTACCTCACGTCGTACAGCTACGACGCCGCGGGCAACCGCACAGGGGTCACCACGCCGGCGGTGCCCGGATTCCCGCACGGCCGTACCACCTCGATCGCGTACACCGACGGCACCACCGTCCCGGCCGCCGACGGTGGATTCGCCCCCAAGGGCCTCCCGTACAGGACGGTTTCCCCGGGCGGCGCGACCACCACGATCTCGTACTTCAAGAGCGGCGACATCGCCTCCATGACCGACCCGGACGGGCTGGTCACGTCTTTCACCTACGACAACATCGGCCGGATGCTGACCAAGAAGGCCGTCTCGGACAGCTTCCCGGCGGGCCTGACCACCACGTACACCTACGACGGCGATTCTCAGATCACCGGTGAGGTGGACCCGGCGGTCACCAACCGGGTCACCAGCGCGACCCACCAGAAGTCGACCAGCACCGTCTTCGACGCCGACGGCATGATCTCGTCCCAGACGATCGCCGACCTCGGCGGCGGCGACACCTCGCGCATCCAGTCGTACACGTACACGCCGTACGACCAGGTCAAGACCACGACGGACGCGGCCGGCGGCACGACGACGTACACCTACGACGGCTACGGCAACCAGGCGACGGTCGAGGACCCGGCGGAAAACGTCCTGTCCTACGCCTACGACCCGAACGGCAAGCTGCTCACGCAGACCCTCAAGAACTACATAGGCGACCCGGTCAACCCGTCCCCCGCGCGCGACCTCGTCGAGTCCTCGCGCGCCTACGACCCCGCGGGGCGGCTCCAGTCCCTGACGGATGCCATGGGCAACGTCACGTCGTACACCTACACCGACAACGGCCTGACGGCCACGGTCACCCGCAGTGATCCGACCGGTCAACAGCACTTCGTCGAGCAGTCCAACACTTATGACGCGGCGGGCAACCTGACCTCGCAGGTCACCAACAACGGTGCCACGACCACCAATTCGGTCGTGGACGCCGCCAGCCGGGTCACCTCCACGACCGTGGATCCCGCCGGCGTCGACCGGACCACGAGCGTCTCCTACACGCCCGACGACAAGGTGGCCACCACCACCCTGACCGACCCCACCGGCACCACTCACACCACCAGCTCCACCTATGACCCGATGGGCAACCTCACCAGCCAGTCGGTGCACGAGGACGGCGCGAGCCACCCCAACGCCTGGTGGAAGCTGGACCAGAACTCGGGCAGCTCGGTCCCCGACAACTCCGGCAACGGCAACACCGCCACCGCCGGCTCCGGGATCACCTGGTCGGACGGAGCGGCCCACTTCAACGGATCGACCAGCGGCTCGGGCAGCGTCATCGCCACCAACGGGCCCGTGCTGAACACCGCCTCCTCCTACACCGTCTCCGCCTGGGTGAACCTCTCCGACACCTCCACGTACCGGACGTTCGTGGCCCAGGGCGGCACCAACCGGGCGTCGTTCTACCTCCAGTACTCGCCCCCCGACAACAGCTTCCGCCTCCACGCGGCCAGCCAGGACCTCGCCTCCCCCTCGGCGTTCTACGACGCCGTCGCCCCGGCACACGCAGCGCTGAACACCTGGACCCACCTCGTCGGCGAGTTCGACGCGGGTACCGGTGCGCTCAAGCTGTACGTCAACGGCGCCCTCGCGGCCACCGTGAGCGACCCCTCGCCATGGAGCGGTACCGGCCCGCTCTCCGTCGGCGGCACCGAGACCGCGGGCGGCACCATCACCGACGCGGTCGCAGGCTCGGTCGACAACGTGCAGCTCTACCAGCGGGCCCTGAACGGCACCGAGATCTCGGCCCTGTACTCCAACGGCCGCAACGGCGGTACCACCGCCTCCTCGGACGCGTCCACCACGCGCTGGCAGCTCGACCAGCGCGGTCTGCCGCTGTCGATGACCGACCCCGACACCAACACCACCAACTTCAACTACGACGAAGCTGGCAACCTCTCCGTCACCACCGCCCCCGCGGTGAACGCCGAGGCCAACGGCGGGGCCCCCGGTCTGGTGCACCCCACCACCTACACCGGCTACGACACCTTCGGCGAGACCACCGAGGCCGAGGGCCCCGGCGGCCAGGACACCACCGTCACCACCACCTACGACGCCGTCGGGCGCGTGAACTCCCAGGTGCTCCCCGACTACACCCCGCCGGGCAGCTCCACCGTCATCAGGGACGCGACCACGTCCTACCAGTACGACGACGCCGGCAACGTCAAGACCGTCACCGACCCGCTCCAGCACACCACCACGAACCTCTACGACCAGCTCGGCGACCTGGCCCGGACCACCGACGCCAACAACGGCGTCACCCACACGGTGTATGACGCCAACGGCGAGGTTCAGTCCGCGACCGACCCCGAAGGCGGTCAGACCCAGGCCACCTACGACTACCTGGGCCGTCCCCTGACCGCGACCACCCTGGAGCGGTACCCGACCGCGACCGCCCTGACCACCAACAACTCCTACACCGTCTCCGCCCAGAATCCCGGCGGCGCGTTCCTCGCCTCCACCACCACCCCGGACGGCGTCACCACCGGCTACGGCTACGACGCCGTCGGCGAGACCACTCAGGTCACCGACGGCGCCGGCAACACCACCCACACGGCCTACGACGGCCAGGGACGCAAAACCACCGTCACCCTCCCCGACCAGACCCAGAACACCATCACCTACGACGAACTCGGCAATCCGGTGCGGGTCGCCTCACTCGACACCGACCACAGCACGGTCCTGTCCTCGCAGTCGGCGACCTACGACCCGGCCGGTCTGCTGCTGTCGACCACCGACGCCCGTCTGCACACCAGCACCTACACCCACGACGCCCTCGGACACGTGACCGGCGAGACCCAGCCGGTGGACGACGGACACTCCATCACGACCTCGTTCGGCTACGACGCCGCCGGCAACGGCACACGCTTCACCGACGGCCGAGGCAACAGCACCTACTACACCTACAACGTGTGGAACCTGCCCGAGTCGACCATCGAACCGGCGGTGACCACATCCACCTACAGCTACACCGGCGCGGCCGACTCGACCTTCACCACCGCCTACGACGCCGACGCGCGCCCGGTCACCCGGACCGCCCCCGGCGGAGTGAACGTCACCACCGGCTACGACAACATCGGTAACGTCACCTCCCAGTCCGGCACCGGAGCCGAGGCGGCCACCGCCGACCGCACCTTCACCTATGACCACGACAACCGGATGCGCAGCGCGGTCACCGCCGCGATCGGCACAACCACCGCCGCCACCGACGAGAGCTTCACCTACGACGACCGCGGCAACCTGCTGACCACCAGCGGATCGGCCGGAGCCGGCTCCTTCACGTACAACGGCGACGGACTCCTCGCGGCGCGCACCGACGCCGCCGGTACCACGTCCTACGGCTACGACAACAACGACCGGCTCGCCAACCTGACCGACCCGGCCACCGGCACCCGCCTCACCTACGGCTACAACACCCTCAACCAGTTGGCCGGCATCCAGTACGGAACGGGCGGAGACACCCGCAGCTACGGCTACGACCACCTGCACCGGCTGACCGGGGACACGCTCAAGACGCCCGGCGGCAGCACCGTCGCCTCCATCGGCTACGGATACGACCCCAACGGCAACGAGACCAGCAAGACCACCACCGGATTCGCCGGCGCCACGAACAACACCTACAGCTACGACTACGCGAACCGCCTGACCTCCTGGAACAACGGCAGCACCACCACCGCGTACGCGTACGACGACTCCGGCAACCGCACCCGCGTCGGCTCCGACGTCTACACCTACGACGCCCGCGACCAGCTCACCAGCGACGGACAGAACACCTACACCTACAGTGCCCGGGGCACCCTCACCCACCAGTCCGGCACCACCGGCGCGACCGACTTCGCCTCCGACGCCTTCAACCAGCAACTGACCCAGGGCAGCCAGACCTACCTCACCGACGCCCTCGGCCGGGTCATCACCAACACCGCCAACGGCGCGGCGACGAAGACCTTCACCTACTCCGGCACCGGCAACAACCTCGCGTCCGACGGCTCGAGCACCTACACCTGGACCCCCGGCGACACTCTGGTCGGCACCGGCACACCGGGCGGCACCCCCGCGACGGCGACCCTGGCCTACACCGACCAGCACGACGACGTGGTCGGCGACTTCACCGGCACCGGCACGGCCCTGACCGCCTCCACCGGCTACGACCCCCTCGGCAACGTCACCGGCACCACCGGCACCCCCAGCGGCAACCTCGGCTACCAGTCGGGCTGGACCGACAACGCCACCGGCAAGGTCAACATGGCCTCCCGCTGGTACAACCCGGCCACGGGCCAGTTCATGAACAAGGACACCGCGTCCTTGAACCCCGTGCCGAACTCGGCCGCCGCCAACCCCTTCGCCTACGTCGACGACAACCCCCTCACCCGCACCGACCCCACCGGCCAGAGCTGGCTCGGCGACGCCTGGAACGGGTTCACCAGCGCGCTCAGCTCGGGCTGGCACGCCGTCACCCACTACGCCAGCGAGGCCTACGACTGGGTCTCGAGCAAGCTCTCCAGCGCCTGGGACGCCGTGAGCGGCTGGGCCAGCGACGCCTACGACTCCGTATCCCGCACCTTCGACCGGGAAATGGCCTCACTGGACCAGGAGATCGCCAGCCTCAACCGGCAGATCGCCCAACTCAACAGGGAGATCGCCGACGCGAAGGCCACGCTCAAACGCAAGGCGTCCAGTTTCAAGCGCGCCGCGTCGAATTTCGTGAGCCACGCCGCCCACAGCACCTACCAGGCCGTGGCCAAGCGCGTGAACACCGCCACGACCTACTTCAAGAACCACGCCGCCGCCATCGCGTCGTTCGCCGTATCCACGGTGGTCTTCGCCGGCTGCGAAGCCGTCGTCACCGCGGGCAGCGGCGGAGCCCTGGCCATCCCCGGCGCCGTCGGCTGCGGCGCGCTCGCCGGAGCGGCCGCCGGCCTTGTCGACCAGGGCAGCAAGTGCATGGGCGGCCAGCAGGGGGCCTGCTCGGTCAGCGCATTCGCCACATCCACCGTGCTGGGCGCCGTGGGTGGTGCCATCGGCGGCGGCGTCGGCGGAGCCCTCGGCGGCAAGCTCGCGGAGTCCGCGATCGGCGGCGCGCTGCCCAAACTCGTCACCAACACTCTGGAAGGCGCCACGATCGGCGGCGTGTCCGGCGGTGCGACCGGCGCGTCCGACTACGGGCTCACCTGCTCCGAGACCCACGCCGGCTGCTCCTGGTCCGGCGCGGCGGCCGCCACCGCCGACGGAACGGTGTCCGGTGCCGTGGGCGGCGCGGCGGGCGGTGTCCTCGCCACCGCGGGCGGGGCGGTGTTCGGCCGCGGAGGATGCGGCGCCCCCCACAGCTTCACCGGCACCACTGAGGTCGTGATGGCCGACGGCACCACGCGGCCCATCCAGCAGATCAAGGTCGGCGACAAGATCAAGGACTCTGTCCCCGGCGGGAAGGGCACCCAGACCCACACCGTCACGCGGGTCATCGTCACCCACACCGACCACGACTTCGTGGACGTCACCATCGCCCCCACGAAGGCGAAGCCGACGCCGACGCCGAAGCCCCGGCCCGGCCTCGGCAAGCGCATCCTGACCAGGGCGGCCCTCGGCCTCGCCGCCTCCGCGGCCGTGATCACCACCGCCGCCGGCATCCACCACCCGCACACCGACCACCAGCAACTGACGGCCGCCACCGTGGCCGATGCCCCGTCCGCCACCACGTCCGGCGGGGGCACTCTCACCACCACGTACCACCACCCCTTCTACGACCAGACCCAGTCCGCCTTCGTCGACGCCAAGGACCTCCACCCCGGAGACGTCCTCCAGACCCCGACGGGCACGGCGACGGTCACCGCGGTCCGCAAGTACCACGCGCACACCACGACGTACGACCTCACGATCGGCACCCTCCACACGTACTATGTCGTGGCGGGCGGCACGTCGGTCCTGGTTCACAACACCGACGGCGACTTGTGTGAAATTGGTGCAGCACGTAGCGCAACTCAGATACGCAACACGCCGGGGCCGGCTACTGGCGGCTATAGTCTTGCGGATGCGGGAAGCGGATGGCTTAGGGGTTCGCACGGCAACTTCGGGCGCATTCCAGGCCAGATTGCGAACCAGTTGCGCGGGCAGATATTCAGTAGCTTCAATGCTTTCCGAGGGGCATTTTGGGAGGCGGTTGGGAATGACTCTGCCTTGTCTTCTTCTTTCTCGGCCTCGAACGTGACGCGTATGCAGGACGGAGGATCGCCGTTTGTGGTTCCAAGCCAGTCCATGCCTGGACAGTATAATTACGTCCTGCATCACGCCTTCCCTATATGGGCAGGTGGAGGGGTGTATGACATGGGCAACCTTGTGATCGTGACGCCACGGCTACACTCGGAGATCCTCGATGATGGATTCCACTATGGGAGGTGATTGCATTGGTCGATCCCGATCGGAGGCGCGCCAGGGCTCTTGAGCTCGTTGCGATGATTCGACGCGGTGGGTTCTCGGATGAAAGATGCGCTGAGCTTATTGAAGAGCTGCAGAGTGTTATTGCGCATCCCGCGTGGACTGAACTCATGTTTCATCAATTTCCTGACCTTTCCGATGAGGACGTGGTAGATGAGGCGCTCGCATATCGGCCCATCGAGCTCTAGCATTCACGTTCAATTGAACCGGTGAAAAACCCAGCAGCCCCACCGAACGCTTTCTCGGTGGGGCTGCTGTGGTGTCTGACGGCAGTAGTTGACGGCAACGTTAGCGGACGGGTGCTGCGCAAACAGGCGGGTCGTCGCCGTCATTGGTCTCGGCGGAGGGCTGGGCGAGTCCGCTGAGTGTGTGTCCGAGGAGGTCGATGGCCTGGCGCTGGAGGCGGAGTCGGACGTGTGCGTAGACCGTCGCGGTCACGCCGATGTGGGCGTGGCCGAGGAGTTCCTTGATGACGACGAGTTCGACGCCTTGTTCGAGGAGCAGGGTTGCTGTCGAGTGGCGGAGGTCGTGAAACCGAATCGGCCGTAGCTTTCCGTCGCGCAGCAGCGCGTTGAAGTGGCGGGTGAGGGTGGCAGGTTCGATCGGGTGCCCGTCGGGTCGCGTGAAGACGTGGCTGCTGCACTGCCAGCGCGAGCCCGCTTCCTTCTACTCCTCGGCCTGCCGCTTGCGGTGAGCGCGGAGGGATGCGACGCACGAGGCCGGCAGGGCGATGCGCCGCTCGGAGCTGATGGTCTTGGTCGGCAGGGTGGCCAGGCCACGGCTGTGGGTGCGCTGGAGGGTGCGGCGGATGCTGACCGTGCCGCCGTCGAGGTCGAGGTCTTCCCAGCGCAGCCCCAGGAGTTCGCCCTTGCGCAGCCCGGTGCGCAGAGCGAGCTCGAACAACGCGGTGTGCCGGTGGCCCTGGACAGCGGTGAGGAAGCGTCGGGCTTCTTCGGCGGTGAGGGGGTTGAAGCGGCGGGGGCGAGGGGTTCCGGTGCGGACGTTGCGGGCAACGTTGCGAGGGATCTCCCCCTCTCGCACGGCGTGCTCCAGGGCGGATTTGAGTACGGAGTGGATGTAGGCGAGCGTGAGCGGGGAGAGCCGCTTGCGGCAGCACTGGCCGATGGCGCAGCAGCGCGGGCGGCGGCTTGCCTGTGCGTTCCGGTCGCGTCCGGCGTCGGTGCCGCGTGCGCAGCACTGGCAGACGGTCCGCAGATCGTTCAGCCAGGTCCGGACGTCCTTGGCGGTGAGCTTCGCGAGCTTCTTCCGGCCCAGGCCCTGTATGAGGTACTGGGCGACGACGGTGGTGTAGCGGGTGTGCGTGGTCTCGCGGAGGTGGTGGACGGCGACGTTCTCCAGCCAGTACGTCAGGTAGGCGGCCAGGCTGCCTTGGGCGGTGACGGCGGGGATGCCGCGGTTGCTGGCGGCGATCTTCTCGGTGAGCTTGGCCAGCGCTTCTTTGCGGGTGGTGCCGTAGACGCGGACGCGTTTGCGGGTGTTGCCGGGGGCGAGGACGTATCCGGCGGCTTCCCAGCGGCGGTCCTTGCGCTGGTAGACGGTTCCGTCGCCGTCGCCGTCGCCGTTGGCGCGGGTGCGGCGGGAAGCGGGGGTGTCGCGGGGTGTGATCATCAGGCGGCGGCTTCCTGATCGAGGCGGGTGCGGATGAAGTCGGTGAGGGCGTGTGCGGGGATGCGGCGGGCTCGGCCGAGAGTGAGCGAGGTGAGCTGACGGGAGCGGATGAGGTCGTAGACGGCGGTGCGGCCTAGTTGGAGGCGTTCCATGACCTGGGGGACGGTGAGGAGTTCCGTGCCAGCGATCACGCGACGGCCCCAGTCCGGACAGCACGGGGCAGCCGATGAGCGGAGTGATCGACCGGGTGACCGGTGGAGTGACCGGCGCGGTCACTGGAGTGCTTCGAGCGTTGGGTTCGGGTCGGTTGCCTGGGCGGGGTCTGCCGTTTCGCGGTCAGGAGGTCGGCGAGGTGTTCGAGTTCGGGCAGGAGACCGATTCCGGCGTACTGCCAGTGGGAGACGACCAGGGTCGTGTCGGAGTCCACGCGCTGACCGGCGATGTTGCCGTGACCGGGGGCCAGATCAGTGGGGTGTCCGTCGCGGTCACCGATCAGACTGCCGTCCGTCTGGCCAGACTGCGTCTCAACCGACGATGGGGCTGGGGTCTGGGTGTCGTGTCGGCGGGTTCGCCAGGCTGTGCGTTCGGCTCGGAGGTGGGCGAGGGTGGTGGAGTAGCGGCGGGTGCGGGTGGAGAAGTGGCCTCGGAAGCCGAGCATGTGGGCCCATTGCCGCAGGCGGAGGTGGGCGTGCCGGGGTTTGGTGGCGAGGTGCCAGGCGGTGTGGATCATGCGGCAGGCGTGTGCGGTGATGTCGTGGCCGACGAGTTCGGCGAGGAGTCGGAGGCGCCGGTCGAGGGTGCCGGTGGTGGTCTCGGCGCCCTTGGTGGCGTACTTGGCGATGTAGGCGGCGACGTGCCGGTCGGTGACCGGGCCACTACCGGTGAAGTCGGTGCCGCGGATCGCGCGGACGTCGATCTGCTGCCCGAATCGGAACACCAACCGCCCTGCCCGAGCTGATCCTTGGGGCTGGGACGCGGGAACGTATCCGGTGGGCTGCGGTTGCCTCGGCGGTTCGCCCTCGTGGTGGATACGGGTGCGTGCGGCGGCGGCGCGGACGGCGTGGTCGAGGAGCTGGGTGGTGGCCCAGGCGGGTGGGGTGCTGCCGGGGCCGGTGGGTCCGTCGAGGCGGATGACGGCGTGGAAGTGGACCTGGCCGCGTTTTTGGTACTCGGCGACCTTGGCGTAAGAGAGCGTGGCGTGATCACGCAGGGACCGCTGCGTGAGCCCCGCCGCTTTCGCGATCTCGCGGCGCAGGTGGGTGGTGAAGCGCGCCCACAGGGCCGGGGCGTGCGCGTTCCACAGCACCGCGCCCGCGTAGTCGTACCGTTCGGGGTCGAGCGGAGTGCCGAGAAGCGGGTCGTTGTCGGGGTGGGTGTGGCCGCAGTGGCAGCGGTTGGTGTCGGGCTGGTTGTGGACGGGGCCGAAGCCGGGGGCGGTGAGGGTGGCGAAGACGCGCGGGTGCGCGGCCACGCTCGCCGAAACGGTCTTTCCGCCGCGCAGTCCGGCGGCGATGAGCTGGTAGGTGTCGTAGCGGTAGACGGTGGAGCAGGCGGGGCAGCGGGTGGCGCGGCGGTTGCCGCAGCGGACGAGCATTTCGCCGGCCGGGAGCTGGCCGGAGTCGAAGTGGTCGAGGATCTCCCCGGTCGCGGTGTCCAGGCGGGTGCGGTCGCCGGTGAGGCGGATCGGGTGCGCGCATCCTCCGAGTCCGGCTATCTGCTGTGCGAGGGGTGCGAGGTGGCCGGTGGCGGCGAGCTTCGCCAGCTTGGCGGTGAGCCTGGCGCGGCGTTCCAGCGCCGATCGCCCTGTCGCCGTTGAGGCTGTGGCGGTGGAGTCTGTCGGGCAGGTCGGCGTCGTGAACGCCGCCGACGGGAACGAGGTGGCTGGAACGATCGCGGGGTACGGGAGTTGAAGCTGTGCGGACATGCGGAAAGGGGCCTTTCGGCGGGAGCGTGGAAGCGGTACGGCGCGGGGTGGCGTAGGCAGGCCGAAATGATCGGCTCACAGGGGAACGGGGCGCCTCGAAGTTGGGCGCGGGGGCCGGACCAAGGGGCTGGTCGGCGGAGGCGCGGTGGTGGTGATCACCGGCGGGTGCGTGACGTTAACATCGACCCACGGGCGCATTCAAGTGCATCCCTCCTCATTCCTTTCTGTGGGCGGCAGGACGCGGGTAGTGTGGGGCCGGTTTCCCGGTTTGGACGGGCCGGAAATAGCTGATAGACGGCACGGAAGGCGGCGGGGTGGGGGGCGTAAAGGCGACGCGGCACGGGCGCAGGCTGACGGGCGGCGGGGTGCAGTTGACGTTCGAGGTCATCGCCGAGATCCTGCGGGAGCAGATTCGCTCCGGCGGGCTGCGGCCGGGTGACGCGCTGCCGACGCAGGCCGTGCTGATGCGGGAGTTCGGGGCCTCCAGCCTGACCGTGCAGAAGGCCATGGCCCTGCTGAAGCAGAACGGGTGGGCGGTCTCCCGCCCCGGCAAGGGCGCCTTCGTCGCTCACTACGACCACACCAAGGACGAAGGCCCGGAGGCGGCGAGCGCTCCTGCGGGCGGGACCATGGTCCGCGTTGAGGCGTTGGAGCAGGCGCTGGCCGAGGCCGCCGAGCAGCTCGCCGAACTCCGCGCCCGTGTTGAGTCCCTGGAGACCGGCGACCGCTGATCCCCTTGCCGGGTGGGTGCGGAGGGCGGTGCGTTCAGATTTTCTTTGCGAGGTTCAAGGCGGCGCCCGCCCGTCTGAGCTGGCCGAACATCGCCGACTGACCCACCGTCGGCCGAGCAGCCGAGGCCCGCGCGAGGTGCTGGCAGACGGTCGGACCCTGGCGCGAGCTGGGCCCAACCTGGTGTCGCCGGAGCTATGTTGTGGGCGTGAAGCCCGCGCGCGTCGCACAGCAAGTTGTCGCCTACGACCGTCCTACGGCCGGATCGCAGGCATAGGGCCGACCAGGGGGCCGACCCTCACGTCCGTCGCCGGGCTCCCCGAGGGCGGTGGCCAGCGTCGTCTCCGGCGGGGAGTGAAGCTCCCGGCGCTCCACCATCGGCCGATCCCTCCCGCCCCGACCTCCGCGCTGTCAGACTGGCCGCGCACGAGCCTCGCCACAAGCCGACCGAGGGCCGGTCTGGCGGCCGACCGCCGAGCCGCCGTGAGCTCACGGCTCCCCTAATTGGTCTAGACCCTTGACGGCAGTAGTGACGGCAACAACCACGAACAACCCCGGCCGAACCCGTACCTCAGCGGACCGCCGAATACGGCTTGACCTGCGAAAACGCAGGTAGAGAGGGGCCGCGTAGCACACGTACTATGTTGTGGCGGGCGGCATCCCGATCTTGGTCCACAATTGCAATAAGGACATACCGAATGTCGCATTGGGTATCAGGAAGGGAGGTGGATTGGAGTCGTTTGCGAGTAAGAATGGCTACACCCACTTCCTCAATGACACGCTCGAAGGCGCATTGGGAAATGTGCGCGACGTGGCAAATGACCATCCCGAGACGACTATTCACGTCAGGCTCGACGGATTCGAGATGAGTGACGGGAGTGAGGGTACTGTCGCACAGCGTCTGGATGATGCAGTTCGTCAGGGCCAGGGTGACAACTGGTATACAACGCAACGGGAAATGGCGTTCTTGGAACGGGCGTTCCGGGTGGAGAACTTGGATAGCAGTCGATTGAGGTTCTATGAGAATGGACAGGATATCTCGGACGATATCTTCGACCAGTCTGAGTTTTTCGGGAGGCGCTAGTGACCAGCGTGCTTGCGTCTTGGGATAGGCCATTTCAGCTTTGGCACTACTCGGTGAGTTACTCGCGGCTGCTCTTCAGGAGCGTCGGGGGCGGACTCCCTGGGCGCGTCGATGTACTCTTCTCGAATGTCCAGGCTATGCATGTAGAGAATACATATGAGCAGCTGGAAATCGAGCTCCGCCCCGATTGGAATCCATGCGGGTTCAGAGATCTTTCGGGGATGCCAGGTCAGTGGTTTTCGCTAAATTCTGTTGCTGGCTTTGTGAGGGCAACGCACTGCGAATGGCACGAAGACGAGGGCAATGCTATGTCTCCTTCTCGATTCGGTCCTTTTCGCCGCACGGATTGATACTGCACGCTTCTAGCGTTTGATCTCTGGGTGCTATAAGCGAAAGTAGAGCGGCCCCGTCGGAGTTTGCTTCCGGTGGGGCCGCTGTGGCGTGCTGAGGGTGTTTGACGGCAGTAGTTGACGCAGCGGCAACACCCACGAACAACCCCGGCCCAACCCGCACCTCAGCGGACCGTCGAATACCACTTGACCTGCGAAAACGCAGGTAGAGAGGGTGCGCGTAGCACACGTACTATGTCGTGGCGGGCGGCATCCCGATCTTGGTCCACAACACCAACGCGGGTTGTCCGACGGGATATGATCCAGAGTTCCCGACCATCAAGCTGACCAATTACCGAGGGAGGTTCAAATGCCTGGCTCAATAAGAATGGATTCCAGCGCCTTCCGGATGATTGGGATGCCCACCATGCCATTCACCAGGAGTTCCGCGATCACCCGGACTTTGCAGGCTTCGACTTCGACGCCCCCTCGAATATGCGTGGCATTCCTGGTAGCAGGATGAATTCGAGGCTTGCGAATGTGCACCAGGAAATCACCAATCAGTGGAAATGGTTTGGTGACATGAACCCGAATGCCACGGGCGCTGAAATTCAAGACTTTGCTGCTCAGATAGAGGCTATGGTGACTATTACTGGCGAGAACCTAAACCAGTGGGCGGACCAGGTAGCTGATCTCGCCTCGAAGTTCACTGCCGGCTTCGAGGCCCGGTTCGGGTACCCGCCTGGGGTTAATGCGCTGGTCAGCGCTACGCCCCAGGTGGGCGAGCAGGCAGTCCAGGCGCTTTCGGGGCATGGGGTTCCGGCGGAACTTCTTCAGTTCTATGCGCGAGTCAAGAGCGTCTCGCTCCCGGACCTTGACAACGGCATCTTCATTCACTCTGCTGATTCGGTGGCCGATGGACTGGCTGGCAATCAACCGACTGAAGTCGTAGGGGCCCTCGCTGAGCGTGTCGTTGTATTTGGTTCGGATGGTGGCGGTGGACTTGTTGCCATGACCGTTCCGAATGGACGCGTTCTCATGCTCCGCAATGGTGCTTTGATGGGCCCACGCTACGAAGTTGAGGAATCTGGAGTGCAGACGCTCTCTGATGGGCTCTGGGGCTTCCTGGAGAGCGTCCGTGCTGACCTGGTACAGGCGCTTCGCTGAATTTGGTAGTGCCACGCGAATGGCTATCCAGCCGTATAGACGGCCATGCGTGAGGCCCCGTCGATCGGGAGATCGACGGGGCCTCTGTGGTGTCTGACGGCAGTAGTTGACGGCAACGTCAGCGGACGGGTGCTGCACAAACCGGCGGGTCGTCGCTGTCGTCGGGCTCGGGAGAGGACTGTTCGAGGTTCCCGAGTGCGTGGCCGAGCAGGTCGATGGCCTGGCGCTGGAGGCGGAGTCGGACGTGTGCGTAGACCGTCGCCGTCACCCCGATGTGGGCATGGCCCAGGAGCTCCTTGATGACGACGAGCTCGACGCCCTGCTCCAGAAGGAGCGTCGCGGTCGAGTGCCTCAGGTCGTGGAACCGGATCGGTCGCAGGTGTGCCTCGCGGAGCAGGGCGTTGAAGTGCCGGGTGAGTGTGGCGGGCTCGATCGGGTGCCCGTCCGGCCGGGTGAACACGTACCCGCTGGCCTGCCAGGCCGAGCCCGCCCGGTCTCGCTCCCCGGCCTGCCGGTCGCGGTGGGCGCGAAGCGAGGTGACGCAGGAGGCTGGCAGGGCGATGCGCCGCTCGGAGCTGATGGTCTTGGTCGGCAGACCGGTCAGCCCCTGGCTGGTGGTGCGCTGGAGGGTGCGGCGGATGCTGGCGGTGCCGCTGTCGAGGTCGAGGTCTTCCCAGCGTAGGCCGAGGAGTTCGCCCTTGCGCAGGCCGGTGCGCAGGGCGAGCTCGAACAGAGCGGCGAGCCGGTGCGTTTGGGTGGCGGCGAGGAACTGGCGGGCTTCGTCGGTGGTGAGGGGGTTGAAGCGGCGGGGGCGGGGTGTGCCGGTGCGGACGTTGCGGGCGACGTTGCGGGGGATCTCTTCCTCGCGGACGGCGTGCTCCAGGGCGGACTTGAGCACGGAGTGGATGTAGGCGAGCGTGAGCGGTGATAGCCGCCTGCGGCAGCACTGGCCGATTGCGCAGCAGCGCGGGTGGCGGCTGGCCTGCGCACGGGGGTCGCGTCCGGCATCGATGCCGCGCGCGCAGCACTGGCAGACGGTCCGCAGGTCGTTCAGCCAGGTGCGGACGTCCTTGGCGGTGAGCTTGGCGAGCTTCTTCCGGCCCAGGCCCGGTATCAGGTACTGGTCGACGACGGCGGTGTAGCGGGTGTGGGTGGTCTCGCGGAGCTGGTGGACGGCGACGTTCGCCAGCCAGTACGCCAGGAAGGCCGCGAGACTGCCTTGGGCGGTGACGACGGGGACGCCGCGGTTGCTGACAGCGATCTTCTCCGTGAGCTTGGCCAGTGCATCTTTGCGGGTGCTGCCGTAGACGCGGATGCGCTTGCGGGTGTTGCCGGGGGCGAGGACGTAGCCGGCGGCTTCCCAGCGGCCGTCTTTGCGCTGGTAGACGGTGCCGTCGCCGTTGGCGCGCACGCGGCGGGAGGGGCTGGTGTCTCGGGGCGTGGTCATCAGGCCGCGGCTTCCTGGTCGAGGCGGGTGCGGATGAAGTCGGCCAGCGCGTGGGCGGGGATGCGGCGGGCTCGACCGAGGCTGATGGAGGCGAGCTGGCGAGTGCGCAGCAGGTCGTAGACGGCGGTGCGTCCGAGTTGGAGGCGCTCCATGACCTGGGGGACGGTGAGGAGTTCGGTGCCGGCGGTCATGCGACGGCTCCCGTCCGGTCAGCGCCGGACGGCTGGCGACCGGGGTGACCGGGTCGGTGACCGCCGGAGTGACCGGGGCCATTCGGTCGACGTCCGTCGGGCCGGGTGGGCCACCTGGCTTCCAGGAGGTCGGCGAGGTGGGCGAGTTCGGGCAGGAGACCGGTCCCGGCGTACTGCCAGTGCGAGATGACGAGGGTCGTGTCCGCGCTGCCGCGCTGACCGACCGTGTCGGCACAGTGACCGGCTCGGTGACCGGCGGTCAGATCACTGCGGTCGTCGCGGTTACCGCGCCGGTCAGAGACCGGCTGCCCGCCGGTGGACACGTTGCTGCCGACGGCCGTCTGCTCCGCGCGCGGGCCGACCGGGGCCGGAGCAGCGGCGTCGGCTTGGCCGGTGCGCCAGGCGGCGCGTTCGGCTCGGAGGTGGGCGAGGGTGGTGGAGTAGTGGCGGGTGCGGGTGGAGAAGTGGCCTCGGAAGCCCGGCGGAAGGCGGAACGTGAGGAGGGGTGGCGCGGGGTGCGCGGGCAGGCCGAAGCGGTCGGCTCACAGGGAAACGGGCGCCTCATAGCTGGGCGCGGACGCCGGGACCGGCGAGGTCTGGTCGGCGCGGGAGCGGTGGTGATCACCGGCGGGTGCGTGACGTTAACATCGCTCCACGGGCGCATTCAAGTGCATCCCTCCTCATTTCTTTCTGTGGGTGGCGGGACGCGGGTAGTGTGGGGCCGGTCTCCCGGTTTGGACGGGCCGGAATCTGCTGGTAGAGGGCACGGAAGGCGGGGGTGGCGGGCGTGATGACGACGCGGCGGGGGCGCAGGCCGGCGGGCGGCGGAGTGCCGCTGACGTTCGAGGTCATCGCCGAAACCCTGCGGGAGCAGATTCGCTCCGGCGGGCTGAAGCCGGGGGACGCGCTGCCGACGCAGACCACGTTGATGCGGGAGTTCGGGGCCTCCAGCCTGACCGTGCAGAAGGCCATGGCCCTGCTGAAACAGGACGGCTGGGCGGTCTCCCGCCCCGGCAAGGGAGCCTTCGTCGCCCACCACGACCGGGCCGACGCAGACACAGGGCCCGACGCGGAGACGGCGTTTGTGTCCGGGGGCGGTATGGCGGCCCGCGTCGAGGCACTGGAGCAGACACTGGCCGAGGCCGTCGAGCAGCTCACCGACCTCCGCGCCCGCGTCGAAGCCCTGGAAGCGGGAGGCATTGAGCGAAGCCGCTGAATCGCCGCCCCCAGGCGGCGCGAGGAACGTGCGTTCAGATTTTCTCTACGAGGTTCAAGGCGGCGCCCGCCCGTCTGAACTGTCCGAACATCGCCGACCGACCCACCGTCGGGCGAGCAGCCGCCCCCCCGCTGAGTGCCGGCGGGCGGCCGGTCCCAGGCGCGAGCGGGGCTCAACCTGGTGCCGTCGGGAGCATGTTGTGGGCGTGGAGCCCTTGCGCGTCGCACAGCAAGTTGTCGCCTACGACCGTCCTACGGCCGGATCGCAGGCACAGGGCCGACCAGGGGGCCGACCCTCAACATCCGTCGCCGGGCTCACCGAGGGCGGTGGCTGGCGTAGCCTCCGGCGGGGAGCAAAGCTCCCGGCCCGGCTCTCGCGCTGCCAGACTGGCCGAGCCCCGCCGCACGCTGACCGAGGGCCTACCCGGCGGCCGACCGCCGAGCCACCGGAAGGCGCCCAGCCTGCCTGATGGTCAAGCCCGTTCACTCTGTGAGGGCCGGGGCTGAAATTCTCCTCGGCTACTCGGCGGCCAGAAGACCATGGCCATGAGTACGGCCCGCACGTGAAGGCCCGTCCCTGCCGGGCTGACGAGGACGGGGGAGCCTCGATCGGTCGCGCCCGGCAGGGACGGGAGTCGGGTGGGTCAGCGCGGTGCGGCTCCGGGGCGAGCAGGGCCGGTCACGGCTGGCGCCACGTCCGCCAGGGCCGGGTGATGATCTCCCGGTAGGTGTGGTGGGACGGGTTCTGGCCGCAGTGCCGCAGCACCCAGTTCTGCGGCTCGGCGAAGTCCTCGCTCGTCGGCGACGTCTCTCTGTCCACGGCGCACTGCATCGCGTACAGAACCGGCTCCGCGTCCGGATCGCGGTCGGGCTGGAGAGTCCAGGTCTCGTAGCGCAGGACCGATCGAGGGGTCACCGTCCCCACCTCCGGTTGGCCACGGCCACCTTGGCGCTCAGCTCCTCGGCCGGGGTCGGCGGGCGTACGTCCTGGGGCGGTACGTCCCACTCCCGGCCACCGCGCGGCGGCCGAAGCTGCACGTACGACCCCACATGCCCCATGACCACGCCCACCTTGCCGTTCCGTCGGTCGACCACCAGGGCGCCGACATTGGGCGAGACGGTGTGCCCGTCGGTATCAGGGGTGGGGGCCGTCATCGTGACCACCCCGGCGAGGCGGTGCGCGATCGGGCGTCCAGCCGCAGGGCGGGAACAGATGGGGTGGTGCTCTTTCGCACGGTGACGCTCCTCGGCGGCGTGGATGCGTGCCCCTGGGCCCGTCGGTGCCGCAGGGTCGGCACCGATCCTCACGCCGGTCACCGGGACGAAGGAACCTCCACCAAACCCCACTTCGGGACGTCCCGCACCATGTAGAACGTCCCTGGTGCCGTCCTGAGACGAAGGGGGAGACTCATGCCGAACGAGAGACTACGAGCCGTCATGGCGGCCGGAGGCTGGACGTACGCGACCCTCGCCCAGGAGGTCGAGGTCGACCCCAAGTCGGTCGAGCGCTGGGTGAACCTCGGGCGCACCCCACGCCGTACCACAGCCCTCCAGGCGGCCCGAGCCCTGGGAGTAGACGTGCACGCACTCTGGCCGGCACTCCGCCAAGCCCGCCCCGCCCGCGCCATCAGCCCCGAACTGGTCGCGCTCTACGAGCAGCGGGCCGACATCCCCGTCTCGACGTTCACCGACCTCCTCGCCCAGGCCCGGAAACGGATCGACATCCTCGTCTACGCAGCCGTCTTCCTCCACGAGGCGTACCCGCGGCTGAACGAACTCCTCACCGAACGCGCCGCCGAAGGCTGCACCGTCCGTATTGCGATCGGGGACGCCGACAGCGACAACGTCCAAGCCCGCGGCCAGGAGGAGCGGTTCGGCCACGGCATCGAATCCCGCTGCCGCCTCGCGCTCATGCACTACAGGCCGCTCGCCGGCAGACCCGGCATCGAGGTCCGCACCCACGGCACCACGCTCTACAACTCCCTCTACCGCGCCGACGACCAGCAACTCGTCAACGCCCACGCCTGGGGCGTCAACGCCTACGCCGCCCCCGTGTGGCATCTTCGCCGACATGAGACAGGCGGCATGTTCGACACCTACGCCGACAGCTTCGACGCCGTATGGGCGACTGCAACCCCCGTACAACAGGAAGGCTGACCGTGGCCCGCACCGAGCACTACGACGACCCAGCCGCACCCAAGCCGAACAGCATGGTCGTCGCCGCCTCCGCTGTCGTCACTGACGACCACGGGCGCATCCTCCTCCAGCGCCGCTGCGACAACGACCTGTGGGCACTGCCCGGCGGCGGCATGGACCTCACCGACTCCCTCCCCGGCACGGCCGTCCGCGAAGTCAAGGAAGAGACTGGCCTCGACGTCGAGATCACCGGCCTGGTCGGCACCTACACCGACCCGAAACACATCATCGCCTACACCGACGGCGAGGTCCGGCGACAGTTCAACGTCTGCTTCACCGCCCGCATCACCGGCGGCCGACTGGAGATCTCCGACGAGTCCACCGAACTACGGTTCGTGCCGCCGGAAGAGATCGAGCAGTTGCCGATGCACCACACCCAACGACTCAGGCTCCAGCACTTCCTGGAACAGCGCGAAAGGCCGTACCTGGGCTGAACCGCCTGACGGCAGTAGCGACGGCAACAACCCCGCACAACCACGGACACCCACGCACTTCACCGGACCAGCAAACTGCGCTTGACCTGCGAAAAGGCAGGTCGAAGGCTTCGCGTAGCACACGTACTATGTGCTGGCGGGTGGCACGCCGATCTTGGTCCATAACACCGACGGAGAAGGTTGTCGGGTTGACCTCGGTGATGGAACATTCCTGCATCCTGATGGGTCCATTCGAGATGCAAAGGGCCACTACGCCGGCACAACCGGTGCCCAGCCAGGTGCCAACAATGAAGAAACTGTCTGGGATCACTTGCAAACCGAGGGTGCCACCGTGGTGCGCCAGGAGGTAGGCGTCCGAGTGCCAGGATTTAAGCTCCGGAAGTATGACGGGCTGGCCAATATCGATGGTTCCTGGTATGGAATCGAAACAAAGGGTGCATCGGCTGGTCGTAACCCTGATCAGAGGCTCTTTGATGATTGGCTGAACACGCCAGGTAATACAGCCGTCACTACAAACGGGATTGAACTGAGTGGCGTCTTTGACGCCTGGGTGCCGCAGGATCGGCCGCCGGCCGGGTGACAGGCACACGGGCAGGCCAGGCTGGAGGTCTGGCCTGCCCTTGTTCTATGCTTGCCTATCCCGAGGTGGCCGATGTTCATGGGAGTCGAGTGATGAGCTTTGATCTCGCGTTCTGGTACTCAGCGGATCCGGTCGATGGTACGAGTGCGCTTGGAACTTACCGGGCGATTCTCGACGAAATCCCTGAGGCTGTAGTGCCGAATGTGGCGGTCGGCGATTTTTTGGCTGACGTCGTAAAGGTCTTCCCGGATCTGACTGAGGAGAATATGGATAGCTCTCCTTGGATGAGTCCTCTCTATTTCAGTGACGCTTTCGTTGTGGCGAGTATTTCTTGGTCTAGGCAGCAGGTGATGGCGCGAGCTCTTGCTGCTCTGGCGCGTAAGCACGGTCTCGTTTGCTTTGACCCACAGGTGGAGTCCGTCATTTCTTGACCGAGAAGTCTGGAAGCGGATATAGGCCCCGCAGGAATGGCATTCCGGCGGGGCCTCTGTGGTGTCTGACGGCAGTAGTTGACGGCAACGTCAGCGGACAGGTACCGCACAGAGCGGTGTATCGTCGCCGTCCTCGGTCTCGGACGCAGGCGCCGAGAAGTTACCGAGGACATGGCCTAGGAGATCGATGGCCTGGCGCTGGAGTCGGAGGCGGACGTGGGCATACACCGTCGCGGTCACCCCGATGTGCGCGTGGCCCAGGAGCTCCTTGATGACGACGAGTTCGACGCCCTGCTCCAGGAGCAGTGTCGCCGTTGAGTGGCGGAGGTCGTGGAACCGGATCGGTCGCAGCTGTGCGTTGCGGAGCAGTGCGTTGAACTGTCGGGTGAGAGTGGCGGGTTCGATCAGGTGTCCGTCGGGTCGTGTGAAGACGTGGCCGGTGTCACGCCAGTCTGAGCCCGTTTTCTCCTTCTCCTGTGCCTGGTGCTTGCGGTGAGTACGGAGTGAGGTGATGCAGGAGGCCGGGAGTGCGATGCGTCGTTCGGAGCTGATGGTCTTGGTGGGGAGGGTGGCCAGGCCCTTGCTGCTGGTGCGTTGGAGGGTGCGGCCAATGGTGGCGGTGCCGCCGTCGAGGTCGAGGTCTTCCCAGGGCAGGCCGAGGAGTTCGCCTTTGCGTAGGCCGGTGCGCAGGGCGAGTTCGAAGAGTGTGGCGTGCCGGTGATTCTGGGCGGCGGCGAGGAAGCGTCGGGCTTCGTCGGCGGTGAGGGGGTTGAAGCGGCGGGGACGGGGTGTTCCGGTGCGGACGTTGCGGGCGACGTTTCGGGGGATCTCCTCTTCGCGCACAGCGTGTTGCAGGGCGGATTTGAGTACGGAGTGGATGTAGGCGAGCGTGAGCGGGGAGAGGCGCTTGCGGCAGCACTGGCCGATCGCGCAGCAGCGCGGGCGACGGCCGGTCTGGGCGTCGGGCTTGCGGCGGGCGTCGATGCCGCGTGCGCAGCACTGGCACACGGTCCGTAGGCCGTTGAGCCAGGTGCGGACATCCTTGGCAGTGAGCTTGGCGAGCTTCTTCCGGCCGAGGCCGGGGATGAGGTAGTGCTTAACGACGGCGGTGTAGTGGGTGTGGGTGGTGTCGCGGAGGTGGTGGACGGCGACGTTGTTTAGCCAGTAGGTCAGGTAGGCGGCCACGCTGTCTTGGGCGGTGATGACAGGGACGCCGCGGTTGCTGGCGGCGATCTTCTCGGTCAGCTTGGCCAGTGCCTCCTTGCGAGAGCTGCCGTAGACGCGGATGCGCTTTTGGATGTTGCCGGGGGCGAGGACGTATCCAGCGGCCTCCCAGCGGCCGTCCTTGCGCTGGTAGACGGTCCCCTCCCCGTTGGCGCGAGTCCTCTTGCGCGGTACGGGCATCAGGCGGCCTCTTCCAGGTGGTGGCGGATGTATGTGTCGAGGGCGGAGGTCGGGATACGGCGGGCACGGCCGATGGTGAGGGAGTGCAGTCGGCGGGAACGGATCAGGTCGTAGACCGTGGAGCGGCCCAGCTTCAGCCGTCGCATAACCTCTGGAACCGTCAGCAGCTCGTCGTCAGGCATGAGTGGGTTCTCCTTCCGTTCCGGGGGCGGGTTCGAGGGATGTGGCAAGCCAGGTCTCGGCGGCGCTGAGGCCGGTGCCGGCGAAGACCCAGTGCGCGAGGACGTATGTCGTGCCCGGCTGAGGGTTGGCGGCTGCTGTCGCCGCTTGTGCTCGGCGCCATTCGGCGCGGGCGTCGCGGAGGGCGCCGAGGGTGGTGGAGTAGCGGCGGGATTTGGTGGAGAAGTGGCCGCGGAAGCCGAGCATGTGGGCCCAGGCGCGTAGGCGGAGGTGTTCGAGGTCTTTGCGGGCGCCGAGGGTCCAGGCGGTTCGGATGAGGCGGCGGGCGTGGTCGCTGATGTCGAGTTGGGCGAGTTCGGCGGCGAACTTCAGCGGCCGGTCGAGTGCACCCGTGGCTGTTTCGGCGCCTTTGGTGGCGTACTTGGCGATGTAGGCGGCGACGGCGCGTTCGGTGATTTCCTGGCCGTCGTTGAAGTCGGCTGATCGGATGGTGCGGACGTCGAGTTGGCGGCCGAAGGTGAAGGTGTGGGTGCGGTCGCCGAGGGTCGGGCCGTCGACGCGGACCTTGGTGGCAGCGGCCTGGATGGCGTCGGTGAGCAGTTCGGCGGTGGCCCATGCCGGGGGCGGGGTGTGGCCGCCTGTCGGGCCGTCGATGCGGATGACTGCGTGGAAGTGGACGGCGCCGCGCTTCTGGTACTCGGCGACCTTGGCGAAGGAGACGCGGGCGTGGTCGCGTAGGCGTCGCTGTGATAGGCCCGCTCGCTTGGCGACCTCCCGGCGGAGGTAGATCGAGAAGCGTCGCCAGAGGGCGCCTGCGTGGGCGTTCCAGAGAACGGCCGCTTCGTAGTCGTAGGTGTCCGGGGCGAGCGGAGTGCCGAGGGCGTCGTCGTCCTGGTCGTGGTGGGTGCTGCAGCGGCAGGCCCGGCCGTCGGTGCGGCGGTTGTGGACCGGGCCGAAGCCGGGGGCGGTGAAGGTAGCGAAGACGCGAGGGTGAGCGGCGACCTGCTCCGGGGTGCCTTTGCCGCCTCGGAGCCCGGCGGTGATCAGCTGGAAGGTGTCGCGGCGGTAGACCTCCGCGCAGGCCGCGCAACGGGTGGTACGGCGGTTGTTGCAACGGACGAGGAGTTGGCCGGCCGGGAGGGCCGACGAGTCGAGGTGCTGGAGCACACGGCCGATCTCGCCCGTCGTGGTGTCGAGGTCGTATTCGGTGCGGTGGCCGTCGAGCCGGATCGGGTTGGTGCAGCCGCCGAGGCCGGAGAGCTGTTGGAGGATGCCCGGCAGGGCGCCGTGCTGGGCCAGCCTGGCGAGTTCCGGGAGCGGGGGCTGGGTGGTGCGGGTGAAGATGGCTGTCTCCTTCTGACGGGATTGGTCAGGAGTGATGGGCCCCGGGGCGGCCGGATGCTTGGCGGTGTCGTGGCCGCCCCAGGGGTCGGCGCGGATCAGCGCCGGTTGTGTTCGCGCAGCAGGGAGCGCAGGACCACGGCGGCGATGGCCACCGCGATGGCCGACACGGCGACGGCGGCCAGGAGCGCGGTGAGGACCACGCCACCTGTGAGCACGGCGACGACGGCGCCGGTACTGACGGAGACGGCTGGGAGCGCGGAGCGTCGGACGGGGGCCGGGTCGGTCGGGGTGTGGGTGTGCGTGGGTGGCGGGGTGGGGCTGTCGGGGTACTTGGGCAGGAACACGGCCAGGTTCTCCTTATCTACTCGTCTAGTCATGTGAGCCGTTTGTGACGGTCACGCCGGTACGCGTGCCGGATTCGATGGCGGGGGCCAGGAAGGTGTGGGAGAGCCAGAAGCCGAAGAGGGCGACCAGGATGACGACCCAGGCGCGGACGCCCAGGAACCTGACGGCGTCCCAGGCGAAGAAGCCGAGTACGACGACCAGCGGGAGACTGACGGTCACGGTGTTCGGGGTCCCTTCAGCGGACGGGGCAGCGGTGGGTGCGGGCGGCGAGTTCGGCGGTGGCCCGGCTGTCGTAGTCGGCGGAGAACCCGCAGCCGGGAGGGCGCCACGGTCAGGCCGCAGGCCTCCATGACCGAGCCGTACGAGCTGAGCAGGCGGACCGTGGACATCGGGCCGCCGACCGCGGACCAGTAGACCGCCGGGTACTTGGCCCGGGTGTAGGCGGCCCCGCCGCTGAGCGCGGCGAGGGGACCGCCCACCTCCAGGAGCGTTGTCAGATCGGTCATCAGGCGGTGGCCCCCATGGCGGCCGGGAACGCAGCCGGAGTGACGGCGGCGGCCCGGTACGCAATGCCGTGACGCTGCTGCCCGTTGAACACGGACTCCCACGGCCGTGCGATGAGCCCCGGCAGCGAGACGGGCGAGCCGAGGACGAGCCCTTCCGAGACACCGCCCTCCGGCACGGTGACCTTGATCAGCGAGGACTCCCCGTCCTCGATGTAGACGACGCCGATGGTCATCAGCGCCTCACCGCTCACGGCGTCCTTGGCGATCTCACCGGTCTGGCGGTCGCGGACCTTGGGCTCAGGAGCCTCGGTGAGGAGGATCGTGGCGGCGGTGGTCTCCACACGGATGGTGCGCACAGCTGCCTATCTACTCGTCTATACATGTAGCGATCTGTGAACCCGATCTCCCGGGCTCACGACGATCACCCTGCCACACAACTTGGACACTCGTCTATACGAGTATGCGTGTTGGGGTGTACGGGTTCGGGGAAGCGTGCCCGCGCACCACCGCAAATCATGACGATCAGGTCGCCGGAAGCTGGTACGACAGGACGTAGGCGTCCGCCGCCATGACCGTGTCGCAGACTTCGACGGGTCGCCCCTCGGTGTCGAAGGCGGTACGGATGAGGTGAATGACCGGCACGCCGGAGGCCAGCCGGAGCGTCTTCACCTCGTCGGGGGAGGGCATCCGGGCGCGGATCTCCTCCTCGAAGTGATCGAGACGATGCCCCAGCTCTTCGAGTCGGGCGTAGATGCCGCCGGGACCGGGGTTGGGTTCGGCGATCTGCGTACCGCGGGCGATGTCGAGGGGGAGGTAGGAGGTGGCGAACTCGACCGGCCGGCCGTCGAGGAGGTACCGGCGCCGCCGGGCCAGCACACGCCGCACGGAGCCGAGCCGGGTGGAGACGTCCTGACTGGCTTTCTCCTCCTTGACCTCAAGGCTGTCGACCTGCGGGTGACTGCCGGCCGCATCCGCCTCCACGATGAACGCGGACTTCCCCTGCTCCCGGTGCCGCCGGGCGAACCGGTCGGAGGCGAGGCGCCGCACGGGAGGCCAGGGCCGGACGAACACACCCTTGCCGTGCTCGGCATGGACGAGCCCTTCCCCCTGAAGGATGGAGAAGGAGTTCCGGACCGTCATCCGGGACACCCCGTAGTGCTCGACAAGCTCAGCCTCTGAAGGCAGCTTCTCGCCCTCTCTGAACCGCCCACGGTCGATGGCTTCGCGCAGCTGGTCGGCGATCTGCCGGAAGACCGCACGATCGCTCGTGGGGTCGAGATCTCCGAGGAGGCCCGAAGGAAGAGCAGGGCTCACTTGTACTCCTTTAGGTATCTAGACGAGTGGGCGAGTGTTGTTGCTACGGTGGAGAGCCTAGCCAGCCGAGAGGGCCGAGGAACGTGAGCACAGAACGCCCGCACTCCGTGAGCGTCGCCGGGGTCGTCATAGACGCCCGCGGCCGGGCCCTCCTGATCCAGCGCCGTGACAACGGCAAGTGGGAACCGCCGGGCGGTGTCCTCGAACGCGAGGAGACCATCCCCGAGGCCCTGCAACGCGAAGTCCTCGAAGAGACCGGCATCAAGATCGCCCTTCCGGCGACGTTGACCGGCGTCTACAAGAACATGACGGGCCTGATCGTCTCCCTGGTCTTCCGCTGCGAGGCCGCCGACGGCACGCCCACGACCGGCGACGAGACCCGTGCCCTGCGTTGGGCCACCCGTGAAGAAGTCTCCGAGCTTGCCGACGAGGCCTACGCCATCCGCGTCCTGGACGCGATGGACGCGGTTTCTACACCGGCGATCCGCGCCCACGATGGCGTGAAACTCGTCTAGCCCGAACCCGCTGCACATGGCGGCCTACCAGCACGAAGGAACTTGTATGCACGAGTATACGAGTACAGCCCGGGTCTGGGGGCTCAGTTGCCCAGGTTTCCCGGAAGAGGTCAGCCGGGCCCGCCGCTGGACCCGCGACATCCTGCGCGGCTCCCCTTTAGCCGAAGACGCCGAACTGATCGTGAGCGAGCTGAGCGCGAACGCGATCCTCCACACCGCCAGCGGTCAGGAATCGGGCAGCTTCCATCTGGCTCTCGCAGTGTCAGCGCAGGTGGTCGCCTTGTCGGTCACGGACGACGGAGGCGCCGGCACAGCCCCGAAAGCCGGACGCCAGGACCAGGACGCCGAGCACGGCCGAGGCCTGGGCATGGTCAGCGCCATCGCCCACCGCGTCGTCGTCCACGAGAGCGACAGCGGACACACGGTCACCGCCGAGCTGTTCGCAGGCCCCCGCACCGGAGGTCACCCATGCTGATGGACAAGCCGCAGCGGGGCTACTGGTGCGAGTGCTGGACCGAGAACATCACGGAGGAGACGTGGCCGGTCCTCCGGGCATCCTTCGACGCGTACTCAGCCCCACAGGCTGACAGATGGGTAGCGATCGCGCTCCGCACCATCTCACCGGCACTCGACCCCGACGCGTCCCAGGAAGCATGGGAATGGCTGTACGACGGCCGCATTGCGACAAGGCAAGCTCTCCTGCGCGCCGAGGCCTGCACGGTGACAGTCACCCAGGCCGACACCCGCATCACATGGATGATCCGGCCCGTGGTCTTCCTGCCACTGGCACACCGCCAAGGCGCCGAACTCCCGCCCTGCACACAGGACTTCAAACCACACACAGCACTCCAGGCGCCCCACACACCCGACTGAGTTACAACTTTCCTTACAGGTTCAAGGCGGCCCGCTGGCGCGGCCCGCGCGCGCCCGGCCCTGCGGGGCCGCCGCCCGCTCCTGTCTCCGCCCCGCTCGCCGACGACCCCGCCGGACCAGGCGCGCAACAGCCAGCACAGCGAACCTTTCAGGGGCTCCGCCCCAGACCCCGGCCCTCCCTCCGAGGGGCAGGGGGCGCCGCGTGTGGGTGCGGCTTCGTCGTGGTGTCGGTTTCGGGGTCGTGGGAGGGGGTCCCTCGTCGCCCGGTCACCGGAGGCGTACCAGGAACCCCCGGGGGCCGCCAAGGCCGAGCGCACGCGTCACGAAGTGAGCCTTGACGGCCCCCGGAGAACCCTGGCACGGCAAAGCTGCCCGACCGACGAGGGACCCCCTCCCACTCAGGCCCAGAATCTGCCGGAGGCTGACTCCGGCCGGCGGACGGCCAACTCCTAGTACTACAGGGCTAGATCTGGATCATCTGGAGCCTTAGCCGCCTTCGGAAATGGTGGCGTCGTGCCTCCGCCTGATGCGCGCGCCGCCAGA
>NZ_JBVKCG010000011.1:0-55914 GCF_055634995.1 Streptomyces sp. NPDC111744
ACGCCTCGGGGATCCGCGAAGCGTTCCATGGCGTAGTCGCGGACCAGGTCCCGCATCAGAACCGCGCTCCAAGGGGTGAGGTTCAAGAACCGTTGGAGTGCTTTGGGCTCCTGCTCGCCGGCGAACTCAGCGATGGTCCAGCCGTTCTTGCGCTGCAACGGGGAGAGGAGCCCACGCAGGTACTGAAGGGCGTGCTCTTGAGATTCCGGGCGGTAGAACAGCGGGGTTATCCGCTCGCCCAGCGCGGCGAACTCGCGGTCCCAGAAAGCTAAATCGGCCGGGCTGACGGCGTCCGACGAACGATCTGAATCACGGGGCTGTGTCGTGGCCACAGCCAGAGCCTCCCATCACTCCGTGATCCAGATCTAGCCCTGTAGTACTAGGAGCAGCCGTGCCACGTCCTGGCCCTTGAGAAGTCATCGGAAGGCCGTTGGACCGTGGTGCAGTCCGACCTGCCTCCGCTCGCCGAGGGACGGTGGGACGTCAACGTCGTCGGCCCGGGCCAGGACGAACGACGGGCACGTCCCGGTTTGCGTGACCTGCGGCTGCTCCTTGACGGCAGCCGACGGGAGTGGACCTCTCCGGTGGCCGTCCGCATCCCGTAGGCCACCAAGGACGGCTACCTGGCGGTGCGGACCTGGCTGCGCTCGGCGCACGCGGAGACGCAGTCGCTTCGTGTCGACAGCGAGGGCATGACCGTATCGGCGCGGCTGCACCCCTTGCCGCTACGACAGGCCGGCGAACACGAGTTCTCCTTCCGCGTCGACTACGTCTCCTTCAGCACCGCGGATCTGGACGAGGCGCGGACGGTGCTCGGTGAGACGTACTACGCCAACTTCATCGACCGGCTCGAGACGGACCACGTCTTCAGTGCCGCCTTCGACGTGGTGAGGCTGGGGCCGTTGACCGTCGGGGAAGTCGGGTTCGGTGCCGACGTACGGTTGCGGTTCGGGGACCTCGGAGCCCATCAGGTGGACATCCCTGTGTCGGGGAGCATGGTGTGGCGCCAGGGGGAGCTGGACCCTCTTGTCACCAGGCCGGGGCGTGCGGCGGTGTTCCGGCCCCAGGGGCGCACGGTGCTGGAGCGGTTGCAGCGGGGCCGGATGCTGGCGGTGAAGATCGAGCCCAGCGCGCTCGAGCGCCATCTGGAAGGGATGCTGGGCAGGCCGGTGCGCGCGGGATTTCACCTGGCCCGCAGCATGGACGTGGCGTCGGGGAGGGGGCGGAGCTGGGCGCGGCTGGTGCGGATGGTCATCGGCGAGGCGGGCAGCGAAGGGAGTCTGCCGCGGCTGCCACTGCTCGCCGCTCAGATGCGGGAAGCCCTGCTGACCGGCCTGCTGCTGGCAGTGGATCACCCCTATCGGCAGGAGCTCGACCGGCCTGCGGAGGCCGGGATCCAGCGGCCCGTACAGCGGGTGATGGACGCCGTGCGCTCCAGCCCGGAGCACCCGTTCACTGCCGCCGAGCTGGCCCGTGTCGGGCAAGTCGGCGAGCGCAACCAGTACTGGGACACCGGCACCTGCGGTGGCGGAGTGTGGTGGGATCGCGAGCGCACGTACAAGAACGCGGTGACCAACGGGCTGTACCTCTGGCTGACCGCGGCACTGCACGAACGCGTCAGCGGCGACACCGTATGGGGGCAGCGAGCGACGACAGCCGCGGCGTGGTTCCGTTCCAGCGGATTGATCAATTCCTCGGGCCTTGTGAACGACGGGCTGACCTCGGACTGCCGCAACAACGGTGGAACCGTCTGGAGTTACAACCAGGGGCTGGCCATCGGCGGCCTGCTGGAGGCGTCGAAGGCGACCGGGGACGGCTCGCTGCTGACCACTGCCCGCACGTTGGCCGACGCGGCGATGTCCAGCCCGCAACTGACCACGAACGGGGTGCTCACCGAGTCCTGCGATGTCGGCCAGGCGACCTGCGACGACAACCAGAAGCAGTTCAAGGGCATCTTCGTCCGCTGTCTGTACGACCTTCAGCAGGCGACCGGCTCCGCCACCTACCGTTCCTACATCCAGCGGCAGGCGGACTCCCTGTGGGCCACGGACCGCGATTCACTCAACGCACTCGGCGAGCGGTGGGCCGGCGTCGCCCCGAACCAGGCGGACTGGCGCACACAGGCCAGCGCCCTCGGCGCACTCACCGCAGCCGACCCGACGGCATGATGGCGCCCGCACCGTCTCGCGTCGTAGCGCGTGGGCAATGGCGCGAGCCTCGATGCCCGCCTGACGGAGGACACCCGTGAGTGGATTGGTGTATCCGGCGAAGTGAAGGCGTGCGGCTTCGGGATGGGTCTGTGCCCCTGCGGCGAGGGGTTGCCCGTCCTCGTCGAGTACGCCCAGGGACCCGACCAGGTCGTGCAGGTCGGTCCGGTACCCGGTGGCGGCGATGACCGTGTCCGGTCGCAGTCGCGTGCCGTCGGCCAGTAACACGTCGGGGCCGTCGAACCCCTGGACTGCTGCGACCGGCTCGACCCGCCCGGACCGGACGGCGTCCACGAAGCCGTGGTCGAGCACCGGGTTGACCCCTTCGCGGGCATTGCGGGTGTACAGGCCCGTGCGGGGCCGCGGCAGTCCCCGTGAGGTCAGGTCCGGCACCGCGAGACGTTGCGTGAGCAGGGAGGTGCGGTCGCGCCACGCGAGCGGGAGGACCTCCGTCAGTCGGCCGACGGCGTGCCATCGGGCGCTGGAGCGGGGCAGGATGTTGGGCGGGGTACGGACTGCGATCCATACCCGTTCGGCTCCGGCCCCGGCGAGGACGCCGGCGATCTCGGTACCGCTGTTACCGGCGCCGACCACCAGGACGTCCCGCCCGCGGTAGGGGGCCGGAGAGCGGTAGTGGGCCGAGTGGAGCAGTGTGCCGGTGAAGGTCGAACGTCCGGGCCAGTCTGGGACGTTCGGGGTGTGGCAGCGGCCGGTGGCCACCACGACGGCACCAGCAGTCACTGGGCCGTCGGGGGTGTGGACCAGCCACTGCGCTCCCGAACCCGGCTCGGCCCGCTCGACGCGCTGAACCAGGGTGGTCACCCGGACGTCGAGTCGGTGATGGGCGACGTAACGCTCCAGGTATCGCACATAGTCATCCCGGCTCACCCACGGGCCCGCCTGGCGCGGCAACGACAGGCCGGGGAGGCTCGAAGTGCCGGGAGTGGTGTGCAGGCGTAGATGGTCATAGCGCTGCACCCAGCTCGCTCCCACCCGGTCCGACCGTTCCAGGATCACGGTCGGCACCCCGGAGCGGCGCAGTAGTGCGGCGACCGCCAGACCTTGGGGGCCGGCTCCGATCACTACCGTGGAGGTGCTGAAGTCTTGCTGCGTTGTCGGGGGCATCGCCTTCTACAACGGCGGATCGCGGCTCACGTCACCCTCGACGGGGAGGCACAAGGCCTGTGGAGCGGCGACGTCGGCTGTTCACCGGAACGGCGGGTGGCTGCCGTTACACCAGCGGTACGGACTCGTTGAGCATCGGGCAGCAGCGCGCCGCCTCGCGCAGGGGCGGCCCGCCGAGGGCCGGGCTCTGTCCGGTCCGGACGCAGCGGACGGGTTAGGGAGGCATGAGCCGGCGCGGCCCCGGCCTCTGTGGCGGGCTTTTCCTCCGGGCCGGCTCGCTCCACCTGTCCGATCTTTCGAGGGGCTCATGTGCAGGCAGTAACGACGCGCCACCGGCCACGGCTGCGGATCAGCGGAGTCTGCAAGAAGTACGGCGGCAGGCAGGTCCTGCGCAGTGTCGACCTTGATGTGTCTGCCGGGACGCTGGTGGGAGTCGTCGGCGAGAACGGCGCAGGCAAGACCACTCTGATGCAGATTGCCGTAGGGCAGCTCGCACCCGATCGCGGAAGGGTGACGAGGTCCGGGGCGGTGGGGTACTGCCCGCAGCGAGCGGTACTGAACGACGCGTTCACCGTCGGACAGCATCTGCGGTTGTTCCAGATGGCCTACCGGCTGCCGACGCTGGAACGCGTCGGGGAGCTGATGGAACTGCTGGCGCTGACCGGCTGCCGGCGACAGCCGGTCGGCGAACTCAGTGGCGGAACGCGACAGAAGCTGAACCTGCTCATCGCTCTCATGCACGATCCGGAGTTGTTGGTCCTGGACGAGCCCTACCAGGGTTTCGACTGGGACACCCACCAGCGGTTCTGGGCCCTGGCCGCCGATCTGCGTGATCAGGGCCGGTCGATCATCGTGGTTGCACACTTGCTGCACGACCTGCACCACTTCGACGCGATCGCTCATCTGCGCCAGGGCCGTCTGCACTTCGAGGAGGCCAACCGTTGAAGCTCTCCTGGACGGCCTTCACCGAACTGCTGCGCTCCACTCTGCTGGGCCACCTGCGCAACCGGCTGGCCTTACTTCTGGCGGTCGCGTTCATCCCCATCTGGGTCGCCGTGGCGCGGCTGTGCACCTCCGACGAAATGGTGCGCATCTGGCTGGACGCCATCAGCGCCCCCGTCTCCGCTCCGGCCAGCCAGGTGGGCCAGGTGACCAGCGCGCTGGGCGCCATCACGATGGTCGCCGGCTTCATCACCTTCACCGAGACCTTCCAATCGCGGCAGATGGACCGCCGCCTGCTGCTGGCCGGCTACCCCCGGCTGCCGATGCTGCTGGCCAAACTTGCTGCCATCGCCCTCACCGCCGCCCTGCTTGCCTCCTACACCGCGATCCTGCTGTGGATCTCCCTGCCCGTACACCACGCAGCACCCCTGGCGCTGGCCCTTGCAGGCGCCGGCCTCGCCTATGGCGGCATCGGGCTTCTGCTCGGCTCTCTGGTCCGCGGCGAGCTGGAGGGCTTCTTCCTCATCATCATGCTCAGCCTGGTGGACACCGGCCTGCAGAATCCCGTCTTCAACACACTCATGGACGTGGCGGGCGTATCCGCGCTTCCCCTGTACGGCGTGAACCAGCTGGCGCTGAGCTCAGCCCTGACCTCACACATCCCCTGGTCCCACGGCCTGCTCTCCCTCACCTGGTCCGCAGCGACCGGCGCCTTGGCGCTGCTCGTCCTCCACACCCAGCGCCCTTCCCGCTCCCCGTGGTCCCGCAGGACGAGAGTCCAGGCAGGGGGATCACGGTGAGGACGGCCTTTCCCCCCGGGCCCTCGTCGCCGGCCCAGGGGCTGTCCCACCACCGGCCCTGTCTCGCTTTCGGTGGTGACGGAGGGTCGTGATGGGTCGTTGACATTCGCGTGAAGGATGTCAGCGAGCTCGTGCAGACGGTCTTTTCGGGCCTGTCCCCGCTGGTCATTGGGGATGTGGTCGACGAAGGTGAGCGGATCGTGGTGCGGGCACGGACTCCGCGGGACACTGCGGTCTGCCCGCTGTGCGGGGCCCAGTCGGAACGCGTGCACGGCTATCACTGGCGGACAGTCGCGGACGTGCCGGTCGATGAACGACGGGTGGTGGTCCGTGTGCGGGTGCGGCGTCCGGTGTGTCCCACGCGCGGCTGCCGCCACACCTTCCGCGAACAGGTGCCCGGCGTCCTGGACCGGTACCAGCGGCGTACGACCCGCCTGACCAGGCAAGTCAAGGCCGTGGTCAAGGAGTTGGCGGGTCGGGCCGGGGCACGTCTGCCGGCGATTTCGGCGGTGAGCCTGTCGCGTCACACGGCCCTGCGCGCCCTGCTGCGGATCCCGTTGCCCACCGGGCGGTTGCCCCGTGTGAACGGCGTCGACGACTTCGCACTGCGCCGGCGGCACCGCTACGCCACCGTGGTCATCGATGCCGAGACTCATGAGCGGATCGACGTGCTGCCGGCCGCACGGCCGACACCCTGGAGGCGTGGCTGCGCGAGCATCCGGGCATCGAGATCGTGTGCCGTGACGGCTCGGCGACCTGTGCTGGGCGGGGGGCATTGCTCGTCGAGGGCCCGGGGGACCTACCGCACGTGGACGGGGAGCAAGCGTCTGATCGAACTCGGCTGCAAGGTCAACGGTGCCGTGGGCTGGAACCTGGGGTCCGAGCAGGTCTCCGATGGCCTGGGCTGCGCGAGCGAGGAGCGCTGCTATGTGCGCGAGTCCCGGGAGCGCTCCTGAGTCTGCCAGGTCGGGCGGCCCCCCAGGTGGCGCAGTGCTGATGCCGCCGCCCCGGCGCCGCACATGCCGTGTACCCCAGGGCCGGGTGGGGTGGCCGCTGAGCACAGGAACACTCCGGGCAGGCCAGTGGCGTACGGGTCCAGCGCCGGCCGGGCGCCCAGGAGGAGCTGGGAGACCGTCTTCGCTCCGGTGAGGATGTCGCCGCCGGTGAAGTTGGGGTTGGTCGCTGCGAAGTCGGCGGGGCGGGTGACGTGTCGGCCCACGATTCGTTCGTGTACGCCGGGGGCGAAGCGTTCGAGCTGCCGGAGGATCGCCTCCGTGGCATCGCCGTCGTAGCCGTGCGGGACATGGGCGTACGTCCAGACGGGGTGGACGTCGCCGACCGACCGGGAGGGGTCGGCAAGGTACTGCTGGCCGACGAGGACGAAGGGCCGCTCGGGCATCCGGCCCTGCGTCACGTCCCGTTCCGTCCGGGCCACTTCGGCGAGCGGGCCGCCGAGGTGCACGGTCCCGGCCCGTCGTGCCCGCTCGTCCCTCCAAGGCACGCCGCCCTCCACGGCCAGGTCCACCTTGAAGGCGCCAGGGCCACGGCGGAAGCGCCGGTACGCGCCCGTCACGCGGGCGGGCAGCCTGTCGCCGTAGAGGGCGGCGACCTGACCGGGGTCGAGGTCGAGCAGAGTCACGTCAGCGGGCGGGATCTGCCGCCGGGCGGTGATCCGCACGCCGGTCTCGATCGTGCCGCCGGCGGCGAGGAGAGCCGCGGCCATGCTGCGGGCGATGGACTGCGAGCCGCCCTCGGCGACGGCCCACCCGGCGGCGTGGCCGGAGGTGAGGATGCCGAGCCCGATCGCCGAGACGAGCGGGTCCCAGAACGGCCGGAACGCGTGCGCCGCCACCCCGGCCCACAGGGCCTGGGCCTGCGGGGTCCGGAAGAGGCGCGCGAGGACCGCGGGAGGCAGCACGGCCGGGAGGCCGAACCGGGCGAGCAGCAGCGGGTGCGCCGGGATCCGCAGCAGCGGGCCCATCACGTCGTGCGCGAGGGCGTCCCAGCGCCGCACCAAGGGCTCCACCAGGGCCCGGTAGCGGCGGCCGTCCGGGCCGAGCCCGGCTGCTGTCTCCGTGACGGAGCGCAGCAGGACCCCGGCCGTCCCGTCGTCCAGCGGGTGCACACAGTCGATCTCCGGCAGCCGCCAGCGCAGCCCCTGGCGTTCGAGGCCGAGGGCCCGGAGCGCGGGCGAGGTGACGGCCATGGGGTGGATGGCCGAACAGTGGTCGTGCAGCAGGCCGGGCAGGATCGCCTCGTGGCTGCGCGTGCCACCGCCGACCTCGTCGGCGGCCTCCAGCAGCGTGACGTCCAGGCCATCCCGCGCGAGGAGGGCCGCAGCGGCGAGCCCGTTGGGCCCGCCACCGACGACGACCGCGGTCGTCATGACGCCAACCCCACGGGCGGAACGCCGGACGCCAAGCGCAGCACGTGACGAGACACGGCACCGCACACGGGACAGTCCGGGCCATCGGTGGGCCCGGGCTGCCGGGTCACCATGTCGCCCACAGTGACCTGGCCTTGTCCGAGCAGGCCAGGGGCGGCGTCGTGGATCTCATATGCCACAGTCTGCCGGTGGATGGGCTGCCCTTCCAAATGGTCACCAACGTCAGCCGTGCTCTTATTCCTCGGCTCTTCCATGCGCCGAAAACCTTGGTGCGTCAGGGCGATCCTTGCCGGTGACCTGGTCAACCGATGTGCTCCCCGGAAGATGGGTGCAGGCTGTAGTGAAATCCTCTTCGCGGGTAACTGGATTGCGGGGAAGTACCGCTCCGGTGACGCGCAGAGGTCGGTTCCCTTCCCTGGCCTCACGCAAAGCCTTCATGGTCTTCTCACGGTGTTCCTTCCGCTCCGCCAGTAATACGAATCTCCTCCGGAGAGAATCGCGGAGCTGCTCATTTACTCAACACGCCGGTGAGGCCTCGGGTGCCGGATGGGGCGGCATCGGCCGAGGGGCTACGGATGCATGAAATTCTTTCCTGCCTGGGCTGAACTGGGAAGTGACGTCACCGTGTCACCCGCCTCGACTAAGCAGGAACGACCATTCAGCCCATTAAAAATTTTCTCAGCATTTGCGATCGGCTCGCCAGGTTCGGCGAAACCACGCGCATGAGTTGCAAGTTGGAGCATGCGCCTGCGTAATATTCCAGGAGCAGAGACAGGCGATGCTGTGTGACCGAGAATCGCCAAATACGTCTCCATCCCCTCACAGGAGCTGGCCCTTCGATGACGCCCAATTTCCCTGTCGCGCCTCTGCGGCGCACTTTGTCGGTATGGATCGCGGCGGTACTTGCCGTGGTGATCTCCGCTGTCGTAGTCGCTGTGTCGCCGACACAGGCAAGTGCCCTCGCCACGTTTGTAGATCTGGGCAGGGCGGACAGCTTCGCGGTACTGGCCGGTTCGGCAACCACCAACACCGGTCCCTCGGTGATCACCGGGGATGTCGGAGTGTCTCCGGGAACGTCCATCAGCGGATACGGGCCGCCCGCCGTGGTGAACGGGACCCTGCACTCTGCGGACACTGTGGCTCAGGACGCCCAGACCGACCTGATCACGGCGTACAACGACGCTGCCGGGCAGCCCTCCGACGGAGCACTTCCCCCGGACGCCGGTGGCCTGACGCTGGTTCCGGGCGTCTACACAGCCTCCTCCACTCTCGGGCTCACCGGCACCCTCACCCTGGACGCCCAGGGGGACCCCAACGCCGTCTGGGTGTTCCAGATCGGTTCGGGTCTGACGACGGCGTCCAGCAGCCGCGTATCCCTCATCAACGGCGCCTCGCCGTGCAATGTGTTCTGGAAGGTCGGCAGTTCGGCCACTCTTGGCACCAGCACCGCCTTCGTGGGCAACATCCTGGCCATGACCTCGATCACTGTCACCACGAGCGCGACCATCGAGGGACGGGCGCTGGCCCGTAACGGTGCCGTGACGCTGGACACCAACACGATCACCCGGCCGCAGTGCGCGGCTGGCACTACCGGTGGCACCACGACGACCGGTACGACCGCTACCGGCGGTACGACCGGTACGACCGCTACCGGCGGTACGACCGGGACGACCGCTACCGGCGGTACGACCGGTACGACCGGGACGACCGCTACCGGCGGGACGACCGGTACCACCGGGACGACCGCTACCGGCGGGACGACCGGTACGACCGCTACCGGCGGCACGACCGGCACGACCGCTACCGGCGGCACCACCGGGACGACCGCTACCGGCGGCACGACCGGCACGACCGCTACCGGCGGCACCACCGGGACGACCGCTACCGGCGGCACGACCGGTACCACTGGTACCACGACCGGCGGAACTTCCGGCGGAACCACCGGCGGAACTTCCGCCGGAACGTCCGGTGGGAACGGCCACGGCTGCAAGCCCGAACACAACGAGTATGGCGACAAGCCCGAAAAGCCCGGCCAGGACGACAGCTACGGCTGTGATCCTGCCTAGCATGCGCGGCCCACTCCAGCGGGGTGACTGCTCGCAGGCAGCCACCCACGTGCGCGAGTAGGACGGGTGGCGTGCGGCGCGGATCGTCATCGATTCCGCCGCACGCCGCAGGCGGAAGCCAAGGAGAACCAAGTGAGAGAAGTCGGGACGGAAGGACCGGATAGGGCCGTGCGGGGTGGCATTGCGTCAGCAGATGCTGACGAATCGGACCAGGCGGGCGCTAGGCCGACCGCACAGAAGGGGAGCGGGAGACCGACTGCGCTCCAAACGTCTTCAGAGCCGCCCCTCGCTCTTAAGGCCGGAGTACAAGTCGCCGTGGTCCTGTGCCTGGCGGCGGCCCTGGTACACGTGCTCCTGGTGTTCCTGCAGGTGGCACCCCCGAATCCCGTCTCCCGGCAGTACAGCCGACAGGTCAACGCCTGGATCTTCCCGTTGTTCGAACAGAACTGGCGGCTCTTCGCCCCGGACCCGGAGTCGGTCAACCGGCAGATTTCGGCAAGGACCGCGCACACCACCCCGGACGGCACCGCCCAGGTCAGCGGCTGGTTCGACCTGACCGCCGTCGACACAGCCGCGGTGGAACACGACCCCTTCCCGAGCCACACAGCACAGAACATGCTGCGCCGGGCCTGGATTTCCTACCTCGAAACGCACGGCGGCGACGACCATCCGCGCTCGCAACGCGCCCTGATGATCCAGCAGTACCTGCGCAACATCGCAGCGGATCGCGTCGCCGCACATCGCCACGGCGCATTCGAGTCCATCCAACTTCGGGTGATCACCCTGCCCATCGCCGCGCCGCCCGCAGCGGGCGGCCCCGGTCCCGGCACGGCCGCACCACGGCCCACCGACACCCGTTACCTGCCCTGGTGGAAGGTGGCCCGTCATGCAACAGGCTGAGCAGACATCGGCCCCGGCAACCACGCCGACGCGCCCCGGACACGGCGCCGAGCGGGCGAGCGCACAGGCGCCGCGACACATGCTGGCCCGTATCTCCACGCTCCTCACCCTCCTGCTGGAGCAGCCGATCTCCCTGTACGCCGCGGCGGTTCTGCGCATCGGGTACGGGTTCCTCTACTTCGCCTTCCTGGTGCGCGAGTTTCCCCACCGCGACGAGATCTGGGGTCCTGGCTCACCGTGGACGCCGGCACTGGCCAGGCAGCTCTTCGACCAGACCGGGTGGGCCAGCATCCTCACCCTGTCCGACAGCCGGGCCTATTTCGAGGTCTGCTACGCGGCAGCCATCGTCATCTCCGCACTGTTCATGCTGGGCTGGCGGACAAGAGCGGTGGCCGTGCTCTTCGCGGTCGTAGTGACGTCGTTCCACGCCAGGGCGATCTTCATGACGGACGGAGGGGACAACCTCATCCTCCTCATGGCCCTCTACCTCGTCGTCACCGCATGCGGCCGACGCTGGTCCCTCGACGCGCGCAGGGCCCTGCTCCGGGCATCCGCCGGCAAGGCAGTCCGGCTTCCGCTGGACCGGGCATCCGGCGAGCTGCGACGCCACCTCCGCGACGCGCGCCTGACAGTGATCACTGTGCTGCACAACTGCGGCATGCTCGTCATCGCCGCCCAGGTCTGCTTCCTCTACGGATCCGCTGGCCTGTACAAGGTGCAGGGTGCCTCCTGGGGCAACGGCACCGCCCTCCATTACGCCCTGAATCTCGACCTGTTCCAGCCCTGGCCCGCGCTCTCCGAAATGGCGGACGAACACGACGTACTGATCGCCATCGCCTGCTACCTGACGGTGCTGTTGCAGGTGGCCTTCCCGTTCGTCCTGTTCGGCAGGCTCAAGTACCCCGTCCTGGCGGTGCTGTTGGGCATGCACATGGGTATCGCCGTGTTCCTGGGCCTGCCGCTCTTCTCCGGCGCGATGATCGTCGCGGACGCCGTGTTCCTTCCGGACCGCTTCTACCGGTACCTGGGGCAGCTGTCGCGGCGAGTTGTCCCTTGGGCCGACGTCAGGGAGGCACAGACTCCGACTCCCGCAGAGGCTGCACTGGTACCTCCGCAGTCGGTACATACCGGCTGAGGCCGACACTTGGTGCCGCTGCACGACCGGAAATCCAACTCGCTGGCCGCTCGGTGCATCACGGCTCGTAGAGCACCGTGGTTGGGTGCCAGGTCCGGCAGCCCCACCCGTCCACCGCGCAGACCTGCCTTCTGTCCCGGTCTGTTGGCCGGCCGCAAGCCCGGACGGTGGTGCCCTGGTTCAGTGGATTGCTGCCTGACTTCGATGGCCCCTGGTCTCAGCCGCCCGCTCCTGGCCGGATCCGGTCGCAGACTGAGCGTCAACGGGGGGACGGGCGACCGTCCGTAGCGTGACGGGGAGGGACCGTGACCATCACGGCCGAAACAAGGCACAGACCTCAGCCGGAGGCCGGCGCGAGGCCGCCGCAGCCGGCGGCCACCCCGCCCGGAGGCAGCTCCGGACCGCGGCAGGGAGGGGTGTCGCGGACGGACGGTCCTCGACGTCTCCCGAGGCAGCAGGCCGTGGCCGCGCGGGCCGCTCTGCGCCGCCGCTCTGGGCATCCGTGCCCGCGCGGCTGCGCCTTCTGCGCGCGGCCACGGCCCTGCTCGCCGGCACACTCACGATGCTCCTGCTGGTGGCCGGGCTCACCACCCTGGGCACCTGGAGCAGCGTGGCCGGCCACGACGCGCCCCGCACCACCAGCGCGGCCGAGCTCGACCGCGCCGGAAAGATCCACTACGCGGGCCTGTCCAACTTCACCGGCTGGCAGCTCCAGTTGACCGTCTCCACCGCGAAGGCGGTGAGCGTCCACGTCCCGCTCACCCTCCAGCAGCAGTACAGCCTGCTGTCCCGGGAGAGCGAGTTCGAGATGGTCCCCGCCGCCCTGCACAACAGGATCGGCCTGCTGCCCTGGTCGCCTTTGGCCGGCGGCTTCCTCACCGGGAAATACCAGCGCGGCGGCACCCCGGCCGCCCACACCCGCGCCGGGTCCTCGAACGAGCTCTACCAGTGGGTGTCGGCCCAATACGCGGCATCCGACCGCAACTGGGCCACCATCGATGAGGTCGTCCGCATCGCCGAGGAGACCGGCGCGACTCCTGCCCAGGTTGCCCTGAGCTGGACCGCCGACCGCCCCGGCGTCATCGCCCCCATCTTCGGAGCCCGTACCCCAGAACAGCTCCACGACAGCCTCGGCGCCGTCGCCCTCACCCTGGACGACGAGGCAACCGCCGCTCTCGACAAGATCAGCGCCCCCACACCGGGCGGCTATCCCTACGGCGCGTTCGGCACCAGCCAGCGCGACCGCCGACTCCAGGGCGGGGACCAGGCCCTCGGAGACCTCATTGGCAGCGGATCGAACCAGCCCACCGGTCGCGTGTCCGCGCCCACCGGACAACGGTCGTCCGTCCGCTGACGGTGGGCGCGGAGCGTGCGGAGCACCGTTCAGCCGAGTCGGTCGGTGGGCTGTGCCGCTTGGGACTGGGTGGCTGCGAGGCTGGCGAGGAGCTTGAGGCGGTCTTCGGAGGTGCTGCCCGGCTCGGCGGTGTAGAGGGTCAGGTCGTGGACCGCCCGGTCGGGCATGGGCAGGTCCAGGGACTGGTAGGTCAACTCCAGGTCGCCGACCTCGGGGTGCCGCAGCCGTTTGACGCCGTCGTGACGGATACGGACGTCGTGGGCGGCCCACAGGGTACGGAAGTCAGGGCTGAGGGTGGACAGCTCGCCGATGAGGTCGCGCAGGGCCCGATCGTGCGGCTCGCGCCCGGCTTCCGCGCGCAGCAGGGCCGCGGTGGCGGCGGCGGCGCCGTCGAAGTCGACGAAGAAGTTCTGCGCGCCGGGGTCGAGGAAGATGTAGCGGGCGATGTTGGGGTGGTGGTGTCCGTCGGTGGTGGGGCTGTCGAATACCGGGGAGTGCAGGGACTGGCCGAGCGGGTTGGTGGCGACGATGTCCTGGCGACCGTTGCGGACGAAGGCCGAGGACAGTGTCACGGAGTCGAGCAGCCACTGGACCGCAGGCGGGACGGCGACGTCCTTGCGCCGTGACGGCGTTCGGCGGGCGGGGCGGGCGGCGCGGGCCAGGTCGAACAGGTAGGTGCGCTCGTCGTCGTCCAGCTGCAGGGCGCGGGCGACCGCGTCGACGACGTCGTCGGACACCCCGGCGATGTGGCCTTTCTCCAGCCGGGTGTACCACTCGGTGCTCACCCCGGCCAGCACGGCGACCTCCTCACGCCGCAGCCCCGGCACCCGGCGTCGACCGCTGGTGGGCAGCCCGACCTGCTCCGGGGTGATCTTCGCGCGGCGGCTGGCGAGGAAGTCGCGGATCTCGGTGCGGTGGTCGGTGCGGTCGTCGGGGCGCGGGTCCATGCCTTCCACGGTAGCCACCGCGCCGCAAGCAGGGAGGTTGAGCTTGTACCCCCCATAAACCCGACCTTCCTCAAGGGTGGGGCGGCCGGTTTCCTGGGACACGTACCCCGATCACGACCCCCCACGGAGATGAACCTTGAGTACGCGCGGAGCAGTTTTGGAGGCCCCCGCCGCGGGGTCTGCCGAAAGCACCGAGCAGCCGCCGGCGGCCCGGCTGCCGCTCGTCGTCTACGTGCTCGCGCTGGGCACGTTCCTGATGGGCACCACCGAGTTCGTGGTGGCCGGCCTGCTGCCCTCGATCGCAAGCGACCTGCAGGTCAGCGTCGCCCAGACCGGCCTGATGATCACCGTCTTCGCCATCGGGATGATCGTCGGCGCCCCGCTGATGGCGCTGCTCACGCTGCGGCTGCCCAAGCGGCTGACGCTGATGCTGGCCCTGGGCGTCTTCGCCGCCGGTCACGTGATTGTCGCCCTCAGCTCGAACTTCACCCTGGTCCTTGCCGCACGGTTTCTGACCGCCATTGCCACCGGCGCCTTCTGGGCGGTGGCCAATGTGGCCGCCGCACGCGCCGCGGACCCGACCGCCAGTTCCCGCGCCCTGGGCCTGGTCGGCGCCGGAGCCATGCTTGCCAACGTCGTCGGCGTGCCGCTGGGCGCGTTCGCCGGGCAGGCCATGGGCTGGCGCGGACCGTTCTGGGCCCTGGCCGCCCTCTCCGCGGTGGCCATCGTGCTCATCGCCCGCACCGTCCCCCACGACGATGGCGATGCGCAGGCGGTGTCGATCCGCTCCGAGGTGACCGCGCTGCGCTCCGGCCGTCTGTGGCTGGTCCTTGCAGCCTGCGCCACCACGACCGGCGGCGTTCTGGCCGCGTACTCCTACATCTCGCCGCTTCTTACCGACCGGTCCGGGATCTCCTCCGGGATCGTGCCGCTGGTCCTGGTCGGCTTCGGCCTGGGCGCCCTGGCCGGCTCGCTGGTTGGAGGCCGCCTGGGCGACCGCCGCCCGCACAGCGTGACCCTCGTGGCCGCCACAGGAGCAACCCTCCTGCTCCTGGCGATCTCCCTGCTGGCCGGCTACGCCGTGCTCACCGTCATCCTGGTCGCCCTGCTGGGCTTCTTCGGGCTCGGCGCCAACCCGGTGCTGATGGCTCTGGCCGTCCGCTTCGCACGCCAGGCACCGGTCCTGGCCTCCGCCCTGACCGTCTCGGCCTTCAACCTCGGCACCGCCATCGGCTCCTGGATCGCCGGACTCACCCTCGGCACCTGGCTCGGGACCACTGGCCCCGCCGTGGTCGGCACCGTCATCGCCGCCCTCACCCTGATTCCCACCACCGCCGTCGCCCTCGCCCGGCGGCGCCGCTCCGCCGCGTCCGGTCCGACGGACCTCCAGGGTGCGCGACCCGGCCACGCCGACAGGCTTGAACCCGGCCCAGGTGTGTACCCGCCCCCTACCCACTGACCAGCACCACCCGACACACCACCCCCGCACTGGAGAGCACCTCATGCGCGCAACCCTCATGTACAGCGCCGGCGACGTCCGCGTCGAGAACGTCCCCGACTCCGTCGTCAAGCACCCCACCGACGCTCTGGTCCGCATCACCGCGTCCTGCGTCTGCGGCAGCGACCTGCACCCCTACAACTCGATGAAGCCCGAGGACGGCCCCGCCCGGATGGGCCACGAGTTCATCGGCATCGTCGAGGACACCGGCTCCGAGGTCACCACCGTCAAGCGCGGCGATCTGGTCGTCGCCCCGTTCGCCATCTCCGACAACACCTGCGCGTTCTGCCGCGAACACCTGCACACCTCCTGCGCCCACCCGCAGGCCAACTTCTGGGACGGTCTGCCGGACGAGGGCGGCCAGGCCGAAGCGGTCCGGGTCCCGCTCGCCGACGGCACCCTCGTCAAGCTCCCCGTCGCCCCGGACTCCGCTCTCATCCCGTCCCTGCTGACCCTCTCGGACGTCTTCGGCACCGGCTACCACGCCGCCGTCGCAGGCGGCGTGAACGAGCGCACCCGCGTCACCGTGATCGGCGACGGCGCAGTCGGCCTGCTCGCGGTCCTGTCCGCCAAGCGGCTCGGTGCGGAACAGATCATCCTGATGGGCCGCCACCAGGCGCGTACCGACCTCGGCCGTGAGTTCGGCGCCACAGATGTCGTCGCCGCCCGCGGCGAGGAAGGCATCGAAGCGGTCCGCGAGCTCACCGGCGGCCACGGCACGCACGTGGTCCTCGAAGCCGTCGGCCACATGCCCGCCTACGAGCAGGCCCTCGGCGCCGTCCGCCCCGGCGGCGTGATCAGCCGCGTCGGCGTCCCCCAGTACGAAGACGCCCCGATCGGCTTCGGCAGCCTCTTCCGCCACAACATCCGCCTCGCCGGTGGGCCCGCACCGGTCCGCGCCTACATCGAGGAACTGATGCCCGCTATCCTCGACGGCACCATCGACCCGGGGAAGGTCTTCGACGCCACCACCGACCTCGACGGCGTCCCGGCCGGCTACCAGGACATGGCCGACCGCAAGAGCCTGAAGGTCCTCGTCAAGCCCTGACCCCGGACACATCAGGACGAACGCCGACCCATAAGGCCCCCACTCCCTCCAAGAACCCGCCCCAGACCGGAATCCCCGCAGTGTGGCGCGGCAGACGCCGTGCCGGCTCAGGTCGTACAGCAGCAGGTGGGAGATATGGGTGACCGCGAAGACGTAGACGAGGCCGGAAAACGGTCGGAGAACGAGACCGGCACCGCGCCCGCGCAGGAGTTGCTCGCCTCACAAGGACTTCGAGCACCCGCCGGGTCGTCCCGTACGGGCGGGGTTGTTCGCAGACTCACCGGCTTGCTGTGTCGGAGCACCGCTCCGTCCGAGGGGATATCCGCAGCAAGGTCCGTTCCGTTCGCGGCTTGTCGAAGTTATGGACAGGACACTCCCTGTTGTCCGTAGCTTCGACCGCACGGGGCCGTGTAGCGTCCAGGTCAGCAGTCGTGGTTCCGAAGTACCGCCCGTGGACGTGAGTTCACGGGCAGCTTGCTGTTCAGCGTCTCTGAGGACCAGGACGACCACCTCCGGTTTCCGCAGGGTGCGGGAGCCGACTTCGAGTCCCCTTGGAGGACAGATGGCCAGCGGAACCGTCAAGTGGTTCAACGCGGAAAAGGGCTTCGGCTTCATCGAGCAGGACGGCGGAGGCCCGGACGTCTTCGCCCACTACTCGAACATCAACGCCTCCGGCTTCCGTGAGCTCCAGGAAGGCCAGAAGGTGAACTTCGACATCACCCAGGGCCAGAAGGGCCCGCAGGCGGAGAACATCACTCCCGCCTGAGCCGGCCGACTCCGCGACGCCCGCTCGGGAACTCGTAGGTGTGGACTCCCAGGCAGAACTCCTGAAGACGATGCAGCGGACGGTTGAGGAGTCCGGACTCGAATACAGGTGCTTCCATGGGTTCGGCCTCATCGTTGGCTGTCCTCGGTGCGGAGCTCCAAGTTCGAAGTTGGAAGGCTGCAGCGCCGTTGACCCCGCCCGAGACGACATGTACGCGGGCGTCCGTTGCACCGAATGTGGGTGGGACGACGGCGGCGAAGTCTGACTACACCGCGCACACCGCACTGAGTTTCGTCGGGGCCAACGCGCTGTGGCGTTGGCCCTCGTCATAGGCGGTGCCGCGGCGGTGCTGCAGGCCACCCGGGTCACGCTGGGTCTGCTGGCTCACCGGATCGGTCAGCTCTCCGAGCAGATCCGGGACGTGGAGACTCGTCTTGTCCGGCTCGTGGAATGCCATGCTCCGCAGCTGCTCGACGTGGTGGGGATCGGTCCGGACACGGCGGTCACGTTGCTGATCACGGTGGGGGACAACCCGGAGCGGCTGGACGGCGAGGCGTCGTTCGCCGCGCTGTGCGGTGTCAGCCCTGTCGAGCGCTCCTCGGGACGCTGGCAGTTCCGTCGCCTCAACCGCGGCGGCGACCGGCAGGCCAACGCCGCCGTCCACCGCATCGTGTTCACCCGTCTGCGGGTCGACCCGCGCACTCAGGACTACTACGAGCGCCGGGTCAAGGAGGGCAAGACCCGGCGCGAAATCGTCCGTTGCCTCAAACGCTATGCGGCCCGGGAGGTCTTCCACCTGGTCAAAAAGCTACGGCCAGCACTCCGCTCATAGGGGCTGTGACACCTGGTAGCAAGACGAAGCCCCGCGGGCCGCGTGGCCGATCAGCAGCACGTGGCAAGGAAACGGCCCGCGGCGACTGCTGGACCAACTCGTGATGCCCAGGGCCGCGTAGAGCGGGACTTGCTTGACGCGATCGGCTGTTCGAATGCGCTGTGCGATGTCTCCCGTTCTCTCCGTGACCGCCGGGCTCCGGCTGGGGACGACTGGCTTGTGCTTCCAGCGCGATGGTGGGATCGGGCCCGAGTTCGTGCAGGCGCTGTCCTGCGGCCGCCTCCGCGGGGCTGGGTGGCTCATCGCGGCCCGGACCCCGATCTCGCGGGACCACCGCGGCCGGGGACACGGGTCAGGGCCGGAACAGATCGCCGACTTCGAGAAAGGTGAACCTGAAGCCGGATTCAGTAAACTGGCGGTTCTGTCCAGCGGCGGCGGTGATGACGTTGAGGAGCGAATACGTGACCGGTCTACGGGGCCGCCGCAGCGAGCGCGCATCACTCGAACAGCTCCTGGCGAGTGTCCGCGAAGGCCAGAGTCGGGTGCTGGTCCTTCGCGGCGAGGCCGGGATCGGCAAGACGGCGTTGCTGGAGTACCTCGCGAGCCACGCATCCGGGTACCGCATCGCGCGCGCCGCGGGCGTCGAGTCCGAGATGGAACTCCCGTTCGCCGGACTCCACCAGCTGTGCGCGCCGTTCCTCGACCGACTCGACCGGCTCCCCGTCCCGCAACGGAACGCGTTGGGAACGGCGTTCGGCCTGATGCAGGGGGACCCGCCGGACCGCTTCCTGATCGGACTCGCGACGTTGAGCCTACTGTCCGACGTTGCGGAGGAACGCCCGCTGCTCTGCCTCGTCGACGACGCTCACTGGCTTGACCAGACCTCGGCGCACACGCTCGCGTTCGTCGCCCGGCGCCTGTTCGCCGAGTCGGTCGCCCTGGTCCTCGCCACCCGAACGACTGTCGAGGACCAGGTGCTCCGGCAGCTGCCGGAGATACAGGTCAGTGGGCTGGGCGAGGCGGATTCCCGGGCCTTGTTGCGGGCCGTGCTCCAGGGCCCACTCGATGCGGCCGTGCTCGACGGGATCGTAGCCGAGGCGCGCGGCAACCCTTTGGCACTGCTGGAGCTGCCGAGGGGGCGAACGCCCACGCAGCTGGCGTTCGGCCTCGGGCTGCCGAACACGACGCCACTGGCCAGTCGCATGGAACAAGGGTTCATTCGACGGCTTCGACCGCTTCCGGACCAGACCAGAAGGCTTCTCCTCACGGCCGCGGTCGAGCCGGTCGGCGACATGACGGTGCTGTGGCGTGCGGCCGGGCGTCTCGGTATCCCTTCGGACGCGGCGGCCCCGGCCGCGGCGGCTGGCTTGATCGAGTTCGGCACACGAGTGCGGTTCCGCCATCCGCTGGTGCGCTCCGCCGCGTGGCGGGCGGCCGACGTGCGTGATCTGCGCGAGGTCCACGGCGCGCTGGCCGAGGTGAGCGAACTCGATCCCGACCGCAGGGCGTGGCACCGTGCTCAGGCCAGCACGAAGCCGGACGAGGCGGTCTCCACCGAACTCGAGCGTTCGGCCGGCCGTGCCCAGGCGCGTGGTGGGTTCGCCGCGGCGGCGGCATTCCTCGAGCGGGCGGCCGAGTTGACCCCCGGCCCGGCACACCGGGTGACCCGCCTCCTCGCGGCAGCGCAGGCCAGAGTTCAGGCAGGCGAGTTCGACCCGGCCGTCCAGTTGCTGGCGGCCACCGAGGCAGGACCGGTCGATGAACTCGGGCGGGCGAGGATCGATCTGCTGCGTGCCCAGATCGCGTACGCCTCGCGTCGCAGCAACGAGGCTCCCCGGTTGCTGCTCGCCGCCGCCGAACGACTCGAGCCGTTCGACACCGAACTCGCCCGGCAGACCTATTTGAGCGCCTTCTCCGCCGCCATGTACGCGGGCCGGTTCGCCGGTGCCGCGGACCTGGCGGAGGTGGCGGCGGCCGCACCCCGGATCACCCCGGACCGGGCCGGCCGGGGTGACATGCTGCTGGCGGGCATGGCCTCCATGGTCAGGGACGGGTATCCGGCTGCGCTGCCGACCGTCCGTCGAGCATTGCGGGCATACCGCACCGAGGAGATCTCGGTGTCGGAAGGCCTGCGGTCCCTCTGGGTCGCGGGGGTCGCCGCGGCGGACGTGTGGGACGACGAGAGCTTCGATGTCCTCACCGCCCGCTTCGTGAAGATCGCTCGCGATGCCGGGGCCCTCAGCGAGCTTCTCCTCGCGCTCAACTCCCGCATCATCATGCTGATGTTCGCCGGTGAGCATGAAGCGGCGGCGTCCGTCGTCGACGAGGCGAGAGCGGTGAGGGAGGCGATCGGAAGTGAACGTCCTCTCTACGAGATCATGGTGTTCGGTGCGTGGCAAGGACGCGAAGAACACACCCTCCCGCTGATCGAAGCCACTCTGAGCGAGGTCGTGGCCCGTGGCGAGGGCATTGGGACGACCGTCACGCAATGGGCGAACGCGCTGCTCTTCAATGGCCTGGGCCGGCACGAGGACGCGCTGGGCCCGGCTCGTGCGGCAGGCGAGTACCCGCGGGAACTAGCCGCCGCGAACTGGGGGTTGGTCGAGCTGATCGAGTCAGCCGCCGGCTGCGGCGCCACCGACCTGGTCGCCGATGCGCTCAAGCGGCTCTCCGAGATGACACAGGCCAGCGGTACCGATTGGGCGCTCGGCGTCGAGGCGCGCTCGCGTGCGCTGATGAGCGAGGGCGACGCCGCGGAACCCCTCTACCGCGAGGCGATCGAGCGGCTGGGCCGCACCCGGGTCAGGGCCGAGTTCGCCCGGGCTCGTCTTCTCTACGGCGAATGGCTGCGCCGCGAGGGCAGACATCTCGACGCCCGTGAGCAACTGCGGACGGCCCACGAACTCTTCACCGCGATGGGCGCCGAAGGATTCGGTGAGCGAGCCCGTCGAGCGCTCCTGGCCACGGGCGAGAGGGCACGCAGGTACACCGTCGAAGCCCGCGACGAACTCACACCTCAGGAGGCCCAGATCGCCCGGCTCGCCGCGCACCAGCAGACGAATTCGGCGATTGGTGCACAGCTGCTGATCAGTCCCCGTACCGTCGAGTGGCACCTTCGCAAGGTGTTCACCAAACTCGGCATCACTTCCCGCCGAGAGCTGTCCGAGGCGCTGCCCGACACCGTTCACGCAACCCACCCGCCCCGGCGAATCAGACGGAACGACCAGTGAGCAGAGGCGATCGGCGAACGTCGGATCGGTCGGCCGGTCGCGTGTCCGTGCCACAACGCGGCGGCCACTGCGGGGACCTGCCGGCCGCGAACGCGGACGGTGACACCGCTCGAAGCGGCGCCCGCCGTACGGTTCCAGGACGAGGCGTTCCTCCGGCTGTCGTCGACCGACTCGCTCAGCTGCCGGACCGACTCGAGAGGGTTCTCGGCGTTCTCAGCGACCCTGTGTTCCGGCAGAGGCGCACGGGCCGAGCCCCGAGCGCTGCCCGGCCAGCCGTCACCGGTATCGGCATCCGCCGAGCGAGCCGATCCGCGGGACAGCCCACTCATCGGCCCCCGGCGGCGGCTCCCCGGCGCGGTGGGACAGCCGGCGTGGCAACCTGACGGGCGAGGTCGGCGACAAGCAACTCTTCCAATTCGGCGAGGTCGAGGGTGTCCGCGGCTTGGCGGAACGTCCGGACGAGACGCCGGTGAGCGGTGGTGCTCACCGGGCGCAGCCGCGCCGTGATGAGGTGAGTGCGGGCACGGCGCAGGAGTTGCCGCGCGTGTGCCTCCCGCACGTTCAGTACTTCCGCGATCCGTGCATAGGGGTAGTCGAAAGCCATACGTAGGAGATAGACGGCTCGTTCGGCGGGGGGCAGCCGTTCCATGAGCAGCCGGATCGCGGTGTCCACCGCTTCCTGGCGTTCGACTGCCGTCTCCGGCCCCGTGGAACAGTCCGCGGACTCGGGCAACCACGGGCCGGCGAGGATTTCGCGGCGCCAGCGGGCCGACTGGGAGACGTTGATGGCGAGCCTGGCGGTCGTCGTCGCGAGGAACGCCGGCGGGCAGACGACGACGGAACGGTCGGTTCCGACCCAACGCAGCCACGTCTCCTGCACTACGTCCTGGGCCTCGCCCACGTCGTGCAGGATGCGCAGACCGATGGCGAAGAGCCGGGGCGTCGTGCCGACGAACACGGCGGCGGAGCCATCCTCTCTCCCGGCCGACCGGCCGTCGTCCTGGTCCGGGTGGTCCGCGTGCGACTCCAGCAGCATGGTCACGCTCTCGCCTCCGTTCACACCTGGCATCCGTTGATGCGGCATGCGAACACGGTCGCTTTCCGGGCAGCTCCACGGCGCCCCCGGCAGTGCCTGGTCCACACCCTGGTCCTGGGCAGTGACCACCCCCGGGGCCCCTGGCCACCGCTCCTCGGCACGAGCCGCCGGGCTCCCGGAACACACGTCCCGCGACTGGGCGTCCGCACGCGAAGTGCCGGGGAGGCCGAGGAGGGAGGTCGAGCAGCAAGGCGGGATCGTCCTGCCGCAGGGGTGTCCGTCGAGGGAGGACAAGACCGCAGGGCTCTCAGCCGAGGCCCGTGCCGGTCGGCGTGCCACACGACCGTGCACCATCCCGTCTCCGTTGTGTCGAGCCACGAGCGGAGGTCCCCTGCGCGAGATCCTGATCGGCGGTGGTGGCTGTCCCCGTTTCCGCGCCGCGCCGGAGTCTGAGAGGAAGCGGAGTGCGGGCGCGGCGCGCGCGTCACGGGGGCGACGCGCGCCCTTGCGTCACCGGCCGGCGGCTGCTGCCGGAGGTGACGACCGGCTCCGCGGAGGCGCGGCATGACACCGTGTCGCTGCGGCGCCACCTGCGCGGGTTCCGGCTGATCGTGGGCAGCGTGACAGAGATCCGCCGGGCGGACCGCATGCCCACGGTCCCGACGGTGAAAGGAGTCGGGCAGCAACCGCGAACCGTGTAAGGCATTTCTCGTGGTCACCGTCGGCCCCGCGAGCCGTGCTCCCACCATCCCCGGGTTCGCCCAGCAGGCGATGGAGCACAGGCACACGGAGGAACAGCGGCGATCCACGACCACCTGATGACGGCTTTCGAACCAGGTGGCGCCCCTGCCCCCGGGCGGCGAGCGCGACAAGCTGCCGAGCGGTGATGGCCGTGGGAGGCGGGTTCGCCGCCATGAGCCCGCTGGGGTGCCGTGTTCAGGAGGTTGGCCACACAGGGGGCTTGACTGGTGACAGGAGCAGGAACGAGAAGGGGCGAGATGGACGTCAGGTGATCTGGCTACGGGATCTGCTGATCCTCAAGGACACGGTGAGCGCGCAGGAACGCGCGGACCACGGCGGTGAACCGTGCGGGCCGTTCGATGTGCGCGAGGTGCCCGGTATCCTCCAGTACCGACAACTCGGCCGCAGGAATGGCCTCGTGGAGGAGAGCGGCCCATCGTGGGCCGCAGATGAAGTCCTGACGGCCTGCCAGTACAAGGGTCGGCGTGGCGATGCCGGGCAGCTCGTCCCGGACGTCGAACGGAGGGCCCTCCCCCTGGGCGGGAGCCGCGTACATCCGAAGCGACCGGCGGGCGGGCGCGAACTCGTCCTCTCGGCCCCAGTAGTCGAAGACATAGGCAGGCATCATCGTCCGCAACACGGCAGTGGTGCCGTCGTCGTCGAGCAGATCTAGAGGGGTCGTGAGGGCGGCGACGTAACCGGTCGTCTCCGGGTGGTGGTCGGCATGGTCTCTCACGAACCGCTCCATGGCGGTGACCGCCGCCGCCCAGAACTGGTCGTCCGCCACCGGCGATGTGTCGTACAGGACAAGGGCGGCAAGCCGTCCGGGGTGGTCGAGGGTGTACTGCTGGGCGACAAAACCACCGTGGGAGTGGCCGAGCAGGGTGAGCTGTGGCAACCCCAGGTGTTCGACGACACTGTGCAGGAAATGCGTGTACGTGGCCACGGTGTAGTCGCGCGGATCGGGAAGCCGACCGGACTCGCCCGTGCCGACCGGTTCCACGTAGACCATGGTCAGGCAGTCTTCGAGGCCGAGCACGCGCAGGTACTCCCAGCCGATGCCCGGTCCGCCCGGATGAGCGAGGCACACGGGGCCCGAGCCGGCGACGTGGTAACGCAGATCGACGTCGGCCGATCCATGGCGGACAGTGATCGTGTGGGTGCCGGGGGACAGAGGCGACGGCGGATCGTCGGTCGCGCGGGGGAGTTCCTGCGGCTGATTCGAGTGCTTCACGCCTGCCGATGATTCGTCACGTGTGGATGTACTGCAAGGAAAAGCATGACAGGTAATCACACTGTTATGGGACGCAGCAGCCACGCAACATTTGGCGCCGTGGATCGCGCACCGCGATGTGTCGTACCAGGGCGGCTGGGCGTGGGCCGGGCGGACGGCCGGCTTCGCGTTCGCTGACGAGACGCATGATGGCCTGTGAACCGATGTGCCGCAGGCCGCGGAGACCGCTGCTGCTCAGGACCCGGCCACGGTGGTGCGCCAGAGGCGGCTTCGGATCGCGGGGGGCGCCGAAACTCACAACGTTGTCACGGGAGGTGGGTGCGGGCCACCACTGTCGTCTCCGGACGTGTGAAAGTGCGGTAGGCTGATCACAGTGTTCTCGACGTCGGGTTTGGACACCTCGCGCAACGTCGGGAATGCTCCCGCACCCGTTGCGCAGAGCTGAGCGGGTGCGGTGTCCCGGACGCCCGTCGATCCCCCGCGAGGTGGCGTCCGGGGCACGGTCGGCCGCTGGTGAGGGTCTGTTCAGGATTGTCCGGCGCGGTAGAGACCTCGGCCGGTGCGCCGGACGCGGGAAGAGCCTACGAGACGGTCGAGCGTGCTGCGGATGGCGTTGATGCTGCCGCTGTCGGTGGCACGGCCGAGCGCCACCGCTACGTCGCGGGCGCGCACATCGGCGTCGCCGACCTGCGCGAAGTAGTCCAGGATCTGCTCGGTCAGCCTGCCGTACCTTCGCTCCGTGGCGACCTTCGCGCGAGACGTCCGCTTCGCTGTTTCCTTCTCACCTCCGGGCTGCCGTGATGCCCGGGTGACGTCGGCCGAGGTGTCGAGGGAGGCGGGGGCCGAAAGCGTGTCCGCCTCGGTCCGCCCCGCGTCGCGGTGCCGACCCGTGCCAACGGTGTCCGTCGCGGCCGTCGCTCCCGGCGAGTCCGCCAACACGGCTTCGAAGGCCCGCAGGGCCCGATGGACGGTGTCGAGGTGGGCGGCGACGGCGGCCAGTTCCCTCTCCAACGCCCGCTTCTGCAGCTCCAGACGGCTGAGGTCCTCATGGAGACTCTCAGCAGTGACCTCGATGTTGTGCGCTGCGCGAGATGCCGGAACCATGTCTCCCTCTCATCCTCAACCCCTCGTGCCACGCCCCTGCCCAGCTCACCTGGGGGTGTCACGCGACCCGGATGCCGGGGCGGGTACTGCGAAGCATCATATGCAACACGTACTCTTCGTCGCAGAGCGTCTGAAGCTCTCACACCAGATACTGGAATCATCGGCATACGAGGCCCGCCGGTGTCACGGTGACGATGATGCGGTGTTGGTTCGGGGGACGCCCGCCTAATGTCAATTGTTGCCACTGTCCCGAGCGCCGCGCAACGGGCGAACGCGTCCTCGGTGGTGCGGCAGCCGACGTCCTCACCGCCGAAGGCTTGATCGGGCAGCGGGTGTCACGGGTGAGCCGCACGGCAGTCCTCAGCAGTTCGTCGGCCGCGGGGCCCCGTAGGCGCACGAACGACAGGTACGGGCAGGAGAAGGCTTCGACGGACAGCGCGGGGGCGCCTCCCGCCGTCGAAGACACGGTGGCGTGGGGTGATGGCAGGAACAGCCGGCGGATGGCCTCGGCCGTGGCACCGCCGGCAGGACAGCCCTTCGGCCCAGGGCCGTCGCCCGGCACCCGGCACCCGTCGTCAGGGCGGCTCGGACAGTATGTATCGAGTGACACGGTTCACGTGGCTGGCCGAACCGTCGCAAGCACTACCGGCAGCGTCGACAATAGTGTGACAGCATGGGATGCCGCTCTCATCCACGAGGCGCCGTCCACTGATGAAGGAATTCACCCATGCCCGCGATTCTGATCCACGGCGTTCCTGACACCCACCACGTATGGGACGGTGTCCGACAGCACCTGACCAGGACCGACGTGGAAGCCTGGGATCTGCCCGGCTTCGGCGCCGCGCGACCGGCCGGTTTCGGCTCCACGAAGGAGGAGTACGTGGACTGGCTCATCCAGCGGCTGGAGCGGGTCGGCGAGCCGGTGGACCTGGTCGGCCACGACTGGGGCTGCATTCTCACTCTCCGGGTCGCCTACCTGCGGCCGGATCTGGTCCGTACCTGGGCAGGAGGCAACGGCCCGGTTAACGCCGAGTACGTCTGGCATCCGCTGGCCAAGATCTGGCAGGACCGGGTCGAGGGTGAGCGCTTCATGTCCGAACTGCGCACCGAACCCTTCGCCGCCGACCTGGCGGCAGGTTTCGACGTGCCCCTCGGCCTCGCCAGGGAGATGGCGAGCCGCGTGGACGAGCCGATGAAGGACGCGGTCCTCAGGCTGTACCGGTCGGCGATCACCATGGGGGCGGAGTGGGAGCCGGGCCTGTCCGCCGTGTCGGCGCCGTGCGTCGTCTTCTGGGGGGCGCTCGATCCCGCCTGCCAGATCGAGTTCGGGCGCAGGCTCGGCGCCTCCGTGCACGCCACGGCGGTGATCGAGATGGACTGCAATCACTGGACGGTCCTCCAGCGGCCCGCGGAGGTGGCCGAAATCCTGGAGAAGCACTGGAGCGCGCACGCCGACGCGTGACGGGCGCGGCGGCCGGACCGATCGGAGAACGGCATACGGCGTCGGCGCGGGCACGACGCGCTGTGTGGGCGTCGGCCCGGCGACGTCCCGGTCCCGCCGTGGTCGACGTCGACGACCGCGTCTTCCGGCCACCGGCTCGTCGGCCCGCCAGCGCCGTGTCTCCTGACGATGTGACGCACGGGCCCGGCGTGCGGGGGAACGGGCCGGAAGGCGCGCACGGCCCGCGACGTCGAAGGAGGAGGCCGAGGCCGACTCGCGCTCGTACGACGCCCCTCTCCCGGCCGGCCGCGCGTCCGAGGTCGGAACGAGTCGTGCCACGGGGCCGGCGCGGAACCACGGCGCCCGTGCCGCCGAGCGCGTGTGTCTCCCCCCGGTCCTGATCGAGTCGACGCGGGAGATCCCCCGCTGGACGGCGCCGGTCGGCAAGCCCCCCGGCCGGCACCGCGAACGCCCCGGGGCCTGCCGCATGCGGTGGCCGATTGACCAGAACTTGTCATGTCACACCATGTGGTGTCGACCGGTCTAGAAGGGTGAAGCCTAGAGAAACAGAGGACACCGTGCGTGAGATCGTGATCGTGGGTGGTGGTTACGCGGGTTTCTACACCGCGTGGGGCCTGGAGAAGAAACTGCGACGGGGTGAGGCACGCGTCACCGTGGTCGACCCTCGTCCGTACATGACGTACCAGCCGTTCCTGCCCGAGGTGGTCGCCGGGTCGGTGGAGGCCCGTCATGCCGCGGTCTCGCTCCGGCGGCATCTGCACCGGACCCGCCTGATCGCGGGCGCGGTGACGGAGATCCGCAACAGCGCGCACACGGTCACGGTCAGGCCGCAGACCGGGCCGGACTTCGACCTCCACTACGACGTGCTCGTGGTGACGGCGGGAGCCGTCACGCGCACCTTCCCGATCCCGGGGCTGGGTGACCAGGCGTACGGGCTGAAGCATGTCGAGGAGGCCGTGGCGATCCGCGACCGGCTGCTCACCTCGTTCGACCGCGCGGCGACCCTGCCGCGCGGGCCCGAACGCAGCAAGCTGCTCACCGTCACCGTCGTCGGTGGTGGCTTTTCGGGGGTGGAGGGCTTCGGCGAGCTGCTGGGCCTGGCGACCGCGCTGCTCAGGCACTATCCGGAGATCGGCGCGGAAGAACCCGCCTTCCACCTGGTCGAGGCGCGGGCCCGGATCCTGCCCGAGGTCACCGACCGGCCCGGTGAGTGGGTGGTGCGCTCGTTGGAGAAGCGGGGTGCCCGGGTGCACCTGAACACCCAGCTCGTCTCGGCGAAGGACGGACGCGTCGTGCTCTCGGACGGAGCGGAGTACGACTGCGGCCTGCTCGTGTGGACGGCGGGCAACGCCTCCAACCCGATCGTGCACAACCACACCGACCTTCCCGTCGACGAACGGGGTCTGCTGACCGTGCGAGCTGATCTCAGGGTCGGTACGGCCACCGAGGCGGTGGCGGACGTCTGGGCGGCCGGCGACGACGCCTCGGTGCCCGATCTCGCGGCCGGACGCCCGGACGCCCGCACGGTCCCCAACGCTCAGCACGCCGTCCGCCAGGGCAAACGTCTGGCGAAGAACATCCTGGCGACACTGCGCGGCCGGCCGACGAAGGACTACGTGCACCACAGTCTGGGTGTGGTGGCGACGCTCGGGCTCGGCCATGGCATCTTCCAGTACCGCCGACTGGTCATCAAGGGCTTCCCGGCCTGGCTGATGCACCGGGGCTACCACGTTCTGGCGGTTCCGAGCTGGGAACGCAAGGCCCGCGTGTTCGCCGTGTGGGCCACCGCCGCACTTTACGGCCGCGACATCGTCTCTCTCGTCTCGGTCCAGCACCCCAGGGAGGCCTTCACCTCCAGCGGCGACCCCCGCCGGAGCGAGGAACCCACGGACGCCGTCGCCGGATAGGCCGTCCTCGACGCCGCCGGGCGGCGGGTGTCCCACCGTGCGCACCCGCTGCCCGGAACCGCTACGGCTTGACCGCGCGGTACAGACCGCGGCCGACACGGCGAACGCGGGAGGTGCCGACCAGACGGTCGAGTGTGCTCCGGACGGCGTTGATGCTGCCACTGTCGGTGTCACGGCCCAGAGCGGAGGCGACATCGCGGGCACGGACGTCGGCGTCTTCGGCTTCCGCGAAGTACGCCAGGATCTGCTCGGTGAGCTTGCCGTACGTTGTCACGCTGTCGGCGTGGGCGTCGGTGTGGCCCGCCGGCGCCCGGCTCTCGTCGGCGCTGCCGGCCGTGTTCGCGGGCGGTGCCTGCCGCGCGGGGGCGGGCGCCGGCTCCGGCGTCGGATCCGTGTCCGCCGGGCCGGGTGCCGCGGATGACGGAGCGGACGCGGGCATGAGGGCCTGAAGGGCGTTGAGGGCTAGCTGTACGGAGCCGAGGTGAGCGGTGACCGCAGCCAGTTCCCTCTCCAGCGCCTGCTTCTGGATCTCCAGCCGGGTCAGGTCCTCCTGGAGGCTCTCGGCGGTGATCTCGATGTTGCGAGCCGTGGAGGTCACGGAGACCATGCGTTCCTCTCGTCCTCAACCCTTGTTCTGGCCGGGACATCATATGCAGCGGCCGCCGGTCGAGAAGGGGACGGGGCAGCGGTGGGACAGCGCATCGCCCACCGGGACGACCCGCCGGATCCGTCCCCCGACCCGTCAGGGACGGTCCCCCTTCGAGCGGCCGGGCCCGGTGTCGCTCGCCTCGCCCGAGCGTGGCTTGCGGTCGACGGGCCCGGCCACCGAGTGCTGCAGTCGTCTGAGGGCCTCGGAGACCGCGTCGATGCGGGCGTCCACCGTGTCGATCGCTTCTCGGAGCAGGATCAGCCGCCCTTCGAGCAGGGCGGCCTCCGCCGCGAGCGACGCGCTGACGGCGGTGGGATCGGTCTGCCGGTCAGTGCTTCGGGGCATCCTCTCGTCCTTCCTCAGCTCGTGCCGGAAGCCCGTGGACAGGTCGCTCTCGAACAGCGATCGCTCGAACGCGTCGGCTGGCGTGTGTCCCTGCCATGCTCCTCCTCCTTCGCTGCGGGGCTCGGGCGGACATCGCCGCAAGCCGTCGACACCGCATAGACCGGGCAGCAGGGGGAGCTGTGACAGCCCGTCGTACCGCGCGCCGCGCTACTGCGGTTCGCAGCCGGGGTCAGGAGCGTCCTCCGCCGGCGGAGCGCCGTGCGGCAGGACGTGGAGGACCTCCAGGACGACATCCGTCGCGCCTCGGTTCTGGCCGATGTGCGCGTGGTCCGCGCCCGGCGTCTCCGTCAGGAAGCTGCCCGCCGCGTACACGCCGTCGGACGCGCACGCGGCATTGAAGTGGCTCAGTGTTCCCTGCTTGACATACGCGTACAGATAGCCGTCGTGGTAGTGCCATCCCGTCGCCTGGCCGTCAGGGATGGTGATCTCACGGCGGGTGTAGTCCCGGTCACCGATGGTCCGCTGTGCCAGGATCCTGCCGCTGACGCCGGGACCGCCGGGTGTCGCCTGGGCGACACCCGGGGTGAGCGAGAGCCCTATGAGCATGGTTCCGACGGCTGCGGCATTCCATACGTTGCGCATCGTGATCCCTTCGGGGATGAGTGTGGAGGGACCGTTCGGGGTAAGTGGACGTCACAAGCGGCCTGTTCAAACGCAACACACTGTATTGGCATTGCACATGACATCCGGCAGCGGGGTCACATGAAAGTATGTTTTTGTTGCGGAAGTGCCACACCTTCCGACCGCTTCCCGGACAGCTGTCGAACCGACAGGAGACGCGGAGGCCGAGCCTCTCCCCGGGACATGGATGTGGCGTTCCCGGACACCGCCGGTTACCTTCCAGGGCGTACACCGCCGCAGTGGCAGTGCTGAGGGGCCGTCGGGAGGGAGAAGGCGGTATGGAACCTGTCGGTGACACCGTGCCGATCGCGGAGTTGCTCGATGAGCGGCGGCATCTGCTGGAGGTCGCTCACTGGATGCTGGGCAGCCCCGTCGCGGCCGAGCGTGTCATCGACGAGGCGTATCGGGAGTGGTACGGGCTCACCGATCGCCAACGGTCGCGGATAGGGTCGCCACGGGCCTGGCTGAGCCGGGTCGTGGGGACCATCTGCCTGGAGCGGCTGGCCCCGCCGGACCCTGAAGGGGACACCCAGCGGCGCGCGCGGGAGAGGGGACTGCGCGATACCGGCCCGGAGAGCGGAGTCAGCGCGGTGCTCCCGCCGGAACCGGAGACGCTGTCACCCGCGAAGAGAGCGGCGTTCGTGCTCAGCGACGTCCTGAGAACGGCAGTTGGCACGGTTGGGGGCAGCCCGGGACAGCCCGAACCGGAATGCGCCGAGCCGGCGAACCGGGCCCGTCACAGCCTTCGGACCCGGCGCGCACAGCCGGCATCACCACGTCGCCAGGACGAGATCGCCCACGCCGTACGACAGGCATGTGCCGATGAGGACGCCGGCCGTCTGGCGTCCCTGCTGACTCCCGACGTCACCGCGTTCTTCGACGGCGGAGGCAAGGTCCGCGCGCTGACGCGGCCCGTCACCGGCAGCGAAAGGGTCGCCCGGAGTCTGCTGACCCTGCTCGCCCGGCACCCGCGCACCACGTTGCACACCCACCCCGTCAACGGATCCACCGGCCTCGTGGCGCGCTACGACGACCAGGTCGCCGCAGTCGTCACCCTCGACGTAGCCGACTCCCGTGTCGTACAGGTCTGGGTCGTCCTCAACCCCGACAAACTGCGCTCCTGGAACCGTCCTCGTCCCTGACATGCCGCTCCGGGGCCGGTCTCAGACACCCCGGACGGCCGCCCGGCGGGAGCGGGAGCCGATGAAGGCGGCGATCTTGCTCGGGTTGAAGACCCACATCACCTGATGAATGCCCCGGTACGTGGCCGCGATGGTCATGAAGGTGGCGGCCCGGCCGTCCCGGTGGAGCAGGATCCCGCTTCGTCCGTTCGCCTCGACCGGTTCCACCTCGACGGTCGGCCAGAACCGTGGATAGGCGGTCGACAGGTTCGCCACGCGGGCACGGCCCAGAACGGGAACGCGAGCTGCCCCCCGGATGCCGTTCCCGTCGGACAGACTGACCGCGTCCGGCGTGAGCAGTGCCTCCAGCGAGGCGACGTCCCCCTGCCGAGCGGCGGCGACAAAGGCATCGAGCAGCTTGCGGTGCTCGGCGGCGTCGACGCTGTCCCGCTGGTCGTCGGTGAGGTGCTTGCGCGCCCGGCTCACGATCTTCCGCACGTTGACGGGGCTGAGCTGCAGGATGTGCGCGATCTCGGGATAGCCGTAGTCGAAGGCTTCTCTCAGCACGTACGCGGCGCGCTCGGTCGGGGGCAGCTTCTCCAGTACCAGGAGCAGGGCGAGTTCCAGTGCTTCCGCCCGCTCGGCGCCGACCTCCGGGTCGTTGCTGGTGTCGACGGGCTCGGGCAGCCAAGGGCCGATGTAGGTCTCGCGGCGGACGCGGGCTGACTGAGCCACGTTGATGGCCAGCCGTGTGGTGGTACTCGACAAGAACGCCACGGGGCTGACCACGACGGCACGGTCGGTCCGCTGCCAGCGCAGCCACACCTCCTGGACGACGTCCTCGGCCTCCACCGCACTGCCCAGCACGCGATAGGCGATGCCGAAGAGACGTGGCCGGAGCTCTACGAAGACGGAGACGGCCTCGCTCATGTTGCTCCCCACGGGGGGCGCCTGTGGATGCATGTTCCTTCGGTCTCCGTTTCGCTGGTACCGGTGTTCTCGCGGACGCGGCCATGTGGCCGTCTGCCGGGAACCGCCAGGGCGGCGGCCGGCGTGCTGAGGGTTCTGGCGGGCGGTGCAATCACCTCCGCTCCAAGTGACCGGCGGCGCAGGCTCTTCGTGACGGTTTCGCGATGGATTTCTTGCCGGACCTTCGGCGGGCGGGCCGTCGGTCCGGAGCCGACAGCACCCGGCGCCGGGTGCACGGGGCCGGAGGCCTCCCCGGTCGGTGGATCACTGTGGGTACCGACGCTTCGCGCCGACGGCGGTCGGTACCGGCCCGATGTCACACCCGCGCCGACCGTTCGGTCTTTCATGTGAAAAGCGGTGATGCATCGCGCACCGCGTTCCTGGTGTTCCCCGAAAAGCCACCGCCCGAACCGGTATCCGTTCCTCACGCAGGAGGTGTTCCATGGATTGGCGCGTACGGGGTCTGTGCCTGCGCGAAGATCCTGATCTTTTCTTCCCGATAGGCAATGTCAACAGCGGTCCGGTAGCGGTACAGACGGACGAAGCGAAGGCCGTTTGCCGTCGTTGCCCGGTGATGGCGCATTGCCTGGAGTGGGCCGTGGACGCGGGCCCGGTCGAGGGCGTCTGGGGCGGCACGACGGAAGGCGAGCGCCGCGCCCTGCGACGACGCGCGGCAGGCGGGTCGACGGCGACGGAAAGCGCCGCTTGAGCGCGGGTGCCGTCGCCGGCCGTTACCGATGCGGGTGGGCGGGGTGGCCCCGGAACCGGGACCACCCCGCCCACCCACATCGGCTTTTCGTCAGGCCGCCGCGTCCGGGTCGACCCGTACCGCGGAGACGTCCAGGGTCAGGGTCACCTTGTCGCTGACGAGGACTCCCCCCGTCTCCAGCGGCGTGTTCCAGGCCAGCCCCCAGTCCGAACGCCGCAGGGTGGCCGTGCCCTCGAAACCGACCCGGTGCTGCCCGTGGGCGTCGTCGCCGGCACCGCCGAAGACGACGTCGATGTCCAGGGGCAGCTCGATGTCCTTGATGCGCAGACTGCCCATGATGCGGAACTCGTCGCCGCCGAGCGGGACGATGCCGGTGGAACGGAAGCTCATCAGGGGGAACGTCGCGGAGTCGAAGAAGGCGGGTCCCCCCAGGTGCGCGTCGCGCTCCGGGACTCCCGTGTCCAGACTGTCGGTCTGGACACTCACGTACGCCTCGGAACGGGACGGGTCGGAGCCGTCGAGTTTGAGCAGGCCCTCGAAACGGTCGAATCTTCCGCGGACATGGGAGATCATGGCGTGCCGGACGGAGAACCCGATGGTGCTGTGGACCGGGTCGACGGTGTAGGTACCGGTCACCGCCGGGTACGGGCCGGAGCCGGGAGAAACGGCCTGATGGCGTTGAACCAGCATGGTGGGTTGCTTTCTCTGTGGTTGCCGTCTGTCGGTGGCAAGGTGTGTCGGCGTCCCGACCGGAACCGTGCCGGATGTGGAAAGGGCCTGCCGTGCCGCGATGCGGACGACAGGCCCTCACGCGGGTGGCGGGCCCTGCCCCGGGGCCGCCCCGCCCGGCGACTCACTGCTGCTGGGCGAGCCAGTCGGTGAAACGGGTCTCCGCGATGTGCGCGTCCGGACCGGGCAGCAGCGTGTTCTCCTGCAGGTCCGCACCGAAGTACGGGGCATGCGCGTCGGTCACGACCTTGCGCGGGTCGTTCTTGGCGGCCAGGCCCTTGCGGATCAGCTCGTCGAGCCGGAACTCGTCGGGGCCGGCGACCTCCACCACTGCGTTGACGGGGGTGCCGACAGCGGTGCGGCCGACGGCGGCGGCCACGTCGTCCGAGTAGACGGGCCGGATCCTGACCGGAGCCAGACGGACGGTGTCACCGTCGGTCGCCGACTCGGCGATGCCCTTCATGAACTCGAAGAACTGCGTCGCGTGAACGATGGAGTACGGAATTCCCGAGTCCCTGATCAGCTCCTCCTGTGCCTGCTTGGCACGGAAGTAGCCGCTCTCCTGGAGCCGGTCCGTCCCGACCACGGAGAGGGCGACGTGGTGGGTCACACCGGCGTCCGCCTCGGCCTTGAGGAGGTTGGCGGTCGAGGTACGGAAGAACTCCATGGCGGCGTCGTCCTCGAAGGAGGGCGAGTTGGAAACGTCGATCACGACCGAGGCGCCGGTCAGGACCTCGCCCAGGCCCTCGCCCGTGAGGGTGTTGACGCCGGTGTTGGGGGCGGCCGGCACCGCCTCGTGACCATGCTCGTTGAGCTTGGCGACCAGCTTCGAGCCGATCAGTCCGGTACCGCCGATCACTACGACCTTCATGTTGAAATTCCTTTCGGGAATGTGCGATGTCGTCCGCATAAGAAAGACCGGATGCACACACTTCCTGTGACAACGTCACGGTGCATTCCCTGAGCTTTTCTTCTGCCGAGATTCAATGGCTCTGAAAAAAGCCGGGAAGCGCGCGAGCGAGGAGTGGCGGGCGGCTATTCGACTAGCTTTCCCTCGGTGGAGACATCCGCCATGAGGGACGCGATCTCATCCGGGATGGGTGAGATGCTCTCGTGGGTGATCCCGGTCGTCGGGGACCAGACGAGGTTGACGCGGAAGGCGGGGTCCGTGTCGGGGAAATCGCTGCGGTTGTGACAACCACGGGTTTCCCGGCGTTCCAGGGCCGCTTCGAGGGTGGCGCGGGCCGCCAGGGCGGCCGACTTGAGGTCGAAGGCGTGGGCGAGGTCCTGGAAGCCGGCGATGTCGGGGTGCACTCCGACGTTCTCCATGCGCTTCTCGATGGTGTCCAGCTCCGCCAGGCCGGCGCGCAGACCCTGTTCGTCACGGACGACGCCGGCGTGTTCGGTCATGGTGTTGCGGATGGCGCGCTGCAGGGCGCGGACGTTCTCGGGTCCGTCGGCGTCGAGCAGTTCGTCCACTTCGGCGCGGGCCTGGGCCACGGCGGCAGCGGACCGGGGCTGCGCGGTCAGCGTCTTCGAGTAGGCGGCGGCGGCCCTGCCGGTGATGCGGCCGTAGACGAGGAGTTCGATGAGACTGTTGCCGCCGAGGCGGTTGGCGCCGTGCAGGCCGCTGGAGGCCTCGCCGATGGCGTACAGGCCGTGGACGTCGGTGCTGTGGTCCTCGGGACGTACCCAGACGCCGCCCATCGAGTAGTGCGCCGTGGGGGCGACCTCGATGGGTTCGCGGGTGATGTCGAGCATCTGCAGCTCGAGGAGCGTCTGGTAGACCCGGGGGAGCCGGTTCATGATCGTCTGGCGGGGGAGGTGGGAGACGTCCAGCCAGACCCCGCCGTTCGGGGTGCCGCGGCCTTCCTTGATCTCGGTGTAGGACGCGAGGGCCACGCGGTCGCGGGTGGACAGTTCCATGCGCTGGGGGTCGTAGCGGTTCATGTACCGCTCGCCGAGGGCGTTGCGCAGGATGCCGCCCTCGCCGCGGGCCGCCTCACTGACCAGGGTGCCGGCGGCGTTCTCCGGTTCGATGATGCCGGAGGGGTGGAACTGGACCAGTTCGGGGTCGCGCAGGCGGGCGCCGGCCTCGACCGCCAGGCGGAAGGAGTCACCGGTGTTCTCGTCCCGCCGCGAGGAGGTGCGTCGCCAGATACGGGTGTGCCCGCCGGCCGCCAGGATGACGGCGTCCGCGTGGACGAGGTGACGGGTGCCGTTGTTGAGGTCGAAGCCGTAGGCCCCGAAGACGGCACCGTCGTGGACCAGGAGACGGGTGACGTAGACGCTGTCCAGCATGGGTATGTCCAACTGGCTCGCACGCCGGATGAGCGTGCGCTGGATCTCCAGGCCGGTGTAGTCGCCGGCGAAGGCGGTCCGACGGAACTTGTGGGCGCCGAAGAAGCGCTGCGAGATCCGGCCGTCCCCTTCGCGGGCGAAGGCCATGCCGTAGCGTTCCAGGTCGTCGATGCCCAGGGCGGCGCCCTGGGTGACGATCTCGGCCGTGCGGGGGTCGCCGAGCAGGTAGCTCTCCTTGAGGGTGTCCGCGGCGTGCTGCTGCCACGTGTCCTCGGGGTCCATCGTGGCCAGGGCCGCGTTGATCCCGCCGGCGGCCAGAGAGGTGTGGGTGTCCTCCTTGGGACGCTTGCCGACGGCGATGACGTCGACGCCGGCCTCGGCCAGCTCGATCGCCGCCCGCAGGCCGGCCCCGCCGGTACCGATCACCAGCACGCTGGTGGCAAGACGTTGTTCGGTGATAGGCACGATTGCTCCCGTCGCTCTGGGTGGTCACTGACTAGGACCAGGCTGGGCGGCGGTTTGTGACAAGAGCGCCGCTCCGACGCCCGGCACGGCTCTTCCCGCACGTGGGGGCCCGTGTGGGAGTCCGGTCAGGAAGCCGGCGACGGCTCGGCGAGGCGTGGGACCAACAGTGGTGACGACCGAGAGTGTGCATCACGTGTCACAACATGGCGGCATTCCCGGTCGTACCGATGAGCCGACGGCCGAACGAGCCGGCCCAGTGACGTGTTCGACGGCGAGGAGGAGGAAAGAGATGACGTACGTCATCGCGCAGCCCTGTGTCGACATCATGGACCGGGCGTGTGTGGCCGAGTGCCCGGTGGACTGCATCTACGCGGGCTCACGCACGCTCTACATCAACCCGGCGGAGTGCGTCGACTGCCACGCCTGTGAGCCCGTCTGCCCCGTGGAAGCCATCTTCCACGAGGACGACCTGCCGCAGCACTGGGCGCACTACCGGTCCGTCAACGCGGAGTTCTTCGACGCCGCGCTCCCCGGGCGGCGCGGGCGGCGTGCCGCACCCGGTGACCACCCCCTGGTTGCGGCCCTGCCCCCGCAGAGCCTGCACAAGAAGGACGTCTCCGTCTTCGCCGTCCGCAAGGAGGAAGCCGCCGACGCGGACCTGTGGTTCCCGTCGTGACCGGCGGCGCCCACGACGAGGGGCCGCCGCGGGGGGGCGGCGGCCGACGCCTGCCGGAGGTACCGCTCAGGAGGCGAGCGTGATGGTCGTCGGGGTACCCCTCCAGGCCATACGCGCGTAGGGGCACAACGTGTCGGCCTTCTCCAGCAGACCGGTGGCCACGTCGGCGGCGACACCGGGCCACCGCACCACCAGGTCGACGTGAAGCACGTAGCCACCGTCCTTGGGATCCCGTCCGAAGGCGACGGTCGCCACGACGGAGATGGGCGCCGGGTCGAGTGCCTCCTGCCGCGCCAGGAGGCTCAGCGCGCCGTGGAAGCACGCCGCGAAGCCGGCCGCGAAGAGCTGCTCGGGATTGGTTCCCTTGCCGTCACCGCCCAGCTCGGCGGGCATGCGCAGTTCGAGGTCCAGGGCGCCGTCGGACGAGCGTGCCCGCCCGGAGGCCCGCCCGTGCGAGGCCACACCGCCGTGCACGGTCACGGTGGTCGTGTAGATGGGCAGGAACTCGTCCCCGTCGTAGTCCTTTTCGGTCGACAGGGTGGGCAACTGGATCCGCTCGGTCACGGCATGACTCCGATGTCGTCGCGGTACGGCTTCCCGGCGGACGGCCGGGAGCGCGTACACGGGGGCCTGGGGTGCCAGGGGGCGGTGACGGGCCGGGCGGCGGTGCGCCCTCGTGGGACCGGGGTGCCCTCTCTCGCAGGCTGTACCGCACCGCACACGACGCACGTCACGTTGTCTGTCCTCAGGCAGGTGGGAGGTCCGACTTCCGGACTACTGGATGACCGACAAGCAACCGTTCCTGTGACGCCTGCCCGTTGCCGACCCGAGACCCCCGACAGCAGGTCAGCCGCTCAGAGAGGCCACGTAGGGCGCCAGCTTGGCCGGGTTCATCACCCACATGATCCGCTCGATGCCCTGCGCCGAGACATCGACGGACAGCAGGGCGACAGCCTCCCCGCCGGACGAGACCAGCACGGCCGGCCGGCCGTTCGCCTCGACCCACCGGATGTCCGCCTGCGGCCAGAAGCGCGGGGCGAAGGCCACGAGGTACCGCGAGACATGGGGCCGTCCGACCACCGGGATCCTGGACGCGCCGCGGATCCCGCCACCGTCCGAGTAGCTGACGACGTCCGCGGTGAGCACGTCCTCCAGTACCGACAGGTCGCCCGTTCGCGCCGCGGAGAGGAACACCTCCAGCAGCCGCCGATGGGCGGCCGGCGTGACGCGCTCCTTGCGCTCGGCGGCCAGGTGCCTTCGTCCGCGGCTCACCAGCTGACGGGCGTTGGCCTCGGTCGTCTCCAGGATCTCGGCGATCCGCCCGTAGGGATAGTCGAACGCCTCCCGTAGCACGTAGGCGGTGCGCTCCACGGGATTCAGCTTCTCCAGGAGCAACAGAACCGCCATTTCCAGGGCCTCGGCCCGCTCCGCGCCCAACTGCGGATCATGACTGGTGTCGACGGGCTCGGGAAGCCAGGGCCCCACGTAGGACTCACGGCGGACGCGGGCGGACTGGGCCAGATTGATCGCCAGGCGGGTGGCGACCGTGGTCAGGAACGCGGCGGGTTCGTGGACTTTCGAGCGGTCCGTGTTCTGCCATCGCAGCCAGGTCTCCTGCACGACGTCCTCGGCCTCCGCCGCACTGCCGCCCAGGACACGGTACGCGATGCCGAAAAGCTGCGGGCGCGCCGAAAGGAACTCCTTCGTCGCTTGGCCAAGGTCGTCGGGATGGGCGCCAGCGTGCATGGATCTCCCCTTCTGGCTTCGTGCGAGCCATGCTACAAGCGGCCACCGAGGGACGCGTCGGGGGTCGGTGGCGTGATCGTGTCCGGCGCCCTCCGGTGGCACACCGTGGCACTCGATGAGTCAGGGACACCTGCCGTCGCGGGCCGGGGCACTCGACCGGCTCCGGGACCACCTCCTTTGCGGCCGTTGCCTGTCACGAATCGATCGCGCACCCGGTCAAAAGTGGGAAGCCATGGACCCAGGGAAGGCGCACACTGTGTCGGACAAGACGTCATCACACGACCACGGCGACCGGGAGGCGATTGCGGCCGGGACGAGTGCGGCGAAGGTCCGTCAGGAAGCCGTACCCCTGACCCTCGCCGGGAGCGCGGTCCGTACCGAGCCCGATGGCGCGCTGGAGCACCTGGCCGAGGCGGGTGGCAGGTCCGGCGGTCCGGGCGATGACCTGCCCCCGCGTTCCCTCTGCTGAGCCGCCCTATGGACACTCCCGTCGACGTCGTGCACGTCATGCTGACGGTGCTCTTCGCCCTCGTGGCGTCGCACGTACTGCGGCACGGCGTCCGGTCACCGGGCACGGGGCGCCGTGACCGGGTGGACCACCTGCTGCACTTCGTCATGGCCGTGGCCATGGCGGCGATGGCCTGGAGCGGCGGCCGATCGCTGTCCGGCCGGACCATGACGGTCCTCTTCACGGCCGCCGCACTGTGGTTCCCGCTGACCGCCCTCCACCACCGCACGGCGGACACGGCGGCGACGATCGCCGGGCGGCTGCAGCCCGCGGCCGGCATGGCGGCGATGGCCTGGATGCTGCGTACACCCCACGGCCGGGCGGTCCCCTCCCACGAGACCCTGGCCGGAGGCGTCCCGGTCGCGCACCACGGCGCGGCACTCGGCCACACCGCGGGCGCATCGGTAACGGGTGTGTGGGTCACCGGCCTGCTGGCCGGGTATCTCCTTGGGTGTGCGATGCGGTCGCTGACCCGTCCCATGCCCTCGCTGCGGTCCGCCACGGCCGCCGCGCATCGCGCCGCCGCGACGGACCCATACGCTCACGTGCGGGACGGAGCGATGGCGCTGGGGACGGCAGTGATGGTGCTCATGCCCCACTGACCGCGTGTCACAGGGCACCGACCACGGCCTTGCCGCGCATCAGGAAGTCCGAGAGGTAACCGTCGTGGGGCACGCCCGGAGCCATCCAGTAGGTCGGGTGGTCACCGACGTACACATTGGCGATGGTGGGTTCCGTCAGCAGCGCGTCGAGCAGGGCGTGGTCGCGAGTGAGGGCCGAGAGCACGAGTGTGTCCCTCAGCGGAGCGGTACCGTCCGTGCGGTTCCAGGGCGCCACCCATACACAGGGAAACGGCAGTTCGGTCCGTAGCTGTGCTGCACTGGCGCTGCCGACCTGATGGACGGCCGGACGCAGGACGGCACTTCCGTCACCGAGGTCGTCGACGACGCCGTCGCCACCGAGCCAGGCACGGGTCCCGGCCGCCACCGACCTCAGGTAGGAGCCGAGGGCCCGTGCCCGGTCCAGCCGGCACACCGGGAGAACCGCCCGGGCGTCCTGGGGTGGCACACTGGGCAGCCGGGACAGGCGGGCCGCGACGGCCTCGGCGAGCGGCGCCGGATCGCCTTCGACGAAGACGGCGGTGGCGTTGACGCACGCGGTGCCACCCTCGTCAGCGACCGAGCCGACGATCGTGTCGAGGTGCTCCCGCCAGTCGGTGTCCGCCGTGATGAGGATCTTGGTCCGGCCCGGCCCCTGCGGCAACACGTGCCGATCGTGGGCGTACCGGGCGACCATCTCGTCGCCGCCGTACACCACCGCACGATCGGCACCGCGGATCAGCGTGTCGGCGGTCCGGTGGTCCGTGGGCAGCAACACCAGCTGGTCCTCCCGGACCCCCGCCCGGTGCAGCGCCCCGACCAGGCGGTGCGGGGTGAACGGCTCCCGCTGCGACGGACGTACGGCGACGCGGTAGCCAAGGGCCAGCGCCTCCAGCCACAGCCGGTGCACACCGGGATGGTTGCCGGAGGCGTGGACGGCGAACACGTCACCCCGGCGCGCCCATACGGCGTGCCCTGCCTCCAGGGCCGGGTCCCGGCGGTCGGAGACCGCACCGCGCGGCCTGCCCTGCTCGGCGGACGAACGGGCCAGAGCGACGAACCGCGCCGTGCCCCGCGTCGCGGCACGTACCACCGTAATCGGGGTGCCGGAAGTGCGGCTGACGAGGTGTTCGTACTCGCGTACGCCCAGTCCGCCGACGGTGCCGGTGGCGAACTCCTCGCCGGCCGCCCCCAGCAGCGCGTCGACGCCGGTTGCGGGCACCGCCTCGGCCTTGCGCAGCGCGGCCAGCGCCCGCCCGACGTACACCGGCGGCACCAGGCTCAGCCGGGCCACCTCGGCACCGGACACATCCGTCACCGGGCTCGGCACGCGCGTCCGGTACGGGCCGTTGGGGCCCAGCGCGTCCAGGTGGACCGACCCGGTGACCTCGTCGGCCGTCATCAGTACACGCCCTCGATCACGGTTTCGCCCTTCACTGTGGGTACCGGCGCCACGTCCGCGACGGCGTCGCCCGCCTGACCGTCGGCCGGCCGCACGCGCACGGCCGTGTCGCGTTCCGCGTTGTTGGGGATGAGCATGGATCTGCTGACGTGGCTGACGACCACCTGGCCCCGCTCACCGACCTCGACCCGCTCCCCGGTGTCGGGCGACACGACCGACAGGAACACGTACGGCGACACCGGGTCGAAGACGCAGGGCTGCGACGCGTCGAGACCGACCCGCTCGAGCAGCGCGGTGAGCATCATGGTGTTGCCGTACATGCCGATGAGCGGCACTTCGGGAAAGACCTCCGTGCTCAGCAGGTGGCGGGTGTCGGGGTCCATGTGCGTGCCACCCCAGATGATCGCCTGGACGGAGCCGTTGATCCGTTCCAGGAGTTCGTCCTCGTTCGCGAAGCGCTCCAACAGCGGGGTGGTGGCGGCGAGTACCCCGATGTCCTGGGTCAGCAGAATCCGCCGGCACTGCTCGACGAGGTGGTCGGTGTAGGACTCGACCTCCTCGTTCCGGCCCGCGGCGACCAGCTTCTTCACCCAGCGGGGATCCATGTCGATGCTCAGCCCCGGGCCGCCGAGTGACACTGCCGCCCGCTGCAGCACGTCCCCCACCAGATGCGGGCCGGTCGGAGCCACGGTCAGCCACTGGGTACCGGTGGGCAGACCGTGGTCCCGGAGACGCTTGCCGACCTGCTCCGTACTGTGCCGCATCCAGTCGGCGAGCTGGACGACCCGCTTGGGCGCCCCGGTCGTGCCGCCACTGTCGAAGACGTTGACCAGCCGGGCGCCGCTCCCGTAGCCACGGGGGATCAGGTCCGCCACCGGGGCGTCCCGCAGTTCGTCGGTCAGGTCGGGGAAGAGCGACAGGTCCTCCACGCCCTTGACGTCCGACCGCGGATCGAAGGCGAGCCGGTCGGCCCGGTCGAGCCAGTACCGCGAGCCGGTCGCCGGGTCGAAGTGCCAGCGCATGGCCGCTCGTACGAACTCGTCCGGGTCGACGCCGTCGGACGGTCCGGCGTCCAGGATGGCGGAGGACTCGTACGTCATGGCTGGTTCCTTCCTCGGCACGGTCTCGTGCGCATGACGGGGTTTCAAGTGGGCCTGGCGGCGTGCGGTCACCGGCTGAACAGTTCGAAGGCGACGGCGGGCCGGCCGTCGAACCGCGCACTGTGCGCGCGGGTGGTGTCGGCCAGGAAACGGCGCGCGTACGTCTCGGGGTCCTCCTCGGTCAACGCCTTGAGGTACGTCCGGTGCTCGCGCAAGGACCGCACCCCCTGTTCGAAACCCGGCTCGGCAAACACCGCGTGCGTCGGCGTCGGCGAGTTGGCGACGGCCACCCACCGGACGCCGTCCCAGGGCCGCAGTCCCTGGTCGGTGAGTTCCGGGAATATCCAGCGGTTGCCGGCGTCCGCCGACGCGTCCAGTACGGCGCGGCCCACGGCCACGTGGTCCGGGGTGTTCCAGGCACCGTGGGCCCAGGTGTCCCGGTGGTTCAGTGTGATCACCAACTCGGGCCGGTGACGCCGGACGGCTGCGGCGATGTCGCGGCGCAGGGGCACGCCGTACTGGATCACACCGTCCCGATGGTCGAGGAATTCGACCGTGGAAACGCCGACGGCCGCGGCGGCCGCACGCTGCTCCGCCTCGCGCAACGACCGGGCTCGTTCGGGGGTCAGGGTGTCGATACCGGCCTCACCACGGGTGGCCAGTACGTAGGCGACCTGCCGGCCGTCGGCCACCCAGGAGGCCACGGCGGCGGAGCACCCGTACTCCAGATCGTCGGGATGGGCCACCACGGCCAGTGCTCGTCGCCAGTCGTCCGGCATCGGGCGCAGCGGTGGAAGGGGGCTGTCGGTCATGTGTCTGCTCTCGTCGGTCGTACCTGGGGGCGGGCAGTCGGCGAGGGGCCGACGTCCCGTCAGCTGACGGGGTGGGGTGGCACGGCATCGGTGGTGCCTGTGCGCGCCTGCGCCGTGACCGTCGTGCCGACTGTGCGTGCCCGTCGGATCAGGGGAGAAGGCTCTCCAGGGGAACCGCCGGATCGGAGAGGACGGCGTCGTCCGTCTCCACGCCGGACTCGATCACGGAGCGGATCGTGCCGATGACGTCCCACACGTTGACGCTCATTCCTGCCAGGACCCGGTTACCGGACATCCAGAAGGCGATGAAGCGCCGCTCGTCGCGTGCCCCGCGGAAGACGACACGGTCGTAGCCGCCCGGCTCGGCGTAGCCGGTGTACTCCATCCCGAGGTCGTACTGGTCGGTGTAGAAGTACGGCAGCCGGTCGTAGACCGCGTCCTTGCCCAGCATGCTCAGCGCGGCGGTGCGCGGCTGGTGCAGCGCGTTGGCCCAGTGCTCCACGCGCAGGTGCCGGCCGAGTCGCGGGTGGTAGGAGTTGGCCACGTCGCCGGCGGCATGGATGTCGGCCACGGACGTCCGCAGGTGCTCGTCGGTGACGATGCCGTTGCGTACCTCCAGGCCCGCCTCGTCGGCGAGACGGACGTTGGGTGTGATGCCCACCCCCACCACCACGGCGTCCGCGGGCAGGTGGCTGCCGTCGGCCAGCCGGACCCCGGTCACGCGGCCACCGGTCCCGGTGACGCGCTCGATCTGGGCGCGGGGCCGCAGGTCGACGCCGTGCTCCCGGTGCAGGCCGGCGAAGACCTCGGCCGCTTGCCGTCCCAGAACCTTGAGCAGGGGCAGTTCCGCGTGCTCGAGCACGGTCACCTCCGCCCCGGCCGTCCGGGCCGCCGCTGCCGTCTCAAGACCGATCCATCCGCCGCCGACCACCACGATCCGCGCACCCTCGGTGAAGGCGGCCTTGAGACGCTCGCTGTCGCCCACACGCCGCAGGTACAGCACGTTCTCCAGGTCCGCCCCCGGGACCGACAGACGGCGCGGTGAGGAACCGGTCGCCAGCAGCAGCTTGGCGTAGGGCACGCGACGGCCGTCGTCCAGCGTGACCTCCTTCGCCCGCCGGTCGACGGAGGTCACGCTCGTGCCCAGAAGCAGGTCGACTCCGTGTTCCCGGTACCAGCCCTCGGGGTGCACGTGGATCGACTCGCGGTCCTCCTTGCCCAGCAGGTAGCCCTTGGACAGCGGCGGTCGGATGTAGGGCCGCTCCTGCTCGTCCCCGATGACGAGGAGCGGCCCGTCGTGGCCGTGCTCGCGCAGTTCCTCCGCGGCCTTGCCGGCGGCCAGGCCGCCCCCTACGACGACAAACGTATTCTCACGCGACATGATGATCCCGGTCCCAGGTCGTGCGGCACACACCGCGAAGCGTGTGGAGCGGTCATCCATGAGACCGGGCGACGACACTCGTTGTGACACACCCGCGCCGGCACGCCGGGGGCGGCCGTCGTCGGCGTGCCCCCGGCCGTCTTCGCGCGGACGCCGACACCCCGACACACGTCACGGCCCGGCCCACCGGACCGGGACGTGTGATCCGTTGTCTCACCAGGGGGATCGGAGCGTCACCGCCAGGACGTCCGGATCGTCGTGCCCCGGCGGCGGGACGAATCCGTGCCGTGCCAGGTCGTCGATCATCCGCGAGCGCGAGGCGGGCCACATCCAGAACGTCTCGGTGTGTTCCCGCAGCACACCTTCCGCACTCCGGACCCAGTAGTCGACGCGGGTGCGGATGCGGTCACCGGCGGCCGACATCACCATGTCTCCGCCGTACGTGTGCTCGCCGACCCGCTGCTCGGGCAGGACCCGCAGGACGCTCCGGGCAGGAAGCCGGGCAGGCGGCAGCTGCACGAACAGCGAACCGCCGGGGACGAGGGCCGCGCCGATCGCGGGCCACAGCGCGCGCCGCGCGGCCGGCGGGAGACAGGCAACAGCGTTGTGGCAGACGGCCACGTCCGCGACCGCGCGCAGAGCCGCCTCGTCCAGGGTGTGCGGGTGCACGGTCACCCGCTCCCTCTGCCGCGCGGGCAGGGCGGCGAGGCGGGTCATCAAGGACGTGCGCATGGCCCGGGCCGGCTCGACGGCGTGCACGCCGACCCGGGACTCGGCCAGGCTCATCAGCGTGACCCGCCCGGTACCGGCACCGATGTCCAGGACGCCGAGACGGGCCTTCGCGACTTCCCGGCCGTAGAGGTCACGGACGAGCCTCTCGTCGTCGTCTGCCTGGAGGATGTCGTAGAACTCCGCCGTGACGGCGTAGGAGTCGGGTCGGGGCCGGGCGATCGGTGCTCTCGCTGTGACAGGGCGCATGTCCAGCAAGACAGCACGTCGGCCGTGCCTGTGACAGCGGTGACGGCGAGTCAGCTGCCTGCTCGCGCGGGGTGGCGGTGATCGTCGCGGCAGAGGTGGAGTTCTACGTCCCGCCGCTGACCCAGGACATCGACATCATCGGCAAGCCCCTCGCCCGCATGACACGTCTCCGGGTGGTTCAGGCACTCAGTTCCGGTACCGACGAACTGCGGGCGGAACTGGACCGGGTCCCGCGTGACGTGACCTTGTGCAACGCGCGAGGCGTCCCCGCCGGGAGCACGGCGGAGCTGGCCCTGACCCTGATCCTCGCCTCCCTGCGGGGAATACCGGAGTTGGTGCACGACCAGGACCGCGAGGCATGGCGGCCGCACGTCTTCCCCTCCCTGTACGAGCGGTCCGTGCTCATCGTCGGCTACGGCGCCGTCGGGTCCGCTCTGGAAGAACTCCTGGCACCCTTCGGCTGCGCCGTGACCCGCGTCGCGCGCGACGACCGGGACTCACCCCGGGGGCCGGTCCACTCCGTCACGCGCCTGCCCCGGCTCATCGCGGAGGCGGACGTGGTCGTACTGGCCACTCCGCTGACCCCCCTGACACGTCAGCTCTTCGACGTCGATCTGCTGGCTCGCATGCAGGACGGAGCACTGCTCGTCAACGTGTCCCGAGGCGCCGTTGTCGACACCGGTGCCCTGCTCAAGGAGGCACACGGGGGACGGCTGCGGGCCGCACTCGACGTGACCGACCCCGAGCCGCTCCCGCCGGGACATCCGCTCTGGGGAGCACCCGGCGTGCTGATCACCCCGCATGTCGGCGCCTTCACCCCTTCCTTGTTGCCACGTCTCGAAGAACTCGTCCGACGCCAGTTGACCCGGTTCGCCGCGGGTGAGGAGCTGGACAACGTCGTCGCACGCTGACGGGCGCCCGGTGCGGCGTGACCGAGTCCGGCGGGTCCCGCACGGTGACGTTCGGCCGACATCACGCCATACCGGTGACACGTCGACCGAACGCCTCGTGTCACACCGAAGCCGTCTCGCCGGTCATGACTACGACAGCAGTTCACGAATCCTGCCCGAACAGCACAGCCATGGACGAGTCGGCCGCGCTGTGCCACATGCGCGTTCCGCCCGCTGTGCCGAGCGGGGTCCGCAACGCCGCGGACCACCGGATCGCCACGGACGGTGCCACCGCGGGAGACGGCTCGTGCGGCGCACCGACCAGCGCCGAGCCGCTCCCGGGCCGGCACCGAACGTGGATCGGGGCTTCGTGAGCGAGGAACGCGCCGGTGCCCGGCACGGACAGCTACGGCTGCGCAGCGATCGGAAGCCCTCACACGCGCCGGTGCCGCGCTCCTGCGGAAGAGCCGGGGACCGCGGCGCCGGACGCGGCGAGCTTCGGGTGACGCAGAAACGAAGGGTGAAGAGATGGCCAACGACAGCCGGCCTGCCGAGCCGGGGCAGAGGCGCACGGGGGAGAGGCTCGCCCGGTGGTCGGACAGCCGACTGGGCCACCGCCGCCTGGCCCGTTCCGCTCGGCGCCTGGCCTTTCCGGACCACTGGTCGTTCATGCTCGGGGAGATCGCGCTCTACAGCTTCGTCATCCTGCTGCTCACCGGCGTCTACCTGAGCTGCTACTTCCACCCTTCCTCCGAACCGGTGGTGTACCAGGGCAGTTACACCCCGTTGCGGGGACAGCTGATGTCGGAGGCCTTCAACTCGACCCTGCACATCTCCTTCGACGTCCGTGGCGGTCTGCTCATCCGCCAGGCCCATCACTGGGCGGCACTGGTCTTCGTCGCCGCCGTGTTCGTGCACATGCTGCGGGTCTTCTTCACGGGCGCGTTCCGCAAGCCACGAGAGCTGAACTGGATATTCGGGTTCCTGCTGCTCGTCCTGGCCATGTTCGCCGGCCTGACCGGCTACGACCTGCCCGACGACCTTCTGTCCGGCACCGGCCTGCAGGTCGTGAACGGCACGATCCTCTCCATCCCGGTCGTCGGGACCTACCTGTCGTTCTTCCTCTTCGGCGGAGAGTTCCCCGGCCACGACCTGACCGCCCGCTTCAACACCCTCCACATCCTGGTCATCCCCGCACTGATGATCGCCCTGATCGTCGGCCACCTGGCCCTGGCCGTACGCCACCGGCACACCCAGCATCCCGGGCCGGGCCGTACCAACGGCAACGTCGTCGGCCTTCCGTTCCGGGTGTACGCCGTCAAGGCCGGCGGCTACTTCTTCCTCGTGTCCGGCGTGATCTTCTTCATGGCGGCCGTCGCGCAGATCAACCCTGTGTGGAAGTACGGGCCCTTCCGTCCCGACCAGGTTTCCGCCGACTCCCAGCCCGACTGGTACATGGGCGTCGCCGACGGCTTCCTGCGTGTCATGCCCGGCTGGGAAATCAGTTTCTGGGGCCACACCCTGGCCCTGGACAACCTCCTGCCCCTGCTGATCGGCGTGCTGCTCTTCCTGGCCATGGGCGCCTACCCCTTCATCGAGGCCTGGGTCACGGACGACGACCGCGACCAGCATCTGCTGGACCGCCCCCGCAACCGCCCGGTGCGCACCGCCCTGGGCGTGGCCTGGCTCAGCGTCTACGCGGTGGCCCTCATGGGTGCCGCCAACGACGTGATCGCCACCCGGCTGCACGTCTCTGTCAACGACGTCACCTGGACCGTGCGCATCGGTCTGTTCGTCGCACCGGTCCTGGCCTTCCTCGTCACCAAACGCCTGGCACTGGGCCTGCAGCGGCGAGACCGCGACAACGTGCTGCACGGGCGCGAGAGCGGCGTCATCAAACGTCTTCCGCACGGCGAGTACGTGGAGATCCACGAGCCGCTCAGCCAGGCGCGGCTGCACGCCCTGACCGCCCACGAGCAGTACCGGCCCCTGCGGGCCGCACCCGTACCGGACGGGGACGGCGCCATGCAAAGCCGAACCCAGCGCCTGCGCGGCAGGCTCAGCCGCGCCCTCTACGGCCCGGGTACACAGGTTCCCAAGCCCACTGCGGCCGAGTACCGGGAGATCAGCGGCCGGCACCGGTCCTGAGCGATGCCCCTCACCCGGAAACCGTCGTCACGACATGTCACGCCTTCGACGGTTCTCCGGTCACAGGGGTGAAAGGCGACACAAGGAACCGCCGGAGCAACCAGCCGACGTTGCACGGCAGTTCGCCCGGCGGGACCTCCGTCCCGCCGCCCCGAGCGGCCTTCCTCCCCGCAGCGGCGACGGTGCCGTCGGCACAGCCGCAGCGCACCTCACCCGTGCCCGAGCAGCGGGCCGTGCGGGGTCGAAGGCCAGCAGCACACCACCCGTTCCCCCTTCGGGAGCGGGATGCACCCATCCGTTCCGAAAGGCACTCCACATGAACCGCACCTCCCGCACCAGCCGGGCCCGTCTCTCCCTCACCGTGCTGGCCGGCGCCACCGTCGTCGCAGGCCTGCTCGTCACCACGGTCGCCCCCGCCTCCGCCGACAAGGACACCCCCTCACGGGGGCCCAAGCCCACCGTCGTCCTGGTCCATGGCGCGTTCGCCGACTCCACGAGCTGGAACGGCGTCATGAGAAGGCTCCGGCACGACGGTTATCCGGTGGTCGCCGTCGCCAACCCGCTGCGCTCCCTGAGCGGCGACTCCGCCTACCTCAAGGACGTTCTGGCCGGCATCGACGGTCCCGTGGTGCTGGCCGGTCACTCCTACGGCGGCTCGGTGATCAGCAATGCCGCCACCGGCAACAAGAACGTCAAGGCGCTGGTCTACCTCGCCGCCTTCCTCCCCGAGAAGGGCGAGAGCGCGGTCGACCTGTCGGGGAAGTTCCCCGGCAGCACCCTCGGCGCAGCGCTGCGCACCGTGCCGTTCACGAACGCGGACGGCTCCCAGGGCACCGACCTCTACATCCAGAACGACAAGTTCCGGCACCAGTTCGCGGCGGACGTACCCCGTGACGAGACCGATCTGATGGCCCTCACCCAGCGACCGGTCACCAACGCCGCCCTGGCCGAGGGCGCGGCCGAGCCGGCCTGGAAGACCATCCCGTCCTGGGACCTGATCGCCACGCAGGACCTCAACATCCCGCCGAAGGCCCAGGAGTTCATGGCAGAGCGAGCCGGCGCCCACACCACGGAGGTCCGGTCGTCCCACGCGGTGAGCGTCTCGCACCCCGGGAAGGTCACCGAAGTCATCGAGGACGCCGCCCGCTCGGTGCGCTGACCCTTCCGCGCAGCGCCCACGCGGCCAGGCTGTTCGGTGGTACCGACGGGGTCGCTGCCGCGGCCCCCTCGGTGTCCTGCTGCCTGGACTGTGACGGCGGCAGGACACGCGTGGGCGAACCACGCGTGGGCGAACACGGCAGGGCCATGTGTCGGCCGGCGCGGAGAACGGCGGTCCTGGTACAGGTCCAGGCCGCTCGTTCTCCGCGGCCACACCCGCTCTGGTGGCACGGTTCGTCGGCGTTGTCACACTCGACCGGTGCGGCCGGTCAGGTGTTCCCACCCCGCTCCATCGACCGCCGGTCCGCCGTGCAGGTGCTGCACCGCGCGGCCGCGCAAGGACGAACTCATGCGCCGCGAACCGCGGATCATCACGATAGGCTCCGACGACCTCGCCGCCACCGTGGCGATGCATCGTCGGTGTTCCTCGCAGACCCTGTGGAGCCGCTACCACCGGGCGATGCCCGATCCCCGGACCTACCTGCCCACACTGCTGGGCCGCCCCGGTTCGGTCCATCTGGCCGCGCGGGACACCACGGGCCGCATCGTCGCCGTGGGTCACCTGATGCCGGACCAGTCGGCCGTGGAGGCCGCGCTCCTCGTCGAGGACGCCTGGCAGGGCCGTGGCCTGGGCACCCGCATGCTGCACCACCTGGGCTACCACGCGCTCATGGGCGGCTGGGCGACGCTCTACGGCCTCGTCCTGTCCGGTGATGAACGTATGGCCGCCGTCCTGCGCCACGCGCGGGTGCCCGTGCACCGCAGGGAGGAGGGCGGCGTGGTCACCGCCTGGGTCCACGTCCGTGACCTGGCGGCCGACCCGCCCACCCGCCGACGGCGAGGTTCCCTACGCGCCGAGCACCGGTGATCGCCGAGCGTTCCCGGTCAGTCGGTTGCGGTACGGGGGGCGACAACTGCTCGCGCGGCCCGGCGTTGCGAGGCTACGCGAGGCAGCACGACGCGGCTGTCCCGCACAGCCGGTGCGGGCCGTCGCCCGCACCGGCACCTCCTCACGGCGCGGAGTGGGGGTACAGGTCGCCCTCGAACGCCGCGGACTCCAGGATCTCCCTGACCGTGGTCAGGCAGCGAGCCGCATCCGCCCCCTCCACGAGCCGGTGGTCGTACGACAGCGACAGGCGCACCAGGTCCCGGATGCCGATGAGCTCCTCAGCGGTCTCGTCCTCGGCAACCGTGATCTCCAGCAGAACGCCGGTGGCGGGGGAGGGGATCTCGGTGTCCACCTTGTCGGAGGAGACCGCCATCGGTGACGGACTCGCCGAGGGCCGGCAGGGGCACGGAAACCGTCGTGATGTCGTTCAGCTCCTCACGGCTCGGCGGGGCGCGGGGCCCCGAACCTGTCGTCCACGGCTGGGTCATTCGGGGTCGGTGGCGTCACGTCGCCGCTCACAGGTCGAGGCCGTAGCGCGCGCGGGCCTTCGCGACGGTCGCGCGGGGGACCTGCCCGGCCCGGGCCAGCCGGTCCAGGGCGGTCACCGCGATCGACTCGGCGTCCACCCGGAAGTAGCGACGCGCGTCCTCACGGGTGTCGGACAGACCGAAACCGTCGGTGCCCAGGGAGTAGTAGTCCTGTTCGACCCACTGGCTGATCTGGTCGGGAACCTGCCGCATCCAGTCGCTGACGGCCAGCACCGGCCCCGGCGCACCGGCCAGGGCCCGGGTGACGAACGGCGTGCGCTCCTCACCGCGCATCCGGGCGTCGTCGGCCCGCATCGCGTCCCGGCGCAGTTCCGTCCAGGACGTCACCGACCACACGTCGGCGTGCACGCCCCAGTCGGCGGCGAGGAGTTCCTGTGCGCCCAGCGCCCAGTGAATGGCCGTGCCGGAAGACAGCAGCTGGAGCCGGGGTCCGGCCACGGCGGGGTCGGCGGGCCGGAACCGGTAGATGCCCCGGACGATGCCCTCCTCGATGCCCGGGACCGTCGGCATGGCCGGCTGGTGCTTCGGCTCGTTGTACACGGTCAGGTAGTAGAAGACGTCCTCGGGCCGCTCGCCGTACATCCGGCGCAGACCGTCCCGGACGATCACCGCGATCTCGTAGGCGAAAGCCGGGTCGTAACTGATCGCCGCCGGATTGGTGGCGGCCAGCAGGTGCGAATGCCCGTCTCCGTGCTGCAGACCCTCACCGGTCATGGTCGTGCGCCCGGCGGTGCCGCCGACCACGAAGCCGCGGCCCATCTGGTCGCCGAGCGCCCAGAACTGGTCGCCGGTGCGCTGGAAACCGAACATGGCGTAGAAGATGTAGAAAGGGATCATCGGCTCGCCGTGCGTGGCGTACGAGGTCGCCGCAGCGGCGAACTCGGCCACGGAACCGGCCTCCGTGATGCCCTCGACGAGCAGCTGCCCGGTGGTGCTCTCCTTGTAGTGGAGCAGCTGGTCCGCGTCGACCGGGTCGTAGTTCTGGCCGAGCGGCGAGTAGATGCCGGCCGTGGGGAACATCGATTCCATGCCGAAGGTACGGGCCTCGTCGGGGATGATCGGCACCCAGCGGGCTCCGCTTCGCGGGTCGCGCATCAGGTCCTTCACCAGCCGGACCAGCGCCATCGTGGTGGCGACCTCCTGGTGGCCGGAGCCCTTCTCCAACGCCGCGAAGGGTGCGCCGGGCGGCTCCGGCAACGGCTTGGCGCTCACCCGCCGGACAGGCGCGGGACCGCCCAGGGCGGTCCGGCGCTCGCGCAGGTACCGCACCTCGGGCGAGTTCTCCCCCGGGTGCCAGTACGGGACCTCGTCGCCGGCGAGCGCGCTGTCCGGAATGGGAAGCTCCAGCAGGTCGCGCAGCACCCGGAACTGATCCATCGTGAGCTTCTTCATCTGATGGTTGGCGTTGCGGGACTCGAACGCCGGGCCCAGGGTGTGACCCTTGACCGTCTGCGCGAGGACCACCGTCGGCGCGCCCCGGTGCTCCACCGCGGCCCGGTAGGCGGCGTACACCTTCAACGGCTCATGTCCGCCCCGGGAGTTCTCGAACAGCTCGACCACCTGCGCGTCGCTCAGGGAGGCGGAGAGGGCGGACAGGGCGTCACCGGTGAAGAAGTTCTTGCGTATGTAGGCCGCGTCCCGCGCGGCCAGAGTCTGCATCTGCGCGTCGGGCACCTCGCCCAGGCGCCGAACCAGCCGGCCGGTGGTGTCCTGCCCCAGCAGCGGGTCCCAGGCCTCGCCCCACAGGGTCTTGACCACGTTCCAGCCCGCGCCGCGGAACCGTGCCTCCAGCTCCTGGACGATCTTCGAGTTGGACCGTACCGGCCCGTCCAGGCGCTGCAGATTGCAGTTGATGACGAAGGTCAGGTTGTCCAGGCCCTCGCGAGAGGCCAGTGTCAGGGCGGCCATGGACTCCGGCTCGTCCATCTCCCCGTCGCCCAGGAACGCCCACACCCGGGATGCGGAGGTGTCCTTGATGCCGCGAGCCCGCAGATAGCGGTTGAAGCGGGCCTGGTAGACGGCGCCGAGCGGGCCGAGGCCCATGGACACCGTCGGGAACTCCCACAGCCACGGCAGCCGCCGGGGGTGCGGGTAGGACGGCAGACCGTGACCGCCCGCCTCCCGCCGGAAGGCGTCCAGTTGTTCCCTGTTCAGCCGCCCTTCGAGGAACACCCGGGCGTAGATGCCCGGGGAGGCGTGCCCCTGGAGGAACAGCTGGTCGCCCGAGCCGTCACCGTCCTTGCCCCGGAAGAAGTGGTTGAACCCGATCTCGTAGAGCCAGGCCGCCGACGCGTACGTGGAGATGTGGCCGCCCAGCCCCAGCCGCGAACCGCGGGTGACCATCGCCGCGGCGTTCCACCGGTTGAGCGCGGTGATCCTGGACTCCAGCGCCAGGTCACCGTCGAACTCCGGCTGCACGGCGGCCGGTACGGTGTTGATGTAGTCCGAGGACAACAGGCCCGGCAGGGACATGCCGGACTTCGCGGCGAACTCGTGCACCCGCCGCACCAGGTACACCGCTCGCTCCGGCCCCGCGTTCCGCACGACGGCGTCGAGGGAGGCCTGCCATTCGGCGGTCTCCTCGCGGTCACGTTCGGGTAGCTGGTCGAGCTCACTGATCAGAGGGGCCTCAGTGGGCCGGGACGGATCACTCATGGCAGCCTTCCTGGCACGGCGTGGGTGTCGGCGACGCCGGCCGCGGACACGGTGTGTGCCGCGGGGCGACGGGTGGGAAGCACGGGCGGTGGCGCGTCGCCGCCGGTGCCCTCAGTGGTTCGTGAGCCACTGGGTGAACGTGTGATGGCCCAGATGGGCGTCCGGCCCGGGAAGGAGGGCTCGCTCCCCGAGCACCGCGCCGAAGAACGGGGCACGCGCGTCGGCGATCACCGGGTGGGGCCGGCCCTGGGCGGTCAGCAGCTCGGCGGTGGCGTCCTGGAGCCGGAGCTCTTCGGGCCCGGCTGCCTCCAGCACGCCGAAGAGCGGTAGGCCCACCGCGACATGGGCGAGCAGCGCGGCGACGTCGTCCGTCGAGACCGGCCGCAGCAGCAGCGGTGGCACGTGCACACCGTCGGGCCGGGTGCCGGCGGTCGCGGTGGCCGCCACGGACTCGAAGAACGGTGTGGCGCGCACCAGGGAGTACGGAACGGTGGCGCGCCGTGCCAGGTCCTCCTGCGCCGCCTTGGCCCGGAAGTAGCCCGAGCCGACCCGGTCGGCGGCCACCACCGACAGCGCCACGTAGTGCTCGACGCCGGCCGCGGTGGCGGCCTTGAGGAGGTTGCCCGTCGCGGTGGTGAAGAACTCCGTGCCGACCCCCTCGTCCCGGGAGGGCGCGTCGGTGACGTCCACGACCACGTCGGCGGCGCGCAGCGCCTGGTCGAGGCCTCGACCGGTGCTCACGTCGACCCCTTCGCTGCGGGAGACCGGCACGACCTCCACCCCGTGGTCCCGGAGCCTGGCGAAGGTCCTGGAACCGATCAGACCGGTGGCACCTGCAACGACGACTCTCATCTGGATCTCTTCCGTCGGGGGGCCGATGACCCCGCTGGGTCGGCGTGGACGTCGGTGGCGGACGTCGACGTGCCACCGTGCTCGTCACACCTAGACAGGACGGGTCCGTTACCTGTGACACCGGGCCGGGCTCCCGGGCGCCGGACTCGGCCGGCCGTCGCCCGTGTCACAGATCCGCCGGACCTCCGGTCAGAAGGGTGGAGCGGTCTTCACGACCGGACATGACCACGGTGACGGCGGACGACGGACCGCCCGGACACGGTGGAACCACGGAAGGTGCGATTCAGTGTCGGAGAACTCACAGCACGCCCACCACGGCCACGACGGACACGGTCACGGAACCGGTGGCGAGGACGGCCCGAGCTGGACCCGAGCGGCGAAGATGCTTCAGGACGCCGCCCCGATCACCGTTCCCGAGGGTGCCTCGGCGATGACCATTCACGTCCAGTGGGAGCCCGGTGACCCCGGTACCCCGCCGCACCGCCACTCCGGCCCGGCGTTCGGCTATGTCATCAAGGGTGCGGTGCGCTTCGAACTCGAGGGCGAGCCCGAGCGCGTCGTCGAGGCCGGCGGCACCTTCTGGGAGCCGGGCGGCGACGCCATCCACTACCAGGACGGCAACGCCCTCGCCGACGAGCGGACCGAGTTCGTCGTCACCATGATGTGCGCCCCCGGCAAGCCCATGCTCGAGCTGGTGGACGAGGAGGAGCTGAAGGAGCGCGCCCACCTTCGCGCCCCGCGGCCCACCGCCTGATCCGCCGGAGGGCCGGGGGGGCGGCCCCAGCGAGGAATGGAGGTCAAGCCCGCCGCGTCGCCCCCCCTACAGGAAAGAGCCGCGGGAGGGGGGGGGCGAAAACGAGGGTAAGAAACCCCCATGTTGATG
>NZ_JBVKCG010000011.1:55924-279848 GCF_055634995.1 Streptomyces sp. NPDC111744
GAAGGCCCCTGCTCGAGTTGGTGGAAGAGGAGGACCTAGAGGAGCCCTCCCCCCTTCCCCCCCCGCGCCCCCCCGCCGCCTTCGCGGGGGGGCCGCCCTCCGCCAACCACCGGGGCCCCCCCCCCGGCCCTGTGCCGTCACTCACCGGGCAGGAGCCTGCGAGGGAGAGTGGTGGCAACACCGCGGGGCAGCACTCCCCGGTGTGCGGGCGGGGCCCCGCGCCAGTGACATCCCGGCGACGACCGGTGTCACAGGCGCGGGGCCCCGCCCGTCGGTGGTTCCTATTCCACGAAGTACGAGTCGTGCTTGTCGAAGAACGCGGCGCGCTCCTCCTCCGAAGCGTGTGCCAGCTGTGACACCTGCTCGAAGTACTCCTCGCGCGGGGCGCCCGGGGTGAACAGGAGCAGCATGTCGGCCGGGGCGTCGGAGTCGTTCCGGAAGGCGTGCAGCCCGCCCTGGGGCACGTGCAGGAAGTCCCCCTTGCGCGCGTCGACCCACCGCACGCCGTCGAACACGCGCACTGTGCCGTCCAGGATGTAGAACGACTCCGAGATCCGCTTGTGGAAATGCGTCTTGGGCCCGCCCGCCCTGGGCCGCATCTCCACCCGGTACAGCCCGAACTCACCCCGTGTGGTGCCGGTGGTCGCCAGATAGTGGGTGGCGTCCTTCCCGGTGCCGCTCTCGCCGATGGCCGGGGGTGTGGTGGCGGGCCGGAAGACGGCGCTGACCTCACCGTCCTCACCCCAGTACTTCTGCTCCGGATACGGGTACGACATGTCTGCATCCTTTCCTGCGGTCGGCGCGTTGTGCGCCGACGCGGACCACAGGACAGCGGTCCTCTCGACAACGAGACCGGTGGACTCCCACCGGTGTGACAGCCGGGGGTCCCCGGCCGGGTGTCATTCGACGGCCTGGTGTCGGCTGAAGCGGGACACCAGGGGCGGCTCCATCAGCCACCCGTGTGTCCGCCCGTGCGGCGGATGAGCAGCCGCCGCGGTCTGCCGCAGCGTGCCGAAGGCGACCGACGCACCGACGGCCAGCAGGCCCGCGCACAGCGGCATGGCCCGGCCGAACGACGCGTCGAAGGCCGTGGCCGACCGGTAGGCGTCCGGTCCCATCCCGACCAGCAGCGGCAGCGCCGCCACGGACACCAGCCCGGCCGCCCGCGCCGCGGCGTTGTTGATACCGCTGGCCAGCCCGGCGTTCGAGGCGTCCACCGAGGACAGCAGGGTCACGGTCAGCGGAGCGACCATGATGACCATGCCGGCACCCATCACCAGCTGGGCGGGGAGGACGTCCTGCACGTAGGAGGCGCCCGGACCGACCCGCAGCATCATGAGCATGCCCGCTCCGCACACCAGCGGGCCGACGGTGAGCGGAGTCCGCGGCCCCAGCCGCTGCGCGAGCATCCCGGAGTGGGATGAGAACAGCAGCATCAGCACGGTGTTGGGCAGCATGGCCGCACCGGCCGCCAGCGCTGAGTATCCGACGACGATCTGCAGTTGCAGAGCGGTCAGGAAGAAGTACCCGCCCGTGCCCGCGTAGACGCACAGGGTGATCAGGTTGACGGCGGTGAACTGCCGGGACGAGAAGATCGCCGGCGGCATCATCGGGTCACCGCTGCGCCGCTCCACGCGGAGGAACGCGGCACCCGCCACGACGGCGCCCACGGCCGCGGCCATGGCCACCGGGCCGTTGTCGCGTGCCTCCGTCAGCGCGTACGTGCCCAGGGCGAGCGCCAGAGCGCCCAGAACGGCGCCGGGTATGTCGAAGCCGAACCCTCGTCGGGCCCCCGCGCCGGCCGTGCCGACCGCATCCTCCGGGGGCGTGCCCACGGACTCCGGGACATGGCGCAGGGCGACGGGAACGCACAGCAGCGCCGGGAGGATGCTCAGCAGGAAGGTCCAACGCCAGCCGGGGCCGTCCACCAGCCACCCGCCGAGGAACGGTCCGAGGGCGGCGCCGATACCGCCGAAGCCCGACCACAGGCCGATCGCGCGCGGCCGGTCGTCCGGGTGGAAGGAGGCCTCGATGATCGCCAGTGAGCCGGGGGTGAGCAGAGCACCGCCGACACCCTGCAGTGCCCGGGCGGCGATCAGTGTGCCGGTGTCCGGGGCCAGCCCGCACAGGAGGGAGGCCAGCGCGAACCACACGGTGCCCAGGACGAAGACGCGGCGGCGCCCGAAACGGTCGCCCAGGGAGCCGCCCACCAGGATCAGGCCGGCCAGGGTCAGCATGTAGCCGTTCACCGTCCACTGGAGGACGGCGAGGTCGGCGTCGAAGTCGTCGCCGATCTGCGGCAGCGCGACGTTGGTGACGGTTGAGCCGAGCAGCACGACGCTGGATCCCAGGACGGTGGCCAGCAGGGTCCACCGTCCACGGGCACTGGCGAGGCGGAGGGAGGCGGGGCCCTCCGGAGCGGGGGAGAGATTCATGTCGTGTCCTGGCGTCGTCCGGCGAGGCGGTCGTGGTTCGCGTTCTCCTGCCGCAGGACGCGCACGTCGCGTACGGCCGCCGCGAACGCCTCGGGGCGCTCCTGCGGGAGGTTGTGGCCGGCGCCCGCCACCTTGCGGTGGAGCCGGGGACCGGTGAAGTGACGGGCGGTCGAGGAGCCGTCCGTGGCAGGGAAGTTGCCGTCGGCCGTGCCGTCGAGGGTGACGGCGGGAACCATGATCGCGGGCAGCTCGGCGAGTCGTGCCTCAAGGCCCGCGTACTCTTCGGCGCCCGGCGTGAAACCGAGCCGGTGCCGGTACGAATGGAGCACGACGTCGGTGTAGTCGGGATTGGCGAAGGCCTGCGCGGCCCGCTCCAGATCGTGCTCGCGGAACTGCCACTCGGGGGAGTTCCGCCGCCAGATCACCCGCGCGATCCCCTCGGGATCGTCGGCCAGACCGGCCCGGCCCCGCTCGGTGAGGAAGTAGAAGAAGTACCAGAAGCCCGCCTCCAGTTCGGGCGCGAGGGGCTGCGCCGCCGCACCGATGTCCTGGATGAGGTAGCTGTTGACCGAGACCAGGCCGAGGACGCGCTCGGGCCACAGGGCCGCGGCGACGTTGGCGGCGCGTCCGCCCCAGTCGTATCCAGCGAGATAGGCCCGTTCCACGCCCAGGGCGTCCATGAAGGCGACGGTGTCGGCGCCCAGGGCGGCCTGTTGACCCGAGCGCGGAGTCGATCCGGAAAGGAACCTGGTGGGCCCATGGCCGCGCAGATAGGGGACGACGACCCGGAACCCGCTGTCCGCGAGCAGCGGGGCCACGTCCACGTAGCTGTGGATGTCGTAGGGGAAACCGTGCAGGAGCAGCACGGTGTCGTTCTCCGCGGAGCCCGTCTCGTGGTAGGCGACTTCCAGTACGTCGGTGCTGACTCGTCGGAGAGGGGCGAGTACGTGGCGTTCTGACATGAGCGTCCTCTGGAATCCGTTGCCCGTGGGGGTGGCCACGCTTCGCCGGGACGTGGGGTCGCCCGGATGACGACGGCCGTCGTTTCGCGTGCGATGCGGCCGGGCGACACCGATCGACAGGCCGGGTTCGTCCGCCGCCCGGTCGAGGATCGGGGCGACCGGGCGACGGACGGCTCAGGTCCGGCCGGGCCGGACCGGCCGGCTCAGCCGAACATGCCCGGCTGGTAGTCGCCGGCGGGCTGCCGGTTGATGACGTTGATGCGGTTGTAGGCGTTGATGACGGCGATCAGGGAGATCAGCGCGGCGAGCTGGTCGTCGTCGTAGTGCTTCGCGGCGTTCGCCCATGCCTCGTCCGACACGCCGCCCGAGCCGTCCGCGATGCGGGTGCCCTGCTCGGTCAGCTCCAGCGCCGCGCGCTCCTGGTCGGTGAAGACCGTGGCCTCGCGCCACACGGCCACCAGGTTCAGACGCTGCTGTTCCTCACCCGCGGCGAGAGCGTCCTTGGTGTGCATGTCGGTGCAGAAACCGCAGCCGTTGATCTGGCTGGCACGGATCTTCACCAGCTCCTGAGTGGCGACCGGCAAGGCCCCGTGCACCGCCGCGCCGGCCGAGTTCAGGTGCTTCATGACCTTGCCGGCAAGGGCGTTGCCGAAGTAGTTGATACGCGCGTCCATGATGGATCTCCTCAGGGCGGAACAGTTACAGCCCACTGACCGGGAGCACCCTGGATCTGTGACATCGTGGGTCGCCGACGCCCCTCCGGTCGGACCGGGGCCGCCCTCTGGACCGGCGCGACGCGCCGAACCTGGAACACGGTGTGACGACAACTTGTGGTCACACCTCGCTTTCCGGGCCACCCCCGGAGACAGTCGATAACATCGAGCGAACGGGTGAGGGCCGTCGGCCCGAGCAAGCGCGGTCTTGCCGGGGTCCGAGGACACCGGACACGGCGAGCGCACCATCAGCGAACCCAAGGTGATCACCATGGCAACCGAAAGTGTTTTGCACCCAAGCCTCATCGTCCCGGTCGGGCACGTCGAACCCGTTCCCCGCCGCATCCGGGGAACGATCGGCGGACGAGTCGTCTTCGACACCCGCCGCGCTCTGTATGTGTGGGAGTGGCAGGCCTATCCCCAGTTCAGCATTCCGGTCGAGGACCTGGTGGACGGTGTGCTCCACGACGACAAGCACACGGAGCAACTCGGTGCCGGCCCCGCGCACCGTCACACCCTGCGGGTCGGGCCGGAGGTGCGCGCGGGCTCGGCGTGGGTCTGGGGGGACGGCGCCCCGAGGGCCCTGCAGGACACCGTGCGATTCGATTGGGAGGCGCTGGACTCCTGGTTCGAGGAGGACGAGCCGGTGTTCGTTCACCCCCGGAGCCCCTACTCCCGCGTGGACGCCCTGCGTTCCGGCAGCAGCGTCCGAGTCGAGCTGGACGGTGTCGTGCTGGCGGAGGCCCCCGATTGCGTGAAGCTGTTCGAGACCGGCCTGCCGACCCGTTACTACCTCGACCGCACGACCGTCGACTGGACCCGGTTGCGGCACTCGGACACGGTGACCCGATGCCCGTACAAGGGGACGACGAGCAGTTACTGGTCGTTCGACAGCGGCACCGCCTCCCACGAGGACATCGCCTGGACGTACGACTTCCCGACCATCCACGCCAACCGCATCGCCGGGCTGACCGCGTTCTACAACGAGCACGTCGACCTGTACGTCGACGGCTTCCTGTTGCCGAAGCCCGCCGACCCCGTCCAGGTGGTCTCTGACTGACGACGCCGGATCGGCGGCCCGGGCCGACGCGGACTCTGTTCGAGAAGGCCCTGCCGGTGAGCGATCACCGTGCCGTTTTCCCCGGCGCGTCACACATTCACTCCCGGCCCGGTCTCATGAGGTGGAAAGCCTTCCAAAACCCACCACCTCACAAGGAGCATCCCGTGAGCGAGATCATTCTCGAGCCCGCCGCACAGGAATTCGCCGACGCGACCGCCAAGCCGCCGCTGCTGTACGAACTCGGTGTCGAGGGTGCGCGCAAGCTGCTCGACGACGTTCAGTCCGGGCCCGTCGAGAAGCTCGACGTGGACGAGAAGTGGATCACTGTCCCGGCCCGGGTCGGCGACGTGCGGGTGCGCATCATCAAGCCCGTCGGCAGCACCGGTGTCCTGCCTGTGATCCTCTACGTACACGGCGGCGGCTGGATCCTCGGCAACGCCGGCACCCACGACCGTCTGGTGCGTGAACTGGCCGTGGGCGCGGAGGCGGCCCTGGTGTTCGTCGAGTACGACCGCTCCCCGGAGGCGAAGTACCCGGTCGCCATCGAGCAGGCGTACGCCACTGCCCAGTGGGTCACCACCAAGGGCGCCGAAGAAGGCCTGGACGGCTCCCGTATGGTCGTCGCCGGTGACTCCGTCGGCGGCAACATGAGCGCCGCCCTGACGCACCTGGCCAAGCAGCGCGGCGACGTGACCTTCCTGCACCAGTCGCTGTACTACCCCGTCACCGACGCGGGCCAGGACACCGAGAGTTACCGGACCTTCGCCCACGGGCCGCACCTGACCGCGAAGGCCATGGAGTGGTTCTGGAACGCCTACACCGCCGACCCGGCGGAGCGGAACCAGATCACGGCCTCCCCGCTGCGCGCCACCCTGGAAGAACTCCAGGGGCTGCCGCCGGCGTTCGTCGCGGTCGACGAGAACGACGTCCTGCGCGACGAGGGCGAAGCGTACGCCCGCAAGTTGGTCCAGGCCGGCGTGCCGACCACCAGCGTCCGCTACAACGCCAGCCTGCACGACTTCATGATGCTGAATCCGGTTCGCGGAACTCAGGCCTCCACCGCGGCGATCGAACAGGCCGTCCACGTCCTGCGCAAGGCTCTCGGCACCGACTGATCCCGCGCTCGGTGCAATTCCGCGAAGAATACAGGGTTTACCGGCGCTGATAACCGGCGGACGCGAAGCCGTGGGATCCGGTGGAATTCGGGACGCCGAATTCGGATCCGGAATCCGGTCTGTCCGCCGGTGCCGAGAGCCGGAACACCCCGCGATTTACAACGAAAGGCATCGTTCAGAACCCGGCGGCACAACAGCCGTTCACCAGCTGAGTTGATCACCACGCCGTGGTGATGTTCTGTGCCGATGTCCGCTCCGGCCCGTGTCCGGGGCGCGGTCGGCTCCGGGCGGCCAGGCCTCACCAGACGTCCCACGGTGCAGCCATGACAGCCGTACCCAGAGCCCCTGGGCCGGCTGATCTCAGGAACGACCACTTCGAACCCAACGAACGAGAAAGCAGGGCCACTCCCATGAGTGCGCAGAAGCCGACCATCGTCCTCGTCCACGGCGCGTTCGCGGACTCCTCCAGCTGGAACGGCGTCGTCGACGAGCTCCAGTCCCACGGCTACCCGGTGGTGGCCGCGAGCAATCCGCTGCGCGGACTGGCCGGAGACAGCGAGTACGTCAGACAACTCGTGGCCTCCGTCGACGGCCCCGTCGTCCTGGCCGGCCACTCCTACGGCGGCTCGGTCATCAGCAACGCCGCGAAGGGACTCGACCACGTCAAGGCACTCGTCTTCGTCGCGGGCTTCCTGCCGGACGAAGGCGAGAGCGCGGTCACCCTGTCCGGCAAGTTCCCGGGCAGCACCCTCGGCGAGACGCTCCACCCGGTGCCGATCACACTGCCCGACGGGAGCCAGGTCGCGGATCTCTACATCGAGAAGAGCAGGTTCCACCAGCAGTTCGCCGCCGACGTCCCCGAGGAGACCGCGGCGGTCATGGCCGCCACCCAGCGGCCCGTGGCCGATGCCGCCCTGGCGGAGGGCGCCTCCGCCCCGGCGTGGAAGGACGTCCCCTCCTGGGTTCTCGTGGCCACCGAGGACCGGAACATCCCCGCGCAGGCGCAGATCTTCATGGCCGAGCGCGCGAAGGCCACGGTGGTGACCGTGTCCGCCTCCCACGCGGTCAGCGTCTCGCGTCCCGGTGAGGTGGCGCGTGTGATCAACGATGCGGCGCAGGCGACCGGCTGAGCGACCCGTGCTCAGCGCGCCGGCCGTCGGCTCGCCGATCGGATGAGCGGCCGGCGACCCGACGGCGCGTCCGGGGAGAACACACCGAAAGCCGTTCTCCTCCGGGTGCCTGAGCGAGTGACATGCGGTCAGGTCCCGCTCTCCGTGGAGGGGACCGTACGCGTCGCCGCGACCGGGGGGTCGCGGCGACCCACCCGCGCGGCGACGCACGAGTCGTCGCGGGACCCACGCAATCGGTCCGGGTTCCGAGCGCCGGGCCGCCGACTCCGGGAGCACATCATGAACACGAACGAACAGGCCGCTCGTGGGCTGGTCGACATAGAGGCCTATCTGTACCGGGCGGCTCATCTCGGTGCCGCTCGCCAGCGCGTGGCCGCCTTCACCGCGCGGACGGACGGGCTGACCCATGAGCAGCGGAGGGCCATCGAGATGTGGTACCTCGACGAGCAGCAGTGGGTGGCCCGCATGGTGACGAACCACATCGCCGACAGCGTCGGCGCGGCAGAGGCGGCGAACCGAGTCCGGTTCAGGCGATGGTTGCGCGGGACACTGATCGCCATGGTCGTGATCACGATGGTGACGTTCGTGTGCACGGCAGTGGTCATGGGATCGGTGACCTGATCCACCGACGCCGCGCCGGTCGCCGCGCCGGTCTCCGGCAGAGACTTTCGGCCACGGGTGCCCGAGTCCGGCCACGGGTGCCCAACGGAGTCACCATGGCTCGTCCCACGCGGTCGCCGCGCCGCTCGGCGAGCGCTGCCGAGGTCAGGACGAGGAGGCGGGTGATACGGATGGCGGCGGGCCGGAGGAAACGCGACCGGATCACGTGGTCCCGGACGGCGTCGTGGAACGGGGAGCCACGAGTTCAGGACAACCCCGCGGACGTCGAACGCCGGGGTATCGTGGCGGCGGGGAGGCTGCCATGACGAGTGACGGAGCACGGACCGGGCTCATCGGTCGGCGGCATGAGTGCCTGGTTCTCGATGACCTCCTCGCGCAGGCCAGGGCCGGGCGGAGCGGCGTCCTGGTGGTGCGCGGCGAGGCGGGGATCGGGAAGACCGAGCTGCTGGGATACCTTCTCGACCGGGCTGCCGGCTGCCGCGTCGTCAGGGCGGCCGGCGTGCAGTCCGAGATGGAGCTCTCCTACGCAGGGCTGCACCAGCTCTGCGCTCCGCTGCTCTCCCATCTCGATGATCTTCCCGTGCCGCAGCGGAACGCACTGCGCACAGCGTTCGGGATGCAGGTCGGTGATGCGCCGGACCGGTTTCTGGTCAGCCTGGCCACCCTGAGTCTGCTCGCCGGAGCCGTCGGCGACGAGCCGTTGCTCTGCCTGGTCGACGACGCGCAGTGGCTGGACCGGGTGTCGGCCCAGACCTTGGAATTCGTCGCCCGCCGACTGCTCGCCGAATCCGTTCTGCTCGTCCTGGCCGTCCGCGAGTCGGGCTCCCGCGAGATCCTCGCCGACCTGCCGGAGCTTCCCGTTCGTGGATTGAACGAGCGCGAGTCCCGGGAACTCCTCGACTCCGTCGTCACCGGCCCGCTCGACCAGCGTGTGCGGGACCGCGTCGTCGCCGAGACGCGCGGCAATCCGCTGGCCCTGCTGGAGCTGCCGCGCAGCCTGACCGCAGTCGAGATGGCCGGAGGTCCCGGAGGACACGAGGAGCGGCCCCTGTCCAGCCAGATCGAAGCGGGCTTCCTCCGCCGGATCCGGTCGCTTCCGGTGGAGACGCGACACCTGCTGCTCATCGCCGCCGTCGAGCCGGTCGGTGACGTGGCCCTGCTGCGGCACGCCGCCGAGCGCCTGGGAATCTCCGTGGACACCGCCGTGACCCACGCCGAGGCATCGGGTCTGATGACGCTCGGCACGTGGGTGCGCTTCCGCCACCCGCTGGTGCGCTCCGCGGTGTACCGCGCCATGGGCTTCGAGGAACGTCGGCGCGTGCACAGGGCTCTGGCCGAATCGATCGACGCCGGACTCCATCCCGAACGCCGCGTATGGCACCTGGCGAGCGCGACGGTGGGACCGGACGAGGCTGTCGCGGCCGAACTGGTGGGGTCCGCCGGGCGGGCGCACGCGCGCGGCGGAATCGCGGCGGCGGCGGCCTTCCTGCATCGAGCCACCGAACTGACCGCGGATCCCGGACTCCGCGGAGCCCGGGCATTGGCCGCGGCGCGGGCCGAGTACCAGTCGGGCGCCTTCGACGCTGCCCGGGAACTGGTCGACGCGGCGGAACTGAGCCACCTCGACGAGGTCGGAGCCGGACAGGCGACCCTGCTCCGGGGACAGATCATGTCCGCGGCCAAGAGCGCCAGCGCCGGACTGCCGCTGTTGCTGGAAGCGGCCAAGCGGCTCCAGCCGTACGACCCCGCACTCGCCGGCCAGACCTACCGGGACGCGATCTACGCAGCCCTGACCGCGGGCCGGCTGGCCACCGGCGGCGTCCGCGACGTCGCCGAGGCGGTGCTGAGTGGCCCGGGGCCCCTCGACACAGCGAGCCGCGAGAGTCTCCTGCTGACCGGCCTCGCGCGGGTGGTCACCGAGGATTACACGGTGGGTGTGCCGCTCCTGCTGAAGGCCGTGGCGGCGTTCCGGACGGAGGAGCTCTCGCGGGAGGACGGTCTGGGGTGGCTTCCGCTCGTGTGCCGCATGGCTCACAGCATTTGGGACTTCGCCGCCTGGTCCGAGCTCTCGGCGCGGCTGGTCGACCTCGCCCGCGGCAACGGAGCGCTCGCTGTGCTGCCCTCGGCCCTCCTGCTGCGTCTGTCGAACCGGGTGTTCGCCGGCGACCTCCGCGGCGCCGACTCCCTCGCCGTGGAAGCGAACGCGATAGGCGAAGCCACGGGCAGCAGCTTCTTCGCGCATTACGGAGCGCTCGTCGTGGAGCCCTTCAAGGGACGGGAGTCCACGACCCGGCAGGCGATCGAAGCCGTCACGCACGACCACGTGCTGCAGGGCGAGGGCAAGGTGACGACGGCCACCCAGTGGGCGGCGGCGGTCCTCTACAACGGCCTCGGCCGGTATGAGGAGGCCTATGCCTCCGCCCGACGTGGATGTGAGAATCCGCAGGAACTCGGACTGTCCATCCAGTCTCGGGTGGAACTCGTCGAAGCGGCCGTACGACTGGGGCGGACCGCGCATGCGACCGAGGCCGCGCGGGCGATCGAGGAGATGGCCCAGGTCAGCGGGACCGCTTGGGCGCTCGGCATCTCCGCCGCCACTCGTGCCCTGGTGAGCGAGGGGCAGGCCGCCGACAGCCTGCACCAGGAAGCGATCGGGCAGCTCGACACGACGGAGGCCCGCATGGACAGCGCCCGAGCACGGCTTCGCTACGGTGAGTGGCTGCGCCTGGAACAGCGACGGGCGGAGGCCCGCGCTCAACTGAGCGCGGCACACGAGATGCTGGGCGAAGCCGGGGCCGAGGCGTTCGCGGAGCGCGCGCGACGGGAGCTGCAGGCCGCGGGGGTGAAGCTGCGTAAGCGCGCCTCGGCCTCGCCGGCGGTTCTCACCGCGAAAGAGGCCGAGATCGCGCGACTCGCCCAGGGCGGCTTCACGAACCCGGAGATCGCCGCCCGACTGTTTCTCAGCCCCCACACGGTCGAATGGCATCTGCGCAAGGTCTTCGCGAAGCTGGGGATCTCCTCCCGCAAGGAAATCGGCTCGATGCCACTCGAAGGCGTGGTGTCGACGACCTGACCCGCTCGAGTCACGGACGGGCCGGGCACCGGTGGGGCACCTAGGCGCCGGACCCGTCCGGTTCCGCCAGCAACGTGGGTACGGTGACGATCGTGACCTCCCTGGTCAGCAGGCGGTGCACGGGACAGCGCCCGGCGGCTGCCAGCAGCTGCTCCCGCTGATCCGGCTCCAGGCCACCGGTCAGCCCGACGTTCTTGACGATGTGTCCTCGGTCCCCGAACCGCACGGCCACGTCGATGCGTTCGAGCGGCCATTGGTGCCGGTCCGCGAAGGCCCGCACGGCCATGGAGGTGCAGGACCCCAGCGCGGCCAGCAGCAGCTCTCCCGGGGTGGGACCCGCATCGGCGCCGATGGGTTCGGGTTCGTCGGCCGTCAGTGTGTGCGTGCCGATCGCGATCGAGCGGGTGAGCCGTCTGCCTTCGGCGATGGACACGAGGCGCGTGGTCATGGGTCTTCCTCTCGGCCAAGGGGCGGGGACCGTGGTGTCGCTCATCCCTCTTCTGCAGAGACCGAGCGGCCTACGCGCGTGTGACAGTTCGGCTCGGGAAAGTGCGGCCGTCGGGGCCTCGTCACAGTCGGAGCAGCTGTCCTGTCTGTAGCACGGAGCCGGAAACCACGTCGGAAGGAGAGGAGCATCACATGCAGGTGGCCGTGGCCGGAGGAACCGGTCTGGTGGGGAAGTACGTCGTCGCGGAGCTGCAGGACATCGGTTCGTGATCCGCCGGACGTTCGACGAGCACCTCGCGTCCCTGGAGCGGCCTACGCCGACCAGCCGGTGACGGCCGTCCCAGGGCGCGCTCCCGTGCTCCGGAGGCGGTGCTCTGCCACGTGGCTGACGCGCGGGGGAAAACCGCCCGGCCACGATGAGGAGCCGGTCACAGCGCTGTGCGCAGGAGCCGCCGGGAGGCGATGCCGAGCTTGGCGTACACCTTGCGCAGGTGCCATTCGACGGTGTGCGGGCTGAGGAACAACTGGGCACCGATCTCGGAGTTGGTGAGCCCGTCCCGGGCCAGATGCGCGATCTGGGTCTCCTGGGCGGTGAGCGTCACCGCGGCGGCACCGTCGCGCCGGGCCACCGTCTCGCCGTTGGCGCGCAACTCGCGGACGGCGCGCTCGGCGAACGCACTGGCGCCGAACCGTGTGAACAGGGCGTGCGCCTCGCGCAACTGGTCCCGGGCGTCATTGCGACGGTTCTCCCGCCGCAACCACTCTCCGTACAGCAGATGCGCCCGTGCCAGTTCCGCCGCGACCCGGGTACGTCCGAGTCGCTCGATCGCCTCGCGGTACAGCTCCTCGGCCGCGTCCCCCCGGCTCAGCAGCGCCCGGGAGCGGGCCTGGACGCCCAACGCCCAGTCCGTCGCCGCCGCCTGCGTGGTCCGGGTCAGCCGGGCCAGAGCGGCCTCGGCCGCGTCGGGGCGACCGCTGCGCACCGCGGCCTCCACCAGCTCGACCAGTCCCCAGTTGGCCGCGACCAGGTCCTGCGGATGCTCGCTCGCCGGACGGGCCGCGTCGAACGCCTTCTCATATCTGGCCAGACCGTTGTGGAGCACGGCCTCGGCCCGTCGTGCGACGGCCACACCGATGCCCTCACCGCTTTCGAGGGCATCTTCCATGCCGGCCTCGATCAGCGGAGCGGCTTCGTGTGCGTGTCCCTGCCAGGCGGCGAGGGTCATCGTGCCGTACGGCGCGAAGCCGCTGCCGGTCGCCTCCTGGAGCCGGTCGATCTCCGCGATGAGCAGCGCCGCCGCGTCCAGTTCGCCGGCGCAGGTGTGGACGACGACCCGCGAGTTGAGCGCGAGCGGCAACTCGGCCAGCGCGCCGACGGCGCGGGCGGTCCGCACATGGCGCGTCACCAGCTCCGTCCAGCCCTCGTCGTCCCACGTCTCGGCCGCCAGCGCCGAGGCCAGCCACGACCAGCGCAGGATCTCCTCCGGGGCGGTCTCCCGGCGGAAGGCGCGTACCGCGTCGCGCGACGCGGCGACCGCATCGCGGTAGCCGCCGGTGAACCGGGTGGCCAAAGCGTGCAGGAGCAGATCGACGTTGCCGGGCGGCCTCGTGACGGGTGGCGAGGTCTGCTGCGCCACGACCGCCACCTCGTGTGCGTCTGCGCCGGTGGCGAGGCGCCCCGCGAACATGGCGGCCGACAGGGTGTCCAGGAAGGTCTCGCGGGCCAGGCCGGCATCCAACGGCACCAGGCGTCGCGCGGTGGCCAGCAGCAGGGGGAGCGCCTCGTCGAGGCGACTGGAGGCGAAGGCGATCTGGGCCTGGACGAGATCTGCGCGGGCGTGACCGGACTCGTCCAGGACTCCGTTCCGGGCCAGCGCCAGCAGATCGCGCGCCGCGGCGGGCGCACCGGCGCGGAGTTTCGCCCGGGCCGCGGCGAGGGCACGCGTCGCCTTGCGCTGAGGGTTGGGCGTCAGCACGGCCGCATGGGCGAGGAACGCCGCCGCCGCGGTGGTGCCGCCGCGCGCGAACGCACGCGCGGCCGACGACTCCAGCTCGGCGGCGATCTCCTCGTCCGGCCGCACGGTCGCTCGCGCCAGGTGCCAGGCGCGGCGGTCGGGGTCGAGGACGGGGTCGGTCACCTCCGCCAGGACACGGTGGGTCTCCCGCAGCTCCGCGAGCCCGGCCGACCGGTAGATCGCGGAGCGCAGCAGCGGATGCCTGAAGCGCACCAGATTCCGGACGTCGAGCAGCCCCGCCGTCACCGCCGGGCCGGCCTCGGCCGGGCTGATGTCCAGTCGCTCGGCGGCACGTCTGAGCAGCGCCACGTCACCGATCGGCTCGGCGGCGGCGGTCAGCAGCAGTCGTTGCGTCGCCGCCGGCAGCGAGCGGACCCGCGCGAGGTAGCTCCGCTCGATACGGCTGGTCACCGGTCCGGGATCGGGCAGGTCGAGCCCATCGGCCGGATCCGCCTTGACCAGGTCGTGGGGGAGTTCCAGCAGTGCGAGGGGATTGCCGCGCGCTTCGGCGAGGACGCGGTCGCGGATGTGCTCGTCCACCGGGCCGTTTGCCGCCGCGTCCAGCAGGGCGCGGGCATCGGTGTCGTCGAGGCCGTCCAGCGTCAGCTCGGGCAGACCGGCCAGATCGTCGCGTCCCCGCTGTTCACGGGAGGCGAAGACGAGTGCCAGCGGTTCGGCGAGCATCCGTCGCGCCACGAACGCCAGCGTCTGCGCGGAGACCCTGTCGAGCCACTGCGCGTCGTCCACGAGGCAGAACAACGGCTGCTCGGCGGCCACTTCGGTCAGCAGTCCGAGCACGGCCAGACCGACCAGGAACCTGTCCGGAGGCGGTCCCGTGCTCACCCCGAACGCTGTGGCCAGCGCCTCTCTCTGCGGAGGCGGAAGGTTGTCGGCGCGCCCGAGGAACGGGGCACACAACTGATGCAGTCCCGCGAACGGCAGCTCCATCTCCGACTCGGCACCCACCCCACGGGCGACGCGGTGCCCGGCGACCCGTGCCACCAGGCTCTCCAGCAGAGCGGACTTGCCGATTCCGGCATCACCGCGCAGGACCAGTACGGCACTGCGCCCGGCCTCCACCTCCGAGACCAGTTCCTCGAGCGCCTCGTACTCGCGGCGCCGACCACGCAGGCGCTCCCGACCGTCCCCACTCACCCTGACCCCCGCACGTGGGGAGCATAACAACAGCGCATGCGGCCGGAGCCCTTGCGGCGAGGGGGCCGGCCCATCGGACGGACGGCCGGGGCAACGCGTGCGAGTGACGTAGATCATGGGCATGGGAAGGCATGGATGCCTCGCGACGAGCGAGGTTCTCTTGGCGGCATGAACGACAACCCCAAGGTTCCTTTCCCTGCTCCGTCCCACTGGATCGACGGCCGCGCCGTTCGGGGTTCGGGGCCGCTGATCGACGTGGTGAACCCCGCCGACGAATCGGTCATCGCCGCAGTGCACGAGGGCACGGCCGAGGACGTGGACATGGCGGTGGACGCCGCGCTGGCCGCCTTCCCCGGATGGGCGTCGACTTCCCCGCAGGACCGTGCGGCCGTCATGCGGCGCCTGGCCGAGGGCCTGCAGAAGCACAGCGAAGAACTGGCGGCCACCATCACCCTCGAGATGGGCGCCCCGATCACCTTCTCCCGGCAGGCGCAGGTGGGTTTCCCGGTCGCGTCGACCTTGGCCGCCGTCACAGCGGTCGAGCAGTTCGAGTGGACGGCGGTGATCGAGAACTCGCTCGTCATCCGCGAGCCCATCGGCGTGGTGGGGGCCATCACCCCGTGGAACTTCCCGCTCCAGCAACTGGTGACCAAGGTCGTCCCCGCGATGCTGGCGGGCAACAGTGTCGTCCTCAAGCCCGCGGAGCTCTCTCCTCTCAGCGCCCGGATGTTCGCGGAGATCGCCACCGAGGCGGGGCTCCCGAACGGTGTGTTCAACGTGGTGCAAGGCACCGGCCCGGTCGTCGGCGAGGCCCTCTCCCGCCACCCGAAGATCGACATGATCTCCTTCACCGGGTCCACCCGAGCCGGCAGAAGCGTCTCCGTCGCCGCCTCCGGCACGGTCAAGCGGGTCGCACTCGAACTCGGGGGCAAGGCGGCCCACATCGTCCTGCCCGAGGCCGACCTGGACTTCGCCGTCAACCGCGGACTGGCTTTTGCCTGGGCCAACGGCGGTCAGGCCTGCGGCGCCTATGTGCGCATGCTCGTACCCGAGGGTCTTCAGGAGACCGTGGTCGAGAAGCTCCGGGTGGCGGCGGGGGATTACGTCGTCGGCGATCCCGCCGACGAGGGCACGCGGATCGGCCCGCTCGCCTCGGAAACCCAGCGCCGGCGCGTCGACGACTACATCCGGCGTGGCATCGCCGACGGCGCCACTCTCGTGGTCGGCGGCCCCGGCAGGCCGGAGGGGTTCGAGACCGGTGCCTACGTCAGGCCCACGATCTTCTCCGACGTCGACCCCGATGCGGTCATCGCCCAGGAGGAGATCTTCGGCCCGGTCCTCGTCGTCATCCCCTATGCCGACGACGACCATGCTGTCGAGATCGCCAACGGCACGATCTACGGACTCAACGGCGCCGTGACCGGTGACGAGGACCACGCCATTGCGATTGCCCGGCGCCTGCGGGTCGGCCAAGTCGAGATCAACGGTGCGCAGCACAACTTCCAGGCACCGTTCGGCGGTTACAAACAGTCCGGCAACGGCCGGGAGATGGGTCGTGCCGGTCTTGAGGAGTTCCTCGAGACCAAGGCGATCACCCGCTGACGCGTGGCGTCGACACACTCTTGCCGCGGCCGCGGCAAGAGTGTGTTTTGGGGAATGAGGGGCCCTGAGCCAATCGTTCACACCGTTGACGTAGTGAGTGAAGGCCGCGGAGGCCGCGGTCGTTGCGACTCGTCCCTCCCGTGAGCCCCTTCCCTCATCCGTCCCGGACATCCGCGGACCACCGCATCGTCCTCGGGGCCGGTGCGGTGGTGAGAGAGGACAACCATGGCAGACCGGGCAGCACTGGCAGCCTTTCTACGGGCGCGCCGCGAGGCCCTCCAGCCGGAGGACGTCGGGCTGCCCCGCGGCCGCCGCAGGCGTACCGGAGGGCTGCGCCGCGAGGAGGTCGCGGCGCTCTGCGACATGTCGGTGGACTACTACAGCCGACTCGAGCAGCCACGAGGTCCGCACCCCTCGGAACAGATGCTCGCCGCGATGGCCCGCGGACTGCGCCTGTCACTGGAGGAGCGTGATCTCCTCTTCCAACTCGCCGGTCACGCCCTGCCGCACCGGGCGCGGCGCGGCGACCACATCAGTCCAGGGATGATGCGCATCCTCGACCGGCTCGGGGACACCCCCGCCCAGGTGATGAACCACCTGGGCGAGACGCTGAAGCAGACGCGCCCGGCGGTGGCCCTGCTGGGTGACCAGACGGCCCACACCGGACTGGCGCGCAGTGCCCACTACCGCTGGTTCACCGACCCCGTCTCCCGCCTGGTCCACCCCGAGAGCGACCACGCCGAGCAGAGCCGTCTGCTGGTGGCGGACCTCCACGGTGCCTACACCCGCGACGGCGGCGACTCGCGCACCGCCGAACTCGTGGACGCGCTGAACAGGGCAAGCCCCGAGTTCGCCGGCATCTGGCGCGAGCGTCCCGTGCTGGGGCCGTACTGCGCCTCCAAACGCTTCCGGCACCCGCAGGTCGGGACGCTGGAACTGCACTGCCAGACACTGGTCGACCCCGACCAGTCCCAGCGGCTGGTGGTGTACACCGCGACACCGGGAACCGAGAGTCACACCAGCCTCCGGCTGCTGTCCATCCTGCCGATCACCCAGGGGACGCCTGTCTCGGGCAGACCGTGAGGAAGCCGTCGCCCCGCAGGCCGTCCCCGTTTCCCGCGAGCAGTCAAGAGCGCGGCGAAGAGCGACCCTGCTGTCCGAGGGTCCCGAGCCGTACCCGGGCGATCAGCCCCCGCGAGGTGCCCCCGTACCTGTCCTACGCCCTGTGGCTCCCTTGTCCGTTGCCGCTGAGTCGAAGCCGGCCATCGGTCCGGCGGCCGGGCCGAAGGCGCGGACGGTGAGGATGAAGTGCTGTCCGCCGCCGGTCTCACTCTCCGCGAGGTGGAGCCCGGGCCGCCCGTCACGGTCCGCCACCGTCTCTCAGCGGACGGGACGGCTCTGATGCCGATCCTCGGTGAGCCCGCCGGCTGGGCCTCCCGCCACCTGCCGGAAACGCCGGCGGCCGCGCCGCGCGGCGGCCCAGGCTGGACCGTTCCCGTCCAGATCACCGGATCGTCGTCGAGTCACGGGTTCCTGCGGTCCGGGCGTGGTATCGGCGGACGCGGCCCGCGACGCGCCGATCCAGTCAGTCGCGCTCCGACAGCGGCGCCCGCCGGGCGGGCGCCCACTCCCGCGACCCGGCGTCGGCCGGGACGCCGTGCATCAACTCGGCGATCGCGGTGGGGATGGCGGGGACGGGCTCGCGTCGCACCCCGGTCGTGGGGGACCACACCAGGTTGACTGCCAGGTCCGAGTCGGCATCGGGGAAGTCGGACCGGTTGTGGCAGCCCCGCGTCTCCCGCCGCTCCAGCGCGCACTCGAGTGTCGCGCGAGCGGCGAGAACGGCGGACCTGAGGTCATAGGCGTACGCGAGGTCCTGGAAGCCGCCGATGTCGATGTGCACTCCCATGTCCCCCACGCGGTCCTCGATCTCGTCGAGTTCGACGAGCCCGGCGGCCAGACCCGTCTCGTCCCGCACGACACCGGCGCGCTCCGTCATCAGGTGGCGCACCGACCGCAGCAGCGCCCGGACGTTCTGGTCGCCGTCGGCGGCCAGGAGCCGGTCCACGTCCGCCTGCGCGGCACGAACCGCCGCCGGTGACCGTTGCAGGGCGCTGAGTCCGGCCGAGTACTCCGCGGCGGCCCGGCCGGCGATTCGGCCGTAGACGAGCAGTTCGATCAGCGAGTTCTCCTCCAACCGGCTCGCGCCGTGCAGACCACTGGCTGCCTCCCCGATCACGAAGAGCCCGTTGACATCGGTGCCGTGGTCCTCGGGACGGACCCAGACACCGCCCATGGCGTACTGGGCGGTCGGCGTCACCTCGATCGGATCGCGGGTGATGTCGAGCATCTGCAGGTCCCACAGGCTCTGGTGCAGCTGCGGCAGCCGCGACAGGACCGACTCAGGCGGCAGGTGGGACAGGTCGAGCCACACGCCGCCGGCCCGGGTGCCGCGGCCCTCCTTGATCTCCGTGTAGGACGCCGACGCGACCCTGTCCCGGCTGCAGAGTTCCATCCGCTCGGCGTCGTAGCGCGTCATGAACCGCTCACCGAGGTTGTTGAGCAGGACGCCACCCTCGCCGCGAGCCGCCTCGCTGACGAGCATGCCGGCCGCATGCTCCGGCCTGATCAGCCCGAAGGGGTGGAACTGCACCAGCTCGGGGTCGCGCAACCGGGCGCCCGCCTCGACGGCGAGGCGGAAGGCGTCGCCGGTGTTCTCGTCGCGGCGCGAGGAGGTACGTCGCCAGATGCGCGTGTGCCCTCCGGCCGCGAGGATCACGGAGTCGGCGTGCACGAGGTAGCGCGAGCCGTCGACGAGGTCGAAACCATAGGCACCGAACACCGTCCCGTCGTCGACCAGCAACCGGGTGACGTACAAGCTCGGCAGGACGGGAATGGCGAGCTGCCTCACGCGTTCGCGAAGCGCTCGCCGCACCTCCGTGCCGGTGTGCTCGTCGGCGAACACGCTGCGGTGGTACGTCTGGTCGCCGAACCGACGCTCGGCCGGCCCCCCATGACCCCGCCGGTCGAGGCGCGTGCCGTGGCGCCTCGCGTCGCGGAAAACCTGCGCGGCACAGCGGGCCACGATCTGCGCGGTGCGTGGGTCGGCCAGCAGGCGGCCCTCCCGCAACGTGTCGGCCGCATGTTGTTCCCACGTGTCACCCATGTCGGTGGCGGCCGGCGCCCGCTCGGAACCTCCGGATGCCATCACAGTGTGGACATCGTCGGCTGCGCCCTTGGCCACCGCGATGACCGCGACACCGGCCTCCGCGACTTCGATGGCCGCCTGGAGGCCTGCCCCACCGGCGCCGATCACGAGAACGGACGTGGCGAGCTGATGTCCGAGCGAAGACATGGGACCTCCAGCGACAGTGGACGGGCAAGATCATAGGTAGTGGTCGACCGGATCGCGGGCTCGTTTGTGACAGCCTCGTGGTTTTTTCCGCGTGGAGTCTGTCACAACAATTGGACACAAGGTGTGGGGGGTGGTCCGGGTATCGTTACAAGGATCGTTCCGACAATGTTGTGGGAGCCTTTCATCCCCTGATTCCACGAAGGAGCCGCGTCGCATGATCGCCAGCCCGCTCCCCGACCTGGTCGGCCGGCATCGCGAGTGTGCGGCGCTCGACGGCCTGCTGGCCGGCCTTCGCGCAGGTGAGTCCCGAGTAGTGGTGGTCCGTGGCGAAGCCGGCATCGGGAAGTCCGTGCTTCTGAAATACCTGGCCACGCAGGCGTCACGGGTGAAAGTGACCTGGGCGCACGGCATCGAGGCCGACATGGAGCTGCCCTACGCGAGCCTGCACCAACTGTGCGCGCCGTTCCTGCCCGAGCTCGACGAGTTGCCGGAACCCCAGCGCGACGCCCTCCGCGTGGCGTTCGGGATGGCGGCCGGAGATCCGCCCGACCGCTTCCTGGTCGGCCTCGCCGTGCTCACTCTGCTCACCCGGGCCTCGGAGTCCGGACCGGTGCTGATTCTGGTCGACGACGCACAGTGGCTGGACCAGGTGTCCCTGCAGACCCTGGAGTTCGTGGCGCGGCGACTGCTCGCCGAGGCGGTCGCCATGGCGTTTGCGGTGCGCGACCCCGAGGGACAGACCGTGCTCAACGGTCTGCCGGCGCTGCGGATCGGCGGTCTCGACACCGCCGCGGCCGGAGAGCTCCTCCAGGCCGCCGTCGGCGGGCGGCTGGAGAAGCGTGTCCGGGACCGGTTCGTGGCCGAGATGCACGGCAACCCGCTCGCGCTGCTCGAATTCTCCCGCGGTCGCAGCGCCGCCGAGTTGGCGTACGGCCTGGACTCGTCGAGTCAACCGAGCGTCCAGGGGCCGGTTGCGAGCCGTATCGAACGGGATTTCGCCAGCCGGCTCGGTTCGCTGCCGGCGGCGACCCGGACACTGCTCCTGATCGCCGCGGCGGAACCGGTCGGTGACGCGTGCCTGCTGGTCCGCGCAGCCGCCTCTCTCAAGATCACCCCCCAGGCGGGTCCGGCCAAGGCGGCCGGACTGATCGAGTTCGGTGAGTCGGTCCGGTTCCGGCATCCGCTGGCCCGTTCGGCGGTCTACCACGGAGCCGAGCCCGAAGAACGCCGAGCGGTACACCGGGCGCTGGCCGAGGCCACGGACCCGGTCCTGGACCCCGACCGGCGCGCCTGGCACGCTGCCGAGGCCGCCGACGGGCCGGACGAGGAGGTCGCCGCGGGGCTGGAGCAGGCCGCCGACCGCGCACGGCAGCGCGGTGGCATCGCGGCCGAGGCGGTACTGCTGGAACGCGCGGCCGAGGTGACACCGGACCCGCGGCCGCGGGGGCGCCGAGCCCTCGCGGCCGCCGAGGCGCACTTCTCGGCTGCCGCGCCCGACCGGGCCACGGAGCTGGCGACGGTGGCCGAACTGTGCCCCCTGAGCGCCCTGGACCGTGCCCGCCTGGCGCGGCTGCGGGCCAGGATCCTCTTCGCCCGCAGCCGCAGCGACGAGGCGGCACCTCTGCTCCTCGACGCCGCGGCGCAGTTCACCGCCGCCGGGTCGCCCCTGGCGCGGGAGACGTACCTGGAGGCGATCAGCGCGACCATCTTCGCGGACCGGGTCCACGGTCCCACCGGTGCCCGCGCCGCCGCGATCGCCGCCCGCGGGTCCGGGGCCCCGCCTTCGGGCTCCAAGGCCGCCGACCTCCTCCTGGACGGTGTGGCCGCACTCCTCGCGGACGGGTATGAGACCGGTGTCCCGGCCCTGCGCGGCGCGCTGGAGCTGCTCGCGCACGAGGAGCTCGACACCCGGGAGGCGACCATGCGCTGGCTCCTGCTGGCCCCGGTCGCCCTGGAGGCGTTCATCCACTACGCGTGGGACCTGCACGCGTGGGACACGCTGGCGAGCCGCGCGGTGCGCCTGGCCCGTGACATCGGAGCGCTCGGGGCGCTGCCACCGGCCCTCATCTACGCCGGCGGCGTGCACATCCACTACGGCGACTTCGCCGAGGCAGCCAGGATGATCGACGAAGCAGACGCGCTCGCCGCCGCGACCGGCCACGCCCCGCACAAGTACGCGACGCTTGTCCTGGCCGCGTGGCGAGGCGAGGCGGACGTCGCCGCCGGCATCATCGAAGAAGCCAGGGAGAGCGCCGAACAACGAGGTGAGGTGTCCCTGTTGGGCGCCATGGGCTACATCCAAGGCGTCCTGTTCAACGGCCTGGCACGCTACGAGGAGGCCCTGGAGGCCGCTCGCACGGGCGTCGAGCACGATGGATTCAACTTCACCGGCCTGTCGCTGGTCGAACACGTCGAGGCCGCCACCCGGTGCGGTCGACTCGACCAGGCCCGCGCCTCGCTGGCCCGGCTGGTGGAACTCACCCGTGCCGCCGACTCCGGATGGGCCCGTGGCGCCAGCGCCCGCAGCCAGGCTCTCCTCGCCGACGGCGACGAGGCCGATCGTCTCTACCGGACCGCGATCGAGGAGTTCGGCCGCGGCGGGGTGACCGTGGAGGTGGCACGCACCCACCTGCTGTACGGCGAGTGGCTGCGCCGCAGCCAGCGCCGATCGCTGGCCCGGGAGCATCTGCGCAGGGCGCACTCGATGTTCGACGGAATGCGGGCGCACGCGTTCGCCGAGCGGGCCCGCCGCGAGCTGCTGGCCACCGGCGAGCACGTCAGGGCGCGGGAGACCAAGCCGACGAGCGCTCTCACCCCCCAGGAGTCGCAGGTCGCGACGCTGGCAGCCGACGGCATGACGAACGCGAGGATCGGCGCGGAGCTGTTCATCAGCCCCCACACCGTGGAGTGGCACCTGCGGAAGGTGTACACAAAGCTCGGGATCAACTCACGTCGCGCGCTGCCGGGTGCCCTCGCGAGCACCCTGGCCACGGACACCAGGGACGAGGGCCCGGTGCCGACGGGCTGAGGGCCCGGGGCCGGGCCCCGGGATCCCCGGGGGACCCCACGGACTCGACCACGGGCAGCAAGGGCGCGGTGCGGGAGGCTTCGGACCGAGGGTGGACCCATCGCCCCGGAGGGGTGCCTGTCCACGAAGAGGAGCCCCGATGTCCGCGCCCAGCCCCGAGACGACGACGCCGGCCCAACCCCCGGTCGCCCGGTCGGACGAGGACGGCCTGTCCCACGCCCTCGAGATTTTCCTGGCCCAGCGGACACGGCTGTTCCGCATCGCCTACCGCATTCTCGGAGATGCATCGAGAGCGGAAGACGTGGTGCAGGAGGCGTGGCTGCGCTGGCAGCTCACCCACCGGGCCACGATCGAGAATCCGGCCGCGTTCCTGACCACGGCCACCACCCGTCTGGCGATCAACGTCATCCAGTCGGGGTGGCACCGCCACGAGACCCCGGCCGAGTGGCAGTCGGCCGACATCGGCGACCCTTCCGCCCAGGATCCCGTGCAGCGTGCCGAGCAGGCCGCGGCGCTCGATGCGGCCCTGGCCCTGCTCATGGCGAGACTGACGCCGGATCGAGTGGCCGCCTACGTGCTGCGCAAGGGTTTCGGCTACGCCTATGCCGAACTCGCGGAGTTGCTGCGGATCAGCGCCCCGCACGCTCGCGTGGTGGTCCACCGCGCGCAGGCCCGTCTCGAGTGTGACCGCGAGCGGCCAGTCGCCGCTGACGCGCACCGTCGCCTCGTCACCGCGTTCCGGACCGCGGTCGCAACGGGGGATCTGGAGGACCTCGTGCAGCTTCTCGTCTCCGAGGGCCGTGTTCACCGCTTGTTGCCGTCGGCCCACCGATCCCCTGGTCGGGCTCACCTGGCCGCCCGGCACGCCGCGTGAGAGCAGGCGGCACGCCGAACCGGCGCCTGCCGAAGATGCGGCACCGCGTGGGCGTCCGGGGCGAACCGGCCTTGAACAGGTCCGGTGGCTGCGCGCTGAACGCGCCGGCCCATCGCCGGACGCCGACGACCACAGGCGGAAGAATCCTGAGGAGATGTGGAGACCAGGATCGTCGAACAGGCGCCGCAGCGAGGCGGACCGCTCGGGAGCGGCGGTGGCCCTGTCGAGCGCGGTACTCGTGAGACAAGGGCGGCAAGGCTGTCACAACGATGAGCCCGGTCTTGTCTACATGATGCAGACAAGCGGCGGCCGCTCGCCCGCCGCGCTCTCCTGCCGGGGTGTCGTTCCGGCAGCAAGCCGTCGGACGCCGCGGACAGCAGGGAGGCCATCACCCATGGGTGACGATGCCACGTTGATCACGCAGTGGAACAGGCTGAGCCGTGTCCATCGTCGGATCGAGACCCAGATGGAGCGACGCCTTCATCAGCATCTGGGCCTGGGGGTGAGCGAGTTCTACGCCCTTCGGACCCTGCGGGAGGGCGTGCGGGCCGGTACAGGTCTGCTCTACCTCAACGACCTGGCCAACGGGATAGGGCTGAGCCAGTCCGCTACCAGCCGTCTTGTGACCCGCCTGCGCGACCGTGGCCTGATCACCACGCACACCTCGCCGCACGACCGCCGGAGCGTCGAGATCGAACTCAGCGCCCTGGCACACGACGTGCTGCGGTTGGGCTCACCGCTTCTCCAGCAGGCGGTCGAGGAGGTCGTGCGGCAACTCGGCGCCGAAAACAGCGACGAAGATCTGCTCCGCTACCTCAGGGGGAGCATGGACCACCCGACCCCTCAACAGGTCGACCGAGAGGTCCCCGCACATTGAGGGGCGGCGGCCCGGTTGTGCGTCGCGCCCGCAGGAGTCTCCCGAGCCGGTTCGCCTGCCGCGCGTGGCTCACCGCTCGGGCGCGGTGCCGGCCGTCACGCACCGGCGAGGTGGGACTCGGCGCGACACACACCGTTGTGCGACCCGGCGGTGCGCAAGACCCGCAGGTGACGGCCGGAGCCGTGACCCGGTCACCGTGGTGTCCGGGCGCGTTCGTACCGCGAAGTTCGACGCGTGCCGAACATTCGGTAGCATGGTCGACATGCCGGACCACTCGTCACCTGCAGACAGCGACATCACCCTGCCGCGCCTGCTGGGAGCGCTGGGTGATCCGACACGGCTGGGGATCGTCCGGATCCTGTCCGACGGCGTCGAACGAGGGTGGGGGCAGTTCAGCGCTCCCGTCGCCAAGTCCACGCTCAGTCATCATCTGAAGATGCTGCGCGAGGCGGGCGTCACGCAGACCCGGCAGGAGGGCACGCGCTGCTATGTGAGGCTGCGACGTGACGCTCTTGAGGCCCGTTTCCCCGGCCTCTTGCCGGCGCTGCTGTCCGCCGCTGCCACCGACGGCATCGGAGGACATGTCACCGAGCGTGACGAGACGGCGTAACCCGTCACTGCACGTCCCCGTGCGCGATGATGCGTGAGCCCCGGGCGCCGACCTGCCGCCGCGGAGCCCCCTTGACGCGTGCCGCTGCCGGAGCTGGGGCCCGTGCGCGGCGGGCGTGGGAGACCGCGCCCGGGCCATCGCGAGCGCGTCCGAATCCTGCGGCACGGGGCGGGACCCTTCCTACCGAACGCCGCGCCGTGAGCACAACATACGATTGAAACACACGTTGGTCTGTACGGATCGCGTTGCCGTATCTGCCAAGGATGTCATCTGCGGTACTTCCGCGTTTGACGCGACCACAGTGTCTGCCCATAGTGTTCTATGTACAACGAACATCGAACAAGGAGTCCTTGATGTCCGCGAACTCCCCCGCCCAGGCCTTCTCCGGCCATGTCGCGATCGTCACCGGCGCCGGGACCGGTATCGGCCGGGCCACGGCCGTCGCCTTCGCCGAGGCAGGCGCACACGTACTCGGGGTGGGCCGCCGGGAGGAACTGCTGAAGGAGACCGCTGCGGCCCATGCCGACATAGAGGTCCTGGCGATCGACGTGTGTGCCGACGGGGCACCCGCCAAGGTCGTCAGCGCTGCCGTGGAGCGGTGGGGACGGCTCGACCATCTGATCAACAACGCCGGCGCGACGGCGGTCATGCCGCTGGCGGAGACCGACAAGCAGACGATCGTCGATCTGCTCGCGCTCAACGTCGTCGCGCCCAGCCTCCTGGCCCATGAGGCACTGCCGCACCTGCGGAGGACCTCCGGCACCATCATCAACCTCTCCAGCACCTACGGGCACCGTCCCATGGCGGGTGGCGCGCACTACTCGGCCACCAAGGCCGCCGTCGAACAGATGACGCGGAGCTGGGCCCTGGAGCTCGCCGGTGACGGTGTTCGCGTCAACGCCGTGGCTCCCGGCCCGACCCGCACCGACGTCATGCTGCACGCGGGTCTCACCCCCGAGGCCGCCGACGACATGTACGCCTATGAGCGCGAGCGCATCCCCACCCGCCGCATCGCGAACGCGGAAGAGATGGCTCACTGGATCCTCCGGATGGCCGACCCGGCCGGGCGCCATGCGACCGGTCAGGTGATCACCGTCGACGGCGGGCTGGAACTCATCTGAGCCCGCTCGAGGACGGCCCGGTCCGAGAGCATCCGCGAGCACCTGGTAGACGGGACCGGCGAGGCGCACGCACGTCGTGCTTCCAGCCTGGCTGGGGCCGGTCCCGCATCCGGGGAAGACCTGATCCCGGTGGTCTTCCGTCCGGGCAAACAGTGTTTTGGGTGACACCGCATGGCATTCGTCGAGCCGCCCGACGCGATCCGACTCGGTGAGCGCCGGTGCCTCTGCGGCGGATTCGCGAGGATGTCGCGGCCCTCGAGAGAGACGGCCGCACCGACAGGAGCCATGGCGTCGGGATCCGCGGAGCGGACAGCGGACGGGGCGTCAGCGTACCGAGACAACAGTCAGGGACTGGACGGAGCCGGCGTCACGCAGGGTGAGGCCGAACAGCAGGTGGCCCTGCCCAGGGCGCAGGACGGCCGTTTGACCGGGAGCGATCTCTCGTTCCGGGCTCTGCTGACGCTCGCCCTGACGCGCACCGTGGACCCCCGTGACGTACACGGTGGACGGTCCTGCTCGCCCGCCCTGACCATGCACCGAGTGGATCTGTGACACGGATGCGTTGCCCTGGTTCGGCCCGAAGCCCCGGGCCCTCGGCGCCACGTCTATTGGACCTGGCGGGCGGCAGCTCAGGCCGGGAAGGCGAAAAGGTGGTACTCGGCCATCTTCGTGAAGCCGAAGCGCCGGTACAGTGGCTCCCCCGCGGGGCTCGCGACGAGTGCGGCGCAGCGCATTCCCCTCTTCTGCCCGACCCGGAGCGCGGCGGTCGTCAGCGTGGCACCGATGCCTCGCCGACGATGCGCTTCGGCCACGTGCACTAGGAAGATGCCGGCCACCCCGTGGGCGGTGATCACCACCGTCGACCCGACCACCCGGCCGTCCAGCACCGCGGCCAGCCGGATGATGTCCGCGTTGTCCGCGCGTTGCGACTCGATGCGCACCATCTCGGCCTCCAGGCCAGAGGCGATACCCATCGACGTCCGGTACGTCCGGACCAGCTCCTCCAGGCGTTGCCCGTCCCGGACCGTCTCCACCCGCAGGCCGGCGCGCGCATCGTCCGAACCGGCCGGAGCGAGCGTGTCCTGGGGACCGGCCGGGTGGCCGAGCGGCCTCACCATCACCGGGAGGACGGTGAGTTCCCGTCCTCCGTGGCGTTCCAGGGCGGCGGCGGTGCCCTCGGGGCTGTCGGGGCCGACCCACCACCACCAGGGAAGACCCGCCAGGTCTGTGCGGGCGGTAGCCACAGCCTGTCCGACCGAGGGCGCGGACCGCACTCGCAGCACGCCGTTGAACTGCGGGGCGGCAAGCCCGCTGCGGAACTGGTCGAGGACGGATCCGGGACGGCCCTCCGCTTGCCAACCCATGAGGTACTGACGAAAATTGGCGAACACCGACGCTGTCAAGCCAGGGTCCTGGGCAGTGCTGGGGGCTTGCGTCCGGTCGTCGTGTGGCGTGCCGATCGCCCTTGCTGCATTCATCATGAACACGGCCTTCTTCATTACGCTGGTCTGCTGCCTGACGGGGGGCGGGTGAGTGGCGGGCGCGTCGCTGTTCCGGCGTGCGGCCCCTCGTCGGAACTCCTGCCGATCGCCGGGCGGCCCAGGCCGGTTCGGCGAGTCGCTCGCCTGCCACTCCGGCCCGCTCCCACTGCCATTGTGGACCACCGTGTGGGTGGAACACGCTGTTCACCTTCGAAGAGTTCATGGACCTCTGTCGCTTCCATGACGCCTTGCTCGGCGCCGTCGGCACGTCGTGCACGACGTCGGGCAGGGCCGGTTCATGTCGATGTCAAGAAAAGCATCTCGTTCGGTTGGGAAATGGCACGCGATCATCCGCACGGTAATCACACGGTAAAGAAATCCGACGACCGGTCACACGGTCGGGGCGTACCCGGTCTCACTTGGTGTGAGTCACTCCCTGGAATCGAAGACCGGTGTCGACGGCCCGGTCACCGTCATCAAGAGCTACACCGTGCCTGCGGACGAAGCCGACCATTTCGCCGAGGTGTACCAGGAGAACGCCCGCATCATGTCGACCCAGCCCGGCTTCCTCCGCTCCCGCCTGCACCGCCCCCTCGCCGACGCTCCCGAGACGCGGTTCGTCCACGTCGCCGAGTGGTCCTCGGGGACGGCGCTCGACAAGGCCACCGGGAACCCCGAATGGCATGCCTCGTTGCAGCGCATGTTCGACGACCCAGGCCTTCACATCACGTCAGTACCCGCCAGTTACCGCGTCGTTGTCGAACTCCACCCGTCCTGACGCCGACGACTGCCGCCCGCAGCACCAGGCGGCCAAGGCCTCTGATCCATGCTCACGAGGAAAGAACATGACTTCCGAGTCCGCAGATACGGGCATTGACGACCGCCGCGCGTTCTCGAGGCGCGCGTCGGTTCTTGCGGACTACGCGCCGGTCCCTTCCGTATCCGTCGGGCCCGCTCTCAACGTCTTCAAGGCCTACCTCGAGGCCGTCGCCACGACAGCCTCCGCACCCGTCGCCGCCAAGTACACCGGCGTACTCGCCGCCGCCGACGTCTTCGGGAGAACGGGACAGTGAGCGAACGGGTCGGCAGTCCTGCGGACGGTGGGATCGTGCTGAGGCCGCTGTTGCGGATCATGGTCAGGCGCGACCCCGCGGAGGCGCACCGCGCCGCCACCCCGCTGGAGCTCTTGTTCGACCTGTGCTTCGTGGTCGCCGTCGCGCAGGCAGGCGGCAGGTTGGTTGACGCCGTGGCACAGGGGCACGCCGGACACGGGGTCGTCGGCTACGCCATGATCTTCTTCGCCATCTGGTGGGCCTGGATGAACTTCACCTGGTTCGCCACCGCCTACGACACCGACGACGTGCCCTACCGGCTCGTCACGCTGGTGCAGATCGCGGGCGTCCTCGTCCTGGCGGCCGGGGTGCCGCGGGCCTTCGAACACTCGGACTACTCCGTCATCGTGGCCGGCTATGTGGTGATGCGGCTGGCCCTGACCGTCCAGTGGCTCAGAGCGGCCGGCGGTGAGCGGGGCGGCTCCCGGACCACCGCCCTGCGGTACGCAGGCGGCATCGCCCTCCTGCCGGCCGGGTGGGTGGCCTTCGGGTTCCTGCCCCGCGGCGGTGTCCAGATGTTGGTGTTCGTCCTGCTCGTGGCCGCGGAGCTGGCCGTACCCGTGGTCGCCGAGCGCAGCGGCACCACCCCGTGGCACCCCCGGCACATCGCCGAACGCTACGGACTGTTCACCCTGATCGTCCTGGGCGAGACGGTCGTCGCCGCGACCGTGGCCGTGCAACGGGCCCTGGACAAGGGGAGTTTCGCGGACCTGCTGCCGATCGCGGCAGGTGGCCTGCTGATCGTCTTCGCCGCCTACTGGATCTACTTCATCGTTCCCATCCACGAACACCTGCGTGGCGGAGAAACCGCGTTTCTGTGGGGATACGGCCACTACCTCGTCTTCGGCAGCGCCGCGGCCATCGGCGCAGGACTCCACACAGCGATCGAGCGGGTCACCGGCGAGGCCCCCATCAGCACTCTGAGGGCCGCCGCCGCGGTCACCATTCCCATGGCGGGATTCGTCTTCTTCACCTGGCTCCTGCACGCGCGCCATTACAAGCCGTCCCTGCGGCAGCAGGTCGTCCTGCCGATGACCGCCGCGGCGATCCTGGCCTGTACGTTCGCGGGTACGTGGGCGGTTCTGTGCGCCGGTGGGGTGGCGGCGGCGAGCGTGGCGGTGTCCCTGACCGTACGTCACCGCATGTACGTGTCGATCAGGACTGAGGACCCGCCGTACCGATCCGCTCGTGCGGTCGAGGGACGGCGACTCCGGGCCGTCCGACCCGGCGGCGACCGGCCAAGGTCACCCTGAGCCGGCGGCTTCTCGCATGCGGAGCCCCGGAGGCCGTCTGCCCCTGAGGCTGTCGTACGCCCGGGAGATGACCTGGTCATCGCCGCAGCGACCGGCGGGCGGGGGCACGACCGGAGCCGCGGGCACTCGCCTGTGCGCATCCGGTGGTCCTCGGGCGCCCCTGTCACGACGACCGCCGGTGTCACAGATCGGCTGCCTGTTCGGTCAAACCCTCAGCTGCATGCGGGTGTCATCGCCGCACCTGCGTGAGCGTGGGGGAGCAGGAACATCTGGCCTGGCCCCCGGCACTTTGGGCTCATGAAGGGATGACGGACGATGACAGCTCACGGGGAACTGCCCACACCGCGACACGGCCTCCTCCTCACGCATTTCCTGACGGTGCGTGATGTGGCCGTGTCCCGGCGCTTCTACGCCGACGTCTTCGGCGGCGAGGTCGTGATGGAGGAGAACCCGGCGATGGTCAAGGTCGCCAACAGCTGGATCATCATGAATCCCGGAGGCGGGCCCACGCCTGACAAGCCGGGGGTCACACTGGAGGCACCCCGGAGTGGCGAGCGTGTGTCCAGTTTCCTCAATGTGCGGGTGGCCGACATGGCCGCTTTCCACGCCCACGCCGTCGCACAGGGGGCCGACTTCCTCACCGAGCCCGTCGACCGAGGGTCCGAGCTGCGTTGCTATCTGCTCGACCCCGACGGTTACCTCATCGAGGTGGGCCAGTCCACCGGTCTGCTCGCGGGGATCCATGCGGAAACACCCGCAGAGTCCGGTTGAGCACCAGGACCGCGCGTCCGCGGAGGCGAAACCGCATGACGACGGTGCTCCGCTGACGTCCGCGCGGTCCCCTTGGCATGGGAGATTCTCAGAATGAAGGTCGTTGTGTTTGACGACGGCGGACTTGTGGGCGTCGAGACCGCGCTCTGGGTCCGGGACCACGGACACGAAGTCGACTTGATATCGGCACCCGAGGGTCTTCACGCGCTCAGCAGAGAAGAGATCGCTGGGGCCCTGCACAACTGCGCAGTGGTGATTGACCTTTCGTGTCAGCCGTCCCTGGCCGCCGGAACCCTCACCGAGGATCAGGGCCTTGTCGTGGACGAGGAGAGTCTCGCCAGATCATGGCTGTGTTCCACCAGCGACCTCCTCCAGGCCGAGAAGGCTGCCGGTGTCAAGCACCATGTGTCCTTGTCCGTCGTAGGCGTGGACCGGATCGGAAGTGAGGGCGTTTTCCGCGTTCTCCAGGCTCAGGAATCGCTTGTTCAGCGGTCAGGAACGCCCTATTCCATACTTCGCGCCACGCAGATGTTCGAGTCGGCCGAGGACATAGCGACTGCGGGCACCGAGGACTGGATCGTCTGGGTTCCGCCGGTCGAAGTGCGGCCGGTGGCCCTGACGGACGTGGCCATGTTGCTTGCGCATACCGCAGTGTCCCGCCCCCTGATCGGCGTCCATGAGATCGCCGGCCCGGAGACGTTCAGGCTGGACGCGTTCGTACGTGCCGCACTCCCGGCGCATCTCGAGTACCGCCGGGTCTTCACGGGCGTCCGCAGCCCGTTCTTCGGGGCCCGCCTTCGGCCCTCGGACCTTCTTCCTGGTGCCGACGCCTTCATCGCGCAGACGACCTACCGGGAGTGGTTCACCAGTCGCCCCGCTCCCGACATCCCTTCTTAGGGCATGGAATCGGTCGCCGACGAGGGCGCCGCCGCATCGGCGGCTCTTCCTCTCGTCCTGGCCATCCGTCCCTGACTCGACCGCGATCCCGAGGCCATTGACGCCTTCGGAGGAGAGCGAGCTCTCCCGCACCGACCGTCCAGGCGACTACTGAAGCCACCTGCCGCTGCTGCGGCCGAAGACAGCTGAAGACAAAGGGGATGATTCATGTCCGGAGAAGTCACAGAACCGGTGCCTCAGACGGTTCTGTCTCCACTGACCAGCGCAGCGGTCTTCCTGGTCGTCACGATCGACAGCGGCGGCGAGGCCACCGTTCGCGAGCTGTTGTCCGACCTCGGCTCACTGGAACGGGCTGTGGGGTTTCGCGCCCAGCCCGACGGCAGGCTGAGCTGCGTCACCGGCATCGGTTCGCACGCCTGGGACCGCCTGTTCGCCGGACCGCGCCCGGCCCGGCTGCATCCTTTCAGGGCTCTGCACGGTCCGGTGCACCGAGCTGTCGCCACCCCTGGCGACCTGCTGTTCCACCTCCGCGCCTCACGGCTGGACCTGTGCTTCGCGCTCGCCGCGGAAATCATGGGCCGACTGCGCGGAGCGGTCACGGTCCAGGACGAAGTGCACGGCTTCAAGTACTTCGACGGACGCGACCTGCTCGGCTTCGTCGACGGTACGGAGAATCCGACGGGCCCGGCGGCGCGTGCGGCGGTTCTCGTCGGCGGGGAGGACCCCTGCTTCGCAGGCGGGAGTTATGTCGTCGTGCAGAAGTACCTGCACGATCTCGAAGCCTGGGAAGCCCTGCCTGTCGAAGCGCAGGAGAAGGTGATCGGTCGGCGGAAGCTGTCCGACGTGGAACTCACGGACGACGTGAAACCGGCGAACTCACACAGTGCTCTCACCTCGATCACCGATGCGGACGGCAACGAGCGCGAGATCCTCCGTGACAACATGCCGTTCGGATCCGTGGGCCGCGGGGAGTTCGGCACCTATTTCATCGGCTACGCGCGGAGCCCCGAAGTCACGGAGACGATGCTGGAGCGAATGTTCCTGGGCACGGCGACAGCGCGGTACGACCGCATTCTGGATTTCTCCACTCCGGTCACGGGCTCCCTGTTCTTCACGCCCTCTGCGGACTTCCTGGAAGACCTGCCCGAAGCGCCGGCCGCCGAGGTCTCCGTCGCCGCTCAAACCGGCATACCCGACTGATCAGGGGAGGAGAGCCGAGTCCCCGCTGCCCCCGACCGTGCTGCCGCCGCGCGTGCGGCGGGGCCCGTGTTCCGACGCTTGGCACGGACCGCGCCGGCTGCTTCCTCGACCGCCGCCGGGGCGAGAGGTCACGCCTCCTCGTCGACCCAGCTCATCAGCTTGCGCAGCTGCTTGCCGGTGGTCTCCAGCAGGTGCTCGGAGTCCTGCTTCTTGTACTCGTTGTACTTCTTCAGACCGCCGTGGTACTCGTCCATCCAGTTCTGGGCGAAGGTGCCGTCCTGGATCTCGGCGAGGACCTTCTTCATCTCGGCCTTGGTGGCGTCGGTGATGATCCGCGGGCCGGTGACGTAGTCGCCCCACTCGGCGGTCTCGGAGACCGACCAGCGCATCTTCTCCAGGCCGCCCTCGTACATCAGGTCGACGATGAGCTTCAGCTCGTGGAGGCACTCGAAGTAGGCGATCTCCGGCTGGTAGCCCGCCTCGGTCAGGGTCTCGAAGCCCGCCTTCACCAACGCGGTGACACCCCCGGCGAGGACGGCCTGCTCGCCGAACAGGTCGGTCTCGGTCTCCTCGGTGAACGTCGTCCTGATGACGCCGGCCCGGGTGCCGCCGATGCCCTTCGCGTACGACAGGGCCAGCGCGAAGGCGCCACCGGTGGAGTCCTGCTCGACGGCCACGAGGCAGGGAACGCCGCGGCCTTCCTCGTACTGACGGCGCACCAGGTGGCCCGGGCCCTTCGGGGCGACCATGCACACGTCGACCCCGGCCGGGGGGTTGATGAAGCCGTAGCGGATGTTGAAGCCGTGGCCGAAGAACAGCGCGTCGCCGTCCTTGAGGTTCGGGGCGATGGACTCCTCGTAGACCTGGGCCTGGATCGGGTCCGGGACGAGGATCATGATGACGTCGGCCTCGGCGGCGGCCTCGGCCGGGGTCACCACGCGCAGGCCCTGTTCCTCGGCCTTCGCCTTGGACTTGGAGCCCTCGTGCAGACCGACCCGCACGTCGACACCCGAGTCGCGCAGCGACAGGGCGTGGGCGTGACCCTGGCTGCCGTAGCCGATGACCGCGACCTTGCGGCCCTGGATGACGGACAGGTCGGCGTCGGCGTCGTAGAACAGCTCAGCCATGAGACACACCTTTCAGGGACAACTCCCCGGGCAACATGATCGCCGAGGCGGGGCCACAAGTGAGCACTGCGCCTCCGGAGAGAGTGGAACGTGGAACATGAGGCCGGAAGGCCGGCAACGGCCCTGCCCGGGGCCCGATTCTGGCAAGTGGGAGCTGCCCCGGCCGGCCAGCGGTCGGCACACTATCTCACATCTGCCGTGCACCGATGCCTTCGTGTGGAAACCACCATTGGTGTGTGAAAGGGGTTCCCGGTCGGTGTCACAGATGTTGGACCTGCCCTGTCAGTGAGGTGAATCAAGGGCGGCGTCTGCCTTTTCGGCGGTGGACCAACAGTTCCGTCGTGGACGTGACGGCATCGGCGTTCTGCCGTTGGCTGCAGCAAGCCGGCCGCCCTTGCGCTACGACACCGGAAGTGAGCCTCCCATCCATGCTTCAGGACAAGTTCGACCATTCCGATGACCTCTCGACGACGGGCATCGCGACGCTGGAAGATCTGCGCAGGCACCTGCAGTGGGCCATCGAAGTGGAACACTCCACGCTGCCGCCCTACCTGACGGCCCTGTACTCCCTCGACCCCGAGCGGAACGCGGACGCCGCGCAGCTCATCGGCGGAGTGTTCGTCGAGGAGATGATTCACCTCGCTCTGGCCGCGAACCTGCTCAACGCGGTCGGCGGACAACCCCGCCTGGACGCGCCCCATCTGCTGCCTCCTCACCCGCGAACCATGCCGCACGCCGACCGGTCCATCGAGCTGGCCCTGCTGCCGTTCGGACAGGAGGCCCTCGGAATGTTCCTCCGCCTCGAACAGCCGGCGCATCCGGGAGACCCGGCCGAGGGCGACAACTACGAGACCATCGGGCAGTTCTACGACGCCATCGAGAAGGGTCTGCGGCGCCTGTGCGCCGAACTGGGTGAGGAGCAGGTCTTCACCGGGGACCCCACCCGTCAGGTCGCCGGCGGCCCGTTCGCCCACACGGCCGGGCACCTCAGTCCGGTCACCGACCTCGACTCGGCGCTTGCGGCGCTGGAGGAGATCGTCGAGCAGGGCGAGGGCGCGGCCCGTGCCGACGTCTGGGACGAGGACATCGACCTGATCCACCCCGAGACCAAGGCGGTTTCCCACTACTACCGGTTCCAGGAACTCGCGTTGGGCCGGCGCTACCAGCCCGGGGACACGCCCGAGTCCGGCCCCACCGGGGAGGCGGTGACCGTGGACCCTGCCGGTGTCCGTCCCTTGCGCCCCAACCCACGGCTGGAGGATCACCCCGAGGGCAGCGCGATCCGCACCGCGCAGGAAGCGTTCAACCAGACGTACTGCAAGATGTTGCAACAGCTGGAGCAGGCCTTCAACGGCAACCCGGCGATGCTGGGAATGTCGGTGGGCACGATGTACGCGATCAAGGGACAGGCGCAGAGCCTGATGGCCCTCCAGGACGACGACGGTCTCGCCGTAGGCCCGACCTTCGACTACGTCGCACCCGAGGATCGGGTCTGAGTCACGGCCCCCCTCGCACGTCAGTGCCGGTAGCGGTGCGAGCCTCGGCTCGGTGCGCCTTGGCGCGCCCGTTCCGTGTGCCGGCGCTTTCCTCCCTCTACGACACCGGGAGCATCGACTGCGACACAGGGGCGGGGCGGCCGCTCAACGCCTCTCGCGGCTCCCGGCCGTCCTGAGGGCCGCGTGGGCGAAGAACGCGGTTCGAGTGCTGTCACAGATCAGCGCACCACACGGTCAATGACCGCAAAAGGTGCAAATGAGCACGGCTCACCGCACCTCGCGTACTTCTCGCTACCTGAGGACGCAGCCTGATGACCAGCGAAGACAAGGTGAACGTCAGCCGGCCGCCGGACACGCGCGAGCTGTCCGACCCGGTGATCGCGATGTGCGACGAGGAGGGAACGGTGGTCGCATGGACGCAGGCCGCCGAGCGGCTTGTCGGACATCCCGCGGGCGATGTGGTCGGTCACCCCTTCACACGGGTGGTTCCGTTCCGCGAGCACGCACCCACGACAGCGGCCTTCCTCGAACTGTGCCGTGCCCGCAACGGCTGGTCGGGTACGACGGCGGTGCGCCATCGCGACGGTCGCATGTTCGACCTCGGTCTGCGGATCTCGATGGTGCGGGGACGGGACGCCAGGGTGCAGTGGCTGGTGACCCTGTCCGGCGTCGGCACGCTGCCCGGCGAAGCGGTGAACGGATCGGTGGGGGAGTTCCTTCTCGCTTCCGCGCAGATCGGCGTCGTGGTTCGTGACCTCCGGCTCATGTGCACCTGGGTGAACGACACCATGGAGAGCCACGACGGTGTTTCCGGTGACCGACGGCTGGGACGCCGATTCACCGACGTACTGCCCGGGGCCAAGGCCGAGGCGCTCGAGGCGGTGATGCGGCAGGTGCTCCAGAGCGGCACCACCAGGGTGCACGAGTACCGGTCGTGGCTGGCGACGGGCCCGCGTCGGGAACACTCGTTCGCGGCCTCGTTCGTCTGCCTTCAGGGCGCCGACGGCAAGGCGCTCGGGGTGTGCGTCATCAGCGTCGACGTCACCGAGAGCCGACGTACACGCGACCGCCTCGCCGTCCTCGGCAAGGCCGGTGCGCGACTCGGCAGCAACCTGGACGTGATGCAGACCAGCCAGGAACTGGCCGACCTCGCCGTGCCCCTGTTCGCCGACTACGTCGCCGTCGACCTGGAGCAGTCGGTGCCGGGCGGTGACGGGCCCCCGCTCCGCATCGGCCCCGTGGGCGAACGCCTCCCCACCTTCAGACGGGCCGGCCTGGCTTCCATCCACGAAGGCGTCCCGGAATCACCATGGGGCCGCGGCGAGCCGGTCCCCTGGCCGCTCACCCCACCCCTCACCGACGTCCTGCGCACCGGCAGGCCCCACCTGGAGCCGATCCTGGACACCGCCGCGGGCGCGTGGGCCGACCAGGATCCGGTGCGGGCCCAGAAGATCCACGAGAACGGCATGCACTCCCTCATGGTCGTACCCATCCGCGCGCGGCGTGTCCTGCTGGGTGTGGCCTTGTTCATCCGCACCGCGGACCCGACACCCTTCCAGGAGGCCGATCTGCTCCTTGCCGAAGCGCTCGTCAGTTACGCAGCGCAGTCCTTGGACAACGCGCGCCAGTACGCCCGTGGGCACACCTCCGCCCTGACACTCCAACGCCAGCTGCTCCCACACCACTTGAAAGGTGGCACGGCGGTCGAGGTCGCCTCGCGCTACCGCCCCGCCGACATGGACGACGGCGTCGGCGGCGACTGGTTCGATGTGATCCCGCTGCCCGGCGCCCGGGTGGCCCTCGTCGTGGGCGACGTGGTCGGACACGGCCTCCAGGCCGCGGCGACCATGGGCAGACTCCGCACCGCCGTCCACACGCTCGCCGACATGGATCTCCCTCCGGACGAACTGCTGGCGCACCTGGACGACACGGTCCAGCGACTGGCCGAGGCGGACACCGATGCCACGGACCAGCCACCGGCGGTGGTCGGTGCGACCTGCCTCTACGCCGTCTACGAACCGGTCTCCCGGACGTGCTCCATGGCACGGGCCGGGCATCCCCCACCCGCGATCATTGATCCGCAGGGTCAGGTCACCTTCCCCGACCTCCCCTCAGGAGCCCCCCTCGGCATCGGGCTGGGCGTCCCTTTCGAGGCCGTGGAACTCGAACTCCCCGAGGGAAGTCTCCTCGCTCTCTACACCGACGGTCTGATCGCGACCGGCGATCACGACATCGACGTGGGAATGCGCCGGCTGGGCAGCGCCCTGGCGCAACCGGGTCGCTCTCTCGAAGAACTCTGCGCCAGTGCGACGGAACCCGCGCCGGGGCGGGCACCGTCCGACGACGCCACACTGCTCCTCGTCCGGACCCGCTCGCTCAGCCCCGCCCAGGTCGCCTCCTGGACGCTCCCCAACGATCAGAACGCTGTCCGTCACGCCCGGCACGTGGCGACCCGTCAGCTGACCGAATGGGGGCTGGAGGCTCTGGGAGACTCCACGGAACTGATCGTCAGTGAACTGGTGACCAACGCCGTCCGGTACAGCGCCGGTCCGATCGTGCTGCGCCTGATCCAGCATCAGGTCCTCACCTGCGAGGTGTCCGATACCGAGCTGTGCTCTCCGCGTCTTCGACGCGCTCGCACGATCGACGAGAACGGCCGCGGCCTGTTCCTGGTGGCCCAGCTGTCCCGGAGATGGGGTTCCCGCTCCATACCGGGCGGCAAGGTCGTCTGGGCCGAAGAGGCATTCGCGATGGGCTGATGACCGCGTGCGACCAGGCTGTGTCCCCGTCCCGGGTGCCGACCGTCGAAAGCCGCGCACCGTCATGTGCGCAACCGCACGGATCGGCGCGGCCCTTCGCGGGCCATGTCAGCGGCTTCGTGACGGCGGCGGGTGCCCCGGCTGTCACTGGATCCGGTCGAAGTGGGGGCCACCGTGTGGGTGGGGTTCGTTCCAGGACCGTAGCTTGTCCGGGTTGAGCACGACCCAGACCTGGGCGACGTGCTCGTCGGTGACGTCGAGGCCGATGACGCCGACGACCTGGTGGCCGTAGCGGGCGACGAGTCCGGTGCGGCCGTTGACGGAATGGGTGGTCAGGGCGGTGCGCGGGCGGCGGGCCAAGAGCGTGAGCAGGCTGTCCGCGACCTGCCGGCTGCCGTGGACCCGCCCGGTCAGGGCCCGCACCTTGCCGCCACCGTCGAAGAACGCGGTGACGTCCGGGCACAGCAGTGAGGCAAGCCGTTCGGCGTCCTCGGTGAGGCAGGCCTCGCGGACGGCGCGAGCCAGCGCTTCCTGCTGCTGCGGCGTCGTGGGCCGGGAGCGTTGCACCGTCAGCCAGCGCCGGGCACGATCGGCGAGTTCCGCGGCCGCGGGCTCCGTGCGGCCCACGATGTCGGCGACCGTTCCCTCGGCCATGCCGAAGACGCGGAGCACGAACGTCGACCGTTCTGCCGAGGACAACGACTCCAGCACGTTCAGCACGACCCGGCCGGCCTCGTCCTCCGCACTCGCGGGCTGCCGACCGGCGTCATCCTTGTGGCCCGTCGCACCCGCGTCGGCCGGCGCGAGCCGGTCCAGACAGATCCCGCCCGCGGTCCTGGCCAGCCACGACCGGGGAACAGCGATCCGATGACGCTCCGCGTCGGACAACCCGTACCACCGGCGGTAGGTCTGATCGACAACGCTCTCCGCCGCAGCCGGGCTGCCCAGCATCCAGTACGCGACATCCAGCAGGAACCGACGCTCGTCCAAGAGCTCCGTGATCGGCACCGTCTCACCTGGGTCCATGCGGCATCTCCCTCCTGGACGACCCTGTACGCATCAGCGCCGTCGGCTCAACCCATAGACCGGGGACTCGCGGATCTTGTGACACGGGCCCGGCACCCCGTTCGCTGGCGCCACAGGGTTTTGCCGCCCGTGCCCGCTCACGTGCCAGGGCGGCTGACCTCTCTCGCGAAGTGGGGGCCCTCGAAGCTGTTCCGCTGCGGGACGGCACCACTCACCACAGACGAGGGACCCGGCCGGGGTCGTAGCACCCGGCCGGGTCCCTCACGGAGTGGGCGGGGCCGTCAGTTCCCGCCGTCCTCCCAGTGATGGATCGCGGTGGTCGCGGTGACGTCGTTCGCGTACACCAGCGCCACACGGTGGTTGTACTGGACGGTGTACATCTTCTTGCCGCCGATGACGACGGCTCCGGAGGTGAAGTAGTCGTCAGTGGCGGCCGGCGGCTGGGTGGCGACGTAGGCCTGGCCTGCCGGCACGGAGTACGTGCTCAACGGCGCCTGCGTAGAGGCACCCAGCCCGGCCGGGTACTCCGACTTGTCCGGGTAGCTCGAGCCGTACACGGCCACCGGTGTGCTGCCCGCAGGTTTGATGATCTTCACGCCGTAGGTGGTCTTGGTGTTCTTGCCGTCAGGGTTGTGGAACCACACCTTCGCGCCGCTGTACCAGATCGCGGTCCAGTCGCCCTGGACCTCGGCAACGACGAACTGCTGGCCGGCCTGTGCGGTGCTGCCCCAGTCGCTGATCCGGTCCGTGCCCGCGCCGGTCTGGTGGATCGCCTGGTCGCCGAAGAGCGGCGCGGTCGCGTCCGGTGCAGTGCGCAGGTAGACGAAGTTCGACGCCTGCTGTATGTCGGTGCAGGCGGGCGTGTCGCCGGTCGGGTCGTCTGCGGGACAGACCTGGACGGTCTGCACGTTGTCGGCGAAGGGCGGGTCGAGTGTCACGACCGAGCCGACCGCAGGAACCCCGCGCAGCCCGCTGACGGGATGGCCGAGCAGGTCCATGAAGTGGTCCCAGTCCCAGCCGTTGCCCGGGTCCCAGTGCATGCTGGACACGAGCGTCGAGTTCGGCCCGGCAACGTTGTCATGCCCGAGTATGTGCTGGCGGTCCAGGGGTATGCCGAACCGGTCCGACAGGTACTTCACGAGGTCGGCCGTGGCTTCGTACTGGGCCTCGGTGTACCAGGTGGCGCCGTGCGCGGCGTAGCCCTCGTGCTCGATGCCGATGGAGTGCAGGTTGGTGGAGTAGTTTCCCGCGTGGAAGGCGACGTCCTTTGTGGGCACCATCTGGGTGACCGCGCCGTCCGAGGAACGCATCACATAGTGCGTCGAGACGGAGTTCTTCGGGTCGGCGAGGCCGTTGACCCCGGAGTCGTAGGAGCTCTCCAGGTCGTGGATGACGATGGTGTCGATCCTGATGCCGTTGGCGGGCCGGTTCGACACCTGACCGCCGACCGGGGAGCCCGGGACGAGCGTGCAGTCCACGGCCGGCGGGCACTCGGTGCCGACGGTGACCGACGCCTTCAGGTGCAGCCGGTCCACCTGAGCGTCCGCGGGCCGCACGGACGGGCTGGCATCCAGGCGGACTCGCTGGCCGTCGTGCGTCACGCCGGTGGCGCCGCCGCGGATCGTGCCGAACACACGGTTCGCGAAGCGAACCGCCCCCTGCTTCTGCGCCGACTGGCTGTACCGGGCCACGGCGCCGTACCACTGGGACGCGTCGGCCGGCGTGCCGCCGGTCAACTGCTTCTGGTAGGAGGCGAGCAGGGCCGCACCGCCGCGGATGTTCGCGGCGGGATCCGTCCGCAGCGTGTCCGCGGAGAGGCCGGTCAGCTTCGCGGCGGCCTGCAGAGTGTGCAGGGCCGGCTGCGCGGCGAGAGAAGCAAGGTCGCTGCGTCCCGCAGCCCCCGCTCCGTCGCCGGCCATCATGGCGGGGGTGACGTCCGTGAGGTGCATGGGACCGAATCCGCCTTCGGAGCTGGGCATCGCGCCGTGCGCGTCCCATCCCGACTCCTGGTAAGCCACGCCGAGCAGGACGTTGACGGGAATGTGGTACTCCGAAGCGGCCGAGACGAAGTCCTGTTGCCGGGAAGCGGTGGCGGAGTCGTCCGCGTTGTCGGCCAGTGCCATGAACGGCAGGGTGGCCAGGCCGCCTGCCAGCGCGATCGCGGCCGAGAGCCGCAGTCGCTTCTTTCTCTTGTGCAAGATCATGATCCTTACGAAAAATCCGGATGAAGGGTCATCAAGTCCGCCCGGACGAGCGGTCGAACGGGGCGACCGGTGTCGCCGCCTCGAAGCGCCGACGCCCATCTGACATGCCAGCCAGGCCAGTTGTGACAACGGGACTCACCGACGGCCGTAGCCGTCCTGACGGCCGCGACCCTCGCCCGCGGGATCGCGTCCCGTGAAGCGTTCTGGTCGGCCGTGTGGCCCTACGTCGCCGGGGGTTGTGGTCCTCGGCGGTGTGGGAGTGGTGGGCTTAGGGTGGCGCACTGATCGGAGGGTGCGTGTGGGTAGAACAGCCCCTTGCCGACGCGCACCCGCTCGAACTGGAAGATATTGGGCTTCACCAGCTGGGCGACCAGCAGATCCGCCAGCTGCGCGTTGACCTGCTCGAAGGCTCCCGCGATAGCGCGCGCGATCCCGTGCACCTGCGTGGAGAGGAGGCAGAGCGACGGCATCAGGGTCTGGAGTAGGTCCCCGCCGCGCAGGCCGCAGCCACTCCCCCGAAGGCGGCACCGTCCTCGACCCGGTCACCGGCAGCGGCTCCACGGGCGTCGCCGCCCTGCGCGAGGGCCGTAAGTTCGTGGGGGTCGAGCTGTCGTCGCACTACGCCGACGTCGCCGAATGGCGGCTCCAGGCGGAGCTCACCCAGGACGACTTCGTCCTGGCCGGACCGGAGGAGTGATCATGAGAACAAGAGAGCCCAGGGCCTATGGACGGCGGACCACCAAAGGGCGGCTGGCGCATCGAGTAACCGACGCGCCAGTCGCCCTTTCGTTTGCGTCAGGCCGCCTCGAACGCTCGCCGCATCAGCGGTGCCGCTTTCTCCAGGTCAGCTGCCGAGGCGAGGCGTACCTCCAGGTCGCCGGTCCCGAGATGCCCGATGCCGCGCATGTCCCGGGTGAAGCCCTCCTCCAGCATGACAGTGTCCGGGGCGAGTCTGAGGTAGACCAGGATCGCCTCGTGCTTCGGGCGGAAGATCACCGATGCCACGTTCACCAGCCGCCTGTAGGCGATGTAGTGCCGAAGGGGCGCCACCTCGACCTCGCCCCACGCCGTGAGAGCGTCGTCCAGCTCCGCGTACAAGTCCCGCAGGCTGTCCGGGACGAGGCTGGGGCCCGCCGACGCGGGAACCACCGGAGCGGTCGGCACGCTGGCGGCCGCCGCGTCCCGCTCCCAGTGCCGCCGAGACGAAGCGGCGTTAGGCGAACCGGGTGAGGAGTCCACGAGCAGCAGGCTCAGCAGGTCGCCCTCGAAAACGCAATAGCGCACCAAGTCGATCCGCTCGGGCAGCCGTTGCACGGCCACGCGGTCGTGATGGGAGAAACTGGCCGCGATACAAACCATCCGCGGACGACGCCACTCGAGGGACTCGGCGGCCTCCGCTCCCAACACCTTCCGGAGGCGCGAATGCCTTCCTCGCCCACATCCGAGCACTCCGTGAGCGGGGTATCCACACCTCCTTCTCCGTCGGACATCCCGTCACCGATCCGATCCGCCGCGCGATCCGAGCCGTGCCCGACCATCTGTGGCACCCCGCGCTGGAGCAGGACGGCACCCTGCGGACTGGCGCTGAAGTGGCAGAACTGACCGGCATGGTGGACCTGACGGACCACCCGGACGGCACCCGGATCATCGTCCGGCGCGAGCGCCCTCACCCCGGCGCCCAGTTGTCCTTGTTCGATGTCGACGAGGGCATGCGCCACCAGGTCTTCCTCACCGACACTCCTTATGGCGAAGGCTCCCTGCAGCAGCTTGAGGTCCGCCACCGCGCACACGCCCGCGTCGAGGACCGCATCCGCTGCGGCAAGACCACCGGCTTCGGCCGCTTCCCCTCCCGCCACTTCGCGCTCAACGCCGCCTGGCTGGAACTGTCCCTGACCGCCGTCGACCTGCTCGCCTGGGCCCAGGCCCTGTTGCTGGACGGCGAGTTGGTCTCCGCCGAGCCGAAGAAGCTCCGCTACCGGCTGCTGCACGCCGCCGCCCGCATCACCCGCGGAGGCCGCCGCCTCCACCTGCGGATTGCCGCCACCTGGCCCTGGCGACATGAACTGGCGAACGCATTCGCCCGCCTTGCGGCCCTGCCGAGGCCGGCCACCTGACCAACGGCGCTGCCTCTGCCCACCCACGACCCGAGGAACCCGGAGCACCCGACTCGAGCGCCGGGCCCCAGCCATGCCCACCCGCCGACAGCAACGGCCCCTCCACAGTCAACCCAGCACAGCCGACCCAACTGAAACGAGGAGGCTAGAAGAAGCCAAGTTTCTGAGGGCTGTAAGAACAAAGAATGTTCTTCGTCTGCTGGTGGTACCGCGACAACACGCCTCTGACCTGTACAGACGGCACCACTCTCGGCTTTGGTGGGGTCGTCGGCCCGGGAGTGGTCCGGATCTTGGAAAATGCGCTTCCCCGAAACGGGGGCCGCCTGCGGCACACAGGGATCGGATGCGTGATGCGAGCTGGCCGGCTGTCTCCGATCGCGGTCTGATGTGTTGTGGGCATCGGCCATACGTCCGGCAGCGCGGAAACCGAGTTGTACGGCGACAGTCCGCGCGGTATGACGGCGCGCGGGCGTGGTCGATGCGCCACGGACGGCCATGGTCCTACCTGGCACACGTAGGCAGAACCGTCTCAGGTCGTCCAGCCAGTCCGATGCGGACGCGTATGTCCAGTTCGGGACCGTTGGGTGGGAGGGAGTCTATGAGGTTGGTGACTCGCCGGTGACACGAAGAGGCCCCGCCGGTGATCCGGCGGGGCCTCTTCGTATGACTGGGCAAGAGGGGCTGCAGCATCCCTCGTGGGATCCGTTGTACTCGGACTCGCCGCTGTCGAGTACCCGAAACAGAGACGTGGTGACGACCCGCGTGCTGCGGCCGATGCGGAGCACACGGCACGGGAACTTCCCCTGGCGAACCAGGACGTGGCCCTTTGCTCGCGAGACTCCAAACGCCTTGGGCGCTTCCTCCACGCTCCCGGTCACGCCGCAGGTGGCACTGGGTTGACGCGGCGAAGGCCGTGTCCGACTTCCCTGGTGTCTCGGTCAGGGGCCGTTCCCAGATGTCGCGCCCTCCTCGTCGGCAGTCCCGACTGTCTCGGTTGTCCGACGTCAACGTCTCGGCCTGGAGTGCGTCCCCCGGAGTGACGTGGGGGCACCGTGATCAGCAGTGCGAGGGTCGGTACCCGACTGGGTCAGCGGTCGCGCGTCCGTACATGCAGGTGACCGGCAAGGGGGTAGGTGGGCGGTGCTGAGGGCAGGACCGTGGTTAGTGCGTACCGACTCTTCTGCGCGACGCGGCATGATGCTGTGTTGTCCACTTGATGCAGGAGTTCAAGGCGCGTTAGTCCGTTGCCGGGGAAGGCGGTAAAAGCCCAGTCCGTCAGTGCCTGTAGTGCTCGGGGTGCCACTCCCCGGCCGCGCGCATGTGCTGCGGTCCAGTAGCCGACCTCGGCGGACGAAGTGCCCGGTATGACGTTTTTGAGGACCACGTGCCCCGTCAACCTGCCGCCGGTGCCTGCCGTCTGGGATTCGACGACGGCGAATCCGAAGCGGTCTCCCGTATCCCATCCCATCCCCGTTGTTGTTCGTGAATCCAATGAGCCGCGCTCGCCTCGTCGTTCACAGTTGAGCTCGTCCACCGGCGCAGGGCGTCATCCCGATACAGTTCAACCAGGTCGGCAGCGTCCGCCGGGCCTCAGGGACGCAGTATGAGAGCAGGGGCCGACGGTGTGGCGTCTGCCTCGAGCAGTGCAATGACCTTCTCCATTGGCCGAGAATATGTGGCCGCAGCAGCTTTCAGCGCCGCGTGTAACTGTGGGGCGGGGCTGTGTGGTTGTGGCGTCATTGGGCTGCCCGTATCCGCAGAGCTGTGACGGACCAGTCGATCACCGGGGTGAGGCGTTCCGGTGTCGGCCAGTCGTTGATCAGCGCGAGCAGCCGGAGGTACTGGTCCCTGCGCGGATCGCTCGCGGCTTTCAGGCGGTGTAGCAGCCACCGGTGCAGCTCGGCGTCATCGGGGCGGCCGTGGGTGAGCGCGCAGTGGGCGGTGAGCGCCGCGACGACAGGATCGGCCTGGGGCGAGTCGGGGCTGATGCCGCGCGCCACGGCTGGCCCAACGAGATCTCGGACATTGGCGATCATGTCTGGGCGAGGTGGCGTGGGGGCGTCGTCAGGCAAAGCGGCCGCGTGGCCTTCGGCCAGGCGCCGTAGACTGGCGCGGAAATCCGGGTCCAGGGACAGTTCAGCCAGCTCCACCCATGCTCCGATCTGTTCGTCTGTGGGGCTGTCGGGGAGCTCGGGCGTCATGGAATGCCGAGCTGCGGCGTGGTAAGAGCCGCGGTGGAGGCCTTCGAAGACGCTGTTGAGGAAGTCGTCGATCAGGCGTCGGCGTTCGGCTTCGGACAGCGTGGCCAGCTGGTGCATGAGTTCCATCTCCTCGGGGGTGGGTTCGCGTTTGGCGGCGGCTGTCAGAACCACCCGTCGCAGACGCAGGATGCTGATCTGCGCGTCAAGTGCGGCAGCGTGTTCCGCGGCGACTTCGCTGAGTGTGAGTTCCTGGTCCACGACCTGCCGGATCATGACGAGGCCGAGTCCCAGTTCTCGCAGTGTTCGCACGAGGGCAAGGCGAGCGACGGTGTCCGGGGCGTAGAGCCGGTAGCCGGCGTGGGTGCGGCCGGCAGGCTCGACGATGCCCCGATCGGAGTAGAACCGGATGGTCTTGACCGTTAGCCCGGTGCGCTGGGCCAGTTCGCCGATCGAGTAGAGGGTGCCGCCGTCCATGAGCTCACCTTCCTGTCTCCCCCTGCAGGAGACTCAAGTCTGCGCTCCCCGTCTCCACCCCTGCCGCGGTTCCGAGACGGGCGCCGGAGACGTTCGGCTGAACGTCTCCACGCGAGCGTCTGACGTCGCAGGCGCCGCCGGGCGGGATCTGCCCGGCCAGCAGCCGGTCGATGGCCGCGCGGCGCCGCTCGATCTGGTCGCGCTGCTGGTGGCTCAGTGCCATGTCATCCGGTCTTTCCGGCTGCCGTGTCGATCTCTTCGAGAGCCCGCATGGACCGCTCGTGCTCGGCCCGCAGCTGGTCCTTCTCAGCGGGCGGGATCGAAGGGCTGGCCAGCAGGACGACGCCGGTGTCGGCTGTGGTCTGCCCAACGGAACGGTGAACGATGTGGTGGGTGGCCTGCGGGCAGCGGGAGCTGTCACATAGCCCGGTCAGCGGAGCTGCGGCGGACCTGGTGCCGGCGAGCTTGAGACACAGGGCCTTGGCCGGGTCCTCGAACCAGCAGTAGTTCGCCGCGGACAGGTGCAGGACCGACGCCTTCTTCTTCAGCAGCAGCTCGATCTGCCGGTCGGTGACCACCTTCGCCGGGCCCGGCTCGTGGTCGGCCAGTTCCATCTCGACGGCGCGGAAGGAGGCCAGCAGCGCGTCGGCTCCCGGGCCGGCGGGCATCTGGCCGTGTTCGAACTGCCGGTATGCCTCGACGGTCCGCTTGAGTTTCTCCTTCGCCTCCTCCTTCTTCCACTCGTGATGGAAGACAGCTTGGGCGCCGCCCGGCCGGCCGGCGTATCCCTCGCTGGTGGCCACCTGCAGGTGCTTGAAGTGGACCTTGGTGGCCAGCGGCCACCAGGGCGGGCAGCCATCTCGACAGACAGCGTCCGCCGCAGGCGACGGGGGTGCACCGGCTCGTCGGGGATCGGCTCCAGGCCCATGCGGCGCCCGGCGGGCGAGGCGACCGCACATCCGATCAACGGGAGTTGAGGAATGTGAGACACGCCAAGAAAGCAGCGACAAACGGTGTACAGAACCTTCTCGAGGCGCAGCTGGAGATGATGCTGGGCGTTACGTCCCTGGCGAGCGGGAACGTCATCGGTTGCGTCGACGGCGGTCGACGCCGCGCTGGTCGGCCTCGGCGAAGGTGTCACCCGATTCCAGCGCAAGCAGTGCGGCCTACCAGCGGATGCGGAACTTCGCCTGGCGATTTGTGCCGAGGGTCGATAGTTGTCACCGGATCAGATGGATGACGTAGTGAATGGGATTGCTCAAAGCAGTCTGGTTGATACCAGCGAGGCAAGCGGCTTTTCACACAACCTGGCCTGGGAGCACTTCTGTCACCGGCTACGGGAGGGTGTGTGACAGGCCCGACAGTTCATTGGATCAGGTCGGTGTGTGGATGATCGGGAGAGATCGGGCAAACGTAGAGCTGCATATTGTCCGTGCTGCCTACTTCGACCTTCGTCGGCTGCGACGGGTTCTGCCCAGCGCGATGACCGGCAGCGTAGGCGGCGGCTCGGTCTTCGTACGGCGCCCAGCCGCGTCGCGAACCACCGTCCCATTCGAAGGAGGCAATGGTCAGCAGCGGGATCATCTGAGCGTCGCAGACAGTGCAGTATCGGCGGTACGGGTCGGTGCGGCCCCATGGCGGCCAGCCCCCGACCTTCCAGCCCGGAGCGTCAGCCAGATGGCCATCATAAAACTCCGCCGGATAGTCCGCGTACGAGCTGTCCACGCCCACGCCGGCTGCCTGCCATCTGCTCCAGTCCCCCACCGTCAGCCGCATCTCCGGGCTCAAATCGAGGCTGTTGGGGTACTCGATGATTTCTTCTGGTGCCAGCAGACACGGCTCCGGCACATAGCCCGGGTGGTTCGCCTCATACGGTTCCGGTGGTGTGGCGAGGACATCGACGACCGTGGCGGCGGACCGCCAGAACAGCGCAGTCGCGGGCTTGTAATCCGGATCGTGGTCGTAGGGACACCAGAGGACTTGGAGCAGATCCGCCTGTCCGGGCGGCCGCAACAGGGGTATGTCGCGCAAATACAGCTGGGCCACGGGCAACATGGGGACCGGGCACTCCGCGGGCCAGGGAGGGCCGGCGCCGAGTCGCTTCGCGAGCCTCGCAGCATTCTGTTCCTTGGTGGCCTCCTCCTCGGGCGTGAACGCGGGACCATGGGGATCACGGTGTCGCCGGGCCAGCCTGCGCCTCTCCAGCCGTACATCTGCCGGCGACCGGCGGAACCGACTGTCCAGGTGGGCGCCACAGTGTGGCCACGGCTCCTCAGCTGGCCACAGCAACGGCCCCCCGACCGAGCTCTCCCCTGTCGAAGGCGACCCGGGACGAGGATGCAGCCGAATCGCAGGACGCGCCAACGGAGCCAGCTCAGGAAAGACCGCGGTCACCTCGACAGGCCGCGGCGGAGTCGTACGTACGAAAACCATGCCGGTGATCCTGCCACCGGCCACCGACAGTCACCTGCCACCTCAACCGGCGTCAGCGCTCAACTGGCTGTAACGACCAACCCAGCCACGGTGACAACAATCTGCCTATGTGGCAACTACCGTGCCTCGGCTCGCGATTGCCCGCTGCGGCAGACCACGCTCCTCGTCTACCTCAAGGTGAATCAGAAGGAGGTCGGCCTCGTTGCGGCGGCGGCCTCGCGGGCAGCTCACTGCGGGCCAGTGAGGCGGTGGGCGTCCTGCTGGGCGCCGGCGTGGGTCTCCTCCCAGCGGCGCACTGTCGTACGGCCCGCCTGCAGGCCGAACCAGACGCATCCGGCGGCGAAGAGCAGTGCGAGCAGCCCGATGAGGATGTCCCCGAAGGATGGCCTGGAGCTGTTCTGGCCCACGTAGTTCAGGAATGCGCTCAGGCCGCGGTCTCGGAGGAGATCGGAGTCGGCCTTGATGCTGCCCGAGCGGGATGAGGAGTCACCGCCGATCAGGCCGTAGACCAGCAGGAGAGCTGCGGCCGCGAGGGCTGTGCGCGTCGGTGGCAGCCAGGTTGATGGCGTGCGCAGCCGCGGCCGGAAGGCGCCGCCGAGCCGCACGGCGCAGGGAACCACCCGGTACAGGGCCGCGGCGCTGAAGATGCAGGCCAGATAGGACAGGACCTGTGCGGCCTCGAAGTCGTAACTGGTGAACCACCAGCTGAGCCAGGTGGCCACGATCGGGGTGAGGGCCCACAGGGCCCCGAGTACGAACGCGCGCAGTACGGCCAGGGCGCGGATGGCCGGACGCAGCCGGGCGGTCTCGGCAATCTGCCAATCCGTCTCGCGCTGCCGCAGCTGTTCCAGCTCCTGCTGCACCCTGAGCTGCCGCTCGCCTTCCTCCTGCGCGGCGCGCCGAAGCCGCTCCTGCCGCCGCCGTTCCTCTTCCTGCCGCCGCTGTTCCGCCTCCCGTTCCTGCCGGAGCCGCCGCTCGCGCTCCCTGGCCGCGGCGAGCGCCTGCTGCCGGGCCTGCTCGGACCACTCGGCCTCGGCCAGCCGGCCCAGCAGGGTGTCCCGTCCCCCTGCGGCGCGGAGCAGGCTGTCGTACCACCTTTTGGCCGGATCCGGCGGCTGTGCCCCGGCCGGCAGCCGGGGCCGGATCTTCGCCAGCGCCTCCGGCGGGAGAAGGGCGGCCAGCAGTGCCCCCGGCCCGACGTCCGCGGCCCAGTCCCGCACTTCGGGCGGCCACAGCGCCGTATCGGTGTCCCGCCACGCCTTCAGGGCTTTGTGCCACGTCCGCCGCACGCCCCGCAGCCGGTCGAGCGTGGAGAACTCGGCCAGGGTGTCGAGCAGCCACTCGTGCGGCCCGACCAGCTCGTTGAGCAGCTCGGTGTCGCGCTTGCCCCCGCCGGCGTAACGGCGCAGGCAGATGCGGGCCAGCGAGCCGTAGGTGATCGGCCGGCCGCGGTAGACGACCGGGCCGTCCGGGTCGAGCCAGTGCAGCAGGCGCAGCAGCTTGTGGTCGTGAGGGAGGCGGGGGTCGGTCAGATAGGTGTCGATGAGGACGACGCGGCCCTCGACGTCGTCGCTCCGGTGGTCGTTGAACTGCCTCAGCCAGGAGCGGAGTTCGGCCCAGCCTTCCGACGGGAACGACTCGGTGCCCATGCGCCGGAAGAAACGGTCGGCGGCGGTCGCCCAGTGCTTGCGGATCGTCGCCGCCAGGTCCTTCTTGGTGGCGTGCTCGGTGCCGGCGAACACGAGGGCGCGGGACACGAAGGCGTGCGCGACCGAGGGCCGGGGCGGGGGCGCGACCGGGGCGGCCGACGGTGGCGGGGCGTCGGCGGCGGGCGCGGCGGGGTTGCGGGTGAGGGCAATGTGCTGGGTGTTGCCGCGGAACTGCTGTTCCGGGAGGGGTAGTTCCCGTCGGCGGGCGTTGCGGCGCAGTTCCTCGCCGAGGGCGCCGAGGGTGAGGAGTGGTCCGGCGTCGGGCATGCCGGTGCGTAGCAGGTGGAGCAGTTCGCCGGTGAACGCGGTGTACGTCTCTCCCGGCAGGGCCAGGGCCTGTTCGTTCGCGGTGGTGGCGGTCAGCAGGCAGCTGCCCTCGATGTCGAACTCCTGCGCGAGGCCGGCGGTGCCGCCGCTCATGCCCGGGATGGCGCGCCCGCTGAAGCAGCTGTCGACGATCACGATCTTGTTGGTCGCCCGGGACGCGTTCACGTTCTCGCGCAGCAGGTCGTAGTCGAAGCCGCTGACCGCCACGTTGGCGTACTGCGTGTGGGGCAGGGCCAGGTACAGGCCGCCGCGCAGCTTGCGCAGGCCGTGCCCCGCGAAGTAGATCAGCAGGGTGTCCGTGGCCTCGGCGGCGTGGTGCCGCAGGGCGTCGTAGACGGGGATCGCGCCGGGCGGGTCGAGCATGACCGTGCAGCGCTCGTCGGTGAAGGCGCCCAGTGGTGAGGTCAGGGCTGCGCGCAGATCCGTCAGGTTGTTGCCGACGGACGGCAGGTCGGCCAACTCGTCGGCCTCGTAGGCGGCGGTGCCGAACAGGAACGCGCGGGAACGCTCCGGGTCAGGCAGCCGGGTCATCGCCGTCGCGGAGGTGCTCGTCGCCGTGGAGGTGCGTGGAGAGGACCTCGGTCAGGCGCGCCAGCTCCGCGGGATCCTGGTGCTTGAGCTCGAACTGCCTGCCGTCGGGCAGGGTGAGGGTGACGCTCCCGGTGGGCGCGGTGGCCTGGGTCGCGCGGTAGGACACCCATGCGCCCAGCGAGGACAGCAGGGTGCCGACGAAGGAGAGCCCCAGCTCCGATAGCTGGATGGCGATCTCCATCCCGGACCCCATGGTGCCGGCCGGCGCGGACGGGCTCTCCCACTGCAGACGCCCGCGTAGCTCACGCTCCGCGCCCAGCCACTCCCACAGGTCTTCCAGGGCCTCGTCGTCCCCCGCAACGTCGATCCGTACTGACATGTGGCCCCCCCAGCGCGTGTGTTCAGGATATGCGGTGGTCATTCCAGTAAACGGGTGATGGAGTGTCAAGGTAACTGTGTTGCCGGGAAGGGGCGTTGTTGCGGACCGGCGGGCCTCAACCGTCCAGATCCACTCGTACGGTCAGCGGATCGGCCACGAACAGTGCGGCGAGTCAGGCCAGGGCTTGGCCACGGAAGTCGCTGAGCTCAGGCACGTGTGCCGCAGGTCGTACATCCGTTTGCCGAGCGGTGAAGCAACGTCCTCGGGCGAAGAACCTGCTGTCGCGCAGTCCGCCAGGCCCGCCGGATGACGGAGCAACGGATCTAGCGGCTCGCTGTGCCGGCGGCGCCGAGCCACTGGGCGAGCACGGCGGCCTCACTGTGGCCGAGGTCCTTGGTGGCGGTGAGCAAGGTGACCTTGTCGTGGGCGGCGAGATCACGCAGGTGCTGCACGGCTGGCCGGTGATCGGCGTCCTCCAGTTCGCCGATGTAGCGAACCCGGAACTCCGCGAAGCGCTCCTGGTCGTGGTGGTGCCAGTGGCGCAGGTCCGCCGACGGCGCCACGTCGCGGAGCCATTCGTCCAGGTGGGCCCGTTGTTCTTTGCTCATCCCGCGGGGCCACAGGCGGTCCACGAGCAGTCGCTTGCCGTTCCGCGACGAGGTTCCCTCATAGATCCTCTGACACCTGGGAAAGCCGCGTGGGCGGGGCCGCCGGCTGCGGTCCCACCCACGCGGTGCTGTTTGGTGACCTCCCGGGGTGTGACGTCAGCGCAGGCCGAAGGCCCGGGTGATCGTCTGCGAGACCGTGTTGCCCGCGCTGTCCCGGGCGCCGACCCGGAGGGTGACGAAGTCGGCGGACCGCGGCGCGCGCAGGTTCGTCCGCCATCCGTCGTCGCACCGGCTCAGGTCGGTCCGCTGCCAGGTCGCACCGTCGTCGTACGACACCTCGACGGTCGGCTTCCCGATGGCGGCGGTGCTGCCCGGCAGGTGCGAGGCGGTCACCGTCAGGCCGGCGTGCCGGTCGGCACGGCCGGACTTGTCGGTGTCCACGCCGTAGTCGAGCTGGATGAGCGGCAGGGGCACCGCCGCATCGCTGCCGGTGACCGCGGAGGTGAAGTCCCACTCGGTCAGCGTGTGCGTCGAGTACGGGTTTGCCCAGGTGCCGCGGTCGTTGTCGAGGACCAGCCGGTAGGGCAGGCGCTCGGCGCCGAGGCCGGGAACCTGCAGGTACTCGGCGTTGCCCCAGTCGAGCTGCTGGTCGCCCTGGTAGAGCGACATCCAGTCCTTGACGTCGAAGTTCGCGCCGGCCTCGCCGACGTGGCCGGACCCCGAGTCACCCCAGCCGGGGGCGGTGATGTACATCGTGTCGAGGTAGCGCACCGGCTGGTAGTTGATCGGGCCCATGCGGGGCCGCTGGATCGGGCCGAACCAGCTGACCTTGCCGGTCTTGCGCGCCGGGTAGTTCAGCGGGTCGATCGAGTGCTGCCCGGTCTCGCCCTGGATGAAGGCGTCGTCAAGCCACGTGGTGCCGGCGGTGACCCAGTCGGTGCGCTCGCCCTGGGCGGGCGCGGTGAGCTGGTTGCCGACGGCCCAGCCGCGCCAGACGTCCGGACGGAACTCCATCGCCTTGCCCTGCCGGTAGTTCCGGAAGGAGACGTTCACCCGGCCGAGGTCCTTGGACTCCTCACGCCAGGTCGGGTCCGCCGGAACGGCGCCCGTCCAGTGGTGCACGACGTCGTAGACGTAGTCGGTCGTGGGGTGTGAGGTGACCTTCAGCGAGACCGCGCCGTGCCGGAGTTGGCCGAGCAGGTCGGCGCCCTGGTCGGCGTTGAGCGTCGCCACCGTCACCGGGGCCGGGCTCTCCGGGCTCCAGGGGTTCTCGTCCCAGGGCTGCAGGCGGCCGACGCCGTCGTTGACGACCAGCAGCAGCCGGGCGCCGGCGGCCGCGGCGGCCTCCGCCTGGGCCTTGATCCCTTCCGTGCCGGCGCCGCGCACCACGACGGCCTTGCCGCGCACGTTCTGCCGCGCGAGCTCCTCGGCCGTGCCGTCACCGGCGAAGACCGCCGTCAGGTTCCGGGTACCGGCGGGCAGCGGCGTGGCCGCGCGCTTGACCAGCGGGTCGTTGAAGGTCGTCGACTTCGTGCTCACGGTCAGCGCGGGCTGCTCGAGGCGGAAGCGGGCGCCGGTCTCGAACTCGCCGTCGGTGACCTTCTTGCCGGTCGGGAGCGCCCAGATGCTGTCGTACGACGGGTCCGGCAGCATCGACGTCTCCACCAGGCTGTCGGTGAAGGACCGGTGGGCGTCCAGGCGCGGCGCGACGGCGGTCGTCTGCTGCGGCACGCGCGCCAGGATCCGGCGTGCCTTGCGGCCGTCCAGGGTGACGGTGCGGTCCTGGTCCAGCTTCACGTCGTTGAAGGCGAGCAGCACCATGCCGCGCGAGTGCGGGCCTTCGGCGCCCTGCACGTCACCGGTGAGCCAGCCGCTGTAGCTGCCGACGGGCAGCCGCGCCGTGCCGGTACCGGACGCGTCGAGGTCCATCACCGTGAAGAGGTGTTCGGCGGCCAGGACGACCCGGCCCTCCAGCGGCTTGCCCGAACGGTCCTTGGCGACCACGGTCAGCTTCTGCCGCTGGCCCTCGCGGGCCGCGCCGATCAGGGTCCGGGCGCGGACCGCTCCGCTGCCGTCCGCACCGGTGATCATGGCGCTGACCGACTGGTCGCCGCCCAGCTTGTCCAGATCCGCCGTCAGGGTGACCGTGGCGGTGCCGTGGGCGGGCACGGTGACGTGGTCGGCGGAGAGGCTGAACAACCCTGCCGGGACGGTGCCGTTGACCGCCAGGTTGAGGTTGGCCGGTGCGTCGCCGACGTTGGTGTACGTCACCGTCTGGACGTCGGTCTGCCCCGGCTTCGGCGGCCACGTGTAGAAGCCGGAGTAGGCGCTCGTGGTGGCGAAGACCGTGGTGTGCACGGCCGCCAGCGCGTCGAGCCGGCCGGCGCCCGCCTGGTACGGGGTGTACGCCGGGGTTGCCTTGGCGCTGCTGACCAGCGCCTCCTTGAGCTGGGTGCCCGTCCAGCCGGGGTGCTCCGAGGCGAGGAGCGCGGCGGCACCGGCGACGTGCGGCGTCGCCATCGACGTGCCGCTCATCGTGGTGTAGTAGCCGGAGCCGCGCTTGTAGTGCGAGCGCGCCGCGACGATGTCGACGCCGGGTGCGGTGATCTCCGGCTTCAGCCCTCCGTCGCCGTCACGCGGGCCCTGGCTGGAGAAGTCGGCGAGCGTGTCGGTGGAGTCGACGGCGCCGACGGTCAGCGCGGAGTCTGCGGCACCGGGGCTGCTGATGGAGTGCGGGCCGCCGTTGCCCGCCGCGATCACGAACAACGCGCCCGTGTCGTGGCTGAGTTCGTCGACGGCCTGGCTCATCGGGTCGGTCTTGTCACCGCTGCCGCCCAGGCTCATGCTGATGATCCTGGCCTTCTGGTCGCGGGCGGCCCACTCCATGCCCGCGATGATCCAGGATTCCTGGCCGCTGCCCTCGGAGTTGAGCACCTTTCCGACGGCCAGCCGGGCGCCGGAGGCGACACCCCGCTCCTTGCCGTCGGAGGCACTGCCCGTGCCGACGATGGTCGAGGCGACGTGCGTGCCGTGGCCGTTGTAGTCGGCGATGTCGTCCTCGCCGGGGACGAAGCTGGCGCTGTCGGACACCTGCCCGACCAGGTCCGGGTGTTCGGTATCCGCGCCGCTGTCGAGCATCGCGACCTTCACGCCCTGGCCGGTGTCGCCCTCCGCCCAGACCCTGTTCGCGCCGATCTGCGCGGTGGAGTCGGCCAGGTCGGCCTTCACCTTGCCGTCGAGCCACACCTTGGCGACGCCGCCCGCGAAGGACGGCTTCGCGGACCGGGCCGCCGCGCCGGAACCCCCGGTGAGCGAGGACCAGAACTCCGGTGCCTGCTTGTGGTTCTGCGCGAGGGCCGCGCCCTGGATGCTGTCCAGGCGGCGGACGTCGGTCGAGCCGGCCATCTTCGTCCGGGTGCGGGCCTTGGCGGCGGCTCCGGTGTAGCGCACGATCAGCGGCAGCCGGGAGCTGTGCGCGTCGTCGTAGCCCTCGGTGATCAGCCGCGTTACGTTGAAGAGCTGCTTGTCGAGTTCGCCGGCGCTCACGTACGGCAGGGCGGCGTCGGGGTAGACATAGGTGGCGCCGTCCACGACAGCGCGGTGGAAGCCGGTGGTGGCTCCGCTCGCGGCCTGGAAGGAGCGCACGACGGTGCCGTCGGCGGCGGTCCCGATGGTGACCTTGTCACCCGTGATCAGGGTGACGGTGTGCGTGCCGGCATCGCCGGGGGTTTGGTGTCCGGCGTCGTTGTGCGACACCTCACCGGCGGAGTACGCGGACACAGCGGCAGTCGCCGGCACGACGCCGAGTGTTAGCGCGGCCGCCACGGCGAGGGCGATCGGCCCGGGCCGGAGGATGGGAACCTTGGGCAAGGAAGACTCCTGAGACGCGGCGAAGAGCGAAAGATCACTGGATCCTCCGGTCTCCCCTGCCGTCGTTCAAGGGGTCGCACATGTCGCTCTTGTGCCATGGCACAGTTACGCCGAGAGCGGACCGGGTCGTCGGCCACCGCGCGTCCGGGGGGACGGCGGCGGACCGCCCCATGAATTCGGCGTAGCACGCCTCGATATCCGCGTCCAGCACCCAGCGGTAGCCGTGGGTGCCGTAGTAGTGGATCTCGGCGATCGCCGTGTGCTCGCCGCAGAGGCCTGAAACCGTAGGAGACCGGCTTGAAGTCGGCCTCCAAGATCGGCTCCAGCACCAGCTTGAGGGCCGCCTGGACCACCCGGTCGGTCACGGTGGGGATGCCGAGCCTGCGCACCTTCCCGCTCCCGCCGGGCTTGGGAAATGCACCCGTCTTCAGTAGGTGCCGCAGATCTTCCAGATAGCCCGGAACGCCGACCTCCTGCTCGACGTTGACAGCTGTCAGGCCGTCAACGCCAGGAGTTCGGGCTTCCCTGTTGCCCGCGACCCGCTCGAACGCCACCAGCAGCGTCGCCGGGTCGTGCACGAGGTTGAACAGATCGTCGAACCTGCGGCCGTCATCAGCCGCCGCCCAACGGTGAAGTTTGGCCTGCATCTCCGATACCCGCTGGCGGGGCCCGAGTTGGGCATCCAGTGGAGCGCCGCTGTTCAACGGCGCGTCTTTCGGCATTGCAGTCTCCTTCCCTTCTCGATACCGCTGCCGCCCTTCCCCATGTGCCGGGCTCTCCCCGGCTCGGTGTACTACGACGGCTCCGCCCCGTCCCGGCACGATCGGCCGACGGTGGGCCCAGCCCCCGGGCCGCACCGGCAGCACGGTCGGAGGCAGAACCGGGACGGTTCCCGTGTTCACTCGTTGTTCGATCGACGGAGGAGGAGCCCGGCTATGCCCCCGCGGCCTCGCCACAGCTACCCCGCAGCACTTCACCCCTGTGGCCTCCCGCGCGACCGAAATAGACCACGCCGGAAGTTCCCCGCCAGCCGAATATCCAGCAGGGACGCATCGCCCCCAGCCCGCATCCGCCAGGTTCGAGCTGGTGTGCCTTGAGGAGGCGTAAACGCCGGTTCCTCTCGTACTCCTTTCCGTCTCGCTCGCCGAACCCGCGCCATCTGGCAGTACTGACACGTCCTGGCTTTGTCGGGGCCGCTTCCCGCCCTCCCCGGCACCTCCCGGATCGGGCTGCCCCCAGCTTCAACCGCCCTGCTGCGACAGCGCGGCGGTGGTGGCCTTTCACCTCCACTCAAACAACAAGCGCCTCACGGCGCACACTCCGGAAAACACAAGAAGCACGGCATGAACGTCCAGGTCATCACAGACCCCTTCGGCCGACTGCTGTGGGCTTCCGCGGGCCCTGCCCGGCTCCACCCACGCCTGACCGCCGCGCGCGAATACGGCATCATCGACGCGCTCGCAACGGCAGGGCTGAAGTGCTGGGCGGACAAGGCGTACCAGGGGGCCGGCCGCCATGTCCGCGTACCTTTCCGGGGCCGTCGGCTCAAGCGCTGGAAGCGACGGCACAACAGCACCCACGCCAAAATCCGATGCCTCGGCGAACAGGCCATGGCCGTCCTGAAGGGCTGGCGCCTGCTACGCAAGCTCCGCCGCAGCACCAACCGGATCACCAATAGAAAGTCGACTTCTGGTCCGCGGCTGGACCGGGACGAAGTCACCTGGAGGTCATACGGTGGCGCAAGGCGTTGAATTGGTTGCTGAGCGTGTTTGTCGTATTGGGTTGCCTGGAGGGCAATAGTGCCTCCAGGCAACCCATTTGAGCTCTAGAAGAAGCCAAGTTTCTGAGGGCTGTAAGAACAAAGAATGTTCTTGGTCTGCTGGTAGTGCTCCAGCATCATCTTGTGGTTCTCGCGGCCGATCCCGGACTGCTTGTAGCCGCCGAAAGCAGCGTGCGCCGGGTACGCGTGGTAGCAGTTCGTCCACACCCGGCCCGCTTGGATCGCGCGGCCCGCGCGGTACGCGGTGTTGGTGTCTCGGGTCCAGACGCCCGCGCCGAGGCCGTACAGCGTGTCGTTGGCGAGCTTGATCGCGTCGTCGAAGTCGTCGAACGACGTCACCGACACCACCGGGCCGAAGATCTCCTCCTGGAAGATCCTCATACGGTTGTCACCCTCGAAGACGGTCGGCTGGACGTAGTAGCCGCCCTTCAACTCGCCGTCGTACTCGACGCGTTCGCCGCCCGTGAGAACCTTCGCGCCCTCCTGCCGGCCGATGTCCAGATAGGAGAGGATCTTCTCCAGTTGGTCGTTGGAGGCCTGTGCGCCGATCATCGTGTCGGTGTCGAGAGGGTGGCCTGGTTTGATCTGCTGGGTGCGGGCGACCGCCGCCGCCATGAAATCGGCGTAGTGGCCGCGCTGGACGAGGGCCCGGGACGGGCAGGTGCAGACCTCGCCCTGGTTGAGCGCGAACATCGTGAAGCCTTCGAGGGCCTTGTCGCGGAAGTCGTCGTCGTGGGCCCAGACGTCGTCGAAGAAGATGTTCGGGGACTTGCCGCCCAGTTCCAGGGTGACCGGCTTGATGTTCTCCGAGGCGTACTGCATGATCAGCCGCCCGGTGGTGGTCTCCCCGGTGAACGCCACCTTTGCCACCCGCGGGCTGGACGCCAGCGGCTTGCCAGCCTCCACACCGAAGCCGTTGACGATGTTCACCACGCCCGGCGGCAGCAGGTCCGCGATCAGACTCATCCAGTAGTGGATTGAGGCGGGGGTCTGTTCGGCCGGCTTGATGACGACGGCGTTGCCGGCGGCCAGGGCGGGCGCGAGTTTCCACGTTGCCATGAGGATCGGGAAGTTCCACGGGATGATCTGGGCCACGACCCCGAGCGGCTCATGGAAGTGGTACGCCACTGTGTCGTCGTCGATCTCGCCCAGCGAACCCTCCTGCGCGCGGATCGCCCCCGCGAAGTAGCGGAAGTGGTCGATGGCGAGCGGGATGTCCGCGGCCAGCGTCTCCCGCACCGGCTTGCCGTTCTCCCAGCTCTCGGCGACCGCGAGCGGTTCGAGGTAGGCCTCCATCCGGTCGGCGATCTTGAGAAGGATGTCGGAACGCTCCGTCACCGACGTACGGCCCCACCCCGGCGCTGCCGCGTGCGCCGCGTCCAGTGCCCGCTCCACGTCCTCGGCGGTGCCCCGCGCGACCTCGGTGAAGGGCTGTCCGTTCACCGGCGACGGATTCTCGAAGTACTGCCCCCGGGCCGGTGGCACGTACTCGCCGCCGATGAAGTGGTCGTAGCGCGCCTGATAGGAGACGATCGCACCCTCGGTGCCGGGTGCCGCGTAACGGGTCATGTGGCCTGCCTCCTCGCAGATGCGCTGCCCGCCGTTGGGCAGCTCCGGCGCGCAGGCTAGAGAAGCGGACGTTGCCCCCACGTTGCACCGCAGGTCAGCGCGCGGGCACGGCCAACTCGGACTCCAGCGCGGTCAACCGGCTCCGCACGACCGCCGTCGGCCGCACCGCCGCGAGGGCCCGCCACACCTCGATGTCGTCCTCGCCCCACGGAGCGTGCGCCCAGTCCGCGAGCAGATCGGGGTCACGGTGTGCGATCAGCGCGGCCCGCAGACCGTCCGTCAGCCGCTGCCTGAGCAGTACGACCGCGGGCGCCTGCGAAGCGGGCAGCAACGGACCCGGGTACGCGGTCATGGCCGCCGCCACCGCCCCCGCCTCCAACCGCCGCTCGACGACGGTCGCGTCGGACTCGACCGGAGCGGTCAGCCGGTACGGCCGGGAGGCGAACAGCCCCGGGCCCAGCAGCCGCCGCAGCCGGGTCAGTTCGGCCCGCAGTGTCACCGGTGTCACCGACTCGTTCTCGTAGAGCGCGCACAGCAGCTCGTCGCCGGTGAGCCCCTCCGGGTGGCGCGACAGCAGCACCAGCAGCTCGCTGTGCCGGCGGCCGAGCCTGATCCGGCGGCCGCCCAGGCGGAGTTCGGCCTCGTCACGGCCGAGCGCCGTCAGCGCGGGCGCCGCGTCGGCGGGCGTCGGCGGATCCAGCAGCGCCAGCTGCGACTCGGCGGCCCGCGCCACCGCCTGGACGAAGCCCAGGCTGTGCGGATGCGCCAGCCGGTCGCCACCGGTGATGTCGACGGCGCCCAGCACCCGTCCGGTGCGTGGATCGTGCACCGGCGCAGCCGCGCACGTCCACGGCTGCACCCGGCGGATGAAGTGCTCCGCCGCGAACACCTGCACGGGCCGGTCCACGGCCACCGCCGTACCCGGCGCGTTGGTGCCGACCGCGGTCTCCGACCAGCGCGCGCCCGGCACGAAGTTCATCCGGTCCGCCCGGCGCCGGGTCGCCGGATCCCCCTCCACCCACAGCAGTCTGCCGTCCGCGTCGCACACCGCCAGCAGATGCTCGCCGTCCGCCGCGAACGTGCCCATCAGCTCACGTACCAGCGGCATCACGCTGGCCAGCGGATGCTCCGCCCGATAGGCCCCGAGATCGCCGTCCGTCAGCTCCACCCGCGCCGCACCGTCCGGTCCCACCCCGGCCCGTGACGAACGCCGCCACGACTCGGCCACCACCGACCGCACCGGGCGCGGCACGGTACCCACCGTGGTGAACGTCTCATGCGCCCGGCGCAGCACCCGGACGCGCTCGGCAGGGTCGGCCCCCGGCTCCAGGGCCACCCACGGATCGGTCAACTCGGCCTCCCCGGACGGCGATGCGGCTGGGGACATCGTCACTCGGGGTGTCCGCGCCGACAACCGTTTCGACCGCTCTCACTTGCCCTCACTCCGAGGACAGGCCGACCAGTCTCATGTAGCGGACCCAGTCCCAGTGCGTGCCCGGATCGGTGTGGTCGGTCCCCGGCACCTCGACATGGCCGATGATGTGGGCGCGGTCCTTCGGGATGCCGTATCTGTCGCAGATCGACGCCGTCAGCCGCGCCGACTCCGCATACAGGGCGTCGGTGAAGTACTCCGGCTTGTCCACCCAACCCTCGTGCTCGATGCCGATGCTGCGTGTGTTGTAGTCCCAGTTCCCCGCGTGCCAGGCGACATCCGACTCCCGGACGCACTGCGCCACATGGCCGTCGGCCGAACGCACCAGATAGTGCGCGGAAACCCGCTTCTTCGGGTTCTGGAAGATGGACAGCGTGCCGGTGTAAGACTGCTGTGTGACATGGATGATCACCCGGTCGATGTCGTACTCGTCGGGACGCTGGGCCGACGTGCGGTTCTCACCGCTCGCCGCCTGCCACTCGGCCTTCGGATAGTCGACGACTCCGGTCTGCGCGCCGGCGCGGCTCTCGGGGAGCAGCGCGTACGGGAGGGCGGCGAGGGCCGCACCCTTCAGGAGCAGTCGCCTGCTGGGGAGCGGTCGTGCCCGGTCCATGGATGAGGTGCCTTTCGGAAGCGTGCCTGAAGCATGGGGGAGGCGTGGTCAGCGGCGCAGGGCCGAGGCCGACTCGCGCAGCCGCGCGTGCAGTCCGCGGTAAGTCTCGCGCGCGGGCAACCACTCCTTGCGGAGCTTGGCCACACACGTGTAGTTGGTGTCGCACACGTTGGCCAACGGCGATTCCACCGTCTGAGTGGCGTACTGGTAGGCGTCCATTTCGGCGAACCCATAGTCGCGCACCAGCCACTGCACCAGGTCGAGCTGCGATATCCGGAAGGCGTCCTCCAGGGGGCGCGCCGACCCCGTCGAGACGATGTGCGTGTCCGACTCCAGCCGGGGCCACGGCGTCGCGAGCCCCTTCAGGAGTTCGACGATCACCACGGTGTTCATCGCGCACTCGACGGCCACGCCGCAGGTCTCGCCCTCGCCCTGCCGGGCGTGCCCGTCGCCGAGACTGAGCAGCGCGCCCTCGACGTTCACCCCGAGATAACAGGTGACGCCTGCCCGCATCTCGGGCGTGTCCATGTTCCCGCCGTGTGCGTCCGGCACCAGGGCCGAGCGGACTTCCAGGTTGGCGGGGGCCACGCCGACCGTTCCGTGCATCGGGTCCAGCGGCAGCTCCAGCTCGATGTCGCCCTCGTGGGCCCGGAACAGGGCCGTGCGCCGGAGCCGGTCCAGCTGCCAGATCCAGACCTTCTCCGGGAGCGGCGGCTGCAGGGCGGCCGTGGAGTGCGTCGAGGTGAGCGCGCCGAACAGGGGGACCGTCGTCGACGCCGCCCAGTCCCGCGCCGGTTCGATCGACACGAAGTGCACGGCGACGGTGTCCCCCGGCTCCGCGCCCTCGATGTGGAAGGGCCCGGTCTGCGGGTTGAGGAAAGGGAATTCGCACACCTCGGACACCAGGTCCTTCTCGGACCGCACACGCCCGGCGAAGCAGTCCTCCGTGTAAAGGTCGAGCACCGTGCCGGGCGCGATCCGCGCCACCGGCGGCGCTCCGCCGAAGGTCCACGCGTACTCGCCCGGTTCGGGCCGGACGGTCAGGACGAGGGGGTCGGTCATCGCAGGAGGTCTCCGTTCCGCCGGTCGACGGCGCCGGCTCGGCCGTCGCCCTCTTCGAGATGGACACGCGCTGTCTCGGCCATGCGCTCGGGATGACGGCGTATCAACACCAGGAGCACCACCACTCCGGCCGTCATCCAGACGCCGACCACCGAACCGGCGTACGACACCGGGGCGATCAGCTTCGTCACGAAGTAGCCCTCCGCCGTGTGCGAGGTACCGAACACGGAAAGGGTGTTGTGGGAACCGGCCTTGCCGATCAGCCACCCGGCGAAGACAAGGAAGACCGCGATCTCGAAGACCCCGAGGACCGTCCCGAAACACGCCGAGGCTCGCACCCCCAGATTCCCGGTGACGGCTATGACGGCGGCACCGGCGAGCGACCACGGCCACCACAGATCCGCCGGCCACGAGGCCCACTCGTCATGCAGGGTGCCCGCCGCGGTGAATCCGAGCTGGAGCAGCAGCAACGGCGGTACCAGCGCCTCCACGAACACATAGCCCCAGCCGACCAGGAACCCAACGGCCGGGTGCAGTCCCCGTGCCGCATACGTGGCCACGGAGCCCGCCACCGGTAGTTCCCGAGCCAGCTCGGCCACACACGACGCGGTGAACAGGCAGGCCACCAGAGCGATCACCACCGCCAGCGGCAGACTGCCCCCGGCGAAGGCCGCCCCTGACGGAATGGACGCGGCGACAGCGGCGGCAGGCGCCATCGCCGTGATGCTCTGGAACAGAACCTCCCGCAACCCGACCGCGTCCCGTCGCAGCTCCGCGGTCACCTCTCCGGCCATACACACCCCCCGACGTGCGTGAACTCATCGGTCCCACGGACCGCCTCGCGTGAATCACGGTACGGCGCTTGCGGGTTGGGCAGAAGGGCGCCGAGTGATCCGTGGACGGGGCGGCGGTTGTGGAAAACCTTGCCACCCGAACGGGCGAGGCAAGAAGCGCGGGCTCCCGGCCGATCGCGGACAGCCGCTGGTCGGACGGGCCTGGGACCGGTGGGGAAGCCAGCCCTCGGACCGGTTGGTCAGTCGGCCGTCAGACCCGTTCCGCCACCGTCGCCGGATCGTCCAGTACGGCACGGACCACCGAGTGGGCGGCGCCCAGCAGGGGGCCCTGAGGGCCGAGCCGGGAGACGGTGACCGGGCAGGCCGGGCCGGTGGTGCGGTCCGCCAGTTCGGTCATCAGGGACGGGAGGAGCCACGGGGCGAGGCCGGCCAGGGCGCCGCCGAGGACCACCGACTCGGGGTCGAGGAGGTTGACGGCGCCGGTCAGCGCGATGCCCAGGGCCGTACCGGCGTCGTGCAGGGCGCGCCGTACCCCCTTGTGGTCCTCGCCCGCCTGCTGCGCGAGCAGGCCCACCGCGTCCTCGCGGGGTTCGAGACCGGCCGCGCGCAGCACCGCCTCCTCACCGGCGTACTGCTCCAGGCACCCGCGTCCGCCGCAGGCGCAGCGCGGCCCGTCGGGGTGGACCGGCACATGGCCGAGCTCGCCCGCGAAACCCCGCTTCCCGCGCAGCAGCTGGCCGTCCACGACGACCGCGGCGCCGATACCGATCTCCGCGGAGACATGCAGGAAATCCGGTGGGGTGGCGTCACCGAGCCACAGCTCCGCCAGGGCACCGAAGTTGGCCTCGTTGTCGACCGTCAGCGGGAGGTCCGCGGGCAGCAGCGCGCCGAGGTCGGTGTCGTGCCAGTCGAGGTTCGGAGCGTGGACGACCGTGTGCCCGTCACGGGCCACCAAACCGGGGACGGCGACCGCGAGACCGGCAGGCCACAGACCGTCCTGTTCCGCCTCGGCCACCACCCGCCGGACCAGCGCGGTCAGGTCCTCGAGCACCGGCCGTGGATCCCGGCCCCGGTTCGTGCCGTGCCGTACGGCGCGTGTGCGTATCTCGCCGCGCAGGTCCACCGCGCACACGGCGAGATGGTCGACACCGACCTCCGCGCCGATACCGGCCGGCCCGCGCCCGCTCACCGCGAGCGCGGAACCCGGCCGTCCGACGCGGCTGGGCCGCTCGGGACCCAGCTCCTCCAGGAGCCCCCAGCGGATCAGCTCGTCCACCAGGGTCGACACCGCCGCCCTGGTCAGACCGATGCGCGAGGCGACCGCGGCCCGCGACAGCGAACCCTCGTCACTGACCGCGTGCATCACGCGCGCGAGGTTGCGCCGGCGCATGCCCTGCTGGGTGTCCGGCAGGGCGCGGCCCGTCGCCGTAGGGCGGGCCTCGTGCAGCGGTGCGGTCATGCCTCCATCAATCCTCAGTCCCCTGGACAGTTCCCCGGGCGGTCGTGCGACCGGCGTCCCGCCGTGGTCAGCGGTCCTCCGGTGCCCGCTCCAGCAGCGGGGCCGCGTCGGAGAGTACCCCGGAGATCCTGTCCACCGTCGCCGCGTCCCGCTCCACCGCGTCCAGCACCGGCCCCGCGGCCGTGTTCCAGCGCCGTGCCACCGCCGCCGGGTCCTCGCCGGTCAGCAGCCCGGCCGCCTGCGCGGCGGCGCCGAGGGCGACCAGCTCCTTCGCCTCGGGCACCCGCACCGGGCGCCCCGACAGCCGCCGTACCGTCTCCTGCCAGGCCCGGCCCCGGGCGCCGCCGCCGATCAGCAGCAGCGGCGTGGTCCGGTCGGCGTCCTCGTCGAGCACCAGCTCCAGGGCGCCGAGCAGGGCGTGCACGGCGCCGTCGTAGGCGGCCTGCAGGAGCTGACCGCCGGTGGTGTCATGGCGCAGGCCGTGCAGCAGACCGGAGGCGTTCGGCAGGTTCGGGGTGCGCTCGCCGTCCAGGTACGGCAGCAGGGTGACCGAGGCGCCGGGCTCGACGGCCTCGCGGTCCAGGCCGAGCAGCGCCGCGACCCGGTCGACCGCCAGGGTGCAGTTCAGCGTGCAGGCGAGCGGCAGCCAGTCGCCGTGCGCGTCGGCGAAGCCCGCCACGGTACCGGTGGGGTCGGCGGGACGGTATTTCGAGACCGCGTACACCGTGCCCGACGTGCCGAGGCTCAGCACCGGGGTGCCCGGACGCAGCCCGAGCCCCAGCGCCGCCGCCGCGTTGTCGCCCGTACCTGGCGCGACCAGGGTGCCCTTGGAGAACGGCAGCTCGTGGCTGTCCCGCACGGTGCCGGCGACCTCGCCGGGGCGGACCACCCGGGGCAGGAACGCCGGGTCCAGGCCCACGTGCGCAAGGGTCTCCTCGTCGTACGCCTCGGTCACCGACGCCCACCAGCCGGTGCCGGAGGCGTCACCGCGGTCGGTCGTGCCCTGCCCGGTGAGGCGCTCGGTGAGGTAGTCGTGGGGGAGTCGTACGGCCCTGGTCGCGCGGACCGCCTCCGGCTCGTGCTCCGCCAGCCAGGCCCACTTGGTGACCGTGAACGAGGCGCCCGGAACACTGCCGGTGCGCTCCGCCCAGGCCTTCGGGCCGCCCAGCTCCTCGATCAGCCGCCGCGCCTGGGGCGCCGAACGGACGTCGTTCCACAGCATGGCCGGTCGCACCGGCTCGCCCCGCTCGTCCAGTGTGACCAGACCGTGCTGCTGCCCGCCGATCGACACGGCAGCCGCCTCGTGCGCCGCGTCCCCGCACTGGCGCAGCGCCTCGCACAGCGCGTCCCACCACTGACGCGGATCGCTCTCCCGGCCTGCGCCGGAGGACACGGTGTGCGGCGCCTGACCGCTCGCCACCACCTGGCCGGTGGACGCGTCGACCACCAGCGCCTTGGTGGACTGGGTGGACGTGTCCACGCCGACGACGAGCGGACCCTCGGCTGCTGACATCGGGCTCTCCCTTTTTCCGCGGCTCGCGGTTGACCTGACCTGCAGTTTTCCCGGTTCGTCGGGGTGTCGCGACCCGGATTTCGTCCCTCGGGGCCATGGTGACCCTTCCCAGGGATGCGTCGGCATACTAATTTGTAAACGGCCATGACGAAATAGTCGGCAGACAGCCAGCAGCACAATCACCAAGCAAGGAGCCGCGGCATGAGCTTCCAGCCCACCCCCGAGGACAGGTTCACCTTCGGCCTGTGGACCGTCGGCTGGCAGGGAAGGGACCCGTTCGGCGACGCCACCCGCCGCGCCCTCGACCCGGTCGAGACGGTGCAGCGCCTGTCCGAACTGGGCGCGTACGGTGTGACGTTCCATGACGACGACCTGATTCCCTTCGGGTCCTCCGACACCGAGCGCGAATCGCACATCAAGCGCTTCCGCCAGGCCCTCGACGCGACCGGCATGACCGTGCCGATGGCCACCACCAACCTCTTCACCCACCCGGTCTTCAAGGACGGCGCGTTCACCGCGAACGACCGTGACGTCCGCCGTTACGCCCTGCGCAAGACCATCCGCAACATCGACCTGGCCGCCGAGCTGGGCGCGAAGACGTACGTCGCCTGGGGCGGCCGCGAGGGCGCCGAGTCCGGCGCAGCCAAGGACGTGCGCGTCGCTCTCGACCGCATGAAGGAGGCCTTCGACCTCCTCGGTGAGTACGTCACCTCCCAGGGCTACGACCTGCGCTTCGCCATCGAGCCCAAGCCGAACGAGCCCCGCGGCGACATCCTGCTCCCCACCGTCGGCCACGCGCTCGCGTTCATCGAGCGCCTGGAGCGCCCCGAGCTGTACGGCGTCAACCCCGAGGTGGGCCACGAGCAGATGGCCGGCCTGAACTTCCCGCACGGCATCGCCCAGGCGCTGTGGGCGGGCAAGCTCTTCCACATCGACCTCAACGGCCAGTCCGGCATCAAGTACGACCAGGACCTGCGCTTCGGCGCCGGCGACCTGCGCGCCGCATTCTGGCTCGTCGACCTCCTGGAGAGCGCCGGCTACGAGGGGCCCAAGCACTTCGACTTCAAGCCGCCGCGGACCGAGGACCTCGACGGTGTGTGGGCCTCCGCCACCGGCTGCATGCGCAACTACCTGATCCTCAAGGAGCGCGCGGCCGCCTTCCGCGCGGACCCGGAGGTCCAGGAGGCCCTGCGCGCCTCCCGCCTGGACCAGTTGGCCCAGCCGACGGCCGGGGACGGCCTCCAGGCCCTCCTCGCCGACCGCACGGCCTTCGAGGAGTTCGACGCGGACTCGGTTGCCGCGCGCGGTATGGCCTTCGAGCAGCTCGACCAGCTGGCGATGGACCACCTGCTGGGCGCCCGGGGCTGAACGCCTACGCGCGCGTGGGGGCCGCTCTCGGAGCGAACGCCCGCACGCGCGCGTGTCGTTGCCGATACCCGCACGACCGGTTCGCGCGGGAAATGCTCCGGAATCGTGCGGTCCGTTGCATGAGTCCGTATCAACTCCCACGTGGGGCTCGCAGGGTGACCGGTGCGCCGTGACTCTTGGCGGTATGGCCATGCCACCCGTAACGCCCCGCCCGCCCGGCCCGCCGAACGGCACCCCGCCTCCGGACGGGGGCTACGACCCGCCTCCGGACGGGGGCTACGACCCGCCTCCGTACGGAGGTTTCGGACCACCGTCGGGAGAGGGCTTCGGAAAGCCTTCGGACGACGTACACGACCGGCGTCCGCATGGCGGCTCCGGGCCGCCCGCACACGACGGATACGACCCGTCCACGGAGGGTGGCTTCGGCGCTCCGCCCGGGGACTACGACCCGCCCACCGCCGTGGGCTGGACGCCTGCGCAGCCCCCGGAGCCGCCCCGCCGGCGCAGGGGCCCGCTGTTCGCCGTACTGGCCGTGCCGGTGGCCGCCGCGGCCGTCGTTGCCATCGTCCTGATGGCGTCCGGCGGCGACGGCTCACCCGGCGACAAGTCCACCACGAGCAGCCCGAGCGCCTCCGCCTCGTCGCGGCCCTCCTTCAGCCTTCCGACGGAGCTGTCCAGCAGTCTGCCCTCGCGACTGCCGAGCGAACTCCCCTCGGACTGGCCGTCCCAACTCCCGGGCGAGCTACCAAGTGGTCTGGACTCGTTGCTGCCCTCACTGCCGGGGTGAGCTCAGCCGACTGCAACTGACTACAGCCCCTTGGGCAGCCGGACGTACACGAGGGTCGTCTCGATGCCGCTGTCGACCAGGCGGCCCTGCGCGTCGAACGCGTCCGCCCCGTCGGTCATCCCGAAGTCGTTGTCGTTGATCAGGGCGAGCGTGTCGTGGTCCATGCGCGCGATGCCCTCGATCTTCAACGGCACGCCCGTCACCGTGTTCAGGTCGACGACCAGACGCTTGGCCAGTACCGGGACACCGACCGCGGTGGGGTCGTCCAGCTGCTCCAGCGACGGAGACGTGGTGTCGTCGTCGTACTTGCCGTCGAGGATGTTCGACTTGCGGTCCAGCTTGACCATTTCGAGCCGAGCGGCCTTGTCGGTGCGCTCCTCGACGAGCAGCCGGTCACCGCCCACGGCGACCACCGAGGAGATCTTCAGCTCGGAGGGGTCGTCCTCGCTGGGGTCCACCACGTTCACCGGGTCGAACCGGTAGGCGTACTCGGCCGTGACGGCCTTCTTGCGCGGCGAGAAACGCAGCAGACGGGTGTTGAGCGAAGCGTCCCCGGCGTCCCCGTCGGGCAGGGAGAGCGGGCTCTGCAGAGCCAACACCAGGTCGCCGTCGGGCAGCAGGGCCAGACCCTCGAAGCCACGGTTGACCTTCCGGTGCAGCAGCACGGACGGCAGCGCCTCCACCACCGGGTAGTCGGTGCCGGTGAGGTTCAGCCCCTTGGGCACATAGCGGGTGAGCACCTTCCCGCGCGCGGAGACGTGCACGAGCGACGGGCCGTACTCGTCGACGAGCCAGAAGCTGCCGTCGTGGGCGCGCACGATGCCCTCGGTGTCCAGGCCGTTCGGGTTGTACGACAGCGCGGTCTTGGCGTCGTAGGAGTACGGCGCCTCGTCCCGGCTCGCCTGGTTGGACAGCCCGGTGACGGCCTCGCCGGAGGACGTGGTGATCGGGATCGCGTCGATCACCTTGACGGTGTCGCCGGAGACGCGGATCTTCACGATCGCCGGGTCGAAGCCGGGCACCGGGAAGGTCCGGCGCTTCTTGCCGTCCACCTTGATCTGGCCGTTGGGGCCGCGGTCGGTGACCGTCCAGTACTCGCCGTTGCGGCCGGCCGGGTACATGTCGCTGCCGATGCCGCCGAGGTCGACACCCCGGTCGTTGTCGACGCTGCCGTGCAGCAGCGCGTTGCTGAAGGCGCCGAGCGGGATGTCGCCGAGGACGGCGGTGCGGGTGACGTGCGCCTGACGGGACGACGAGGCGTCTGCCGTGCCCGCCGCCACGAGGGCGGCGGCCAGGGCCAGGGGCAGACCCGTCGCGACGGAGCGGTGGACGCGGCGTCTGCCGGTGGCGTGCGGGGACATCGGGCCTCCTGGTGACAAGTTCGTTGGCAGCGGCCAGAGTTGGGCCCCGCACCGAACGCCCCTCGACCAGTTGGTGAACGGCGGGCGACAGCCACTCGGCGGGTCGTCTGCTTTCGGCCGTAGGGCGGCAGGCTGTCAGATTCCGGTGCGTCACCTGTCCGCCGGGCGCTCCACCGGTACGGAGAATCAAGCAGGTCCCGTTCAGTCCAGAGACCGGAACCACCGCACCACGGCGGCGGTTCCCGCCCGCTGGGAGCCCAGATGGCGGGAGCCGCCGTAGGCCGGCGCGCCGAGGTCGACCACCGGGGCGTCGACGCCGTGGGCGCGCAGGGCGGCGTGGCAGCGGGCCGTGTTCGCGTTGACGGCCTGCTCGTCCCCGTCGGCGTAGTAGAGCCGGATCGGTGCCCTCGGCGTCCAGTCGGTGCAGACGCTGTCGGTGATCCGCAGGGCCGCGGCCAGCCCTCCGGCGGGGTGGGCCAGCATCTCCCGGCCCCGGCGGGTGAGGAGCCCGTCGAGGGAGTCCGGGGTGCCGGCCACGACCTCCTGACCGGTGTGCGTACCGTCGAGCAGGTCTTCGATCGTGCGGTCGTACGGCGCCCTGAACACCTGGGCCGGCGTGTCGTACAGATGGTGCAGGCGGTTGAAGGCGACCAGGGTCAGCGCCGTGTAGATGACGCTCGCCTTGGGCTCCGTCCGCCCTGCGAGCAGCGCGGGAAGTTCCGCGGCCCGGAAGGCGTATGCGCCGCTGACGGGAGCCACCGCGCGCAGCCGGAACCATCCGTCGGCCCCCTCCTGCAGCGACCTGGCCAGTCCCAGTGCCGCCGAAGCGCCCTGGGAGAACCCGGTGACCAGTACGTCGCGCCGAAGTTCACGTCCGCGTGCGGTCACGGCGGTGCGGGACGCGCGCAGCATGTCCAGGGCGGCCGTCGTCTCCGAGGGCACGTCCATCCAGGGGTGGGGGCCGGGCCCCAGGCCCAGACCGAGGTAGTCGGGGAGCACCGCGGCGAAGCCGGCCGCAGCGTAGGTCAGGGCGGCGGCCTGGCCCCAGACATCCGCCGAGACGGAGGCGACATCGCCCTTGAACAGTTCGGTGCCGTGGGTGAACGACACGCTGCGCACACGCCGTTCACCGTTGCGCGGCAACGCCAGCAGCCCGCTCGCGATCGTGGCCCGGCCGTCGGGATCGTTCGTGCGGTACACGATCCGGAAGGCGTCCAGGCCGTAGCGGACGGCGCCGGTGTCCCAGGCCCCTTCCTCGTCCCCCGACAGTTCGGCGGCGACCTGCCGGGCGGTCAGCGTCCGCAGGTGCTCGACGGACACGAGCGCGCCTCGCGACACGTCCGCCCCGGCCCTCGTCGGCGCGACGACGGCGGCCCGCGGTGCCCCCGATCCCTGTGCGACCACGGCTGTCGCGCTGCTCGCAGTCAGCGCCACCGACACCGCGGAAATCACCAGTATCCTGCTCATTCGCTTCATACCGTGACCGTACGAATCCCCGGTGCCACCGGCCATCCGGCCAACCGGCCTGTGCGAGTGGGGTTTTCCGCAGGACCGGCATTCGTCGTCCGCAGGGCCGGCAACCGGGGAACAGCCCATCCCGGCAATCGTCCGGGAGTGACTACGCTGAGAGCGGGACGGCTTCACAACCTGTTCGACTCGGTCTCAGGGACCAGTAGGGGTCGCTCGTCAGGGATGTCTCAGGGTCGCGGTCCGGAACCGCGGGAGGCGCCGACCCGTTTTCAGATCAGAGAGCGGCAGTGGCCGCGAAGGAGGCGTCGCTGATGTCGAAGAACGCGAAGATCGCCGCAGGAGGTGTGGCGGTCGGGCTCATCCTGCTGATATGGCTGCCCTGGTGGGTGACGTTCCTGATCGTGGTCGGCGTCCCGGTGGCCGCCTACCTCACCCTCGACCCCTCGCAGCGGCGCAGGCTGCGCCGGGTGACACGCAAGGAGATCGGCCGCTGAGCCGCCCGCCCGAGGCCGCGCCCCCCTGGCGGGGTGCGGCCCGGGAGGGCTCACAGGGGCCGTACGGCCATCTTGTCGAGGGCCTCGAGGAGGCCGGGGAGCTCGGGACCCCGGCCGACGGGCAGGACCTCGCCGGGCTCGTCGTCGAGGAGCACGAAGGCGATGTCGTCGGTGCGGGCCACCATCGACCAGCCGGGCCCGTCGGCGCGCAGCGTACGGGCGTCGCCCGGGGCGAACGACGAGCGGACCCGGCCCAGCGGCGGAGGCGTGTCCACATAGGCCCGCGCCTCGGCCAGGACGCGCCGGATCCCGCGGTGGCCCTTCGGGGCCGCCTCGGCGTCCTCGGGGGCCTTCTCGGCGGCTTGCGGGGCCTCGTGCGCCGGTGCCGGGAAGTGGTCGTCGCCGATCTGCTCCCGCCAGACCGCCCACTGAAGGGCGATCTCGTCCGCACCCAGCCGTCGCTGCGCCGGGCCCCAGGAGCTGGTGTCCGGCGGGGTCAGCGGGACACGGTCCGCCATCTCGGGGCCGGGGTCGTGCGGTGCGGGCACGTTCGGGGCCGCCACGGCGACCGCGAGCGGCCAGCCGGGCAGGGCGGCGACCACCGTGCGCTCGTCCGGTGAGAGGTCGTGCTCCATGCCGCAGTCCCAGGACGCGATAGCGACGGCGACCAGCGAGACGTCGTCGACGACGACCGTCCAGCGTGCCCCGCCACCGTCCTGGCCGAGCACCAGGCCGTAGCCGTCGGCGCGCGGCGCCAGCTCCAGTGCCGCGCAGGCCTCCGGGTAGTCGTCGCCCAGCACGCTCGGAAACTGCGCCGGCGTCAGCAGCACCGCTGTGAGCACGTACAGCGCCTCGTCCGCGGCGGCGAGGGCCTCCTCGTCCGTCCCGGCCATGCCTGCCTCCCAGTCGTTCGTCCAACGGCGCGCACCCTAGTGCGACCGGAAGGCCGTTGTCACGACTGTCGCGACCGGCCACCACACGCGGAGCTGCAGTTTTCCACCGGGAAAGGGACGAAACGACCTCGGCGGGAGCGAAGCTTCAGGCGACCGGCAGCCCGAGGAGATCGCGTGCCACCGCCTGCGGTGACTCGTCGCGCTCCCGCGCCAGCGCGACGACGGCACGGCAGGCCAGTTCGCTCACCCCGAACGACAGCGCCTCCGGTGACACCCAGCCTGCCGCCTCCTCGATTCGGTCCTGGTCGTCCGCCGCGCGCGCCGCGACATAGGCGGCCGCGGCCTCGAACAAGTTGTGCGCACGCCTCTCACGTCGCTCCGGCACCGCCGCGCCCCCGGTGCCACGAAGCCTGTCTGCGTACTTACGCATACGGTCGAACATGCCGGCCACCTTCCCCCTGTCGGCTGTCCCTTGCGAACATTCGTCTTCCTCTACCGAACGTAGGGTTGAAGTCCCGGCGACAGAAGAGGGCACCGACGCAACGCCTCAGCCGGCCTCGGCCTCAAGTGACGCGAGGGTGGTGCGCAGCCAGGCGAGTTCGGCGCGGCTGGTGGGCGCGATGGTCCCGTCTGGGCCGCGACCATGCGGCTCGCCGACCCGCGCGCCCTGCACCGCAGCTCCGCGTCTACTTCCAGGCGAGCTCAGCGGTGAACTCGCCGGGCGGGACCGGCTGGAGGCGTGCGGAGTGCGGGTGGTGACGGTGCCCGGCGCCGGGCACACCATCATGTGCGACCGTCCCGACGCCTGTGCCGCGGCGGTCGCCGGCTAGCCTCCGCGGACCGCCAGCGCGAGGAATCGGGTGTCGTCGTCCGTGTACGAGGCCATGCGCCAGCCCGAACCGGCCAGCAGTGGGCCGAGGTTGCCCTGGGCACGCAGGTCGTCGGCTGTGATCCGCCGTCCCTGGCGCGCCGCCAGAGCGGCCCGGCCGATGGGATGGAACAGGGCGAGCGTGCCGCCGGGGCGGACCACGCGCGCCAACTCCCGGAGATTCTGCGCGGGCCGGGGCAGGTGAGCGATCAGACCCGCGGCGAACACGGCGTCGAGGGACTCCGAGCGCACCGGCAGCACCGCGACGTCGGCGAGCAGCAACCGCCCGTCACGGTGCCGGCAGGCCCGCACGGCGGCCTGGAGCATCGCCGGGGTCAGATCCATCCCGAGGACCGCGCCCGAGGGCCCCACGGCCGCACGCAGCGGCGGCAGCGCGCGCCCCGTGCCGCAGCCCGCGTCGAGCACCCGGTCACCCGTGCGCAGCCCCAACTCGGTCACGGCCGCCGCGTACGCGGGACCGTCGTCGGGGAACTTGGTGTCCCAGTCGGCCGCTCGCGCGGTGAAGAACTCCTGGACGTGTGTGTGGTCATCGCTCATGTTCCGCATGTTCCCTCACCGTCACGGAGGACGACCCTGCGCGCACGTTCGAGCCGGACGCGATCGTTCCGGCACATCTCCGGGTCATATTGCAACACCTTTCGAAATGCGCCCCCTTTGTGCTTCCGTGCCCCCTAGCGTCCCTTGGCCATGGGACACCTGGACCACGCCACCTTCGGCTGGCTGACCCCCGTGCTGTCGTACGTCATGGCCTGCATAGGCGCCGCACTGGGGCTGCGCTGCACCGTCCGCGCGCTCGGCAGCACCGGCCGCTCGCGCCGCAACTGGCTCCTCACCGCCGCCTCCGCGATCGGCACCGGCATCTGGACCATGCACTTCGTGGCCATGCTCGGCTTCGGTGTCAGCGGCACCGACATCCGCTACGACGTGCCGCTGACCCTCCTCAGCCTGCTCGTCGCTGTGATCGTGGTCACCGCCGGCGTCTTCGCCGTCGGCTACAGCCGCGACCACAACCGAGCACTTCTGCTGGGCGGGCTCACCACCGGTGTGGGCGTCGCCAGCATGCACTACCTCGGCATGGCGGCGGTCCGGCTGCACGGCGACGTGCACTACGACCCGATGCTCGTCGGGCTCTCCGTGCTCATCGCCGTGGTCGCCGCGACCGCGGCCCTGTGGGCGGCGCTGAACATCAAGTCACCGGTCGCCGTCACCATCGCCTCCCTGGTCATGGGGGCGGCCGTCAGCAGCATGCACTACACCGGAATGTTCGCGGTCAGCGTGCACGTCACGCCCTCCGGCACCCCGCTGCCCGGGGCCACTGCGATGCAGTTCATCTTCCCCCTCGCCGTGGGCCTCGGGTCCTATCTCTTTCTCACCTCGGCCTTTGTCGCACTCTCGCCCACGGCCGGGGAGCGCGAGGCGTCCGCCTCGGCCCAGCGGCCCGTCATGAGCGCCGCACGCTGAACCGGCCCGGCCCCGCGGCGCCCCGACCCACTCCCGAGCGAGGAGTCCATGCGTACACCCCGTAGGACCCCCACAGCAGGCCCGCAGACACCGTCCCCGCGGCCCGCACGCGGCCGCCGCGCGCACGCCGGACCACCCGCCGACGAACCGGTCGACGACGTCCTCGGGACCGCGGCGGCGGACAACGCGCCCATGCCCCCCCGAGGCTGGCGGCTCCGTCCCCGCACCGTGCGGGCCAAGGTCGTCTGCCTGCTCATGGTGCCGGTCATGTCCCTGCTCGCCCTGTGGGCGTACGCCACGGTCACTACCGCCCAGGACGTCTCCCGGCTGCGCCAGTCCCAGCGCGTCGACGCCGCATTGCGAACCCCGGTCGCCGACGCCGTGGCCGCGCTCCAGGCCGAGCGTACCGCCGCGGTCCGATACGCGACCGAGCCCACTGCCGAACAGGCCGGCGACCTCAAGGCCCTTGGCGCCGATACCGACCAGGCCGTGGCCGAGCTGCGGTTCGGCAAGGACAGAACCGTCGCCGACAGCGAGGAGCTGCCCGCCGGTGTCGCCCAGCGCCTCCAGACCTTCGTCAACGGTGCCGATCGGTTGCGCACGCTGCGGACGGCGGTGCGCAGCCGCGGCGCCGGCTGGGAGGAGACCTACGGGCGGTACACGCAGACCATCGCCATGGCCTTCGCCGTGGACGGCGCCCTCACCGGCGTACAGGCCGACGACATGGGCGCCGACGCGCGCGTGCTGCTGGAATTCTCCCGCGCGGGCGAGGCGTTGGCACAGGAGGACGCAGTCCTCGCCGGAGCCCGGCTGGCCGGCGGCCTCGACGGCGAGCGACTGCGGCTGTTCACCGGTGCCGTCGACACCCGCCGTGTCCTCACCGACGCGGCCGCCGCCGACCTGCCCGGCGCACAGCGCACCGCCTGGCGCCGGCTCGCAGGCGGCGACGACTACACCGCGCTGGGCGACGCCGAGGACAAGATTCTCGCAAGCGCACCCGGCGCCAAGGCGGTCGACGCGGCCCCGGAAGCGACCTGGAGCACCGCTCACGCGCGCGTGCAGGACGGAATGCGAGCTGTCCAGACCGGTACGGCACACGCGGTCGCGGGCCGGGCGGATCCGTTCGCACGCGGTCTGCTCACCCCGGCCGGAGCCGCCGTCCTCCTCGGCCTCCTCGCCGTGGCCGCCTCGCTCGTCATCTCCGTACGCATCGGACGCGGCCTCGTGGTCGAGCTGGTGAGCCTGCGCAACAGCGCCCTGGAGATCGCCCGCCGCAAGCTCCCCGAGGCCATGCGCAGACTCCGGGCCGGCGAGGAGATCGACATCCGCGCGGAGGCACCCTCGGGGCCGCCCGCGGAGGACGAGACCGGACAGGTGGCGGAGGCCCTCGGCACCGTGCACCGTGCCGCCCTGCGTGCCGCCGTGGAGCGCGCCGAACTCGCAAGCGGCATCTCGGGTGTGTTCGTCAACCTCGCCCGCCGCAGCCAGGTCCTGGTCCACCGCCAGCTGAGCCTGCTGGACAGCATGGAACGCCGCTCTGACGACCCCAACGAACTGAGCGACCTCTTCCGCCTCGATCACCTCACCACCCGCATGCGCCGCCACGCGGAGAGCCTGATCATCCTCTCCGGGGCGGCCCCCGGCCGGGCCTGGCGCCTTCCGGTCTCCCTGACCAACGTCGTCCGGGCCGCCGTATCCGAAGTCGAGGACTACGCGCGCGTGGAGGTACGCCAGTTCCCCGAGGCAGCCGTCGTCGGCGCCGCTGTCGCCGACCTCACCCATCTGCTCGCCGAGGTCGTGGAGAACGCCGCCCAGTTCTCACCGCCGCACACGCGCGTGCGCATCACCGGGGAACCCGTTGGCAACGGCTACGCCCTGGAGGTCGAGGACCGCGGACTCGGCATGGGTCAGGAGACCCTCGCCGAGGCCAACCGGCGCATCGAGCAGTCCGAGGCCCTCGATCTGTTCGACAGCGACCGGCTCGGCCTCTTCGTCGTCAGCAGGCTCGCGGCCCGCCACGACATCAAGGTGCATCTGCGCACCTCCCCCTACGGCGGTACCACCGCGGTGGTCCTGCTGCCGAAAGCCCTGCTGCACGGTGGCGCGGCGGAACGATCCGGCCGTCCGGCGGCCGGCACCGAACAGGCACCGGAACGCGAGTACGCGCGCGTGCCCGGCGCCGCCCTTCCCCAGGCCGCCCCCGCCACCCGGCCTGCTCTCGCCACCACCGCCCACACCTCCCCGCACCAGGCGCCCGAGCCACCACCCCCCGGAGTCACGACCTTGAGGCCGCACCGCCCGCCGCACGACTCCGAGCCCCGCGACGACGACCTGCCCCGCCGGGTACGCCAGGCGAGCCTCGCCCCCCAACTGCGCGATCCACGCACCGAGGAACCCGCGCCCGCCCGGCGACGGGACGAGCGCACCCCCGAACTCGTCCGCGACCGCATGGCAGCCTACCGCGACGGCTGGGCGCGCGGCGGCGGCAGGCAACCCGGCCGCGGAGCCACCCCGGAACCCGAAGAGGGCACCGACAGCACCGAAGGAGACCGCGCATGATCCAGGACCCGAGCATGACGCCAGGCCGGCGCTCCGGCGAACTCGACTGGCTGCTGGACGACCTGGTGCTGCGCGTCGACGAAGTACGGCATGCCGTGGTGCTCTCCAACGACGGCCTCGCGGTCGGCGCCTCGACCGGCCTCAGACGCGAGGACGCGGAGCACCTCGCCGCCGTCGCCTCCGGCTTCAACAGCCTCGCCAAGGGCACGGGACGGCACTTCGGGGCGGGCGGGGTGCGCCAGACCATGGTCGAGATGGACGACGCCTTCCTCTTCGTGGCCGCCGCCGGCGACGGCTCCTGCCTCGCCGTACTCACCGCCGTCACCGCCGACATCGGCCTGGTCGCCTACGAGATGGCACGCCTGGTCAAGCGCGTCGGCGAGCATCTCTACACCGCGCCCCGGGTCGCCGCCCGGCCGCCCGCCGCCGGATGAGCCGGAAGCGTCACCGATGACCGAGTACACGACCGACGCCTCGCGCGATCCGGGCAGCCAGTGGTACGACGGCGAGGCCGGGCCCCTCGTCCGCCCCTACGCCATGACCGGCGGCCGCACCAAACCCGGCCCCACCGGAGTGCGGTTCGACCTGATCGCCCTGGTCACACTCGACCCGGGCGCGCCCGGCGCCGACGGCGACACCGCGCTCGGCCCCGAACACCGGGCGCTGATCGACCTGTGCCGGGTGGAGACACAGTCCGTCGCCGAGCTCGCCGCCGGCGCCGACGTCCCCGTGGGCGTGGTCCGGGTGCTCCTGGGCGACCTGCTGGAACTGGGCTGGGTCACCGTGAGCCGGCCGGTGCCCCCGGCCCAGCTTCCCGACGAGCGGATTCTGCGCGAGGTCATCGCGGGATTGCGGGCACTGTAGATGAGCATCCGGAACCAACCGGACGCGCACCGGTCAGATCAGACGCGTTCTGGTCCTACCGCCCGCGACGGGACCGCAGTTGTCATGATGCTGGCTTCGCGTCCCGAGTGCACGGGGCACACAGGGCGCACCGGGTGGCGTCCCGTGCATTCCGGGCCACGGGCCGCCGAACATCCCGGACCTCCAGAGCATGCCGACCGCAGCCGGCCCTCCCGAGAGAAGTGATCATGGTCTCCGAGTACTCCGAGCCCGCCGCCGACGACACGTCGGCCATGGCGCTCAAGATATTGGTCGCCGGCGGCTTCGGCGTCGGAAAGACGACCCTGGTCGGCGCCGTCAGCGAGATCCGGCCGCTGCGCACCGAGGAAATGCTCAGCGAAGCGGGCCAGCTGGTGGACGACACGGACGGCGTGGACCAGAAGGTCACCACCACCGTCGCCATGGACTTCGGCCGCATCACCATCCGCTCCGGACTCTCCCTGTATCTCTTCGGCACCCCGGGCCAGGACCGCTTCTGGTTCCTCTGGGACGAGCTGTCGCATGGAGCACTCGGCGCCGTCGTCCTCGCTGACACCCGCCGACTGGAGGACTGCTTTCCGGCGGTCGACTACTTCGAGCACCGGCACATCCCGTTCGTCGTCGCTGTCAACTGCTTCGTCGGCGCCCGTAGCTACGGCGCGCACGATGTCTCCCGTGCCCTGGACCTGGACCAGGGCACGCCCGTGGTGCTGTGCGACGCCCGTGACCGGGACTCCGGCAAGGAGGTGCTGATCCGGCTCGTCGAGTACGCCGGACGCGTGCACACCGCCCGGCTCCTTGACTCGGTGGGCTGAGTCTCAGCCCGTGAGGTCCTTGAGCGCCACCACCTTCTCCACGGTGACACGGACCAGCAGCTCGCCCGGGACGCCGTTGCGGGCGCCGAACTCCTCCGCGCGCTCCTCTCCCATGTAACGGGCCGCGATCCTGGTGGCCGCATCACGCAACTCACCCGGCTCCTCGGACAGCCGGGCGTGCCCGTTCAGCACCACGAAATGGAAGGGGGGCCGGTCGTCGTCCACGCAGAAGGCGACACGCCCGTCGCGGGCGAGATTGCGCCCCTTCACGGTTTCCTTGCCGGTGTTGAAGACCAGGCCGTCCCCGTCCAGCAGGAACCAGACGGGGGCCACATGCGGGCTGCCGTCGGCGTTGACGGTGGACAGCTTGCCGGTGCGGGTGCCGTGCGAGACGAACGCCCGCCATTCCTCGTCGGTCATCTTCTGTGCCATGTCCCCATCCTCCTTGCCCGGACGCCGGTGGTGGGGAAGGCTGGCGGGAAGATCCTCCAGCCAGGGGGAGACGGCACACGGGGAGACGTTACGACATGGCGCAGAACCAGGGACTCGGCTGGCTGCTCGACGACCTGACCGAGCGGGTGGAGCACGTACGGCACGCACTGGTCCTGTCGAACGACGGGCTGGTCACGGGAGCGAGCACGGGCCTTCGCCGGGAGGACGCGGAGCATCTGGCTGCCGTCGCCTCCGGGCTGCACAGTCTTGCCAAGGGCTCAGGACGCCACTTCGGCGCGGGCCAGGTACGCCAGACGATGATCGAGTACGACGACGCGGTCCTGTTCGTCACCGCCGCCGGAACCGGCAGCTGTCTGTGCGTGCTCAGCGGCTCGGAGGCGGACATCGGCCAGATCGCCTACGAGATGACACTGCTAGTCAACCGCGTCGGCGAACACCTCGGCGTGGATGCCCGGCAACCGGAGCGTTCCTCAGTAGTCGACCTCTGACCTGCGGGTTCACCCTCTGCTGCGGAGTTATCCACAGGGCCGCCACGAGATCCGCGGGAGCGGCTACGGTCTTTTCCACGGCGAGCGCACAGGGCGCGAGCCACCCGCTCCACGGGGGAGAACGACCATGTCCACCAACACCATCGCCCGACCCCGCCCGCTCACCTGCACGTTCAGCCGCGCCGCCCGTGAACTGGGCCTCAGGCGAGGCGAGTTCGACCTCGCGGTGCATCTTGGCCGGATCCGCACAGTGCCCGACGAAGGCGGCGGAGGCCGTCGCGTGCCCCGGGCCGAGATCGTGCGGGTCCAGGCCCAGGCCGAAGCCCTCCGCGAGAGCGTGCGAGTTGTCGGTACGACCCAGGGCGCGGCCCTGATGGAGATCCCGGCGGGCAAGTTCACCCGCTTCGCGAAACTCGGCCTGGTGACTCCTGTGACCTGGTACCCGAACCGCTATCGGGCCGTGGTCTGGCTCTATCTAGCCGAGGAGCTACGGCAGTTCGCGGCTGACGAGAAGAACGCACGGCTGCTCACCGGCCGTACGCCCGAGGAGTTGCGTGACCGTCTGAGGGCGGGAGCGGACCAGCGGGCTCGCAACTGGCGCGGACGCCACTGCGGTTTCCTGCTGCGGGGGGCGTACGGCCCGTGGGAGCGGGCCGGAGTGGTGGCCGGCTTTCTGGACCCCGGTGAGGTCGACGACGCGCTGACGAACGCCCACGAGCGAGCCTACGTAAAGGGCTTCCGGGCGGCTCCGCCCGCCCACGGCGCACCTGGCTCGCCTGCCGCGCTGCTCGCCGAGGAGCTGATGACCGCGGACGAGCCGGACGAGATCGAGTGGTTCCGGAACGACCTGGCACGGGCCGTGGCGGAGGCCCGCACGTTTCACCCCGCGCCTCGCCCTGCCGTGCAAGCGCACCCCCCTGCCATGCCATCGCAGCACCCAGCACCGGAGCGACCGGGGCATCCGCGCGGCCTGCGCGGCTGGCTGCGTCTGTACTACAAGGCCCGGAACAGCCCCTCCTGGACGACCGACACCAGCAGCCGCCCCTCCAGGTCGTAGACCTGCCCGCGGGCCAGGCCCAGGCCACCCGTGGCGACCGGGGACTCCTGCTCGTACAGGAACCACTCGTCGGCGCGGAACGGGCGGTGGAACCACATGGCGTGGTCCAGCGAGGCCATGTCGAAGTTCCGTGGCCCCCACAGGGGCTCGACGGGGACCCGCACCGCGTCCAGGAGGGTCATGTCGCTGGCGTAGGTCAGCGCGCAGGTGTGCACCAGCGGATCGTCACCCAGCGGACCGACGGCGCGCATCCACACGGCGCTGCGCGGCTCGGCGCCCGCTATCTCCTCGGGATTCCAGCGCAGCCGGTCGACATAACGGATGTCGAAGGCCTGGCGGCGCGCCATCCGCTCCAACTGCTCGGGCAGCTCGCCCAGATGCTTGCGGATCTCCTCGGCGAGCGGCGGCAGCGACTCCGGGTGCGGCACCTCGCGGGCCGGCGGCAGCTGATGCTCGAAAGCTCCCACCTCAGGCTTGTGGAAGGAGGCGGTCAGATTGAAGATCGTACGGCCGTGCTGCACGGCGGTGACCCGGCGCGTCGTGAACGACCGCCCGTCCCGCACCCGTTCGACCTGGTACACGATCGGCACGCCCGGCCGGCCCGGGCGCAGGAAGTACGCGTGCAGCGAGTGCACCGGGCGGTCGCCCTCCGTGGTGCGGCCGGCGGCGACCAGCGCCTGGCCCGCCACCTGGCCGCCGAAGACCCGTTGGATGGACTCCTGGGGGCTGCGGCCACGGAAGATGTTGACCTCGATCTGCTCCAGGTCGAGCAGGTCGACCAGTCTCTCGGCCGGGTTCGTCATGGGTGGTGTTCTCCTGGGGTCAGAGCGGGCCGGGTCAGAGCTGGCCGACATCGGTGACACGGACGACCGCGCGGCCCTCGGCGTCGGAGGCCGTCAGGTCGACCTCCGCGCTGATGCCCCAGTCGTGGTCGTCGTTGGGGTCGTCGAAGATCTGCCGGACGCGCCACAGCCCGTTCTGCGGCTCCTCCTGGATCACGAGCAGCTTGGGACCACGGGCGTCGGGGCCGGTGCCCAGGTCCTCGTACTCGTCCCAGTACTTGTCCATCGCCTCACCCCAGGCTTCGGCGTCCCAGCCGGACTCCGCGTCCATCTCGCCCAGCTCGTCGACCTGGTCGAGGGCGGCAAGTTCCACGCGGCGGAACATGGCGTTACGGACCAGGACCCGGAAGGCGCGCGCGTTGGCGGTGACCGGCTTGACCTCGTCGGCCTTCTCCTGGGCCTCCTCGGCCGTCATCTCCTCCGGGTTGGCGAGCTGCTCCCACTCGTCCAGCAGACTGGAGTCGACCTGGCGGACCATCTCGCCCAGCCACTCGATCAGGTCCTGGAGATCCTCGGACTTGAGGTCGTCCGGGATGTTGTGGTCCAGCGTCTTGTACGCGCTCGCCAGGTAGCGCAGCACGATGCCCTCAGTGCGGGCCAGCTCGTAGAAGGACACCAACTCCGTGAAGGACATCGCCCGTTCGTACATGTCCCGGATCACCGACTTCGGCGACAGCGGATGGTCGCCGACCCAGGGGTGGCTCTTGCGGTAGGTGTTGTACGCGTGGAAGAGCAGCTCTTCCAGGGGCTTCGGGTAGGTGACGTCCTGGAGGCGCTCCATGCGCTCCTCGTACTCGACGCCGTCCGCCTTCATCGCGGCCACCGCCTCGCCCTTCGCCTTGTTCAGCTGGGCGACCAGGATCTGCCGCGGGTCATCCAGCGTGGACTCGACGACGGACACCATGTCGAGGGCGTACGAGGGCGATTCGGGGTCGAGGAGTTCGAACGCGGCGAGGGCGAACGTGGACAGCGGCTGGTTGAGCGCGAAGTCCTGCTGGAGGTCGACCGTGAGGCGGACGATGCGACCGGTCGGGTCCGGCTCGTCGAGCTTCTCCACGATGCCGCCGTCCAGGAGCGAGCGGTAGATGGCGATGGCCCGGCGGATGTGCCGCAGCTGCTGCTTGCGCGGCTCGTGGTTGTCCTCCAGCAGATGGCGCATCGCCTCGAAGGCGTTGCCCGGGCGGGCGATGACCGACAGCAGCATCGTGTGCGTCACCCGGAAACGCGACGTCAGCGGCTCCGGCTCGGACGCGATCAGTTTCTCGAACGTGGTCTCCGTCCAGCCGACAAAGCCCTCCGGCGCCTTCTTGCGCACCACCTTGCGCCGCTTCTTCGGGTCGTCGCCCGCCTTCGCGAGCGCCTTCTCGTTCTCGATGACGTGCTCGGGCGCCTGCGCGACCACCAGTCCGGCCGTGTCGAAGCCGGCCCGGCCCGCCCGGCCGGCGATCTGGTGGAACTCACGGGCGCGCAGGGTGCGCACCCGGTTGCCGTCGTACTTGGTGAGTGCGGTGAACAGGACCGTGCGGATAGGCACGTTGACGCCCACGCCCAGGGTGTCGGTGCCGCAGATGACCTTCAGCAGACCGGCCTGCGCGAGCTTCTCGACCAGGCGCCGGTACTTGGGGAGCATGCCGGCGTGGTGGACGCCGATGCCGTGCCGGACGTACCGGGAGAGGTTGCGGCCGAACTTGGTGGTGAAGCGGAAGTTGCCGATCAGTTCGGCGATCTGCTCCTTCTCCTCCTTCGAGCACATGTTGATGCTCATCAGCGCCTGCGCCCGCTCCACCGCCTGCGCCTGCGTGAAGTGCACGATGTACACCGGCGCCTGCTTGCTCTCCAGCAGTTCGGTGAGCGTCTCGGTGAGCGGGGTGAACTTGTACTCGTAGGAGAGCGGCACCGGACGGGTCGCCGAGCGGACCACCGAGGTGGGGCGGCCGGTGCGGCGGGTGAGGTCCTTCTCGAAGAAGGAGACGTCGCCGAGGGTGGCGGACATCAGGATGAACTGCGCCTGCGGAAGTTCGAGAAGCGGGATCTGCCAGGCCCAGCCGCGGTCGCCCTCGGCGTAGAAGTGGAACTCGTCCATGACGACCTGGCCGACGTCCGCCTGCTTGCCGTCGCGCAGGGCGATGGAGGCCAGCACCTCGGCGGTGCAGCAGATGACGGGCGCGTCGGAGTTCACGGAGGCGTCGCCGGTGAGCATGCCGACGTTCTCGGTGCCGAAGATCTTGCACAGCTCGAAGAACTTCTCCGACACCAGCGCCTTGATCGGCGCCGTGTAGAAGGTGACCTCGTCCCGGGCCAGCGCGGCGAAGTGCGCGCCCGCGGCGATCATGCTCTTGCCGGAGCCGGTCGGTGTCGACACGATCACGTTCGCCCCGGAGACCGCCTCGATCAGCGCCTCCTCCTGGTGGGGGTAGAGCGTGAGACCGCGCTCCTGCGCCCAGGACTCGAAGGCTTCGTACAGGGCGTCGGGGTCGGCGGTCGGCGGCAGTCGATCGATGAGGGTCACGCACCCATCTTGCCTGGCCCACCCCCCGAGGGGGGAATCGGCTGCGAGCCCGAAGATCAAGACCCCTATGCTGTGTCGCCGACGGAGCGTCATCGCACCCGGTCAACTGGACAGCGGCATACGAGGAATGGGGCAGACAGCGGCCATGATGGGACCAGCACACTCACTGTCGGGAGCCGCTGCCTGGCTCGGCGTCGGAGCCGCGGCCGCCGCGGCCGGGCATGGGATGCCCTGGCCGGTGCTCCTGGTCGGGGCACTGATCTCCGCCGGCGCCGCACTCGCCCCGGACCTCGACCACAAGGCCGCCACCATCTCGCGCGCCTTCGGACCGCTGTCGCGCTGGCTCTGCGAGATCGTGGACAAGCTGTCGTACGCCGTCTACAAGGCGACCCGGAAGCCGGGCGACCCGCGCCGCTCCGGCGGCCACCGGACGCTGACCCACACCTGGGTGTGGGCGGCGCTGATCGGCGCGGGCTGCTCGGCCGCCGCGATCCTCGGCGGCCGCTGGGCGGTGCTGGCGATTCTCTTCGCGCACATGGTGCTGGCCATCGAAGGCCTGCTGTGGCGGGCGGCCCGCGGCTCCAGCAGCGACGTGCTGGTGTGGCTGCTGGCGGCGACCAGTGCCTGGATCCTGGCGGGCACTCTGGACAAGCCGGGCAACGGCTCGGACTGGCTGTTCACCCAGCCCGGCCAGGAGTACCTGTGGCTGGGGCTGCCGGTGGTGCTGGGAGCGCTGGTGCACGACATCGGGGACGCGCTGACCGTCTCCGGCTGCCCGATCCTGTGGCCCATCCCGATCGGCCGCAAGCGCTGGTATCCGCTGGGCCCGCCGAAGGTGATGCGGTTCCGCGCGGGCAGCTGGGTCGAGCTCAAGGTGCTGATGCCCGTGTTCATGCTGCTGGGCGGCATAGGCTGCGCCGCCGCCCTGAACGTGATCTGACCGCAGGGGCCGCCGGATCAGCCGGTCTTCCCCGAGCCACCGCCGTAGCGTCGCTCGAACGCGGCGACGCGACCCTCGGTGTCCACCGTGCGGGCCTTTCCGGTGTAGAAGGGGTGGCTCTCGGAGGAGATCTCCACGTCGACCACCGGGTAGGTCTGACCGTCGTCCCAGTCGATGGTCTGGTCGCTGGTCGCGGTGGACCGGGTCAGGAAGGCGTACCCGGCTGCGCGGTCGCGGAAGACCACGGGGTGGTAGTCGGGGTGCTTGTCCTGCTGCATGGCGGCTCCTCGGACAGGGCGGACAGGGCGGACAGGGCGGTCGTGCAAGGGGGGCCGGCGTCAGCCGTAGGCGGTGTCCTCGTCGACGATGTGCATCGCGGCCTCCTCGGCGGAGGCACCAGCGCCGTCGATGCCGACGTCGGTGGCGACGAGACCGTTCTCGTCGTCCTCGTGGGCCCCCTCGTCGGGTGCCACGAGGCGGCCGGAGCGCAGATCGCCGACCTCGTTGTCCAGGAGTTCTCCGTCGCTGCCCTGGCAGTCGCCGATGCCGTCGCCGTCGGGGGCGGCCGGATCGGGCAGTTCCTCGGCGAGCCGCTGGTCCAGGGTCTCGCCCCGGTGGCCCTCCGCCGCCGTCACCCCGGTGTGCTCCACGGCCCACGGCCGCTCGGGCGGGGACCAGCCCCGGTCCAGGGGATCGCTGACGCCGTCGGACTCCAGCGTGTCCTCCACGTCGAGCAGTCCGGTGTCCTCGCGGATCTCGGATCCGTCGGGCTGGTAGACGTCGTCCCCCCATCCGTCGGCGGTGGTCACGGCTACCTCCAGGGAGTGAGGCGGCGGTCCGAGGGGCGGGCCGCCGGCACGCGCGGCACGGGTCTCACGCGCCGCGAACCCTGCGGTTCCCGGCCCGTCCCCGAACCGGTGCCGCTATCCAGCCTTCCACCCCTGCTCGTACCCGCGCAACGGCACGGGGCGCGACCTGCGGCGCTCACCCCGTGCCGAGGGCCGTCACCCGTGCCACGACCGCCACAGCGCCGCGTAGGCGCCGTCGGCCGTCACCAGCTCGTCGTGGCTGCCGAGCTCGCTGATCCGGCCGTTCTCGACCACGGCGATGACGTCCGCGTCATGGGCGGTGTGCAGCCGGTGGGCGATGGCGACCACGGTGCGGCCGTCGAGGACCCGGGCCAGGGACCGTTCCAGATGGCGGGCCGCGCGCGGGTCGAGGAGCGAGGTCGCCTCGTCCAGGACGAGGGTGTGCGGGTCGGCCAGCACCAGCCGGGCCAGTGCGATCTGCTGGGCCTGCGCCGGGGTCAGCGTGAGGCCGCCGGAGCCCACCTCGGTGTCCAGGCCCTGCTCCAGGGCCCGTGCCCAGCCGTCCGCGTCGACGGCACCCAGGGCCGCCCACAGCTCGGCGTCCTCGGCGCCGGTCCGGGCGAGCAGCAAATTGTCACGCAAGGAGCCCACGAAGACGTGGTGCTCCTGGTTGACGAGGGCGACATGGGAGCGGACCCGTTCGGCGGTCATCCGGGACAGCTCGGCGCCACCGAGGGTGATCCGGCCGTCGCGGGGCGCGTAGATGCCGGCGAGCAGCCGGCCCAGCGTGGACTTGCCCGCGCCCGACGGGCCGACCAGGGCCAGCCGGGTGCCGGGCGCGACCTCCAGGGAGACAGCGCGCAGCACGTCGACGCCCTGCAGGTAGCCGAAGCGGACCTCGTCCGCGTGCACCTCCCGGCCCTCGGGGGCCAGCGAGGCGTCACCTGCGTCGGGTTCGATGTCCCGGACGCCGACCAGGCGGGCCAGCGACACCTGGGCGACCTGGACCTCGTCGTACCAGCGCAGGATCAGGTTCACCGGTTCGACGAGCATCTGGGCGATGAGCGCACCCGTCGTCAGCTGGCCGACGTCGAGCCGGCCGTCGAGGACGAAGACACCGCCGATCATCAGCACCGAGCCCAGCACGACGGTGTGGGTGGCGTTGACGGCCGGGAACAGCACCGACCGCAGCCACAGCGTGTAGCGCTCCCATGCCGTCCACTCCTTGACCCGGCGTTCGGACAGGGCGATACGCCGGGCGCCGAGCCGGTGCGCCTCGACGGTGTGCCCGGCGTCCACGGACTCCGCGAGGGCGGCGGCCACCGCGGCGTACCCGGCGGCCTCGGAGCGGTAGCCGGAGGGCGCCCGCCTGAAGTACCAGCGGCAGACGACCACCAGGATCGGCAGGGCGAGCAGCACGGTGGCGGCCAGCGGCGGCGCCGTGACCACGAGCCCGCCGAGCAGCAGCACGACCCACACGATGCCGATCGACAGCTGCGGTACGGCCTCCCGCATGGCGTTGGCGAGTCGGTCGATGTCGGTGGTGATCCGGGACAGCAGATCGCCCGTGCCCGCCCGTTCCAGGACGCCCGGCGGCAGTCCGACGGACCGGACGAGGAAGTCCTCGCGCAGGTCGGCCAGCATCCGCTCGCCGAGCACGGCACCCCGCAGCCGGACCTCGCGCACGAAGACCGCCTGGACGGCGAGCGCGAGTACGAACAGGCCGATGGTCAGGCCCAGATGGAGTTCACGGGCACCGTCGGAGACCCGCTCGACGAGCCCGCCGAGCAGGTACGGGCCGGCCATGGAGGCGACCACGGCCACCGTGTTGACCATGACGAGGGCGGAGAAGGCCCGGCGATGCCGACGGAACAGTTCGGCCACGTAGGCGCGCACCGTCGAGGTGGCGCCGATGGGCAGGGTGGTGGCCGTCGTCGGGGCCGCCGGGTCGTACGCCGGTGGTGCGACGCCGATCATGCGCTTTCCTCGATCTCTTCCAGCGCGCCGCCTCGCAGCGCGGCCTCTTGCTCCTCGACCGCGCCGCCTCGCAGCGCGACGTCTTCGTTCCTCGGTTTCCGTAGGGCGGCCTCGTCGTCCGTCTCCCGGGTCACCACCGCCCGGTACCGGGGTTCGGTGCGGACCAGTTCGCGGTGCAGGCCGACCGCCCCGACCTCGCCCTCGTGGACGAGGACGACCCGGTCGGCCCGGTCGAGCAGCAGCGGTGAGGAGGTGAACACCACGGTCGTCCGGCCGGACCGCACCTCGCGGATTCCCTCCGCGATCCGCGCCTCGGTGTGCGAGTCGACGGCGGAGGTCGGCTCGTCCAGGACGAGGACCTCGGGGTCGGTGATCAGCGACCGGGCCAGCGCGAGCCGCTGGCGCTGGCCGCCCGACAGGGAGCGGCCCCGCTCGGTGATCCGGGCGTCCATCGGGTCGGTGACGTCCAACGAGCCCTGGATCAGGGCCTCCAGGACGTCGGCGCACTGGGCGGCGGACAGCGCGTCCTCGGCCCGCACGGCCCCGGAGGCCGGCACGTCGAGCAACTCGCGCAGCGAACCGGAGAGCAGCACCGGGTCCTTGTCCTGGACGAGCACCGCGGTGCGGGCGGTCTCCAGAGGCAGTTCGTCGAGCGGTACGCCGCCGAGCAGCACGGAGGCGGCGGCCTCGGCGGGGTGGCCGCCCAGCCGTTCGGCGAGGTGGCCGGCCGCGTCGGGGTCGCCGCAGACCACGGCGGTCAGCCGGCCCGCGGGTGCCAGCAGACCGGTGTCCGGGTCGTACAGGTCGCCGTCCGGCACCGCGCCCGCGCGCGAGCCGCCGGTGTCGGTGGCCCGTTCCAGGGAGAGCACCCGGGCGGCCCGTTTCGCCGAGGGGCGCGAGAAGGAGTACGCCATGGCGATCTCGGTGAAGTGCTGCAACGGGTAGTTGAGGATCATGACCGAGCTGTAGACGGTGACCAGTTCACCGACGGTGACGCGGCCCTGCCGGGCGAGGTGGACGCCGTACCAGACGACCGCGATCAGCAGCAGCCCGGGCACCAGCACCTGGATGGCGGCGATCAGGGACCACATCCGGGCGCTGCGCACGGCGGCCCGCCGCACCTCCTGGGAGGCACGGCGGTAGCGGTCGAGGAAGAGGTCCTCGCCGCCGATGCCACGCAGCACGCGCAGCCCCGCCACGGTGTCCGAGGCCAGCTCGGTGGCCCGGCCGGCCTTCGTGCGCTGGATGTCGGCGCGCCGGGTCGCCCGGGGAAGCAGCGGCAGCACGGCCAGCGCGACCAGGGGCAGCCCGGCGGCGACCACCCAGCCGAGCGCGGGCTGGTAGAGGAGCAGCCCGACGCCGACCACGACGACCGTCAGCGCGGCCGCGGTGAACCGGGAGACGGCCTCGACGAACCAGCCGATCTTCTCGACGTCGCCGGTGGAGACGGCGACGACCTCGCCGGCCGCCACCCGCCGGGTCAGCGCCGAGCCCAGCTGGGCGGTCTTGCGGGCGAGCAGTTGCTGGACGCGGGCGGCCGCGGTGATCCAGTTGGTGACGGCGGCGCGGTGCAGGAAGGTGTCGCCGACGGCGATCGCCGCGCCGCACAGGACGAGCAGACCACCCGTCAGCGCCAGCCGGGTGCCGGAGCGGTCGACGACGGCCTGGACGGCGAGCCCCACACAGAAGGGGAGCGCGGAGACGGCCACGAAGTGCAGCACGCCCCAGGCCAGCGCCTTGAGCTGGCCCCCGAGCTGATGTCGCCCGAGCCACCACAGGAATCGGGGACCCGAGCGTGCGTCGGGCACGCCCGGATCGGAATACGGAAGATCTTGAATCTGCATGACGTCCCAGCGGCTCGTGTCGGGGGGAAGGTGGCGACAAGCCGTGAAAGGTTCGCGTCGGAGCGTGGTCGAAATCAAACGGTTTTCCCGGCGGTCAGCGAAATCCGCTGTCTTCAGGCCAGGGGCTCGCCGCCCACACGCCCTGGATGTCAGGAAACCAAATCAATGAGCCGGTATGTGATGTCAGGATGGCCCGGTGCGGATCAAGTGCGTTCGGCGTGCGACCGTTGCGACGGCGGTGGTGCTCGGAACCCTCCTGGCGACCCTGAGCGCGTGCGGGGGACCGGACAGCGGGCGGCGGTGCGAAGGGTGGGCGCCCAGGGGCCGCCCGGCACAGCCGCCCGGGCGAGCGGGGCGGCGCAGCCGAGGCCGGCCGTCCCCGTCGGCGAGCCGACCGCGCTGCCAGGCGTCGGCGAGCGGCTGCACGCGGAGATCCCTGCCGACTCCGGTCAGGTCCTGGCCGTGTGCGGCGAGGGCGAGGACTCGGCGGACTCCGCGGTCGTGCTGTACGGGCTGCAGGACGACGGATGGCGCCCGGTGGGCAGTCGGCCCGCGCACAACGGGCGGAACGGCTGGACCACCGATCACTACGCGGGACGACGGACGCAGCCCGGTCGGCGTGTTCACCCTCACCGGCGCGGGCGGTGTGCTCCCCGAACCGGGCACCCGGCTCTCCTACACCCAGGACGAGGACGTCTACGCGCCCCCGTACTACTGGGACCCGGCGCACCAGCACGACGTCGACTACGTCGTCGCCATCGACTACAACCGGCTGCGGGGCGCACCGCCGCACGACATCACCCGTCCCTGGGGCGACGAACGGGGCGGTGGCATCTGGCTGCACCTCGACCACGGCAGCGGCACCTCGGCCTGCATCGGCCTCTCCGAGGAGGCCATGAGGTTCCTGCTCCGCACGCTCGACCCGGACCGCGATCCCGTGGTGGTGATGGGGGACAGGATGGACCTGCCGGCCTAGCGAGGCCCCGGGTGCCCTGGGGTCACCGGCCGGCCGGGCCGGGCTGCTGCTCGGGCGCACCCGCCGAGCCGGCGCTCGCGTGCACCAGGTCCACGTCGTTCGCCCGGACGTAGGCGAGCCGGTGGCCGAACTGGATCTCGTAGTACCTCTCCTGGCCCAGGACAACAGGCTGAGGCAGGTCGGAGAAGGACGACCTGTCGACGTAGGAACTGCCGACGCCGGACTGGGTCACATACCGCTGGCCCGCCCGGAGGCTGTACGGGAGCGGCGAGTCGGCCTCCTCCTCCATTCCCTCCGGGTAGGCCTCCTCCTCCGGCAGGGCACGCCCGTACACCGGGATCTCGTCCAGGCCCTCCTTGGGCGTCACCATGCGTCCGCTCGCGCCGACGGCCGTCGGGTGCTCCTTGGGGTTCTTGAACCAGGCCTTGTGGCCCTGGAACCAGATCGCCGTCCACTCGCCGCTGCGGTCGGCGACGGCGAAGGTCTGTCCGGTGGAGACACGCGAACCGAGGTCGCTGACGTCCTCCGTGGACTCCTCGCCGTCCGGCCTGCGGCCCGGGTCCTGGATCAGCGGGGCGTCCTCGGCCGGTGCGGTGTGGAGACGGACAGCGCTGGAGCCGTGCGGCCGGCACCGCTTTCCGGCACCCTCGCACCCGGTGTACCGCGGCTTGTGGGTGGCGTAGTCAGGCAGGATCATCACCACGTCGCTGTCCGGTCCGGCCGTGGCCTTCAGCGGCGCGCCGAGCAGGTCGAAGTAGTGCCGCCAGTCCCAGAAGGGGCCGGGGTCCTCGTGCATCTCGGGGATGCTGTCACCGGTCGGAGCCGGCACGTTGTCATGGCCGAAGATGTGCTGCCGGTCGAGCGGGACGCCGTACTTCTTCGCCAGAAAGCGCACCAGACGGGCCGAGGACCGGTACATCTGCTCCGTGTACCAGGTGCCCGGGTGGGTGAGGAACCCTTCGTGTTCGATGCCGATCGAGCGGGCGTTGACGAACTTGCTGCCGGAGTGCCAGGCCTCGTCCTTCGTCCTGACGTGCTGGGTGACATGGCCGTCGCTGGAGCGGACCGAGTAGTGCCAGGACGCCTCGGTCGGGTCCTGGACGGTCTTGAACATGTTCGGCAGCGTCGACTCGGTGTCGTGGATGACGATGTAATCGATCTTCTGGTCCCGGGGCCGGTCGGCAAGGTCGTGGTTGCCGTAGTCGCCGTCCTCGTCGATCTCCTCGTACGGCGCGGCCAGCCAGTCACAGGCCAGCTCGGGAGGGCACTCGACCTCCTTGGGCCGTGGTGGGACCTGTGGGCCGGGGTGCGGGCTGACGCCGGGCATGGCGGGGAGCGTGACCTCCTGCCCCTCGGCGGTGGTCCGGTGTGCTCCCCGGCGGATCAGGGTGAAGACGTCGTTGGCGTACGTGGTCGCCGAGGTGACGTCAGGTGTGCCGGGGAAACGTTCCACCGCCTGCCACCAGGCCTTCGGGTCGTTGCTGAGCGGCTTGCCGAGATGCCGTTGGGCGGCGGCCAGCAGGGCCGCGCCGCCGCGTACGTTGGCGGTGGCGTCCGTCCGCAGCTCCGCGGCCGGGACCTTGATCAACCGTGCGGCGCGGTCCAGGTCCGCCGGCTGTACGGCGTGGCCGCCCGAGGCGAACACCGTCCCCGTGAGCTGGCTGTTCTCGCGGCCGTTCGGCGCCGGCGGGGCCGCCGCCGGCGCCGGGGCGTGGCCGCGGGCGGGCTCCACCAGGTGCATCGGCCCGTAGCCGCCCGCGACGCTGGGGGTGCCCGGGTGGGAGTCCCATCGCGACTGCATGTAGGACACGCTCATGAGCACACTGCGCGGCACATGGAACTCGCGCGCGGCATCGGTGAAGGCGTTCTGCAGGCGCTGGTCATCCGCCTCGTCGGCGCCCGACGCCGGGAGAATCAGCAGCGGTGGCAGCAGCGCGGCAGTGGCGAGCAGACAGGCTGTCAGGCGGCACGTCCGCAGGCCGCCGGGCACACGTGGGGCGACAGTTCTTCTCATACCGGAGGGTCTCCAACCGCTTGCTGAGGGTCTCCAACCACGCTCGTCGCAACCAGGGCAAAGGAATTGCCCTTAACGTCACCCCTCGTACGTTTCCGTGTCCTGCGCGGCACGGCGCGCCGAACGTCAACCGGGTGGACCAGCGGTCCGGCAGAGGCCACCCGGTCGGCGGCAGCGGATCGGCATCCGGGGGGCGGCAGCGGATCGGCATCCGGGGGGCGGCATCGCGGGCGAGCCGCACACCGTCCGGACTCAGTCCTCGACCGGGTCCACCTGCCAGTCGGGATGGCCGGGCATGGGTGGGGTCTCCGGCCCGTACAGCCAGGGCGTCAGAAACGGCGTCAGATCCTCGCCCGCGACCTCGGAGGCGAGCGCGACGAACTCCTTGGTGCCGGCCGCACGGCCCCGGTACCTGCTCACCCAGGTGTGCTCGATCTGGTCGAACGTTGCGTCACCGACCTTCTCCCGCAGGGCATACAGCACCAGCGCCGAGCCGTCGTACCGCATCACCTTGAAGAGTGTCGGCTCCGTCGGCTCGGCGGGGGCTCCGTCGTCGTGGCGCCACTGGTCGTGCTGCTCGTACGCCGCCCGCATGGCGTCCTCCATGCCGACGCCGCCGTGCTCGGCGGAGTACAGCCGCTCGTAGAAACGGGCATGACCCTCACTCAGCCACAGGTCGGACCAGCGCCGGATGGCGACGCTGTCCCCCGTCCAGTGGTGGGTCAGCTCGTGGACCAGATTGCGTTCGGCGTCGACCTGGTCGCCCAGCAGGTCGTCCTTCGGTACGACGGAGAGCGACTGCGTCTCCAGCGCCACCGGCAGATCGGTGTCCCCGACCAGCACGCCGTAGCGGCGGAACGGGTACGGGCCGAGCCGCCGTTCCAGCCAGGCGAGGTGCTCCGGGGTGCGCGAGCGGTCGGCCTCGGTCTCCGCGACCAGGCTGTCAGGTACCACGTCCCGGACGGGCAGTCCGCGCGGGCCCGTGCTGTCGACGAACGCGAATCTCCCGATCGCCACCTGGACCAGCTGTGCCGCGATGGGCTCCTCGGAGTCGTACGTCCAGCGAACGCGTCCGCCGGGCCGCTGGACGCGGTCGACGAGCCGGCCGTTGGCCACCGCGCGCAGCCCCGCAGGGGTGGTGATGCGGAATGTGACCGGCGCCCGCAGGCTGGGGTGGTCGTCCACCGGGAAGACCAGCTTGGCGCCGTCGGGCTGCAGACAGAGCAGGCTGCCGTCGGCGGTGGGCACCCAGCCGTACTCCCGGATCGCGTCGCCGCGCTGCCGGCGCTGGGTGGGGTCGGCGGTGTAGGTGACGCGGACGGCGAAGGTGCTGCCGCGCGGGATCGGCCGGGCGGGTGTGACCACGAGTTCGTCGCCGTCCCGGACGGCGGCGGCCGGTGCGCCGTCGACGGTGACCTTGTGGAGGGTGTTGCCCGCGAAGTCCAGGTCGAAGCGGGACAGGGCCTGGGTGGCGGTGGCGCTGATGGTGGCGCCGGCCTCGAACGGCGTCTCGGGCGCCCGCCAGTCGAAGTCGAGCGTGTAATGGCGCACGGCGTAGCCGCCGTTGCCGTCCAGCGGCATCAGGGGGTCGCCGATGCCCGGTGCGCCGGGGGCCGGGGCCGAGGCAGGGCCGGAGGAGGCGGCCGAGGGGCCGGGGGCGGGGGAGTCGTGGTTCCGGTGCGGGAGGCCGGCGAGCACGGCGTCGCAGGTGAGGGCGACGGCACCGCCGAGGGCAAGGGCGAGGGCCGTGCGACGGACGTGAGCGGTCGTGATCTCCATGGGAGCACTGTGGCAGCAAGATCTGCTTATAGCACCATATGTGCCACCAGTGTGCGTCCGCACGGGTCAGGGAGTGGTCGGCCGGTCTCCCCGTTGCGGCCGGCGGTCAACTCCCCGTAGAACACCGGCCATGAGAAGACGGATCGTCATGTCCATGCTTGCCGGGGCGACCCTCCTGGCGAGCGCGCTCCTCGGTACGGGTGCCCAAGCCGCCCTGGCCGCCGACGTCCCGGCGGAGTTCGGCACCGACTGGCACGACCCGGTGACCGCCGCCCCGCCGGTGTCCGTGCCCAAGGGTGCCAAGTCCTGCCAAGTCACCCTGGCCGAGGCCCAGTTCCGTGACTTCACGCCGTACAGCGGCACCTATACGCCACCCCAGGGCTGTGGCGACCGGTGGAGCAAGGTGGTGCTGCGGCTCGACGGCAAGGTGAAGGGCCGTCAGTACGACCGGCTCGGCTATCTGCACGTCGGAGGCGTCGAGGTGCTGCGCACCTCCACCCCCGAGCCCTCGCCGGACGGCATCGAGTGGCACGTGGAGAAGGACGTCACCCGCTACAGCGACACCTTCCGCGGCGCGCAGGACGTCGAGATGCTCATCGGCAACGTCGTCGACGACACGTACACCGGCGTCATCGACGTCAAGGCCACGCTCACCTTCTACGAAGGACGCCCCCGGGCCACCGTCCCCGACAAGGTGCTCACACTGGACGGCGGTACCACCCTCACCGCCCCGCGCAACAGCGAGCGCATCGTCGCCGAGGTGTACGCCACCGGATCCGGCGGCGGCTGCGAGGAGTTCTGGTATCTGACGGTGGCCGACCCGGCCTCGTACTCCTGCAAGGCGGACAAGGGACCCTACCGGGAGGTGCAGATCAAGGTCGACGGCCAACTGGCCGGAATCGCCTCGCCGTTCCCGAACGTATGGACAGGCGGCTGGTCCAACCCCTTCCTCTGGTACGTCGTTCCGGGCCCCCGCGCCTTCGACGTCAAGCCGATCGAATACGACCTGACGCCGTTCGCCGGGCTGCTCGACGACGGTCGCCCGCACCAGGTCGAGGTCTCCGTCGCCGGGGTGCCCGAGGGGCAGGCCGGCTGGAGCGCTCCCGTGAACGTGCTGGTCTGGCAGGACGCGCACCGCGCCCACGTCACCGGGAAGCTCACCGAGGCCAAGGCCTCCGAGCCCGTCAACTCCTCCGTTTACACACCGGGTTCGGGGGAGTGCCGGGTTGACACCGACGCCGGGCACCGGCTCACCGTCTCCGGATACGTCGACACCTCGCACGGCCGGGTGACCACCACCGTCAGCCGGACACTGGTCAACACCTCCGCGCACCGCTGGAACGACGGCGAGACGACCGACGCGCTCGACGCCACCTGGACGGACGACCAGAACGTCACTGCGAAGGCGGGCGGAGCGCCCCGGACGACGCGCACCCATCGGACGTACACGATGAGCGGCGCCATCACCATCAGCACCGACAACCGGCTGCGTACCCGACTCACCCTCGGCGACCGGGCTGCGGTCACCGGGCCCGCGGGCGGCTGGTCGCGACTGGACGACACCTACCGCGGTGACGCGACCTACACCCTCGACGTGCCGCGCGACCAGCGGCACGCGGTCGGCACGTCGAGCGAGCGCTACCGGCTGTACGGGCCCGGCGGGTGCTACGACCGTTCGCTGGCCACCGAACAGGGGGTGCTGACGGAGGATCGCAGCGGCTGCTGAGCCGCGTTGTGTGCGACGCGTCACCAGGCACGTGATTTACACGGCTGATACACGGTGGTTTCGGAAAGGATCAAGAAGTCCTCCAGAGTGATCGACACGGAAACCGCTTTCCGTATCGCAGAAGTCCCGCTCGGCTTCGGCGAGTCGACACCCCCCAGGAGTGCCCGTGCCGCAGTCCGTACCGTCCCTGCCGCGACGCGTCGCACGCATACTGCGTACCTCTCTCTTCGCGCAGGTCGCCTGCGCGCTCGTGCTCGGAATCGTCGTCGGGAAGCTGTGGCCCGGCTTCGCCTCGGACCTTCAGCCGCTCGGCGACGGTTTCACCCGGCTCATCAAGACGATCATCTCGCCGCTGGTGTTCTGCGTGGTCGTCGTCGGCATCGCCAAGGCCGGTGACCTGAGGGCCTTCGGGCGGATCGGGCTCAAGGCCCTGGTCTGGTTCGAGGTGGCGAGCACGCTCGCGCTGGTCATCGGGCTGGTCGCCGCCAACGTCGTCCGGCCCGGCTCGGGGATGCATGTCGACCCGGCCGCGCTGAGCGTCAAGGCGGTCGACGCGAAGACGGGCGGCGGCTCGCTGCCCTCGACGACCGGGTTCATCCTCGACGCGCTGCCCACCAGTTTCATAGGGGCCTTCGCCGAGAACTCCCTGCTCCAGGTGCTCGTCCTGGCCTGCCTGGTGGGTGCGGCCCTGCTCCACCTCGGCCACACCAAGGTGCCGCAGGTGCTGCCGGCCATCGAGCAGGCCCAGGAGATCATCTTCGCGATCGTCGGCTTCGTGATGCGCCTCGCCCCGATCGCCGTCTTCGGCGCGATGGCCGTCCTGATCGGCCAGTACGGCCTCGGTGTCATCGAGACCTACGCCAAGCTGATCGTCCTGTGCTACGCGGCCGCCGCCCTCTTCGTCGCGCTTCTCGCCGTCGCCCTTCGGGCGGTCACCGGGCTGAGCCTCTGGAAATTCCTGCGCTACATCCGTGAGGAGATGCTGCTCGCGCTCGGGACCGCCTCCACGGAGTCCGTGCTGCCGCGAGTGATGCAGAAACTGCGGAGCGCCGGCGCCCGCGACGACGCCGTGGGCCTGGTGCTGCCCACCGGGTACTCCTTCAACCTCGACGGCGCCTCGCTCTACCTCTCCATCGGCACGCTGTTCATCGCCCAGGCCGTGGGTGTCGACCTGAGCCTGAGTCAGCAGATCACCGTGGTCCTGGTGCTGATGCTCACCAGCAAGGGCATGGCCGGCATCCCCGGCTCGGCCTTCCTCGCGCTGTCCGCGACCGCCTCCTCGCTCGGGGCGATCCCGGCCGGTGCCGTCGCCCTGCTGCTCGGGGTCGACCGCATCATGGACTCGATGCGTGTCGTCACCAACCTGCTCGGCAACTGCGTCGCAGTCTTCGCCGTCTCCCGCTGGGATGGCGCGCTGGACGTCGAGCGGGCGAAGAAGGTGCTGGACGGTGAGGTCGTGGTCACCGTGGCCGAGATGCCCGCGCAGGCGCCGGCCAAGGAGCCCGTGTCCGAAGGCTGACGTACAGAAGCAAAGCGGCTCCCCTCCGGAATCCCGGAGGGGAGCCGCTTCGTCATGTCTCAGCAGCGCTTCGTGGCCGCCGCCCCGTCGACCAGTGTGTCGAGCAAGCCGCCCAGCACCTCCCGCTGCTCCTGCGACAGCGGAGCCAGGATCTCCTCGGCGGCGGACCTCCGCGCCGCCCGCAGTTCGCGCAGGGTCTCGCGCCCCTCGTCCGTGATCTCGATCCGGGTCACCCGGCGGTTCGTCGGATCCGGCACCCGGCACACCTTGCCGCTCGCTTCCAGGCCGTCGACCAGCGTCGTCACCGCGCGCGGCACCACCTCAAGTCGTGAGGCGAGGTCGGCCATGCGCGGGGGAGTCTCGTAGTGCGCGAGGGTGCGTAGCAGTCGAGACTGGGCCGGGGTGACGCCCAGATCGCGCGCCTGCAGATGGTGCTTCTGGATCCGCCACACCCGGCGTGTGAGGCGTAGCAACTGCTCGGCGAGCGGGCCGTCGGGGTCGGGGGTGCTCATACGGGAACAATATCAGGACTATGTTCATTGTGAGTATAGGTAACAGTGAGCTATGCTCCGTGAGTCCGTACACACCACACCCATCCGTAGGAGCCATGCCCCGAGACGAGATCAACTGGACCCCCGACGGCACTTCGGCCGGGCAGCCCCGCCAGGTGCGCCGCATCCTCGCCCTCTTCCGCCCCTACCGCGGCCGGCTCGCGATCGTCGGCCTGCTGGTCGGCGCCGCCTCGCTGGTCTCGGTCGCCACGCCCTTCCTTCTGAAGGCGATCCTCGACACCGCGATCCCGCAGGGCCGCACCGGACTGCTCAGCCTGCTCGCGCTGGGCATGATCCTCAGCGCCGTTCTCACCAGTGTCTTCGGTGTACTGCAGACGCTGATATCGACCACCGTCGGCCAGCGCGTCATGCACGACCTGCGCACCGCCGTCTACGGCCGCCTCCAGCGCATGTCGCTCGCGTTCTTCACCCGCACCCGCACGGGCGAGGTCCAGTCCCGCATAGCCAACGACATCGGCGGGATGCAGGCCACCGTCACCTCGACGGCCACCTCCCTGGTCTCCAACCTGACCAGCGTGGTCGCCACGATCGTCGCGATGACAGCTCTCGACTGGCGGCTCACCATCGTCTCGATGGTCCTGCTCCCGGCCTTCGTGTGGATCAGCCGCCGGGTCGGCAACGAGCGCAAGAAGATCACCACCCAGCGCCAGAAGCAGATGGCCGCGATGGCCGCCACGGTCACCGAGTCGCTCTCCGTCAGCGGCATCCTGCTCGGCCGGACCATGGGCCGCGCCGACTCGCTCACCGCCTCCTTCGCCGACGAGTCCGAGCAGCTCGTCGACCTGGAAGTGCGCTCGAACATGGCCGGCCGCTGGCGCATGGCCGTGATCACGATAGTGATGGCCGCGATGCCCGCCGTCATCTACTGGACCGCCGGCATGGCCCTCCAGCTGGGCGGCCCGCAGATCTCGCTGGGCACCATCGTCGCCTTCGTCTCCCTTCAGCAGGGCCTGTTCCGCCCGGCCGTGAGCCTGCTGCAGACCGGCGTCCAGATCCAGACCTCGCTCGCCCTCTTCCAGCGCATCTTCGAGTACCTCGACCTGCCCATCGACATCACCGAGCGGGACGAGCCGGTCCACCTGGACCGGGTGAAGGGCGAGGTGCGCTTCGAGAAGGTCGAGTTCCGCTACGACGACAAGAGCGGGCCCGTCCTCGACGGCATCGACCTCACCGTCCCGGCCGGCGGCAGCCTGGCGGTCGTCGGCCCGACCGGCGCCGGCAAGTCCACGTTCGGCTACCTGGTTCCCCGGCTCTACGACGTCACCGGCGGCCGGGTCACCCTGGACGGCGTCGACGTCCGTGACCTGGACTTCGACACCCTCGCCCGCGCGGTCGGCGTCGTGTCCCAGGAGACGTACCTCTTCCACGCCTCGGTCGCTGACAACCTCCGCTTCGCCAAGCCGGACGCCACCGACGAGGAACTCCACGCTGCCGCTCGCGCGGCCCAGATCCACGACCACATCGCCGCACTGCCCGACGGCTACGACACCGTCGTCGGTGAACGCGGTCACCGCTTCTCGGGTGGCGAGAAGCAGCGGCTGGCCATCGCACGCACCATCCTGCGCGACCCGCCGGTCCTCATCCTCGACGAGGCGACCAGCGCCCTGGACACCCGCACCGAACACGCCGTACAGGACGCCATCGACGCCCTGTCGGCCAACCGGACGACCGTCACCATCGCCCACCGGCTGTCCACGATCCGCGGCGCCGACCAGATCGTCGTCCTCGACTCCGGGCAGGTGGCCGAACGGGGCACCCACGAGGAACTGCTGGAACTCGACGGACGGTACGCGGCGCTGGTGCGCCGGGACGCCCGAGTGGAGACGGCGGGGGAGCCGCCGGCCGGAACCGGAGAGGTGACCCAGTGGGAGTCGGTGAGACGGCCGGGGCGCCGACGGGGCGACCGGGAGCGTCAGCGGGTGACTCCACCGGCGAGCTGAAGTCGGCGAGCTGAAGTCGGCGAGCTGAAGTCGGCAAAGTGGAGTCGGCAACGTGGAGCGGACAAACTGAAGATATGCCGGGTTTGTGGCGGTATGCGGGCTAACGTGCCTGCATGCAGACGAACACTCCGCCACGGAAACCGATCCGGCGGAACGCGATCCGACCGAGGTCGATTCGACGGAAGACGATCCGGCTGACGCGCCGTGGCAGGCTCCTCCTCGTTGCCGCCGGCGCCGTCGTGGCGGGCGCCGCCGTGACGGTGCCGCTGCTGTCCCTGGTCCACGGCGCGGCCGCCGGGCCCGCCACCCTGGTCATCCGGGAGGGCTGGCGGGCGTCCCAGGTCTACGACGCCGTCGACAAGGCGCTCGACCTCCCCGTCGGCAGCACCAAGAGGTCCGTCGGCACCGCGGGCCTGCACCTGCCCGGCGACGCCGGGGGCAACCCGGAGGGTTATCTCTTCCCGGCCACCTATCCCCTGGAGAAGGGTGCGACCCCGCAGTCCGTGTTGCGGTTCATGGTGGACACCGCGCACCAGAGGTTCGACGGGGCGCCCGTCGCGGCCGGTGCGCAGCGCAACGCGCTGAATGTCTACCAGGCGGTGACCATCGCCAGCATCGTCCAGGCCGAGGCGGCGGACAAGGCCGACATGGGGAAGGTGGCCCGGGTCGTCTTCAACCGGCTGCAGAGCGGCATGCCGCTGCAGATGGACTCCACCCTCAACTACGCCCTCAACCGCACCACCCTCAACACCACGTTGAACGACACCCGTATCGAGAACCCGTACAACTCCTACCAGCGCATGGGTCTGCCGCCCACCCCGATCGACAACCCGGGCGAGGACGCCATGCGTGCCGCGATGAACCCGACGCCGGGCAACTGGCTGTACTTTGTCACGGTCAAGCCGGGGGACACGCGGTTCACCGCCGACTACGCGGAACACCAGCGCAATGTCGCCGAGTTCAACGCGGTGCGCAACAGCAAGGGCCCGCAGTCGCAACCGGTCTCGCAGCCACCTCGCTGATCCGAGGGGACGTCACGCGGCGACCGGCTCCCCTGCGAGCAGCCGCCTGATGTCCCGGACGGCTTCGCGGCCCGCGCGGTTGGCGCCGACAGTGCTGGCCGAGGGTCCGTACCCCACGAGGTGCACCCGCGGATCCGCGATCGAACGGGTCCCTTCGACACGGATCCCACCGCCCGGCTCGCGCAGCCGCAGCGGCGCCAGATGGTCGAGAGCGGCGCGAAAACCGGTCGCCCAGAGGATGACGTCGGCGTCGGCATGCCGGCCGTCGTTCCACTCCACCCCGTCCGGAGCGATGCGGTCGAACATCGGCTGCCGGTCCAGGACACCGTCCCTCAGGCCCTGCCGGATGGCATCGTTGAGAGGCAGCCCGGTCACCGAGACCACGCTCCTCGGCGGTAGTCCCTGCCGTACCCGCTCCTCCACCAGCGCCACCGCGGCCCGGCCCGCGCCCTCGTCGAAGGGCCCCTCGCGGAAGACCGGCGGCCGCCGGGTGACCCAGATGGTGGCGGCCGCGTACGGGGCGAGCTCCAGCAGATGCTGGGTGCCGGAGGCCCCGCCGCCGACGACCACCACCCGCTTCCCGGCGAACTCCGCGGGCCCGGTGTACTGCGCGGTGTGCAACTGCCGCCCACGGAACGTCTCCTGGCCCGGATAGCGCGGCAGGAACGGCCGGTCCCAGGTGCCGGTGGCGTTGATCAGCGCCCGTGTCGACCAGTCCCCGGCGTCCGTCTCCACGAGCAGCCGTCCGCCGTCGCCCTCGCGCACCGCGCGGACGTTCACGGGCCGCCGTACCCGCAGGTCGAAGGTGCGCTCGTAGGCCGCGAAGTACTCACCGATGACCTCGGCGGACGGCCGCGCAGGGTCGGCCCCGGTCAGCTCCATGCCCGGCAGTGCGTGCATCCCGTGGACCTTGCCGTACGTCAGCGAAGGCCACCGGAACTGCCAGGCGCCGCCCGGGGCGGGGGAGTGGTCCAGGACCACGAAGTCGCGGTCCGGCTCGAAGCCGGTGCGCCGCAGGTGATAGGCGCTGGACAGACCGGCCTGACCAGCGCCTATGACGACTACCTCGACCTCGCGCACGTTGTTCACGCTTCTACCAACAGGGAGCCGGGCGGGGATCTTCCCGGCCCGGTCGCCCGCACCCGCGGCCCGGTGGCCCGGCGGATGGGCGAGGATGGGGGCATGTCGGATGCCTTCACCACACGAGTGCTCCAAGTCGCCACCGGGACCCGCGAGCGGGTCGTCGACCTGACCGCCGACTGCGAGGCCTTCCTGCGCGAGGCCGCGGCCGGCCGTGACGGCCTGCTGAACATCTTCACGCCGCACGCGACGGCCGGGATCGCCGTCATCGAGACCGGCGCCGGCAGCGACGACGACCTGCTGGCCACCCTGCACACCCTGCTCCCCGCCGACGACCGCTGGCAGCACCGGCACGGCAGCCCAGGCCACGGCCGCGACCACGTCCTCCCGGCGCTGGTGCCCCCGCACGCCACCCTTCCGGTGATCGACGGCCACCTGGGCCTGGGCACCTGGCAGTCGGTGTGCATGGTCGACACGAACAAGGACAATCCAGAACGAAAGGTGCGCCTCTCCTTCCTTGCGGGCGCCTGACCCCGGCCGTCCGGAATGGGCAGGCCAGGGCCGGATCAGGACGGCGTCTCACTCGACCCGTACAAGGGGAACCCGGCTCTCGTCGGCCTGTCGTGAAGGCGCGCACACTGAGCCCTTCCAGCCCCGAGTCACCGTGTGACGGGCTGTCCGCGCCTGGGCCTCCGGGTCCGGAGGCGAGATCCGTGCCGCCGACCTCGATCAGCCAGAACAGCGAACCGCTGCCGAACGGCCATCCGGCGGTGGGCACTTGCACCGGGCCGCCACCCGGCTCCGCGGTCAGTCGTCACCGGTCCCTTCCGCTGTCGGGTCGAGAGCCGGGATCCGCTACGCCGGCCTGCGCCAGACGGAGATGTGTTTCGTCGAGTCCTGCGCGAACGGGGAACCGTCCCAGTCAGCGATCCTCCGCTCCAGTTCGAGCCCCGCGATCCTGGCCATCAGATCCAGCTCGGCAGGCCACGCGTACCGGTGCCGGGAGTCGCCGCGGCGGTAGCGGCCGTCCTCGCCGTCGCGGGTGAGGTGGTGCGAGACGAGGATCTGCCCGACCAGGTCGAAGGTGTCGAAACCGATGTGCCCCGCGGAGATGTCGAACGGCACCGCGACCTGGCCGGGCGGCAGCAGCCGCAGCGGTGGCAGGCCCAGCTCGATCACGAACCGGCCGCCGGGCGCCAGATGCCGGGACGCGTTGCGGAAGCACTCGACCTGCTCGTCCTGCGTGAGCAGGTTCGAGATCGTGTTGTAGACGAGATAGACAAGGGAGAACTCACCGGGCACGGTGGTCGCCGCCATGTCCCCGATCACCACCGGCAGCGTCCCGGCGTCGACCTTGCGGCGCAGAACGGCCGCCATGTGCTCGGAGAGCTCGATGCCCACCACGGGCACCCCGCGCTCCCGGAGCGGGACACCGACCCGGCCGGTTCCGATGGCGAACTCCAACGCCCTGCCGTCTCCGGCGAGTTCGGCGAGGAAGTCGACGGTCGGCCCGAGCACGGCGGCCGAGGTCATCTCGGTCTCCTCGGCGTCGTAGCGGTCGGCCTCGGCGCGGCTCCACAGTTCACTGCTCGTCATGGTCGGCCACTCTGCCGGGCGGCCGGCGCCGTCGTCCACGCAATTTCCCGGCCCCCGGAGCCCCTCGAACCGCGTGTTGTCAGTGGCGGTCGGTACGGTTTTTCCACAGCGGTCGCACGGACGGATCACGGCGGATGGGTGGGGAACATGACCACGGTGGACATCTCCTACGCGGAGGGCTGGGACGCCGAGACCCGCCACCCGTACCGGCCGCTGCTCTCGGACTACCGGCCTTTGTGATCCTCCGGCCACCGGCCGTCGTGATCCTCCGGTGGCGGCCTGCTGCCCTGTAGCTGCACGCGGCCCGGCGAACGTCCATGGCCGGGCGGACGCCTTCTGCCCGCCGACCGGTCGGGTGCGGGTACCAGGCCCAGGCGCTGGGCGTGCAGGACCGTGCTGAGACGGTCGCGGGTGCCGAGTTTGCGGTAGATGTTCTCGACGTGTTTGTGCACCGTGCGGGCCGAGATGCCCAGACGCCGGCCGATCGCGTCCGCCGTCAGGGCGTCGGTGAGCAGGAGCAGGACGGTGAGTTCACGGGGCGTCAGCGCGCAGTCCGCCGCGAGTTCCTCCGGCTCACCGGCGGTCGCGGCCAACCTGCGCCACTGTTCCAGCAGTTGGCGCTGCTGTTCCACGGCGGCCAGCAGCGGCTGGGCGCGCTCGGCGGTCCGTAGGTGGTCTTCGGTGAAGTCCGCGCCGGAGCGGTAGACCAGACAGCCCGTGATCGGCGCGACCGTCCCGGGCAGCGGGAGCGCCAGGACCTGGTCCAGGTCCAGGGAATGGCCGAGGACCTGCGCGGTCTTGCTCGCCTTCCAGACCTCCCCCGCGAGCTGACGGGCCGTGACGGGGGCACGGTCGAGGCCGGTCGCGTAGTGGTGGGCGAACGGGTAGCCCGAGCGCAGCACGCTCAGCGCCTCGTCGCCGAGCCGGCCCAACTCGGCGGCGGCAGTGGCCGACATACCGAGTGTGCCCTCGCCCTCGTTCCAGTCGTCCAGCTTGTAGATCAGCGTCTCCCCGCCGCACAGGTCGGCCAGCGCGTCGGCGAGCAGTGGCCACAGCCGTTCGGGCTCGCGCTCGTGCAACGCGGCCACGGCCAGCCCGGTGAGGCGTTCGTAGGCCCTGTCCAGCCGGTGTGACACGTGTTCCTCTCTGCCCCTGCCCGTACGCAGTTATACGCATACCCACACGACAGCCCGCTGTCGCATGCTTCAACCGGGCACCGAGATCGGGTCCGACGACTCCGGTGATGAGGGCCGCCGGCACGGGGGAGTGGCGGCCCGCATCCGGTCGTCGGCCCGGTCACCCGTCCCGGGCCGCGGCGCACAGCGCACGGTCCACCTCGTCCGCGTAGCGCGCCGCGGTCAGCCAGGCCCCGGCGAACCGGCCCGTGTCCGCCGGAAGCAACCGGCCGAAGGTGTCGCGTGAGCGTTCCGCCGCGGCGAGCAACTCGTCAAGGATATCGGCCGCAGGGAGACCACTGACAACGCCCTTCGCGGTCCTCAACGACGGGCGAAAAGCGCAGTTCACCGGGGTAGCTGGAGTGACTGAGAGGCGTACGGCGAGGTACGGGAACGGCCCCGGTCCGCGGGCGGATGCGCCTGGACCGGGGCCGTGGGAAAGTCACACGGGCGAGGACCTCAGCCCTGCCCCGCCTCCTTCTCCCGCTGCAGGTTCTTCAGGCGCGCGCCCTCCTTGCGGACCTCGGCCTGCGTGGCGCGCTCCTTCTCCAGCCACTCGGGCCGCTCGCGCTTGAGTTCCTCGATCTGCTCGGTGGTGAGCGGCTCCGTCACCCCGCCGCGCGCCAGCCCCGCGATGGACACGCCCAGCTTCTCCGCGACCACCGGACGCGGGTGCGGCCCGTTGGCCCGCAGCTCCCGCAGCCACTCGGGCGGGTCGGCCTGGAGCTCGGTCAGCTCGGCGCGTGAGACGACACCCTCCTGGAAGGCGGCGGGCGTGGCGGGCAGGTACACACCCAGCTTCTTGGCCGCGGTCGCGGGCTTCATCGTCTGGGTGGTCTGGTGCGAACTCATGAGGTCAAGGGTATCGGCCGGGTACGAAAGCGCCGACCACGGCCGATGCGGGGCCGCCGCCCCGGGCCGGTTAACCTGGCCTGGTGACAGGCTCGGAGGAAACACCGTCGTTCCGGCTCGCGTACGTCCCCGGCGTGACGCCCGCCAAATGGGTACGGATCTGGAACGAGCGCCTGCCCGACATCCCGCTCAGCCTCCACCAGGTCACGGCCGCCGAGGCGTCCGACATGCTGCGCGCGGGTGACGCGGACGCCGGTTTCGTGCGGCTCCCGGTGGACCGTACGTTCTTCAGCGCGATCCCCCTCTACACCGAGGCCACGGTGGTCGTCGTACCCAAGGACCACGTGATCACGGCGGCCGAGGAGATCACCGTCGCCGACCTCGCCGACGAGGTCGTCTTCCACCCTCTGGACGACGTCTTCGGCTGGGAAGCACCGCCCGGCGAGCCCGCCTTCGAGCGCCCGGCCACCACCGAGGACGCCGTCGAACTGGTCGCCGCCGGCGTCGGCCTCCTGGTCGTCCCGCAGTCGCTGGCCCGTCTCCACCACCGCCGGGACCTCACCTACCGGCCGCTCACCGACGCCCCTCAGTCGACCGTGGCCCTGTCCTGGCCCGAGGAAGCCACCACGGACCTGGTCGAGGACTTCATCGGCATCGTCCGCGGCCGCACGGTCAACAGCACACGCGGCCGCCAGCCCGAACAGACGCCCCAGGAGTCGCGGGCCTCGCAGTCGCAGCCCAAACGGCCGCAGAAGGCGACCGCGGCAGGCCGTGGCGCACAGGGCCGGGCCGGCGGAGCCAAGCGCACCCAGTCCGCCAAGCCCGCGAAACGCGGAAAGCCCCGCCGCCGGTCGTAAGCCACGAGTCGTAAGCGACGTGCTGTAACCCGGAAGCCGCAAGGCCGCAAGGCACACGCCGAGGCCGGGCCCCATGCCCGCCCGCTCCCGGTCCGCTTCCGCGCGCCCCGATCGCCTCCCCGGATCCTGCACGACTGGTTCCCGGCCCACCAGGGCCGCCATCAGCAGCTGGTCGAGCGCCTTGGCCTGATGGGGTGCGTTGCCCGGCGGAACCACCGCGTCCACGGCTGGGTTCCGCCCGCCCGGCGCCACGCACCGAGCCGGAGTCCGCCGTGATGTTCGAGTCCGCGGGTCTGAAGCTGTCGACGGTCGTGCCGACGTCGACCGTGCTGTCGGAGATGGAAGCGGTGGCCGCCCAGCAGATCCCGGGCCAGGCCTGGCAGGCCCTGAGCCGGGTCCGGGGGGCAGCCGGGGCTCAGACGTCCTCCGGCTCCTTCGACCGCTCGCGCAGATCGGCGACCGCAAGACACAGCGCCACCAGGATGAGCCCGACGGACGTGAGCAGGCCCAGCTGGAGCGCCTCGGTGGCCGGGCCGCGGTTCGCGAGGTGGGCGAAGTACACCGAGCCCACCACGGCGATCCCGGCCGCCGAGCCGACGCGCTGGCCGGTCTGAAGCACCCCGCCGGCCGCGCCGGCCCGCTTCACCGGGACGCGGGTGAGCGTGAGTGTCGTGTTGGGGGAGACCGTGAGACCGGAGCCGATCCCGCCGACGATCATCGGCACCGCCGCGGCCCACCCCACGCTCTCCAAGGGCACCAGCCGCACCACCGCGGCGATCCCGAGCAGCCCCAGCGCCACCCCACTGAGGCCGATGACGATCAGCTTGCGCCCGTGGCGCACCACCAGCCGGCCCCCGAGGGCGGCACCGACCGCCGAGGCGGCCGCGAACGGCAGCACCGTGAGACCGGAGGCCAGCGCGCTGTATCCGGCCGCGTTCTGCAGGAACAGGGCGAGGACGAAGAAGACCGTGGTGAAGCCCGCGAAGTAGGTCAGGCTGATCAGCGCGCCGAGGGTGAAGGACCGCAGCGAGAACAGGTTCAGGTCGACCAGGGGCGCCCGTCCGAGCCGCCCCTGCCGCCGCTCCCATGTCCAGAACAGGCCCAGCAGCACTCCGCCGACCGGCAGCAGCGCCCACTTCAGCCGCCCTGTCCACTGCTGCTCCTGCACCAGCGGCAGCATCAGTGCGAGCACACCGGCTCCGAGGAGCATCACCCCGACGGGGTCGAACTCCTCCCGCCGGCCCGGCGATCCGGGGAACCGGGGCAGCAGCCGCAGCCCCGCGAAGAACGCGGCAACGCCGATGGGCAGGTTGACGAAGAACACCCAGCGCCAGCCGTCGCCGGTGCCGACCGCGTCGATGATCAGACCGCCCGCGAGCGGGCCCACCGCCGTCGAGACCCCGATGACACTGCCGAGCAGACCGAAGGCCTTGGCCCGCTCGGCGCCCTGGAACATCTGCTGGATCAGTCCCGAGGTCTGCGGGGCCACCATGCCCGCCGCCGTGCCCTGGATCAGCCGGCACACCACCAGCCAGTCGGGGCTTGCGGCGAGCCCGCAGGCCGCCGACGCCACCGTGAACACGGCCAGGCCGAACAGGAAGGCCTGGCGCCGCCCGCGCATGTCGCCGAGCCGGCCGGCCGGGACAAGCACCAGCCCGAAGGTCAGGGCATAGCCGGAGACCACCCACGACTGGGCGGCCTCCGTCGCGCCCAGCCCGTGCTCGATCGAGGGCAGTGCCACGTTCACGATCGAGGTGTCGAGCAGCGAGATGAAGCCGGCCGCCAGACACACCCCGAGCGCCCGCCACCGCCGGTCCTCGGTGGCCGGTCGCTGTGGCTTTGCCCAGGTCGTGGTCATGCGGCCACGCTATGCAGCCATCACGGACATCGCACGACCGGCGGAGCGAACGGCTGGCCGCCCTGACCCTTCCGGGTGACAGCGTGGATACCAGCGACCGTACGAACCCGTCCACGCGATGTCAGCGCGCGTACGACCACCTTCGTCCAGAAAGCAGAGAAGGGTCGCGGGAGCGTCAACGGCACTGACGGGTAAGGGGGTTCAGCCCGTGGTGAGCCAGTCGTACGCCGCGCGTGCCGTGAACTCCGCCTGGCCGCCGCGCAGCAGCAGGCCGGCCGTGGTGAACTCGGGGGCGTGGGCCTGCGCGGCCACGTACGGGATCGCGATGCAGCGCATCCCGGCGGCGTGCGCCGCGGCCGCGCCCGGGGCCGCGTCCTCCAGGACGACACAGTCGGCGGGGGCGGCCCCGAGCCGACGGGCCGCTTCCAGGAAGACGTCCGGTGCCGGCTTGCCGTGCGGCACCTCGTCGGCCGAGACGACCGTGCGCAGCCTCACGTCCAGGCCGGTGCCGGCCAGGATCGCCTCGATCGCCTCGGGGGAGGAGCCGGAGGCCACCGCCAGGGGGACGTCCTCGGCCGCCAGCAGCTCGACGAACTTCCGCATCTCCGGGTAGGCGCGCGTGCGGGTCCGGGCCAGTTCCAGATAGCGCCGGTTCGTCTCCGCGAGCAACTCCGCCACCGGAGGCCGCAGTCCGTGCCGGTCCCGCAGCAGGGTCACTGTCTCCAGTGTGCTGATGCCGACGAAACTCTCGTGCTGCGCCCAGGTGAAGTCCGCAACGCCGTGCGCGGTCAGGGTCTGCCGGGTCGCCTCGTAGTAGTTCGGCTCGCTGTCCACGAGGGTTCCGTCGAGATCGAAGATGACCGAGAGGCCGCTGAGATCGCTCATGGGACCAGGATGCCGTTACGCGCGTGCCGCCCGGCCGATGGATTCCACCAGCGGCAGCAGCCGGTGCGGAACGCGCTCGCGCAGGGCCACCTCCGTGCGGGTGCGGACCACGCCTGGCAGGCTGATCAGCTTCTGGATCACGTCCTCCAGGTGGGCGTTGTCCCGCGCCACCACCCGGGTCAGCAGATCACCACCGCCCGTGATCGAGAACGCCTCCACGATCTCCGGCACGGCGGCCAGCGCCTCCCCCACGTCGTCCAGATGGCCCTGGGTGACCTCGATGTGCACAAAGGCCAGCACCGGGTGGCCGAGTGCGGCGGGGGAGAGGGAGGGGCCGCCGCCGATGATCACGCCGTCCCGCTCCAGCCGGTCCAGGCGGGCCTGCAGGGTGCCCCGGGCGATACCGAGGATCCGGGCGTACTCGCGCACGCTGGTGCGCGGCTGCTCAAGGAGCAGCCGCAGAATGCGGGTGTCGAGCTCGTCCACGGTCATGGCGTACGACTGTACCAACGGCTCATGGCCATTCACATGCCGAGCAGGGCCATTGGCGTTCCAAGCGGGGTGAGGTCTGGGCCGAGAGTAGCCCAATGGCCCAGTGAAATCGGAAACACTTGAGCCAGTCGCGCCGGCGATGCTCTTATGTGTGGTGTCGATGGCGCTGCGGACCCCGCGGCGCCATTTCTGTGCCGTCCGTGAGAGGGGAAGCAGTGCTGAAGAGGGCGTTCACGGCTCCGGACCCGGGGCGGGTGCGGCTGCGCTTCGCCGCACGGGCCGTGCTGGGCATCGGCCTCGCCGTCGTGCTCTGCGGGCTGGCCGGACACTCCGTCACGGGCGCCGTCGCCGGGGGGCTCGCCGCGCTGCTCGCCCTGTTCACGGTCGCCGACGCCACCGTGCGCGGGCAGGCCGTCACCACCGCGCTGCTGCCCGCCGTGGGCCTGCCGGTGCTGGCCGCCGCGGCCGGGCTGCACGATGCGCCCGTCGCACGGGACCTGGTCTTCCTCGCCGTGGTCGGCGCGGGCGTGTACGCGCGCCGCTGGGGGCCGCGCGGTCACAGCCTCGGCGTGTTCGCGTTCATGACCTACTTCGTGGCCCAGTTCCTGCACGCCACGCCCCGACAGCTGCCCGAGCTGTACGCCGCCGTGCTGCTGTCCGTGCTCAGCGCGGCCACCGTGCGCTTCGGCCTGTGGTGCTACGAGCGTCACCTCCCCCCGGCGCCGGTACCCGCCCCGCCCGCCGGCACCGGCCTGGCCCGGGTGACCACCCGGCAGGCGGTCCAGGCGACCGCGGGCGCGGGTTTCGCGCTGGTCGTCGGTCAGGCGGTGTCGGGTCAGCGCTGGTACTGGGCGGTCGGCGCCACCTGGTGGATCTTCGTCAACACCGCCTCGCGCGGCGAGACCCTGGTGAGGGGCTTCCGGAGGGTCCTCGGCACGGTCATCGGCATCGCGCTCGGCCTGCTCGTCGCCGTTCCCGTGCACGGCGCCCCCGTCCCCACCGCCGTCCTGGTGTCGGCGGCCGTCTTCGGCATCTTCTACTCGGCCGCCGTCTCCTACACCTGGATGATGCTCTGGGTGACCCTCCTGGCGGAACTCCTCTACGGCCTCCTCGGCGTCCTCACCCCCGGCCTCCTGGCGCTGCGGCTCACCGAGACCGGAGTGGGCGCCCTCGGCGCCGGACTCGCCGTGCTGTTCGTACTGCCGGTCACCACCCACCTCACCACCGACGCCTGGATCCAGCGCGCCCTGCGCTGTGTCCACGCCTGCACGGCCGAGGCCGCCGCCCGGCTCGCCGGGTCCGCCACCGCCGACCCGGCACCCCGGGTGGCCGAACTGGAGCAGCTGCTCGGCCGGGTACGGCTCTCGGTCGCACCCCTCGTCCATCCGCTCACCCCGATGCGCGGCCGGAAGCGCCGCGCCCGACGGGTCCTCGCCCTGCTCGACGACTGCGCGCGGGAGGTCCGCGGCCTGGTCGCCGTCGCCGCCGACCCCGAGGCCTCTCACGACGCCCGGCTGGCCGCCGCCTGCTGGCGCGTGGAGGCGGCCGTGGAGGCGCTCACCCGGGGCTCCGCACGCATCACCGGCCCCACCGAACCGCCCACCGAGGCCGCCCTGGCCCATCTGCACGGCCTGGAGCGCGCCCTGGCCGAACTCGCCGAGCCCCTGCGCGCACCCTCGGGCTCACCCCTGGTCGGCGCCTGAGAGCTTTTCGGTACGGAAGTCGGCGAACGCGGCCCGGAAGCCGGGGCGGCGGCGGAGGATCGTGATCCGGGAGAGGCCCGACCGGAAGGCCTCCCGGCTGAGGCATTCGTCGCAGGCGGCCTCAGCGACCGACGCCCGCCAGGTGTCCACGCTGATGACGATGTCGGGTGCGAAGCTCCGTCGTGTGGCTCAGCCGGCCAGCCAGAGCCGGAGGACCGGCCGTGACCGGCGGAGCGGTCCTGGCCGGGCCGGACGGCAAGCTGCGCCGCCCCTGGGCCCTGTCGCTGAATCATCGCGCCTGCTGCGCGCGGGCGGCCTGACGCGCCGCCCCGGACGTCTTGGTCTAGACCGCAAACTGCTACCGTCGGCCCCGGACCGGCTCGTACTGACTCGTACCGGCTCGTATCGAGAGGGGACACCGGTGACAGACGGCGGCAGGCGGCGGAGGGCGTTCATCGGGTCGTTCACGGCGGCGGGCGGGCCCGGCGTCGTCACGGCGGCGGTCCATCCGCACAGCGGCGCCCTGGCCCTCCTGGAGAGCGTCGACGGCGTCCCCGACCCGTCGTATCTCGCGCTCGCGCGCGGCGGGAACACCCTGTACGCGGTCAGCGAGACCGCCGACGGTGCCGTGGCCGCGTACCACGTCCACGACGACAAGCCACGGCTCGCCGGACCGCCGGTCCCGGTAGACGCCAGCGGCCCCACCCACCTCAGCGTCTTCGACGGTCACGTCCTGACCGCCAACTACGGCTCCGGCAGCGTCAGCGCCGTCCCCGTCCGCCCCGACGGCACCCTCGCCGGCGCCGCCTCCGGGGTGCTCCGGCACAGCGGTTCGGGCCCGCACGAGCGCCGCCAGCGCGGCCCGCACGCCCACCAGGTACAGCCGGACCCCAGCGGCCGCTGGGCGGTCAGCGTCGACCTCGGCACCGACTCGGTCCGGGTCTGCACCCTGAAAGACGGCACCCCCGCCGTCCACCGCGAGTTCGCCCTGCGTCCCGGCTCCGGCCCACGCCACCTGGCCTTCCACCCCGGCGGCCGGTACGCCTACGTGGTCAACGAACTCACCCCCACCGTCACCGTCTGCCGCTGGGACGCCGGCACCGGCGCCCTGAAGCCACTGGCCGAGACCCCGGTACTGCCCGGCGCCCCGGCCGGCGACGCCTACCCGTCGGGCATCGTCGTGTCGCCCGACGGCCGCTTCGTCTGGACGGCGACCCGGGGCGAGGACATCCTGACGACATTCGCGGTCGACGAGGACCAACTGCATCTCACGGCGACGGTCCCGTGCGGAGGCCACTGGCCGCGGGCGCTCATGGAGTCCGACGGCTTCCTGTACTCGGCGAACGAACGCTCCGGCGACATCACGTGGTTCGCCATCGACCAGGAGGCGGGCGTACCGCGTTACGACGGCTCGGTGGAGGTCCCGGCAGCGTCCTGCATCGTTTTCGACTGAGGCCGCGTGCGGCGACGGGCCCCTTCCAGGAAAGGACCCGTCAGGACACACACGCCGACCTCAGCGCACCGGCGCACCCTGTGCCTGCTGCGGAGCGATCCCCAGCGACGTCGTGTACTTGGCCAGCGCCAGCTTGCCGATCGCCGGATACGCCCCCAGCGGCTCCGCGGTGGCGCACCCCGCCTCCTCGGCGGCCGCTGCCAGCAGTCCACCGTCGATCTCGGGACCGATCAGATACGGCGCCAGTGCCAGCTGCTGCGACCCCGAGCCCCGCAGCTGCTCCGCCACGGAGGCGATCGAACCCTCCTGGTCCAGCGCCGCGGCCATCACCGGCACGGCCAGGCGCGCGGCGAGCAGCATGCCGGTGATTCCGGCGGCCTGCACGGCCTCCTCGCCGCCCACGGAGGCGAGTACGATGCCGTCGGCGGCCGTCGCCACGGTGAACAGGCGGGCGCGGTCGGCGCGGGCCAGGCCGGCCTCCGAGAGGCGCACGTGCAGCGCCTCGGCGAGCAGCGGGTGCGGGCCGAGGACATCGGTCAGATCGGCGGCGACCCGGCTCTCCATGACGGCCTGGCGGACCTGGCGCAGCAGTGCGCTGTCCGGACCGGCCAGCAGCGGTACGACGACCGCGACCGGGCCGTCGGGCGCCTTGACGCCCTCGACACCGGCGGCGACGGCCTGCTCGTAGCGGGCGGCGCGCCCCTCCGCGGCACCGGTGAGCACGGACTGGAGGGTGGGGAACTCCGCGTCGTCCCCGTCCAGGTACCCGATCCGGGCGTCCAGGCCGGGCAGCTCGGAGCGGGCGATGCTCACGACCTCCTCGGCGAGGCCGCGCGTGGCCGCGCTGGGCCTCCCCGGCACCGCGAGGACGAGCGCGGGCGCGTCGTCGGGAGCCACCAGCGGCTCGGGTCGGCGGTGCCGCCCGGGCTGGCGAGGTCGCGGCATTCGTACTGGCAGGCCGGACGCGGGCCCAGTGGGGGAGCTCATGGCGACGCATGTTACTGGCTTATTGGGCTCCCCTGTTCGGGGAGGGTGCAGGTGAGCGGTGTCCGTCCGGTTTTGTCTGATGAGTTGCGCATGATTCGGGGGTGATCCCGCCACCTGTCGAACACTTCATGCCCTAGTCGGATCAATCACCTTTTGTGCGCGCCACGCAGAGCAGCTTTGTGTCACCCGGAAGAGTGAGCCGTCCGGTGATCAGATCACTTGCGACGCGTACCGCTCCGTGCAGCGGATCGCCCTCTGCCGGAACCTGCCGCGCCTGCGGCAGCAGACTCGTCAACTCCTCGGCCAGCGGTACGACAAGCGGGTCGCCCAGCTGCAGGAGGCCACCGGTGAGGGCGACTCTGGGCTCACCGGCCGTCGGGCAGACGGCGGCGGCCGACTCGGCCATGTGCCGGGCCGCCGCGCGCAGGATCGCGGCCGCGACCGGGTCGTGTGCGGCGCAGTCCGCGACCTGCGGGGCGAAGGAGGCCAGTACGGCGGGCCGGTCGGCGCGCGGATAGAGCTGCCCGGGCAGTCCGGCCAGCGGCCCGAACCGCTCCTCGGCGCAGGCCCGTAGCGCGGCCGAGCCGCCGTCCCGCCCGTCGAAGGCGCGCAGTGCCGCCTCGAGGCCCGCCCGGCCGATCCAGGCGCCGCCGCCGCAGTCGCCCAGCAGATGCCCCCAGCCGTCCGCCCGCCGCCACCCGGTCAGATCGGTGCCGATCGCGATCAGCCCCGTACCGGCGGCGACCACCGCGCCCGGGCGCGGGCCCAGGGCGCCGACGTACGCCGTCACGGCGTCGGCGGCCAACGCGACGGTCCGCACGCCGAGCTCGCGGGCCAGCGCGCCCGGCAGTTCGGCCCGCAGAGCGTCACCGAGACTGGCCAGCCCGGCGGCACCGACGACGACCGTCGTCACCCCCTCCAGCCCGTTCTCACCGATCAATGCCCGTGCCATGGGCAGCAGTTGCTCCAGCAGATGCCCGGGATCGATACCCTTCGCACCCGTACGCACCGGCTCCCGGGACTCGCACGGCACCGACGGCGCCCGCCCGGGCAGGCCTACGACGGCCCGCAGCCCGGAGCCGCCGGAGTCGACGGCGAGAAAGCCGGCCTCGGAGCCGCCGGAATCGAGAGGGTCGAGGGCGAGACTCTCCGCGCCACGGCCGTCGCCGTCCTCTCCGCTCATGGCCGACGCCGGCAGGCCGACATGGGCGAGGGGCGACCGTGGCGGAGCGGCTTGGTCACTGGATCCAACGGGGCTCCCCTCCTTCCCGGTGACCGGCGACGCGATCTCCCTTGACCGGCTCGATGACCTTGATGAGGAGGAAGAGTAGCGCCGAGGACGGTGTCTGTGCGTGGGAGGCTTCCGCGGCTGTGCGGAAGCCCGGCGTGTGCCAGTAGGGTGACGCTCTGTGGCACCACGACCCTTGCATGAACTTGTTGAGGCAGGCTGGGCGAAGGCTCTTGAACCTGCGGCCGAACGTATCGCCGCGATGGGGAACTTCCTGCGGTCCGAGATAGCGGCCGGCCGGACCTACCTTCCGTCCGGAGCGAATGTCCTGCGGGCCTTCCAGCAGCCCTTCGACGACGTCCGTGTCCTGATCGTCGGCCAGGATCCCTATCCCACGCCGGGGATGGCCATCGGGCTGAGTTTCGCGGTCTCGCCCGAGGTGCGTTCGTTGCCGGGCAGCCTCGAAAACATCTTCCGGGAGCTGAACACCGACCTGGGGCTGCCCAGGCCGTCCAACGGCGACCTCACCCCCTGGATCCAGCAGGGTGTGCTCTTGCTGAACAGGGCACTCACCACGGCTCCGCGCAGTCCGGCCGCGCACCGGGGCAAGGGCTGGGAGGAGGTCACCGAGCAGGCCATCCGGGCGCTGGCGGCGCGTGGCAAGCCGCTGGTGTCCATCCTCTGGGGGCGTGATGCCCGAAATCTGCGGCCGTTGCTCGGGGATCTTCCGGCGATCGAGAGCGCTCATCCCTCGCCGATGTCGGCGGACCGCGGGTTCTTCGGTTCGCGTCCGTTCAGTCGGGCCAACGACCTGCTGGTGCGGCAAGGGGGGCAGCCGGTGGACTGGCGTCTGCCGTAAGCCGTGGTGCGTGTGATGGCCCGGAGGGCGGCGGCCGTTCGGCCCACTCCCGTCCGGCGCGGGCCTCGCGCGTACGGCCCCGCAGCCGGATCGGGGCGGTGACACCGGCTGCGCTGCCGAACTGGAGTCGCGGTACCGCCGGCGCCTGCCCTTGCGGTGCCCGCGGAGGGACCGGTGCGGAGTGCGTGTAAGACGGGATTTTCAGCAGTCCGCTTCTTCGGGAGCGATCAATTCTCGCTGAGCGGTCTGACCCCCGGCACCTTCAGCCCCGAGGACCTCGCCGCGTATGCGGCGTCCTACAGAGGGCGGGAGCGGCTCCGCGGTGGCTTCGAGCGCTACCGCACCCTCCTGGCCGGCCGGCCAGGCCACTGCCCATGCCCGTCCTGGCCATCGGCAGCGAACGCTCCGGCACGGCCGCCGCACAGGCCCTCGGTCCCACGCGGACAGCGTGCAGGGCAAGGTGGCACCGACGGGACACTTCGTCGCCGAAGAGGACCCGCACTGGTTCACCAAGACCGTCACCGACTTCCTGGCCTGACCCCCGAGCGCCACGACCGAGGCCAGAGACAGCGGGGAGCGGAGGTCGTCAGGCCGTGTACTGATAGGCCGGGTACGTCAGATATCCGGCGTCACCACCCTGGTAGTACGTGGCCTCCTCGACGGGAGCGATCGGGACACCGGTGCGCAGGCGCTCGACCAGGTCGGGGTTGGCGATGAAGCCGCGGCCGAAGCTGATGAGCTCGGCACCCAGCCCGAGCCAGTGGTCGGCGTCGGCCCGGCCGGCCTGCTTGGGACCCATGGGAAGCACCGGGTTCATGATGAGGGTGCCCGGCCAGGTACGGCGCAGGCCGACGAGTACGTCTTCGGGGGCGGTGGCCGTCAGATGGACATAGGCCACGTCGAGGCGGGCCAGTTCGGTCAGGAGGGCGGTGTAGAGCTCGGGGACATCGCCTTCCTCGACGCCCCAGAACGTGCCACCCGGGGAGAGACGGATGCCGGTCCTGGCCCCGCCGACCGCCTCGACGGTGGCCGCCACCGCCTCGACGGCGAACCGGATCCGGTTGGTCACCGAGCCGCCATAGCGGTCCGTGCGGAGATTGGCGTTGGAGGAGAGGAACTGTGAGATCAGATAGCCGTTGGCGCCGTGCAGTTCCACGCCGTCGAATCCGGCGTCGACGGCGTGCCGGGCCGCCTGGGCGTACGACCGGGCGTGCTCGGGCACTTCGGCGGTGTCCAGGGCGCGTGGCGTCGGCGCGGGCTGGGGTCCGGTCGGGGTGAACACCTCGCCGACGGCCGGGACGGCCGAGGGACCGACCGGCTGCGTTCCGGTCGTGTCGGGGTGCGAGACCCGTCCGCTGTGCATGATCTGGGCGAAGATCCGGCCGCCGTTGGCGTGTACGGCGGCGGTCACGGGGCGCCACGAGGCGACGTGCTCGTCGCTGTGCAGTCCTGGCGTACCCGGATTCGACTGCCCGACCAGACTCGGCTGCACCCCCTCGGTCACGATCAGCCCGGCCGTCGCCCGCTGGGCGTAGTACGTCGCCATCGACGGCGTGGCCAGTCCGCCGGCGGCGGCCCGGACCCGTGACATCGGGGCCATCACCACCCGGTTGGGCAGCGTCAGTTCGCCGAGCTGGTAACTGTCGAAAAGGGTCGTCACGTCAGGACTCCATCGCGATCCACCGTGCCCGGCTCTCGGGTACGGCAGTTACGCTAAAACCTCACATGGATGTCAGAGGCAAGTCCTGTGTCGCAGGTCACAGAGGAGGCGGTATGCGCATCGGAGAACTCGCGTCGCGAACGGGAGTCAGCGTCAGATCCCTGCGTTACTACGAGGACCAGGGGCTCCTCAGCAGCTCCCGCAGCGTCAGCGGGCAGCGGCACTACAGCGAGGAGGAGGTCGAGCGGGTGGCGTTCATCCAGCGGCTGTACGCCGCGGGCCTGTCCAGCCGCACCATCGCCCAACTGCTGCCGTGCGTCGACGCGCCCAGCGAGGAGAACTCGGACGCCGCACTGGAGCGGATGGCACAGGAACGCGACCGGCTCTCCGAGCACATCGCCGACCTCATACGCACCCGGGACACCCTCGACGCGGTGATGGGCTCGGCCCGAAAGCACCGGGAAGGACTGCGGCCGGCAGCGGCCCGGTGATCGAGCAGCGTCCGGGCCGGTCGTGGGAGGCTGGGCGGACGTGCCCGAGGCCTCGGGCACGGCTTCCGTGGATCGTCGGGGCAGAGATCGACGCAGTCGGTGCCGAGGCGCGTGAGCAGGTCCAAAGGTCGGTGTCCGATGACGCGGCCGCCGGTCAGCCCCCGGCCGGCGTCCAGCGGATGCGCGTACTGGCCAGCGAGACCACGAGCGCCGCTGCCGCGACGACCGCCAGTCCCCACACCAGGCTGCTCGAGTTCGCCACGAACCCGATGAGCGGTGGCCCGGCCAGCAGGCCCGTCGTACCCATCGCGGCGACCAGGGCCAGCGCATCCGAGCCCTGTTTCGCCGCGGCCACATAGACGCACGGGGTGACGGCCGCACAGCCCAGCCCGACGCAGGCGAACCCGACGAGGGCTGCCGCCACGCCCCCGCTCACCAGGGCGAAGGCCAGCCCTGCGGCGGCCAGCGCGCTGCCCGACAGGACGACCCGTCCGTCGCCCCAGCGGGTGCGCCAGCCGTCGGCGAAGAGACGGGCCACCACCATCATGCCCGACACCACGGCGATGCCCGTCGGCGCCAACTCTACGGAGGCGTTGGCGACTTCCCTCAGGTAGAGGGCGGACCAGTCGTTCATGGCGCCCTCGGTCACCGTGCCGAACGCCATGGCGCAGCACATCCAGAGCGTCATACGGGACGGCAGGCTCCATGCGCCGCCGCTCTTCCTCTCCTTGGCGGGCTTCCCCTCGGCGGACGCGGCGGACGCGTCCTCGTCGAGCAGACCGGTGCGCGCCACGGCGGCCAGCAGGACGAGCAACACGGCGGCCACACCGAAGTGCACCGCCACCGACGAGGTCGCCGCGTTCATGCCGGAGGCGAGTAGGGCCGCGAGGAGGGAGCCGGCGCTGAACGTCGCGTGCAGTCGGGCCATGGCGTTGCGTTCGTACCGGGTCTCCAGGGCCGCTCCCTGCGCGTTCATGGCCACGTTCAGGCATCCCACGAACACCCCGTCAGCCAGCATGACAAGCAGGGCGACGGGATAGTCCGGCGCCGCGGCCAGTGCTGCCAGCAGCACGGTCAGACAGAGGGCCGACAGCAGCGCCAGCCGTGCCGAGCCCAGCCTCTTCGTGAGCACCGGCACCAGCGGGAACGACGCCACGGCACCTATGCCCGCGGCCATCAGCAGCACCCCCACCTCGGCCGCGGTCAGACCGAGGTCCGCCTTGAGGGCGGGGATCCGCGAGGCCCACGTCGCGTACTGGAAACCGAGCGAACAGAACAGTGCGGCTATGGCCAACTGGGCGCGGAGGAAAGGATCATGGACACGGAACACGCACATCAACTCGCTTGGTCGACTCGGCCGTCGCCTCGGGCATGGAGACGGGACAGGGAGCGGGACATGTAGACGGCGTTCGCGCCGTAACCGCCCGGGGAGATCCCCGGGCAGGCGGTGAATCCGCGCGCCGACCAGAACGGCTCGCTACGGCCGACGGCGATCAGCGAGATCTGCTCGAACCCGCGCGAACAGGCGGTCAGCGTCAGGTGGTTCAGAAGCCGCTGGCCCAGTCCCCGGCCGCGCAGCCGCTCCGTGACCACGATGTCGTGCAGGTGCAGATTGCGCGCGGAACGCGAGGGGAGCGCGGCCACCTCCGTCCGTTCGAGGTCCGGGTATCCGAAAGGCGGATACGGCAGCGCCAGCAGGTACCCGGCCGGCTCCGAGTCGACGTCCAGGACGAAACAGGTGTCCGGCGAGGCGTCCGCCCGGGACCGCAGTGCCGCGCGCCCCTCCGACAGGCCGAGTGCCGTGTAGGCGCGGGACTCCATCGCGACGACGGCGTCCCAGTCGGCGTCGGTGATGGGGCGTATGTGTATCTGGTCGCCGCTCATGGCCGTCCCCCGCCCGTGCAGACGTACGGGAGCGGGTCGAAGCCGTTGAACCCCTGGGTCGTGTAGCTGATCGCGTAGGCGCCGCTGGACAGTACCCAGACCGGGTCTCCCGACGCCAGATCCACGGGGACCTGCACGAGACCGTGCTCATGGGGGTAGGCGTCGTCGCTGTCGCAGGTGGGACCCGCGACGACGGCCGGGACGGACCCGGCGTCACGGTGCGTGGGGAAGACGAGCCGGTACTGCAAGGCGTCCATCTCGTACAGGCCGTTGAACTTGCCGCAGCTCAGGTAGAGCCAGTACTGCGGCTCGCCGTCGGGCCGGCGCCGCTTCGACAGCCTCGCCACATGGGCCCGGATGACCCCGTGGTCGGCGACGAGGTGGCGCCCCGGTTCCATGACGAACCCGAGGTGCTCGCCATGGACATTCCTGAGGTGGCGCATGCCCTCGCGGATCACGGCGAAGATCTTGTCGAGCGGGGGGTCCAGAGGCGTGCCGTAGCGGTCGAGGTATCCGAGGGCCGGCAGACCGCCGCCGAGGTTGACGTGATCCAGCAGGATCCCGCGCCGGCCCAGCGCGGTCAGGACGTCCGCCAGGCGCTCGACGGCACTGTGCCAGGCGTCGGCCGTCATCTGCTGGGAGCCGACGTGCACGGACAGCCCGGCGGGGGTCAGTCCCTTCTCCCGCGCCGCCGCGAGGATCCGCACCGCATCCGCGGGCGCGCAGCCGAACTTGTCGCTGAGCCCCCACAGCGCCCCTTCGCCGCCGGTCGCCAGCCTGACGAACACCCGGGCTCCCGGAGCGTGGGCCGCGATCGCCGCCATGTCCTCCAGGCTGTCGGTGGCGAAGTCCCGGACCCCGAGCCGGTGGGCGGCGGCGATGTCCCGGTCCGACTTGACGGTGTTGCCGTAGTGCATCCGGTCGACGGGCACGCCCGCGCGCAGCGCCTGCTCCAGTTCGCGGGGGCTTGCCCCGTCGACTCCGGCGCCCTTCCCCGCGAGGCACGCGAGTACCTCGTCGACCGGGCAGGCCTTCATGGCGAAACGGACGTCGACGCCGGGCAGTTCACGCCGCAGCCGGTCGTAGCCGTCCTCGATTCCGGTCAGGTCGAAGACGATCCGGTCCTCGGTGGCGCCTTCCAGTACGGTGGTCAGGGGTGATCTCACCGCTGCTGCCCGGGCGTCGCAGGGACGGAGGTGAGTCTCGCCGCACGCACCAACGGTTCCCAAGCTTCCGTCAGCAGGGCGAAGTCCTCGATGTCGCGGCGCGCTTCGTCGAGGAGCCGTTCGCGGCGCCGCCACAGGAGATCGGCGAACTCGGCGTATCTGCCGCCCAGTTTCCGGTAGGCCGAGTCGAGGATGTCCAGCCGCCGGACGTTCTCACCCGGATCCAACCGCGCGCTCTCCCGCGCCAGCCGGACGACGGCGGACGCGCGCACCTGTCCGTGGTCGCCGACCAACCGCGCATCGGGGCGGGCCATTTCGGCGTAGATGAAGTTGAAGTAGAGCATGGACAGAAGGAACTTGACGAAACGCAGCTGGTACGCGATCAGACCCGAGTCGGTCCTGCGCTCACCGGTGTAGAAGTTGACGATGTTCCGGTTGTGCAGGACGCCCGGCAGTGCGGCGTCGTGGACCAGGTGGATCAGGAAGTAGTCGCTGCCGATCGTGTCGGTCGCGGGCGGCAACGGCACGCGTTCGTGTACTCCGTGGAAGCTGATGTTGCACATGTCCACGCGCATGGGATCGACCAGGGCCAGCGTGGAGTGATCCGCGGTGAAGGCGGCCGAGCCCGCGCCTCGGAAGGACTCGTCGACCAGTTGTCGCCTTTGCTCGTCGGACCACTCGCCGGGCGCCCACAGACCGACCACCTCGTGGTAGACGGCGGGGTCGGTCCGGAGTATCTCGCCGATGTCCACGGACAGTTCACCCACGAACGAGCTGCCCACCATCGCGACCCGCTTGCTCATGTGTTCGGCGGCCAGCGCGTTCTCGGTGACGACGTGCGCGGCGTCGGTCGCGCGCCTGCCGAGCGACAGGAGTTCGTGGTGGACGGGGAAAACGTTGTCGCCGTTCACGACCTGATAGCGGCTGTCGGAGTCCCTGCGGTGGACGGACTCGCAGCCGAGCGCGGCGGCGATGAGGAACGCGCGGTTGGTGCAGGCGCCGTAGGAGACGCCGGCCGGGAGCATCAGGTCCAGCAGCAGATCGGGCTTCATGACTTCGGCCCGCTCGATCAGCCGCCGGAGAAAGTCCCGCTGCCGGTCCTCGTCGAGATGGTGTACGACGATCCGCGGATCGCCAGGGATGCGGCGCACGGCCTCGGCGTGTTCCGCATGGACCGGTGGGGTGCAGGAGTCCAGGATCAGCAGGTGCACCTCTGTGTCGAAGCGCTCGGCCGCGTACGCCGCTTCCTCGGCAACGGCGGCGATCGTCGCGGAGCAGGCCCTGTTGGTGGGCAGGGTCAGACAGATTCGGCGCATGTCTCTTCTCCGACCGGTATCTCTCCTCCGACCGGCTCAGCCGGCTCGAGCGTCTCGTCGGGGTCCGTCCCGTGCCAGGACGTGCGGCCCAGCAACTTCGCCCCCAGGTCGGTGAGTTCGGCCCTGCCGTACCGCAAGGACTCGTGCCGGGTGGCGTCGCCGAGCAGCGTCGGGTTCCAGTCCGGCGTACTGAGCGTGCGCCATGACTCGATCCGGGAACGCCTGAGCGCCTGGTGCGACTCCAGCGCCGGCATCATCGACAGGTACTGGGCCGCACGCACCGCCCCGTCGGAGGTGTTGGGCGCCACGCCGTGCGCCAGCAGGCCGTTGAAGATCAGCAGATCGCCGGCCTCGAGTTCCGGTCGCACCACGGGGAACTCCGCACGGTCGATCCTGGGCCGGATCGGGTCGCGGTCGTCGGGCTGGAAGGCCTTCCACTGGTCGAACCGTTTGAACAGCTCGGGGCAGCACTGGAATCCGCCGAGTTCCGGCCGGGTGTCGGTCAGGGCGATGATTCCCTGGACCCGCTGCGGCAGCACCCCGAGGGTGGTGTCGACATCCCAGTGGAGCTCGATGTCGAACCCCTCCTGCGTGCTCGGGATCAGCGCCCGGTCGCGGTTCTTGATGTTCGGCGGGTTGAGGTTGAGCCGGTCGAGCGTCACCCACAGCTCTTCGCAGTTCCACACGTCGACGAACGCGTCGTAGACGCGCTGCGTCTGGCGGCTGTCCCACAGGAGCTGGTGGTGGTAGGCCTCGACGAAGCCGTAGATGTGCAGTTCCCGGTCCAGGTCCGAGCGGTATTCACGGTCCTCGTACCAGGTCTCCGGACGATCGGGGTCGAGACCCTGGAACTCCCAGGCGAAGTCAAGCAGCCGACGGGCCGACGAGGCGGGGATCGCCTCCTTCACCACGACGTATCCGTAGGTCTGCCAGAAGGCGAAGTCCTCGTCGGAGAGGACTCTGAGGGGGCGGGTCTTCTGCAGGTCCCGCAGGGGTGTCTGGGCGAGATAGGTCTCGCCGTCCGAACTGAAGTAGGGGAGGTTCGACGGGGCTCGATGGAGATAACGGTCAGTCGTGGGCATGCGGTGCTCCAGACCTCGATCTCAGGTGGCGGCGACCCCGACCGGGTCACCAGATGCGCGGAGCGAGGGCGGTGGTCGTTCCCGCAGGATCACTGCACCACGTGACACACCAGCCCCGGTTCGAACTCGCGCAGCCCTAACTTGGACTAGACCATCTCGCCGTGTCAAACATGGCAGTTGAGGGCGTGTTTTCGTCAAGAAGGCGGAAATCGAACCCACTTGACACGAGCGGTTAGCCTGAGCGGAGACTCATTGGTCTGTACCAACAGAAGGGCATGCGCGATGGTCTCCAGCGCACACGGCAAGGGCTTGCGACGACTTGCGCTCTCCGTTCTGCAGCCGGGGTTCGTGGGCACCAACGCGCCGGACTGGGTGCTGCGCGACATCGGTGACGGGCTGGCCTCGGTCGTGCTCTTCGCCCGGAACATCGTCTCGATCGACCAGGTCGCCCGGCTGACCGGCCGACTACGCGCGGAGAACCCCGAGTTGGTCATCGCGATCGACGAGGAGGCCGGCGACGTCACCCGGATCGAGTCCGCGACCGGCTCCACCCGGCCCGGCAACTTCGCCCTCGGCACCGTCGACGACACCGACCTCACCGAGGCCGTCGCCGCCGACCTGGGCCGACAGCTGCGCGCCGCCGGCATCAGCCTCGACTACGCGCCCAGCGCGGACGTCAACTCCAACCCCGACAACCCGATCATCGGGGTCAGGTCCTTCGGCGTCGACCCCAAGGTGGTGTCCCGGCACACCGGCGCATGGATCCGGGGCCTCCAGTCGGCCGGGGTCGCCGCCTGCGCCAAGCACTTCCCCGGCCACGGCGATGTCGCCGTCGACTCCCACCACGGCCTGCCCACCTACGGCGCCGACCGCGAACAGATCGCCGCCCAGGCCCTGCCGCCGTTCCGCGCCGCCCTGGAGGCCGGCGTGCGCGCGGTGATGACCGGCCATCTGCTGGTCCCCGCCTACGACACCGACCTGCCCGCCACGCTCAGCCGGCGCATCCTGGACGGACTGCTCCGGCAGGAGCTCGGGTTCGACGGCATGGTCGTCACCGACGCCATCGAGATGGGTGCCGTCGCCGACCGCTACGGCATCGGCGGGGCCACCGTCCGAGCCGTCGCCGCCGGTGCCGACGCCGTCTGCGTGGGCGGCGAGAACGCCGAGGAGGCCACCGTCGGCCTGCTCGCCGACACCCTGGCCGACGCCGTGGCGTCCGGGGACCTCACGGAGGCGCGGCTCGCCGAGGCGAGCGGTCGCGTGCGGGAGTTCGCGGCCTGGTCGGCAGGCCTGCGTCCGGCAGGCCCAGTCGACACGAACGGCAGCCGCATCGGCTTCGCGGCCGCCCGCAGGGCCATCCGGCTGACCGGTGCCGTGCAGGACACCGTACCCCTGTCCGCCGCGCCGCACGTGGTGGAGCTGGTGCCCACCACCAACCTGGCCATCGGCAAGGAGACGCCCTGGGGCGTGGCCGCCCCGCTGGTCGAGCGACTGCCCGGCACGACGTCCGTCCGGGTGCGCCATGAGGACCTGCGGTCACGCACCGCCACCCTGGAGACGCACGCCCTGACCCCCGCCGCGGGACGCCCCCTGGTCGTCGTCGTCAGGGACGCCTCCCGGCACGGATGGATGGCGCGCGCCCTCGCCGAACTCATCGCCGCGCGGCCCGACGCGATCGTCGTGGAGATGGGCCTGCCGGGCGCCCCCGTCCCCGCGGCCGCCCATATCTTCACCCACGGCGCCACCGCCGCCTCCGGAGTGGCCGCCGCGGAAGTCCTGGCGGGGGTCCGTTAGCGCCAGGCGCGGTTCAACTTCCGTACGCGCCCGCAACGTCGACGCGCGCTCGGCTCCTTCCTACCTTCTGGGAGCGCTCTCACATCCATGTACCAGGTCACCGGCGACGGCGGACTGCTCACCAGGGCAGGGCAGATCGCCGACGCCGCCACCACGACCACCCTGCTCCACACCTCCGACGGCATCCTGCGCGATCCGTGCGAGAGCGGCGACTGCGGAGGCGACGGGCCGTCCTTCAAGGGCGCCCACGTGCGCGGCCTCGGCAAACTCAACTCCGTGCTCCCGGACCACCCGTACACCGCCTACCTCAAACGCCAGGCCGACCGCGCCCACGCGAGCGACCGCAACGCCCTCGACCAGTACGGGCTGCGCTGGTACGGCCCGCTCGACCAGGTGGACGCCGCCCGTCAGCAGAGCGCCCTCGACCTGCTCAACACCGGGTCATGACCGGTCGACAACGTTATCCGGGTGCGACCACCCACACCTGCCCGAGCCGCCTCGCGGCCCGGGACGTTGTCCCGCGGTGATCTCCCCGGCCACGGGTTTGCAGGGCCTTTGCCCGGCCCGGACAGAATCCCCCTTCTCTCCGGGCCCTGGGCTCAGGCGACGACCGCCGCCCGGACGCACAGCACGTCCGGCAGATGGGAGGCCAACTGGCGCCAGCTGTCTCCGTCGTCGGCCGAGGCGAACACCTCGCCGTTGCGGTTGCCGAAGTACACCCCGGCCGGATCCGCGTCGTCGGTGCAGAGCGCGTCGCGCAGCACCGTGCCGTAGTGGTCCTCCACCGGGAGCCCCGCCGACAGCGGCTCCCAGGTGCCACCCGCGTCGGGGGTTCGGAAGACCCGGCAGCGGTGCTGGGCCGGCACCCGGTCGGCGTCGGCGTTGATCGGGAAGACGTACGCCGTCTCCGCACGGTGCGGATGGGCGGCCGCCGCGAACCCGAAGGTGGACGGCAGCCCCTCGCCGATGTCGGTCCAGTGCGCTCCCGCGTCGTCGCTTCGGTACACGCCCCAGTGGTTCTGCAGATACAGCCGGTCCGGACTGCCCGCGTCCTGGGCGATCTTGTGCACGCATTGGCCGAACTCCGGGTCGGGGTCCGGCAGGAACACCGCGGAGACGCCGGAGTTGGACGGCGTCCAGCTCGCGCCGCCGTCGGTGGTGCGGAACACCCCGGCCGTCGAGACGGCGACCGTCACCGCCTTGGGGTCGCGCTGGTCCGTGACGACGGTGTGCAGGCCCTCACCGCCGCCGCCCGGCACCCACTTGTCGCGCGTGGGGTGCTCCCACAGCGGCCGGACGAGGTCGAAGCTCTCCCCGCGGTCCTCGGAGCGGTACAGCGCGGCCGGTTCCGTACCCGCGTACACCACGTCCGGTTCGGCGGCCGCCGGGTGCAGCTGCCAGACCCGCTCCAGCGAGGCCCGGGTGTCCTTGGGGAACTTCACGGCGGGCCGGGCCGGTTCGGTCCAGGTGCGGCCCAGGTCGTCGGAGTGGAACACCGAAGGCCCCCAGTGCGTGCTGTCCCCGCCCGCCAGCAGCCGGGGCCGCTCGCCCCGGGTGTCGATGGCGACCGAATAGATCGCCTGTGCGTTGAAGTAGGGACTCTCGTCGAAGTCCCAGGTGCCACCTCGCCGCCGCCCCAGGAACAGGCCCTTGCGGGTCCCCACGGCGAGCAGTACCTCGGTCATGCCCATCACCTCCATGACGTCTGTGTCACAGCCGGCCCTCAGATATCGGCCAGTCTGCACCTCACCACTGACAACGACCTCTGGACCGTCCGTCTTCGCAGGTGGGAGTCGTCGTGTCGGCCCGGTTGAACAGGGTGACGGGACTCGTTCCGGAAGACGCCTGCGCAAGCGGGGTCAGTCGTGCGACCGTCGAGTAGGAGGTTCGCCGTGAGCAACGGGGCGGCCTCTCCCGTATGGGAGGGCGGTCCGGGCTGTCCGTGCGCGCGTGAGGAGGATGCCTTTGAAGGCGTTCCGTGGTCCGAAGGTCTGGTTGTGGCGCTGGCGGCGCAACCCGCTGAAGCGTCGCGCCGACACGCTGGAGGCCTGGGTGCTGCTCGGCGCCTGGCTGTTCACCGTCCTGGCCGGGGTGCTCGGCGGGCTCGCGGCGGCCCGGTCGGTCGAGGACAGCCTGGCCCGCGAGCGCGTGGAATGGCACCCGGTCGTGGCCCATGTCATGGACAGGGCCCCAGGAGGGTCCGGGCCGAAGTCCGAGTCCTCCGGCGGTGAACGGGTCTGGGCGAGGGTGGGCTGGACCGTCGCCGACGGCTCCGCGCACACCGGCCAGGCCCGGGTCGCGGCCGGCAGCAAGGTCGGCACCCCGGTCACCGTCTGGTCGGACCCCCAGGGCCATCTCGTCACCCGGCCCGTCACCGCGTCCGAGGCCCACTTCCGCTCCGCGCTGATCGGCGGTCTGGTCGGGCTGAGCGCGGCCGCCGTCCCCTTCGTCGCCGGGCTCGTCCTGCGCGGCCGGCTGGAGCGGCGGCGGATGGACCGCTGGGACGCTGAGTGGTCGCGGCTCGGGCCGCAATGGGGCCGGACGACAGGCTGAGGCGTCGGGGGGAGGCGTCCGGCAGATCATGCCGGCGCCGCGGGCCTTGGGGCACGCACTCCCTCGGAGGGACCACCCCCCAGCCGCGTTGTCGTCACCCGCAGACGTCCCCCAGCCCTGGGGGCGCCTCCACCGCGGTAGCGGCTGACTGTCCACGCATCCTCCGCCTTGCGGTTGCACGCTCGAACAAGCTCGGGCGGGGGCACTCCCATCGCCCCCGCTCGGCTCGACCGAGAAGTAGAAGAGTTTCCTTTTCGGTTGGGTTGACCACCTGTTAGCGTGCGCGGATGGAAGATCTGGGGTCCGTGGCCTGGCCGCCCGAGCCGATCAGGACCGAGAGGCTCGTGCTCCGTGAGCCCGAGACCCGGGACCGAGCGGCGTTCATCGAGCTGCTCGCCTCGCCAGAGGTGCACACCTACCTCGGCGGCCCGCGGCCGCGTGACGAACTTGAGCGCGAGATGCCCGGGGTGCCCGAGCGGTGGCCCGGGAGCTTCGTCGTTGATCTCGACGGGTCGATGATCGGCCAGATCCTGCTCAGAAGAGCAACGGGGCACCGTCGCCCGGCTGCCGCCGGGAAGGCCGATCTCGGCTATCTGTTCCTGCCGCGGGCGTGGGGATTCGGGTACGCAGCCGAGGCGTGCGCGGCGGCACTCGGCTGGCTCGCCGGCGCGCTTCCCGGCGAGCCGGTGGTGCTCACCACCCAGACCGCCAACGCCGGCTCGATGCGTCTCGCGGCGAAGCTGGGGTTCACCGAGGTAGAGCGGTTCGAGGCCTGGGGCGCCGAGCAGTGGCTCGGCATGTGGTCCCCGGTCACGCCGTCCAGGTGACTGACCGGCAGCGGTTGGCGGGATGTACCGGAGGTGGTGATCATGTGGTTGAGGTGAGGAGCTTTACTCACATGATCGAGCCGCGGAGCTCCCGGTCCGCTCCGGGGCTCCGAGGTCAGTGACTCGCCAGCGCCGTACGGCAGTTGGCGAGCAGCCGCTCGTCCTGGGCGATGTCGTGGCTGCCGTACCCGCCCGGCCGTGCCGTGTGCCGTCGGGCGGTGGCGAGTTCGGCCGTCACCAGGTCGTGCAGCGGTGCGCCCGCCGGGCCCATCGCGGCCAGGCACTCGGCGATCGCGCCGCGGGCGTACGGATTCTCCGACCAGGCGGCCCGGAACACCGGCAGTACGGGATCCGCATCCCCGTCGATCCGCCACAGCGCCTGCGCCCCCGCGGTCCGTTCCCGCACCCGGCCGGATCCGGCCAGGGCGCGCAGCGCGGGCAGCGCGTCCCGTGCGGCGGTGCCGAGCCGCCCCAGCTGCTCGGCCGCCGTACGGGCACTGCGGCTGCGACCGTGTGTCAACTCCCGCAGCAGCGCGGGGAGTACGGCGTCCGCGTCGCCTTCCGCCGACCACAGGGCCCCCGCCGCCAGGGCCGCGTGCCGGGTGTCGAGGAGCCCGCGCAGCACCGGCGCCGCCGCCCGGGAGGCCGTACCCAGGGCGTCGAGCGCCCGTACCGTCTGCCCGACGAGGGCCTCCCGGGTCCCGAGCCCGTCCGGTGCGCCGCGCAGCAGCCGCAGCACCTCCGGCACCGCCGCCGGGTCCTTGAGTGCGGTGAGCGCCGCCAGCAGTGGAGCGGCCAGCTCGGCGGCCTCGGGCGAGTCCAGCGGGACCTGGCCGAGCCGGTGCCGCAGCGCGGGGGCGAGCGGAGCCGCCGCCGGGCCCAGATGCACCACCTCGAAGCCCAGACCGGCGGGAACCACCGGGCCCGCCAGTAACTGCGCCAGGACCGGGACCGCGCGCCGGTCCCCGCTCCTGGCCAGTCCCTTGAGCGGCCCGCCCAGCGAGGGTCTGCCGCGCTCCCAGGTATGCACCCACAGGTCGGGCCGTGCGATCACCAGCGCGTGCAGCTCGTCGGCGGCGGGCGCGGCCAGCCCGAACAGCTCCGCGAGCACCGAGCCGGCCGCATCACGCAACTGGTCCTCCTGGCAGCCCAGTTGGGCGCCGATCAATGAGACGGGCGCGCTGAAGTCCGCCCGCCACTCACGGAACAGCCCGGCCGACATCCGCACCGCGTTGCACCGGTCCATCGCGTCCGGACAGCTCAACTGGCCCACGAGCAGGGCGATCCGGTCGGCCACCCGGTCGTCCAGCGCCCGGTGGAGGGTGCGCAGCAGATACGAACCCTCTTCGTCCGACGGCCGCAGCCGCCGTATCCGGCCGACGAGCGTGTCCGGGTCCACCCGGTCCGGACCCGTCGCGCGCCGCTCGGACCGCTCCCTGAGCAGCCGGACCGCCGTCGGCACCACATCGGCGGGCAGCCGCTCCGGCGCGCCCAGCGCCAGCTGGCCGAGCGCGGCGAGCCGCATCCCCGGGGAGTGCGGCGGTTCGCTCTGCGTGCCCAGCAGCTCCACCGCCCCGGCCGCATGGGCGGGATGGCGCCGTACGAACAGGCCGAGAGCCGCGGCCAGGGTCGGCAGCACCTGCTCGTCGCGCTCCATCGTGATCCGCCGGCGCAGCAACTCCAGCACCCGGGCGGGTTCGTCGAGGAACCGGACCAGCGCCCCCGCGGCCGCCCGCCGCACCCCGGGGCACGGGTCGTCGGCCAGCGGCACAAAGGCCTCCGCACCCGCGCGCACGGCGGCCTGAGCGGGCGGACCGGCGCTCTCCGCCCCGATGCTGACCAGCAGTTCGACTATGGCGCCACGGTCCCGCACCTCCGCGCGGGAAGCGAGCGCGAAGAGGAACGGGACACAGGCGAGCGTCGAGTCGTACACGTTCCCCTGGTGGTGCACCGAGCCGTACATCCCGTCGAGCGCGACCTCCCGTTCGGCCGCGTCCGCCGAGGCCAGTCCGCGCAGCAGACCGGGCACGTCCTCCGCGCTGCCGTACGCGTGCCGCAGCGAGGCCCAGTCGACCTCGTCGATCCCCGTGAACACGTTGTCCTCCCCAGGCGAGTACCACCTGATCAGGAGTCTGCACCACGGCACTGACAACGATGCGGAATCGGACGACGACTGTGTGCGATCCGTCGACGCTCACCGGCCAACGACACCCCGCGGAGGGATCAGTTCCCGTCAGGCAGCGCCCGCTCCAGGATCGCGTCCAGCCCGGCCCCGGCGGGCAGCGTGCCGAACGCGTGCCCCCAGTCGCCGCCGAGCCGGGTCGCGCAGAAGGCGTCCGCTACGGCGGCGGGGGAGTACCGGACCAGCAGGGAGGCCTGGAGGGCGAGCGCCATCCGCTCGACCAGCCGGCGGGCGCCCACCTGATCGGTTTCCGCCCATTCGGTCTTCAGCCGGCTCACGGTGGCGTCCAGCCGCGCGTCCGCTCCGCGCGCGTGGGCGAGCTCCCCGAACAGGGCGTCGGCGGCGCCGGCTTCGCGGGTGAGGGCCCGCAGCACGTCGAGCGCGTTGACGTTCCCGGAGCCCTCCCAGATCGACAGCAGGGGCGCCTCGCGGTAGTGGCGGGGCATACCGGAGTCCTCTACGTAGCCGTTGCCGCCCAGGCACTCCAGGGCCTCGGCCGTGAACGCCGGGCCGCGCTTGGTGACCCAGTACTTGCCGACGGCGGTCGCGATCCGCCGGAAGGCCCGCTCCTGTTCGTCCCCGCGCACCGCGCGGTCGGCGGCCCCGGCCAGCCGCAGCGTGAGGGCGGTCGCGGCCTCCGACTCCAGGGCCAGGTCGGCGAGAACGTTGCGCATCAGCGGCTGGTCGACGAGCCGCGCGCCGAACGCGCTGCGGTGCCGCACATGATGACCGGCCTCGACGAGTGTCTTGCGCATCAGGGTCGCCGAGTTCATCACACAGTCCAGCCGGGTGCAGTTGACCATCTCGATGATGGTCTTCACACCCCGTCCCTCGGGCCCGACGAGCCAGGCCATGGTTCCGTCGAACTCCGGCTCGGAGGACGCGTTCGACCGGTTGCCGAGTTTGTCCTTGAGCCGCTGGATGCGGAACGTGTTGCGGCTGCCGTCCGGCAGCACGCGCGGGAGAAGGAAGCAGGACAGCCCGCCCGGGGCCTGCGCCAGCACCAGGAAGACGTCGCACATGGGCGCCGACGTGAACCACTTGTGCCCGCGCAGGGTGTAGACGCCCGGCTCGGCGGTGGGCGTGGCGGCCGTCGTGTTCGTCCGTACGTCGGAGCCGCCCTGCTTCTCGGTCATCCCCATCCCCGCGAGCAGCCCCGGCTTCTCGGTCGGCACGCGCAGCTCCGGGTCGTACTCCCGGCTGGTCAGCAGCGGTTCGTACACCTTGGCCAGTTCCGGGGTGGCGCGCAGCGCGGGGACGGCCGCATAGGTCATCGAGGTGGGACAACCGTGGCCGGATTCGGTGTGCCCCCACACCAGCCCGCCGGCCGACCGCGCCACGTGGGCTCCGGGCCGGTCGTCCGCCCAGGCGGCCCCCGCCAGCCCCTCGGCCACGGCCGTCCGCATCAGCTGATGCCAGCTGGGGTGGAAGTCGATTTCGTCGATCCGGTTGCCGTACCGGTCGTGGCTGCGCAGCTCCGGCTCGTGCCGGTTGGCCAGCTCGCCCCACTCCTGGGCCTCCGCGCTCCCGGCCCGCACCCCGAGCCGCCGGATCCCCTCCTCGGCCCATTCGGCGCCCTCCCGGCGCAGCCCCTCAAGGAGGGCCGGGTCGTCGGAGGCGTCGTACGGGGCGAGCGGCGGCGCCTGATTGGTGACGTCGTGAGTGGCGTACTGCGGCTGCGGAAACGCGGCGGTCGAGTCCATGCCTCCATGTTGCACTCTCGCTACGGCTGTAGCAATGATGCAATAATGAGCCGCACGTACAGTACGTGACCATGCGCATGAACGTGTCCGCCGAGCCAGTCGGCGTCGACCTGCGGCCGATGTCCGCCCGGTCGGTCGTGCTGAGCCTGCTGCTGGGCACGCATCCGCCACAGCTGCCGGTGAAGGACCTGCTCCGCCTCGTGGAGCCGTTCGGCGTCGGCGGCTCCGCACTCCGGGCCGCGCTCAGCCGTATGACGGCGGCCGGTGACCTGCGTCGCACCGACGACGCCGTCTACGGCCTCAGCGACCGGCTCCTTGCCCGCCAGCGCCGCCAGGACGAGGCGGTACGGCCCCGCACGCGCGTGTGGCACGGCGACTGGGAGATGCTGATCATCACGGCCACGGGCCGCGGCCCCGCCGAACGCGCCGACCTGCGCACCCGTTTGACCTCCCTCCGCCTGGCAGAACTCCGCGAGGGCGTCTGGCTCCGCCCGGCGAACCTGGCCAGGCCCCTCCCGGGTGACGTGCTGGCGATCGCCGAGCCCTGCACGGCGCGTCCGTCCCGTCCCGCCCAGGAACTGGCGTCCGCACTCTGGCCGTTGACGACCTGGGCCACCACCGCCCGCACCCTCCTGACCCACGCGGCCCAATCCCGCCGCCCACCCGACCGCTTCACGGTCTTCGCGGCGGCCGTACGCCACCTGCTGACGGACCCTGTCCTGCCGCCGGAACTCCTGCCCCCCGACTGGCCGGGCGACGAACTGCGCACCGCTTACGCGGCCTACCGGACGGAACTGGGGGAGCCGAGAGGGGACCCGGCCGACTGACGTCACCGGAACACGCCACCTCAGCCAACGCGGCCGAATCAGCCAGTTCAGCCAGTGAAGAGCTTCGGGACCGGGCAGGGCCCCAAACCGCCGTACAACTCGTCCGACCACCGCCACCAGACATGTCGGCTGTCGCAGGCCGAGACCACCCGGCAGACGCGCCGGCCGTCCTCCTTGCGCCTGCAGAGCGCCATGGCGGCAGCCGTGAGGTGCCCATCGCACGGGGGACAGGTCAGCGGTTCTCGTCCGGCATGGCGCGCAGCGTACCGGCCGATCCGGTGCGCGGCGGCGGATATCGCGGCGGGAGTGCCTTCGCCCCCTGGGCGGGTCCGGAAGATCATGCGAGAGTGGGCCCATGACGGCACCACAGGCCACGGTTGCGGCGGTCGGCGAGGTCGAGGGACTCGCGGTGGACGGGCTGCGGTGGCTGGCCGAGTCCGCGCGAGAGACCTCCGCAGGAGGGCTCGCCTGGACGCCCCGGCGCTCCGACGACGAACTCGACCCCATTTTCTCGTTCGGCCCCGGACAGGGACTGTTGTCCGTAGTGCCGAACGACAGCCCTGCCCTACCACCGCACACCGGGGAGGGTCCCCGCCCTGGAGGAGACGCGAACCCTCTGGGGTGGGGCCGTCCCAGTCCGGCGACGGCCCCACCGCTCAGGCTCACTTGTAGGTGATGTCCGAGCTTGCGTACTTGCAGTAAGTCCCGTCTGGCCCGCTTCCGTTCGTGGGAGGCTCCGCGCCCGTGTTGTTGCCGATGTACTTCTGGCACGGCACGATCTTCTTGCCGCTGTCCCCGACGATCGTGATGTTCTTCAGGGTCGCGCTGTCGCCGTAGTTGGTGTTGATCCCGACGAGCGCGCTGCCCTTGTAGGTGGCCTCGATGGTGTTGAGGTTGATCGTGCGCTTGTACTGCGTGGAGCAGTTGCCGCACGAGCGGACCAGCTTGCCGAAGTTCTGCACGGCGAAGTTGGACACGTTGAGCGTCCCGGCGCCGTTGAACTGGAACACCTTGTCGCTGGCTTCCCTCGCACCACCGCCGGAGACGGTGTAGACGTTGGACGACGAGGAGCCGCGGAAGGTCGCCGCGTCCTCGCCGACGTCCTCCCACCACACGTTCTGCAGGGTGCAGCTGCCCTCGCAGTGGATGCCGTCGGCGGCGGGCGCGCCGATGATGACGTTCTTCAGGACCGTGCCGGCCGCCAGGTCGAGGATCGGGTCCTGGTCCTCGTTCTGGCCGCCGCTGCCGAGGGCGCCGCTGCCGTACAGGCGCAGCATCCCGTAGTCCTTCGTGCCCGACAGCTTGATGGTCGCGGTGACGGCCTGGCTGCCGCTCGCGGTCGGCCAGGTGGCCGCGTTCGCCCGGGTCTCATCGATCATGGTCATGCCAAGCGAGAGGCCGAGGGCCGCCAGCCCGCCCGCCAGTGCGCGCGTACTGGTCAGTGCTCGTGAGGTCATGTCTCGTATGCCTTCTGCCGAGGTGGGGGGTCCTTGCGCGGGTTCAGCAGTTAGACGTACATGTGAACAACGTCCAATCTGCAAAACCGAAAATGCCGACACCGGTCCGAATGGGCGCTGTCGCGTCCCAGCGGTCACGCTGCTGAACGGAACGTAGGATGCAAGCGCTTTCTAGTCAACGCCTCGCGCAACATCCGTTGTCGCCGAATCCTGGGTCGGCAAAGTCGTGTGGGAGCGCTTCCATGACCGCCATGTCCATGCCACGATGCCGGACCAGTGCGTCCCTCACCGCGTACACCCCAACGGCACCACCTGCGCGGTCAGTTGACGACGGTCCCACCGTCGCCCCTCGTCAGGAAGGCCCCCGTGAAGCCGCAGCCCAGCAGAACGCCGATCGCCGCGCTCCTCAGCGCCTGCGTCCTCGCTCTCGCCCTGGTCGTGACCGCCACGGCCCTCACCGCGCTGGTCCGCAGCCCCCGGCAGGCCACCGCGCAGCCGGACCGGGGCGGCCACTGGGTGAACACCTGGACCGGGATGCCGCAGCTCACCGAGGTCGGCAATCTGCCGCCCGCGCCCTTCACGGGGGAGAAGTCGGTGCTGGCCGACACCACCCTGCGCCAGACCGTCCGCGTCACCACCGGCGGCCATCGCCTGCGACTGCGCTTCTCCAACGCCTACGGCGACACCCCGCTCCCGCTGACCTCGGTGACCGCAGCCGCCACCCCGGACGCCCAACGCGCCGTCGCCGACGATCTGATCGCCGCCTACCGGCAGATCGTCGTCCGCGCCCATGCCCAGGACATCCGGGTCTACGGCGCCACCCTGCTGCCCTTCGGCGGCAACGCGTACGACGACGGAGCGGGCGTGCGCGAGGCGGCCCGGCAGCGCGTCAACGCCTGGATCCGCGGTCACTTCGACGCCGTGATCGACTTCGACCGGGTGGTACGGGATCCGGCCGATCCGAGCCGACTGCGGGCCGAGCTCCAGGTGGGGGACTGGCTGCACCTCAACCCGGCCGGGTACGGGGCGCTGGCCGGGGCGGTGCCGACGAGGCTCTTCGGCCAGAGGTGATCAGGCGGACTCGGCTGCGGTCACGCTCTCCGGGGCCGGACCAGCCTTCGCCGGAAGGTGGTTGAAGAGCAGGTTCAGGACGATCGCCGTCAGACAGCCCGCGCTGATACCGCTGTTCATCACCGTCTGGAACCAGTCGGGGAACTTCTCGTAGACCGTCGGCACACCCACCGGAAGCACCCCGACCGCCACCGAGACGGCCACCACCGTCAGGTTGTTGTTGCGCTTGAACTCGACGGTCGCGAGGGTGCGCAGGCCGCTCGCCGCGACCGTTCCGAACATCACCAGGCCAGCGCCGCCGAGCACCGGCGCCGGAATCGCCGCGACCACCGCGCCCAGCTTGGGCAGCAGGCCGAGCAGCACCAGGATGCCGCCGGCCGCCGCGACCACCCAGCGGCTGCGCACCCGGGTCATGCCGACCAGGCCCACGTTCTGCGCGTACGCCGTGTACGGGAACGTGTTGAAGACACCGCCCAGGACGGTCGAGAGGCCGTCGGCGCGCAGACCGTCGGAGAGGGAGCGCGGCTCGACCTTGCGGCCGGTCATCTCGCCGACCGCGATCAGGTCACCGGTCGTCTCCGTCATGGTGACCAGGGCCACCACCAGCATGGAGACGATCGCGGACGCCTTGAACGTCGGCGCGCCGAAGTGGAACGGTGTGCTGATGCCCAGCCAGTCGGCGTCGCCGACCCCGCCGAAGTCCGTGAACCCGAAGGGGACCGCCACGGCCACGCCGACCGCGATGCCGATCAGGACCGCGATCCGGGCGAGGTAGGCCGGGGCGAACCGCTGCACGCCTGTCACCACCGCCAGCACGAAGGCCGCCAGCGCCAGGTTCTTCGGCTCCCCGAAGTCCTTCGCACCTGCGCCGCCCGCGGCCCAGTTGCCCGCGACCGGCAGCAGCGAGACCCCGATGATCAGGATCACCGTGCCGGTGACCAGCGGCGGGAAGAAGCGCAGCAGCCTTCCGAAGACCGGGGCCAGGAGCATGATCGCCAGACCCGCGACGATCACCGAGCCGTAGATCGCGGGCAGTCCGCCGCCCGTCGTACCGATGAGGACCATCGGCGACACCGCCGCGAACGTGCAACCCTGCATGATCGGCAGTCGGACACCGAAGCGCCAGAAGCCGACGCACTGGATGAGCGTCGCGATCCCGCACACCAACAGGTCGGCGGTGATCAGATACGCCAGGTCGGCGGGCGACAGCTTCATCGCGCCGCCCACGATCAGCGGGACGGCGACGGCACCCGCGTACATCGCGAGCACGTGTTGCAGGCCGAAGGCGGCCAGCTGCCGTACGGGTGGGACCTCGTCGACGGGATGGACGGGGACGGGGGCGGTGGTCGTGGACACGGGAACTCCAGAGCGGCGGCGGGGGACGACATCCGGTCAGGACGAGACCGTAAGCGGATTGAACAGTTTGTTGATTTCCGCGGTGTTGCCGCTGCGTGTCCTGCCCACCTGGTCGCGGTCGACTCCGCTACGACCCTGATCGCGCCGCCGTCAGCAGGGCGTCCCAGTCGGCCAGCTTGACCACACTGCGGCCCAGCCGGGCGCCGAGCGCCGCCTCGGCCCGCTCGATCGCCTGCCAGCCCGACCACTCGACCGGCTGGATGCCCAGCGAGCGCAGCGCGGTGACCGGGTCGTCCGGCACTTCCCTGCCCAGCAGCGTGGGCGCGTCCGCCAGGAGGGACGTCACCGTCTCCTTGGCGTCGGGACGGTTGGTGCCGATGACGCCGGTCGGGCCGCGTTTGATCCAGCCGGCCACGTAGTCGCCCGGCACCTGGGCTTGACCGTGCAGGACACGGCCGGCCGCGTGGGGCACGGTGCCGGTCTCGGGGTCGAACGGGAGGCCGGCCAGCGGTACTCCGCGATAGCCCACCGAACGCAGTACCAGCTGGGCGTCGAGGGTCTCGTACCGGCCGGTGCCCCGCACCCCGCCGCGCTCGTCCGGCTCCGTCCGCTCGAAGCGCACCGCGCCCACCCGCCCGCCGTCCGCGAGCAGTTCGACCGGGCGCAGGAAGAACCGCAGCCAGATGGCGCGCTCCGCGCCACGGGCGCCGGCCTCGCTCCAGCCGCGCAGCACCTCCACGTTGCGGCGCTGGGCGGCGGGCAGCGCGGATGGGTCGGCGTAGGCCGGGTCGAGTGCCAACTCGGCCGGATCGACGCGGACCTCGGTGTCTGGCAGGGCGCCCAGCTCCCGCAGTTCCTTGGTGGTGAAGCGGGCCTGGGACGGGCCGCGCCGGCCCACCACGTGGACCGCTCTTATCCGGCTCGCCGCCAGCGCGGTCAGCGCCGCCTGCGGCATGTCGGTCGGGCTCAGCTCGGCCACGCCGCGGGCCAGCATCCGGGCCACGTCCACCGCGACGTTGCCGACGCCGATGACCACCGCCGAGCGGGCGTCGCGCACGAATCCGGTGTCGATCGCGTCCGGATGGGCGCTGTACCAGGACACGAACTCGGTCGCCGACCAGCTGCCCGGCAGCTCCTCGCCCGGGATGCCGAGCCGCCGGTCGCCGGCGGCACCCACGCAGTACACCACCGCGTGGTACAGCTGGCGCAGTCGCTCCACCGGGAGCTCGCCGGGACCGCCGCCGATCCGGACCCCGCCGAGGAACCGCACCCGCTCGTGTTCGAGGACCGTGCGCAGATTGCCCTGCAGCGACTTGATCTTCTCGTGGTCCGGGGCGACTCCGTACCGCACCAGTCCGTACGGGCACGGCAGCCGGTCCAGGACGTCCACGACCACTGTGGGGTCGAGCTGGACGAGGCTCTGGGCGGTGTAGCACCCGCTCGGCCCGGAGCCGACGACGGCGACACGCAACACGGGGTGACTCCTTGCCCGAGGGGCTGGTGTCTCCAGCATCCCACCGGCATGGCCGCCTCGACAGGGGCCGCTGGGGTGAAGCGGACGCGTGTCCCTTCGCAGGGAGTGTGATCATGCGGTTACGTTGCGTGTGTGCTAGAAGCATCCTTTCTTAATCTTTCTGATCGGCGCGCGGAGGACGGCACGGTGTCCGTGACGCCGGCCTGGGAGGTGCAGGAGCACACCGGGGCCACGTCGTGGTTCCAGGTCAGCCTCTCCTTCGGGGACGGCGCGCAGGTCGACGCGCTCGCCGTGGTGGCCGAGGGGCGGGTGTCGATCGAGGACGTCAAGGCGCGGCCCGCGCTGTCCCTGGCCGATCTGACGGCGCTCGCCGACTGGATCGAGGAGCCGCTGTTCAGGGCGTGCGGGATGGAGTCGTACGCGGACGAGGAGCCCGCCGGGGAGGATCCCGAAGACGACGCCGAGGGCACGCAGGGCGCCGAGTGCGCCGAAGGCGCTGAGGGTGCGGAGGCCGTCGGATCGCGGCGCGCCCGGGCCGCCTGGCCGCGGGGCATCGAGGGGCGGTGGCTGGTCGCCCAGAACTACCGGGCCGCGCAGGAGAAGGGCATCGACCCCGTCCTCGCCGTCATGTGGGCGACCGGGCACAGCCGCCGGCGATCGCTGCGGCTCATCGCGCAGGCGCGCGACGCGGGCTTTCTGACACCCCGTCACGCACGCCGCTGACTACGACGGGCCGGCCCCGGTCCGGTCCTCCGTCGCGAAGAACCGGGACAGGTCCTGCTGCCCGGCCGCGGCCGCGGCCGCGGACTCCGGGGACTCCGGGGGGACGCCCAGCTCCCAGTCGAGCCCGTAGCGCTCGAACAGCTCCGCCCGCAGCACCGGGACCGGCATCGGTACCCCGGGCACCAGTGCCGCGTACACCGCCCCCATCAGCAGGGCGCGCAGCATCGGGTAGTCGGCCGTCACGTTCTGCGAGCCGTAGCGGGCGACGGTGTCACCCAGCAGCTCCGACAGCCGGCGCTGCTCCGGGCACTGCACGAAGCCCTCCGCCTGGAGCAGGCCCGCCATGTGCTGGCGCATCAGCACCGGCCGGTCGCGTGCGAGACCCAGGATCGCGTCGATGGCCCGGGCCAGCCGCTCCCGGCCGTCCTCCGTGCGCGGCTCGCGCTCCAGGCCCTCCTCCAGCGTGCGGTGCATCAGCCGGTGCACCGCGGACTGGACCAGCTGGCGCTTGCCGGGAAAGTAGTACGACACCAGTCCGCGCGCCGACCCGGCCCGGTCGGCGATGGCACCCAGCGTGGTGGCCTCGAAACCGTGCTCGTCGACCAGCTCGACCGCGGCCTGCAGAAGCCGCTCCCGGGAACGCCTCCGCAACTCTTCATTGACCGAGGCGCTGCGAGGGGACATGCTGGAACTCCTGCGTTGACTGGCTGCCAGCCAACTATAATGGACGCAGCGGGCACCGCCTTGCGCGGGGCCTGTTCAGGGCTGCCGTCCGTCCGGGGCGACACGGGGGAGCGTCTCGGGCGGACGGCGCAGCAGGTCAGGCCTGCGTGGGCGTGGCCGGTCGGCGGGCCACGCCCACCAGGTCGAGCACCGGCAGCAGCGCGTCGGGCCGTTCGGTCACCGGCAGATGGTCCACGAAGTGCACCCGGCAGCCCAGCGCCGCCGCCCCGCCGTCGGCGGGCCTGCTGTCCCCGACCATCAGCGTTTCGGCGGGCGCGGCCCCGAGCACCTCCAGGGCGACCGTGAAGAGCCGCGGATCCGGCTTCTGCACGCCGTGTTCGTACGACAGGACGTACGCGTCCACATACGCGTCGAGCCCGTGGGTGCGGAACACCGGGCGCAGATCCCAGCCGATGTTGCTGATCACACCGACCCCGATGCCCTGCGCGCGCAGCGTTCGCAGCACCTCCGCGGCGTCCGGGTACGGCGTCCAGGCGGCGGGGGCCATGTGCCGCTCGTACAGCGCGTCGTGCAGTGCCGGGTGAGGCAGCGGCACCCGGCGGGACAGCCCGGTGTAGGCGGCCCGGTGCAGCTCCGCGCTCTCGTCGCGCACCGCCCACACGCCGGCCAGGTCATCGGGCAGTTCCACCGGGTTCGCCCCGCCGGGCTGGGCCCCGGCCACCTCCAGCGCCCGCGCGGCCGCCGCCAGTTCCGCCTCGGCGAGCTTCGCCTCGGAGTCGGCGAGCACGGCCCGCAGCCAGGATTCGGTGGACTCGATACGGAAGAGGGTCCCGGAGAAGTCGAAGAGCACGGCAGCCATGCGCTGGACCTTACCCGGGGGTCTGTCCGCGTACGGCTGCCGTCGTGGGATGTCAGTTCAGCTGGGCCGGCGGCGGTGCACGCACTCTCGCCGCACCGGGCGCCGACCCAAGTACGTCCAGTAGGAGGGCCTACGCCAGGCACTCCCCAAGCCTCCGGCCGGGGGGACCCCAGAGCACGCGCCTGACGCCGCGAGGCGGCCCTCCGGGCGACGACGGGAATCGTCACACAGGCCCTAGTGAGGGTGCCCCCGGCCGCCGCGCTCCCACTCGTACGCCACCACCGCCAGCGCTACCACCAGGGCCCCGAGCAGCCAGCCGCCCAGTACGTCCGAGGGCCAGTGGACGCCGAGCCACACCCGGGTCAGGCCGACGCCGAGGACCGACACCCCGGCCGCGATCAGCGCCGTCCGCCGCAGTGCGCGGCCGGTGCCGCAGCGGTGCAGCAGCCACAGCAGGAGGCCGCAGACCACGGTGGCCGTCATGGTGTGCCCGGAGGGGAAGGCGGCGTAGCGGGCGGGGTCGACCGGGTCGGGCCACTCCGGGCGCGGGCGGCCGACGGCGGCCTTCAGGGTCTGCTGCGCGACCGTGCCGAGCGCGCAGGTCAGGGCCAGCCACAGGGCGGTCCACCACGCCGAGTGCCGCCACACCAGCCACACCGCGACAGCCGCGCACAACAGGCGCATGGCCAGCGGGTCCCAGACCCGGTCCGTCAGGATGCCCAGGACACGGGTGGTGCCGTGGTGTGCGACGGCCCAGCCGTGGGCGGTGTCGGCGATGTCCTCGTCCAGTGCGACCAGGGGAGGCCACTCGCCGGCGACGAGGGCGAGCAGCAGCGCCGAGGACAGGGCGAGGACGGCGGTCACGAGAAGCGGAGCAGGACGGTCGCTGGACGGGGGGCGCATGACGTGATCTTTGCCGAATCATTGCCCGAAGGCCAATTCCGCTGACGGGTACGGCTTTACCCGAGCGCGCGCAGTCCCGGCACGAGCGCCACCAGGACCGGGATCACGGGGACCAGCGCGGCGGTCGCGGTCAGCCGCAGCCGGTGCCGGGCGGGGAGCCGGTCCGGCGCGGTGAGCAACCGGTGCACGCGCTGCGGAACATGGGCGTGCGGGGCCGGTCCAGGGCCGAACACGCCGCGGTCCTCGTTGAGTTCGACCAGGGCGAGCGCGGTGGTGAGGCGCCCGTGGCGCCGGGAGGCCATGTCGTCGGCAGCCAGTTCGACCAGCCGGTGCATCTCGTCCCGGAACGCGGCGAACACCGGGATCTGCGGAAATCCCCCGGCCAGTGCGGCCGAGCAGTGCAGCAGCCAGTCGTGCCGGGCCTGGGCGTGCCCCTGTTCATGGGCGAGGACCGCGTCCAGCTGACGCCCCTTCAGCCGACGCAACGCGGCGGTGGTCACGACGAGTCGGGGTGCCGCGCCGGGCAGCCACCAGGCGTCGGGGCGCTCGCCCTCAAGGACCACGAGGCGGTCGGCGGACCTCTCCTCGCCGGGCAACAGAGGTGCGCGGACCAGCAGTTCGGTCCGCCGCTGCCGGCGCCGGGCCCTGGCCCGTGCGATCTCGCGCACCAGCATCGCCCCGCTCCACAGCCCGGCGCAGGCGAGGGTCACCGCCGTCGTCGCCGCCCAAGGGCCGGTCGTGGCGAGCGGATAGGCGTCAGCCACCCCGCTCGGGGCGGTCGCGAACAGATGCCCCCGCGCCGCCTGCCAGGCCGCCGCCGCGCTCAGTGTCATCGACAGTGCACAGCACAGCAGTACGGCAGCCACCACGCACTGCCACACCCACAGGGCGACCACCGGCTCGCGGTCCGTCCAGTCGGCCCGGGCGAGCAGCCGGGGACCGGCCACGGCCGTCAGGGTGGCGAGCAGCAGCAGTGCCACGGGGACCATCATGGCCAGCACCCTATGAGCGGGAAAGCGCTCAGGGGTACAGCCCATTGCGCCAAAGTGACGCAAGCAACGTGTGCGCCGCGCGTGCCGTCATCCGCTCACAGCGCCAGCAGCATCGCCACCATGCCGATCCCCATCGACAGCCGGCACGCCCGCGCCAGCTCGGGCCGGTCGGCCCATCCGGCCGTTCCGGTCCCGGTCGCCGCCATCGCGACCGGAACCAGACGTGCACCGGACAGCAGGACGTAGCCGGTGAAGTAGAGGAGCAGCAGCCCGGTCACCGGCGGGACCCCGGCGCCGCCGTGGTGGTGGCCGCCGGGGGAGGCAGCCATGACCACGGCCATGTAGACCATCGCGGTCGCCCCTACCAGGTGGTGCAGATGGTGCATGCCGGCGCGGGCGCTCCACAGCGCACGCAGCGCGGCCGCGCCGAACACCGCCGCGTACAGCGGCCATGTCCAGGCCGGCGGGGTGAAGACGGTCGCGGGCACGGCCATCGCGGCCATGCCGAACCCCATCAGCGCCTCGCCGCCCGCGGCGCGCCGCTGTTCCTCGACGCCGCTGCGCAGGCGCAGCAGACAGTAGGCCCCGGTCGCCGCGCACAGCGCGACCAGCAGCCACCCGGGCGAAGCCGGTCCGTGCACGCGCACCTCCCCGCTCGACGACGCGTCGATGGATGCGATGCCCCGCCCGCACGGCGCGCACGCGAGCGCAAGGGTGTACACGGGGAGCACTCGGCGGAGTACAGCAGGTGAGAGGACCTGTTTCCGACGGTGGCCGACAGGTGGCCGGGCGGCGCGTTCGCAATTGCTTTACGAGTAAAACACATGCTAAATTGATGACTATGAGCACCGCGACCCCGACCACCCGCCGTCTGCCCCTCGCCGGTGCGTTGCGCCTCGGCCGGCCCTCCGACATCTGGTTCAAGCCCGCGCTCAGCGCGGTCGCCGCGGTCGCCCCGCCCAACCTGACCCTGCTGGCCCTCGGCCGCCTCGACCTGGCGATGTACACGATGGCCGGATCGCTGTGCGCCCTCTACGGCCACAACCGTCCCTACCCCGCCCGCGCGCGCACCCTGGCCCGGGTCGTGCTCGGCATGACCGGCGGTCTGGCCGTCGCCCTGCTCGCCGCCTCGCTCACCACGAACGCGGTCGCCCTGGTCACCGTCGGCGCCCTGATGGCCGCCGCGCAGAAGGTGCTGTGCGATGCCACCCGGGTCGGCCCGCCCGGGAACGTGGTCCTCACCTTCATCAGCTCCGCCTCCCTGTTCGCCCCGCAGACCCTCGGTCAGGTCCCCGGCCATGTCGGACTGGCCCTGCTCGCGGGTGCCTGGGCCTGGCTGGTCGGCATGGCACCCGGGCTGCTGCGCCCATACGGCCCGGAGCGCCGGGCCACCGCCCAGGCCCTGAACGCCACCGCCGCCTACGCCGGCGTCCGGGGCGCCGGGGAGGGCCAGGCCCGGCCCCGGGCCGCCGCGGCCGCCGCCGTACAGGCCGCCTGGCAGTCCCTGCTCGCCACCGGCGCCCGCACCGACCGCACCCGCCGCGCCCTCGAACACCTCGTCGTCCGCGCCGAGGTCGCCCTCGCCGCCCCCGCCGACGCCGACCCCGAGCGGCTGCGCGGCTGGGCGCGGGAGCTGCGCGGCACCGGACGCGTCCCACGGGTGGCCGGGGCCGACGACGAACTCCTCGGCGTAGACGCCGAACGCGCCGTACCGCACCGCCCGCTGTGGCGCCGGCTCGGCCCGCTCGCCCCGCTGGCCGCCCGCACCGCGCTCGGCTGCGCCCTCGCCGGATACGCCTCCCTGGCCCTCGGCGTCGGCCGCCCCTACTGGGCGCTGGTCACCGCCGCATCCCTCTACCAGGCCAACGTCACCCTCACCTGGAGCCGGGGCGTCCAGCGCGTCGTGGGCAACCTTCTCGGCGTCCTGGTCTTCGCCGCCGTAGTGCCGCTCGCCCATCTGCACCCGGCTGTCCTGGTGCTGAGCTGCCTCGTCTTCAACTTCGGCGCAGAGGCGCTGATCAGCCGCAACTACTGGCTCGGCAGCGTCTGTGTCACCCCGATGGCCCTGCTCATCACCGAGTTCGCCCGCACCCAGGACTCCGGGCAGCTGATCACCGAACGGGTCCTGGACACCCTGGTCGGCGCACTCGTCGGCTTCGTCGCCGCCGTCGTGGTCACCAACCGCCGGGCCGGCGATCGCATCGAAAACGCCCTGGCCGCCGTGGAGCGGGCCAGGGAGGAGGCCGCCCGGCTGCTGGCCGAGCCGCACCCGGCTCCGCGTGCCCTGGAGACGGCCCGACGCACCCTGTCCGCCGCCCTCGCCGAACTGCGCGCCACGGCCGACGCCGCGTCCGGCGAGTGGTGGCAGCGCGCACTGCCCCAGGAGCGGGTCGTGCTCGCCGAGCAGTCCGGACACCGTACGCTCGCCGCGACGGTGCGACGCCAGGGACCGCACTCCTGGGGCGGCACGAGGACTACGGAGGACGTACGGCCATGACGGCGACCAACGGACGACCGGCGGCCGACAGCGACGCGGGCAGAGACGCGGGCAGGGACGACACGGTCGCCGCCGTCGTGCGGCAGTGGCAGGCCGTCCATCCCGAGCTGGACACCGGGCCCATGGAGGTCATCGGCCGGATCAACCGCTGCGCCGCCCTGCTCCAGCAGGCCGAGGACACCCCGCTGCGCCGGGCGGGCCTCAGCCGCCCCGAGTTCGACCTGCTCGGCGCGCTGCGACGCACCGGCCACGAGCTGACCCCGAGCGAGCTCGCCAAGGAGACCTTCTCCTCCGGCGCCGCCGTCACCAAGCGCCTCAAGCAGCTGACCGAGCGGGGCCTGGTCGAACGGCGCGGCGACGCCCGGGACCGGCGGGTCGCCCACCTCCGCCTCACCGACGCGGGCCGCGACCTGGTCGACGGCATCCTGCCCGAGCAACTCGCCCACGAGACGGCGGTACTGTCCGTCCTCGCTCCCGACGGGCAGAGCCAACTCGCCGGTCTCCTCGCCGAGTTGCTGGGGCGGCTGGAGGGCAGGATGGGCGCACTGCGGGCCTGACCGCGGGAGGCCGTGGACGGTACGGTGATCCCCGGCTCAGCCCTTCTCGTCCGCCCGGAAGACGCCGAACACCGCGCCCTGCGGGTCGGCCAGTACGGCGATACGCGGGCCGTCCGGCACCGTCATCGGCTCCGCCCGCACGGCACCGCCCGCCGCGACCGCCACCTCGGCCGTCGCGTCCACGTCCTCGACCGCGAAGTACGGCAGCCAGTGCGGCGGCGCCTCGGGCGGGAACCGGTCGCCCATCTCGGCCATCCCCCCGAACTCCTGCCCGCCGACGGCGAACTCCGTGTACCACTCGGAGGCCTCGGCACTCCAGCCGAAGACCGTGGTGTAGAAGCCCCTGGCCCGGCCGGTGTCCCGGGTCGCCAGCTCCACCCAGCCCAGCGCACCCGGTGCGTTGAGCAGCCCGGCGCCCGGGAAGGCCCCCGCCTCCCACAGCTGGAAGGCGGCGCCGGTGGGGTCGAGGGCGACCGAGAAGCGGCCCACGTCGAAGATGTCCATCGGGCCGACCACCACCGTGCCGCCGGCCTCCTCCACCAGCCGCGCGGTCGCGTCGGCGTCCGTCACCGCGAACGACACGTTCCACGCGACCGGTTGGGACTCCTGGTACCGCGGGGTGATGGCCGCGACCGCCGCGTCCCCGAGATGCGCCACGGTGTAGCCGCCGGCCTCCTGCCGGGGATCCGTCTCCGGACGCCAGCCGAACAACTCCGCGTAGAACCGCTTGGCGCCCTCCAGGTCGTCGGTCCCCAGCTCCGTCCAGCAGGGGCCGCCCGTCACCGGCTTGTCGAACTCCATGGCCACTCCTCCAGGGGGATCTCTCCTCCGAACGCTAGACCCCGCCACTGACAGCGGCCATCGGACGCTCCCGCGTCCTCAGATCCCCGGCCGGTACCGCATCGGATGGTCGGCCGGCACCTCCACCAGCACGATCCTGATGCCGTCCGGATCCGCGATCCACATCTCGACCAGACCCCACGGCTCCTTCACCGGCGGACGCACGATCTCGACGCCGTTCGCCACCAGCTCCTCGTGCGCCGCGCCGGCGTCCGCGACCTGCAGCCACAGCTGCACGGAGGGGGAAGCGGGAGCGTCCGTGCGCCCAGAGACCTCCAGGAAACCGCCGCCCAGGAAGTAGACCGTGCCGCGCTCGGGGCCCGTACCGAACTCGCGGTAGACGGGGAGGCCGAGTTGCTCGCCGTAGAAGGCGCGGGAGCGCTCGGGGTCGGTGGGGTGGACAAGGGTACGACTGCTCAGTACGTGCACCATGCGGCCGGAGCGTAGTGCCACCCGGAGCAGGAACCCCGCACCCCCGGACCACCGGTCGACCGGCGTCCGACCGGCGGCGATAGGGTCGTGCCCGGCTCAGCCTGCCCGAGATCGGAGAACCCGCCCATGGAGAACGCCGCAGCCGGACTGACCTTCCGCGACGCCACCGACGCCGACGTGGACGTACTGGTCGCGCTGATCGAGTCGGCGTACCGGGGCGATGCCAGCCGGGTCGGCTGGACCACCGAGGCGGACATCCTGGAGGGTCAGCGGACCGACCCCGAGGGCGTCCTCGACGTCATCAAGGCGCCGGACGGCAAGCTGCTCACCGTCGAGCGGGACGGCCGGGTCGTCGCCTGCTGCCAGCTGGAACACCGCGGTACCCACGCCTACTTCGGCATGTTCGCGGTCAGCCCCGACCTCCAGGGCGCCGGGCTCGGCAAGGTCGTCATCGCCGAGGCGGAGCGCCGGGCCCGGCAGGACTGGGGCGCCACGGAGATGCACATGACGGTGATCTCCGTGCGCGACGACCTGATCGCCTGGTACGAGCGACGCGGCTACCGCCGTACGGGAAAGATGACCCCGTTCCCGTACGGCGACGAGCGCTTCGGTATCCCGCAACGCGCCGACCTGCAGTTCGAGCTGCTGGTCAAGCCGCTGGTGTGACACACACCGCCGGGATGACGGCTCATGCGGTGAAGCGGGCGGTGCGCTTGATCTCCGGGTAGTCGGTCGTCGCGCCGTCCAGCTGGAGGGCGCGCACCAGCCGCAGGTGGTCCTGGGTGTTCACCACCCACCCGATCACCCTGAGGTCCGCCTTGCGGGCGTGCTCGACGACCTCCAGGGTCAGCCGCCGGATGTTGAGGCAGAGGGTCGCCGCCCCCGCCTCCTGGGCCCGCTCCACCACGTCGGTGCCGTAGCGGCTGGCGATCAGCGCGGTGCGCACCCCCGGCACCAGCCGGCCGATCTCGGCGACGGCCTCGTCATGGAACGAGGACACCTCCACCCGGGACACCAGGTCCCGCCGCTGCATCAGCCCGGCCAGTGCGCGGGCCGCCGCCACGTCCTTGATCTCGGCCTGCAGCGGCGTCCGTACCGCGTCCAGGACTTCCTCGAACACCGGCACCCGCTCACCGCGGCCCGCGTCCAGGGTGCGCAACTCCTCCAGGGTCTTCTCGGCGATCGGGCCGGTGCCGTCGGTCGTGCGGTCCACCTCCGCGTCGTGCATGACGACCAGGGCGCCGTCCTTGCTGAGGTGCAGATCGAGTTCGATCAGGTCGAGGCCGGCCTGCTGGGCGGCGACGAAGGAACGGAGGGTGTTCTCGGGCTCGACGCCCATGACTCCGCGGTGACCGATGGTAAGGAAGTTCAAGATTCAACTCGCTTCCGTCGACGGCGGCGGTGGCTGCACGCGCGCGGACCGTACGACGGGACGTCGCTGTCCACGCGGCTGGGCGCAGCCTAATGGCCGTTCGTCGCGATGAACCCGTACGTACACCGAGGATTGGCGCGCCGGGCGCGCGGTGTCTGGCTCGTGCCCCCGTCGGCGGTCACCCGGGGGTGGGCGCGTCCCGCCGCGTATTGACCGGCCGGATCCATGCGCCGCCCCGGAGCTGACACTTCATTATCGGTCGCAGTGAATGTGAGCGCCCTCACGGTTTCAGACGGGAAAAAACGCGGTGAAGGAAGGGGGTCGCAGGATAATTTCCCGAAGTCCCCCTTGCTGGGAGAAAGCTCGTATGCATACGGTGTCCTAACGCGAGGTTCTCCCGTGAAGGATGGGTCATGACGGAAATTCTTGTGCAGCTGGGTTCGGAGGAACAGGTTCCTCCCGTGACCAGGGTGGTGGAGCACCCGGCATGGCCCGTGCTCAAGGATGGCGTGGAGCGAATCCGGCCATGGCAGTCCAAGGACGGGTCGATCGACTTCGACGCCGAGGGCGCCCCGGCACGTGCCGACGCCGGGCGGGCCGTCGACGCGGTGATCGCCGCCGTCGAGGAGCTGGCCCCGCTGCTCCCGCACGACGCCGACTACCACCGCGCGCTGGTGACCGACCTGCGGCGCTGGGCCGTCGGCGGCTTCCAGGTGCCCGACTTCCTCGACTCGCTGCTGGCCTTCCAGCCCGCCGCGAGCCGCGCGGACGGCCTCCAGCACCTGGTCGTCTTCCCGATGTACACCCAGAACGGCAACCCGGACCGCAACCTGGAGGCGGTCGTGCTGCGCATGGTCTGGCCCGACTGGCTGGCCGAGCTGGAGCGCACCCGCTACGACAACCCGCTGTTCTGCGGTATCACGTTCGAGGACTTCACGGCCGGCTACGACACCAACTCCGCCGTCCTCTTCCCCGAGACCATCGCCGTACGCCAGGCGCCGGAACGATTCTCCTGGGGCGGTATCTTCTGCGACCGCGAGGCCGCCCGCTTCCGCCGGGTCACCGACGCGGCCGTGGACCTCCTCGGCCTCGAACTTCCCGAGGACATCGCGGCGATGGTCCATGACCAGAAGCGCTGCGAGGAGGCCTTCGTGCTGTGGGACATGGTCCACGACCGCACCCACAGCCACGGCGACCTGCCGTTCGACCCGTTCATGATCAAGCAGCGCCAGCCGTTCTGGATGTACGGCCTGGAGGAGCTGCGCTGTGACCTCACCGCCTTCAAGGAGGCCGTGAAGCTGGCGTCCGACGGCGTCCCGCAGGCCCGTGACGTGCAGTACGCGGTCCTCTTCGACCGCATGTTCCGCTTCCCGGTCACCGGCGACCGCGTCCGCAACTACGACGGGCTCGGCGGCCAGCTGCTCTTCGCCTACCTGCACAAGCACGACGTGGTCCGCTGGACCGACAACAGGCTCTCCATCGACTGGGAGCGCGCCCCGCAGGTCACCAACCAGCTGTGCGCCGAGATCGAGAAGCTCTACCGCGACGGCATCGACCGCCCGAAGCTCGTCCACTGGTTCGCCGGCTACGAACTGGTCGCCACCTACCTCGCCCCGCACCCCGGCTCCAAGTGGGCCAAGGGTGCGGACGCCCTCGACCTGACCCTGCCGCCGCGCAAACTCGTGGACGACGTGCTTCCGGACGAGTTTCCGCTGAGCATGTTCTATGAGGCCCTGTCCAAGAAACTGAAGAACGTGATCGCCGCAACCAAGGGCATCACGGCGGACAGCGCCGAGCCGGTCGCCGCGTGAGCGACAGTCTCCGGAACACTGCTCAAGAGGGGAAGCACATGGCGCACAACGGGTCTCTCAGTGGTGCGGTGATCGCGGTGGCCGGGGCGGGCGGACCCGCCGGGCGGGCCACGCTGTTGCGACTGGCCGAGGCCGGCGCGACCGTCGTCGGGGCGGACAACGATCCGCAGCGGCTGTCGGAGGCGGTGGACGCGGCTCGCTACGCGTCCGGTGGCGCGTCGGTCACCGGTGACACGGTGGATCTGCTTGACCTGCAGTCCACCCGGGACTGGGCCACCCACATCGAGAAGGGCTTCGGTCGCGTCGACGGTCTCGTCCACCTGGTCGGCGGCTGGCGCGGCAGCGAGACCTTCGCCAAGACCAGCCTGGACGACTGGGACTTCCTGGAGCTGCTGCTGGTCAAGACCGTGCAGCACACCTCCCTCGCCTTCCACGAGGCGCTGCAGCGCAGCGACCGCGGTCGGTACGTTCTGATCAGTGCCGCCGGTGCTTCCCAGCCGACCGCCGGTAACGCCGCCTACGCCGCGGCCAAGGCCGCCGCCGAGGCATGGACGCTTGCCATGGCCGACTACTTCCGCAAGGCCGGGATCTCCGACGGCGCCGAGGGCCCCACCTCCGCGGCTACGATCCTGGTGGTGAAGGCGTTGGTGCACGACGCGATGCGCGCCGAGCGACCCAACGCGAAGTTCGCGGGCTTCACGGACGTCAAGGACCTGGCCGAGGCCGTCGAGGGCGTCTGGAGCAAGTCCGCCGCCGAAGTGAACGGAAACCGTCTGTGGCTGACCGAGAAGCCGTGAACCCTCCGAAGACCGACGCGCGTCGCCACCACGACCCGGAGGTCCGCGGTTTCGCCAGTGACAACTACGCCGGAGCCCACCCCGAGGTACTGGCCGCCCTGGCCCTCGCCAACGGCGGCCACCAGGTGGCGTACGGCGAGGACGAGTACACCGAGAACCTCCAGCGGATCGTCCGCAGCCACTTCGGCGCGACCGCGGAGGCCTTCCCGGTCTTCAACGGCACCGGCGCCAACGTCGTCGCGCTCCAGGCGGTCACCGACCGCTGGGGCGCGGTGATCTGCGCCGAGAGCGCGCACATCAACGTCGACGAGGGTGGCGCCCCCGAGCGCATGGGCGGGCTCAAGCTGCTCACCGTGCCCACGCCCGACGGCAAGCTCACCCCGGAACTCATCGACCGGCAGGCGTACGGCTGGGAGGACGAGCACCGTGCGATGCCGCAGGTCGTCTCGATCACCCAGAGCACCGAGCTGGGCACCCTCTACACACCCGACGAGATCCGCGCGATCTGCGAACACGCCCATGAGCACGGCATGAAGGTGCACCTGGACGGCTCCCGGATAGCCAACGCGGCGGCCTCCCTGAACGTCCCGATGCGCACGTTCACCAACGCCGTCGGCGTCGACATCCTCTCCCTGGGCGGCACCAAGAACGGTGCCGTGTTCGGCGAGGCGGTCGTGGTGATCAACCAGGACGCCGTCAGTCATATGAAGCACCTGCGCAAGCTGTCCATGCAGCTCGCCTCCAAGATGCGCTTCGTGTCGGTCCAGCTGGAGGCCCTGCTCGCCAAGGACCTGTGGCTGCGCAACGCCCGGCACGCCAACGAGATGGCTCAGCGGCTCGCCGAGGGCGTCCGTGCAGTGCACGGCGTGGAGATCCTCCACCCGGTGCAGGCCAACGGCGTCTTCGCTCGGCTCCCGCACGAGGTGAGCCTGCGCCTGCAGAAGCGCTTCAGGTTCTACTTCTGGGACGAGGCCGCCGGAGACGTGCGCTGGATGTGCGCCTTCGACACCACCGAGGAGGACGTGGACGCGTTCGTGGCGGCCCTCAAGGAGGAGATGGCGCGCTGAGCGTCCAGCATCAGCTGTGCATAGATATGCGGCCACCTGGAAAGTCATTGACTCCCGGGTGGTCGCATTTCTATGCTCTGCAGCCATGGAACTGATCCAGAACACCGCTGACCTGTCCGCGTACTTGGCCGCTGACGAGGCCATCGACCACCACCATCCGGTGGTCCGGGAGACGGCCGCCCGGCTGACAGCGGGAGCCGAGGACTCGTATGCCTATGCGCGGGCCGCGTATGAATTCGTACGGGACGCCATCCCGCACTCCGCCGATGTCGGCGATCCCCGTGTCACCTGGCGGGCCTCGGACGTGCTGGAGCAGCGCACCGGCATCTGCTACGCCAAGGCCCACGCCCTCGCCGCTCTGCTGCGCGCCGAGGACATCCCCACGGCCCTTTGCTACCAGCGACTGGCGGACGACGACGGAGCCGGTCACGCCGTGCACGGACTGGTCGCCGTCCGCTTCGACGGAGCCTGGCACCGGCAGGACCCGCGAGGCAACAAGCCCGGCGTCGACGCCGCGTTCTCCCTCGACGGTGAGCGGCTGGCCTGGGTCCCCGACCCGGAGTCCAATGAGATGGACTATCCGGTCCTGTACGCTGAACCTCACCCGGTCGTGCTCGGCGTGCTGAAAGCGGCACCCGACCGCCCGTACCTGTGGAAGACGCTCCCCACCGCACTCTGAGGCAAGGCAGATGACTCTCACGCTCACCGTGTCCGACGAGGTGCGCGCCCTCGCACCCGGCTTCACGCACCTCGCGATCGAGGCCCATGGACTGGTCAACGGGCCCAGCACCGGGGCGAGTTCGGTCCTCCTCGACGACGCGGCACGGCGTCTCGCCGTACGCCTCGACGGGCACGCCCCGCACGAGGACCCCCACATGGTGGCCTGGCGCGCGGCCTACACGGCGTTCGGCTCCAAGCCGTCCCGCACCCGGAACTCCGCCGAGGCGCTGGCCAAGCGGGCCCTCGCGGACGGCGGACTGCCCCGCATCAACCTGCTCGTGGACCTCTACAACGCCATCAGCGTCGCCCATCTGATCCCCGTCGGCGGCGAGGACCTCGACCTCATCCAGGGCGGGATGCGCCTTGTGCGCGCCACGGGCGAGGAGGACTTCGTGACGGTCGCGGGCGGAGAGGAGGCCGTCGAGCACCCGGACGCCGGCGAGGTCGTGTGGTGCGACGAAGCGGGCGTCACCTGCCGGCGCTGGAACTGGCGCCAGGGTCCCCGCACCCGTCTGACCGAGCGGACGACCTCGGCCGTGTTCCTCCTGGAGAGCCTCGCCCCGATGTCGGTGGCCGAGGTCGAGTCGGCGGGGACTGAACTCGCCGAACTGCTGGAGAAGTTCAGCCCCGGGGCGCGAATCGAGATGCGGGCACCCGAGTCGGCGGGCTGAGGCTCAGATCGCCTCCGCCGCCTTCAACTGCTCCTGCGTGGGCGCCGTACCGCCGAGATGGGTCGGGAGCCACCAGGTGTCGGTCGTGTCCTTCGGGCGGGCGGGGTAGGCGCGCTGGGCCGCGTCCAGCAGGTCCTGGACGCAGTCGCGCAGGCGGCGGGTGATGGCGCCCGCGTACTGGTCGCGCGGGGCCTCGACCGGCTCGCCCACCCGGATGGTGACGGGGATGTGGCTGCGCTTGAAGTTGCGCGGCTGGCCCTTGGTCCACAGCCGCTGCGTGCCCCACAGGGCCATCGGGATCAGCGGGACGCCGGCCTCCTGGGCCAGGCGCGCCGCGCCCGACTTGAAGCTCTTCAGCGTGAAGGACTGGGAGATGGTGGCCTCCGGGAAGACCCCTACGATCTCACCGGACTTGAGCGAGTTCAGCGCGTGCTGGTAGGCCGCCTCGCCCTGCTGGCGGTCCACCGGGATGTGCTTCATCCCGCGCATCAGCGGACCGGAGATCCGGTGCCGGAAGACCGACTCCTTCGCCATGAAGCGCACCAGGCGCTTCTGCGGGAGAGCCGCCAGACCGTCGAAGACGAAGTCCAGATAGCTGATGTGATTGCTCACCAGCACTGCGCCGCCCGAGCGCGGGATGTTCTCCGACCCCTGGCAGTCGATCTTGAGGTCCCAGACCTTGAACAGCGTCTTGGCGAAACCGATGACGGGATGGTAGACCAACTCGGCCATGGGCGGGGCGGACCCTTTCTGCTCTGCCTGGGAAAGGGGTTCCCGGCGGGAAGTTACGCAGCCGTAGGTTTACGGCGTATCGCAGATCGTGCCCGAAGAACGGACGGCGAGCCAGCCCTGGTGCCCCGGAGTGGCGAGATCCTCGTCACGTCGGCCTATGATCCACCTCGGATTTTTACCTTCCTTTACTCCGCGCGTACTGTGAATCGGCGGACGAGCAGGAACATCTCGCACCCCAGGCAGTACCCGAACGCCGCGTTCAGGAAGGCCGCGGCGAGCGCGATTCCGGTCGCCGCGAGACCCAGCCAGCCGGGACCCAGCGCGAAACCGACCAGACCGAGTCCCGCGAACACCAGTCCCACCGCCTGGGCGAACCGCGGGGGTTCCGGTGGTTCGAACTCCGTAGGGGGAGTGAGCCGCGGTCGTACGACCGTCCGGAACGCCCGGCCGTACGGCGAACGGCTCACGCCTCCGGCCGCGCCGAGCGCGAACGCCAGGGTCTGCCAGGCGAGGATCCAGGGGCTACGGGTGATCAGCGCGGCGGCCAGCACGACCGTCGTCACCGCCGCCGCAAAACGCGGCCCACGTGCGTCGATGTCCATGAACCAAGGATTCCGTCCCGAAGGCCGATACGGGAGGCGGGAATCTTTGCAGTCTCGTGAACGCTGGTCCCAGTGGCGAGCAGCGTCGTGAAAGCTGGTGCGGTGATGACCGGACTGGTGATGTGCGTGGCGGTGCTCGCGGCGGCGAGCGTCTACGGAGTGCTGCACAAGCGGCGGAGCGGGAGGGTACGAGTGCGCGGGCGGGACGACGGCAAACGGCTCGGAGCGGCTGACCTCGGTGAACTGGGCGGCGAACTCGGCGGGCGGGCAACGCTGGTGCAGTTTTCCAGCGCCTTCTGCGCCCCCTGCCGGGCCACCCGGCGGGTGCTGGGCGAGGTCGCCGCCATGGTCCCCGGGGTCACCCACGTCGAGATCGACGCCGAGGCCCACCTGGACCTGGTACGCGAACTGCAGATCCTCAAGACGCCCACCGTGCTGGTGCTCGACGCGGACGGCCGGGTGGTGCGCCGGGCCACCGGACAGCCCAGGAAGGCGGACGTCATCGCGGCGCTGGGAGAGGCGGTCTGACGGACGTGCCGATGACGGTGAGGCAGCTCCCATATCCCAGAACGTACTTGACTGGATGTACCACCTATCGTCAGCCTGACCGTATGTCTCATGAACTCCTTCTCCTCGGGCGGGTCCACGTCGACCTGGCCCGCACCGCGAGCGCGCGCTGTCCGGGTCGCTGAACAGACCAGGACCTGAACGCCGCCTCCCCCAGAAGGACAACCCCATGACGGCCACGCCCGGCCTCGGTACCCCTCAGCTCGCCTCTCCCGACCTGCTCCGCTCCGCCTTCCGGCGGCACGCCGCCGGAGTCGCGGTGATCACCGCCCGCGGTGCCGGCGGCCCGGTCGGCTTCACCGCCACCTCCCTCACCTCCGTCTCCGCCGAGCCCCCGATGCTCTCCTTCGGCGTCGGTACGGGCGCCTCCAGCTGGCCCGCGATATCCGCCGCCGAGCACATCGGCGTCCACATCCTCGGCGAGCACCAGGCCGAACTCGCCGCCACCTTCGCCCGCAGCGGCGCCGACCGGTTCGGGGCGCCCACCGGTTGGCGCGAGGGCCACGCGGGGGTCCCGGTCCTCGACGACGTGCTGGTCTGGCTGGTGTGCCGGATCGTCGCACGGGTGCCGGCCGGCGACCATCGCATCGTGCTCGCCGAGGTGGTCGTGGGAGATCCCTCCCGCGCCGGCCGCCCGCTCCTGTACCACCAGGGCGGTTTCAACGGACTGCGCGACTGATCACACGCCCCTCATTCTGCGCAGGCGTCGAGTTCCGATTACGCTGCGTTGCGAAGCTCACAGTTCAAAGCGCTTGCTTAGCGGGAGAGAACTGGGTGTACTGGCGAGTAATATTTCGTTCGGAGCGCGCGGTCGCCCCGACCGGGATGAGCCGCTTGGGGCGCCTATGCTGCCTTCAAGAGGCAGCCCAGAAGAGACGATGCAGTAGGAGAGCCGGCGTGAGTCTGAGGATCGTTGTCACTGTCAAGTACGTGCCCGACGCCACTGGCGACCGGCACTTCGCCGATGACCTGACCGTCGACCGTGACGACGTGGACGGTCTGCTCTCCGAGCTGGACGAGTACGCGGTCGAGCAGGCGCTGCAGATCTCCGAGAACTCCGACGACGACGTCGAGGTCACCGTCCTCACCGTCGGTCCGGAGGACGCCAAGGACGCGCTGCGCAAGGCGCTGTCGATGGGCGCGGACAAGGCGATCCACGTCGAGGACGACGACCTGCACGGCACCGACGCCATCGGTACCTCCCTGGTGCTGGCCAAGGCGATCGAGAAGGCCGGCTTCGACCTGGTGGTCTCCGGTATGGCCTCCACCGACGGCACCGCCGGTGTGGTCCCGGCGCTGCTGGCCGAGCGGCTGGGCGTTCCGCAGGTCACCCTGCTCTCCGAGGTTTCCGTCGAGGACGGGGTGGTGAAGGGGCGTCGTGACGGCGATGCCGCGTCCGAGCAGCTGGAGGCCTCCCTGCCGGCGGTCGTCTCGGTGACCGACCAGTCGGGTGAGGCCCGCTACCCGTCCTTCAAGGGCATTATGGCCGCGAAGAAGAAGCCGGTTCAGTCCTGGGACCTGTCCGACCTCGACATCGAGGCCGAGGAGGTCGGCCTGGAGGGCGCCTGGACCAAGGTCGAGGCCGCCACCGAGCGCCCGGCCCGCACGGCCGGCACGATCGTCAAGGACGAGGGCGAGGGCGGCAAGCAGCTCGCTGAGTTCCTGGCGGGCCAGAAGTTCATCTGAGCCCAGCAGTCGCTGACCGCCCCTCAACTTTCGCAAGCAGGAGAGCATTCCCATGGCTGAAGTCCTCGTCTACGTCGACCACGTGGACGGTGCCGTCCGCAAGCCCACCCTCGAGCTGCTGACCCTGGCCCGCCGGATCGGTGAGCCCGTCGCCGTCGCGCTGGGCAACGGCGCGGCCGACACCGCCGCCACCCTCGCCGAGCACGGCGCGGTGAAGGTCCTCACCCACGACGCGTCCGAGTACGCCGACTACCTGGTCGTTCCCAAGGTGGATGCGCTGCAGGCCGCCTTCGAGCAGGTGTCCCCGGCCGCCGTGCTGGTCCCCTCCTCCGCCGAGGGCAAGGAGATCGCCGCCCGTCTGGCGCTGCGCATCGGCTCCGGCATCATCACCGACGCCGTCGACCTGGAGGCCGGCGACGAGGGCCCGGTGGCCACCCAGTCGGTGTTCGCCGCGTCCTTCACCACCAAGTCCCGTGTCGCCAAGGGCACCCCGGTCATCACGGTCAAGCCCAACAGCGCCGCCGTCGAGGCCGCCCCGGCCGCCGGCAGCGTCGAGGCCCTGAACGTCACCTTCTCCGACAAGGCGACGGGTACGAAGGTCACCGGCCGGACCCCGCGTGAGTCGACCGGGCGTCCGGAGCTGACCGAGGCCGCGATCGTGGTCTCCGGCGGCCGTGGCGTCAACGGCGCCGAGAACTTCGCGATCATCGAGGCGCTCGCCGACTCCCTCGGCGCCGCTGTGGGCGCCTCGCGTGCCGCGGTCGACGCCGGTTGGTACCCGCACACCAACCAGGTCGGCCAGACCGGCAAGTCCGTCTCCCCGCAGCTGTACATCGCCAACGGCATCTCCGGTGCGATCCAGCACCGCGCGGGTATGCAGACCTCCAAGACGATCGTCGCGGTCAACAAGGACGCCGAAGCCCCGATCTTCGAGCTGGTCGACTTCGGTGTGGTCGGCGACCTCTTCGACGTCGTCCCCCAGCTCACGGAGGAGATCAACACCCGCAAGGGCTGATCGCCGCAGGACTGTCCGAGGCCCCCGTGATCGACACCGGTCACGGGGGCCTCGTGGTGTCAGCGCAGGCTCAGTGAGGCCTGCACCGGGAGATGGTCGCTGGGGAACTGACCGTGCATCGAGAAGGTGTTGATCGTCGCCTGGTGCGTGGTCGCACCCGGCGAGGTCAGGATCCAGTCGATACGGTCGCCGTCCCGCTGGAGCCTGTGGTAGCCGTGGAAGGTGCCGTACAGGGTGCTGCGCCGCTCCGCCGCCTCCCAGGTGTCCAGGAGCCCGGAGCCCACGAGGGTGTCGTAGGCCGGGTTCTTGTGCGCGGCGGCGTTGAAGTCGCCGGTCACCACGACCGGCAGCGCGGGGTCGAACTCCGCGATCCGCTGGGTGAGCAGGGTCGCGCTGCGCTCGCGGGCGTACTGGCTCCGCTGGTCGAAGTGGGTGTTGGCGACGTAGAACTCCCGGCCGCCGTCGGCGAGATCGCGGAAGCGGACCCAGGTGACGATGCGGGGGAAGGCGGCGTTCCAGGTGTTGGAGCGGATGACCTCCGGGGTGTCGGAGAGCCAGAAGGTGTAGTGCTCCACAGGGGCCAGGCGCCGGATGTCGTAGTAGATCGCCGTGGACTCGTCCCGGCTGCCGCCCTCGCGGCCGGTGCCGATCCAGTCGTAGTGCGGTCCGAGGTCGGCGTCGATGTCGCGCAGCTGCTGGTAGAGGCCTTCCTGGGTGCCGATGACCTGGGGGTGCGCGCGGTGCAACAGCTCGCGCATCACGGGTCGGCGGTCGGCCCAGCTGTTGGGTTCGGCGGTGCTCGCGTACCGCAGGTTGAAGGTCATGACGTCGAGCCGTGGTGCGCGCCGCGGCGGGGCCGATGGCGTCGCCCGGCCGGCCCGCAGGGTCGCGAACGGCACGGAGGAGGCGGACGAGGCGGAGATCGCGGCGCTGGAGAGGGGCACGGTGACCGCCGCAGCCAAAAGGACCTTCAGGCCCAGACGGCGGGTGACTCGGCGCTGGTTCGGCACGGGGGCTCCTTCGGTGGCGAGGGCCGGACGAGGCGTGCGTAAGGCGAGTCCTGCGCAGAGAGTGTGCTACCCAGGTGTGAGTCGAGCGTGAACATGCCCAGATGGGGGCGTGTCGCCCCGTGGACATGGTGTTGACCATCCCGAAGGCGCCCGGATAACTTCATTCAACGGATTGTTGATTCCGTACAGTGGAAAACAGGAGGGTGTGGGATGGGTCAGGGCCAGCAGCAGAAGGTGGCGACGAGTCTCGCGGGCGCCGTCAGCGAGGAGATCAGCGCCTCCCTCGCGCCGGTCGACGCCGAACTGGAGCGCCGCTACCCGGGCGACCCCGGCACCCGCCAGCCCGTGCACACCGTGTACGTCCCGGGCGACGCCTTCGCCGCGGACACCGTCCGCTCCTGGGGCGACCGGGCGCTCGCCGCCCTGGACGAACACGCCCCCGACGCCGCCTCCTTCGCCGCCGTCCTCGGCCTGTCCGGCGAACTCGCCGAGCCCGTCCACTCCCGGGTCCGCGCCAAGCTGGAGCGCGAGCCGATCGAAGACCTGCGCGTCGACTTCGAGGACGGCTACGGGCCCCGCCCCGACGCCGAGGAGGACGAGACGGCGGCCCGGGCGGCGCGGCTGATCGCCGAGGCGTACGCCGACGGCACGGCGGCGCCGTACATGGGCATCCGGATGAAGTGCATGGAGGCCGCGGTGCGCGACCGGGGCATCCGCACCCTCGACATCTTCCTCACCGGGCTGATGGCGGCCGGCGGCCTGCCCGCGGGCCTGGTGCTGACCCTGCCCAAGGTGACCTACCCCGAGCAGGTCACCGCGATGGTCCGGCTCCTGGAGGCCTTCGAGAAGGCGCACGGCCTGGAGCCGGGCCGGATCGGGTTCGAGATCCAGATCGAGACCAGCCAGTCCATCCTCGCCACCGACGGCACCGCCACCGTCGCCCGGATGATCCAGGCCGCCGAGGGCCGCGCCACCGGACTGCACTACGGCACCTTCGACTACAGCGCCTGCCTCGGCGTCTCCGCCGCCTACCAGGCCAGCGACCACCCGGCCGCAGACCATGCCAAGGCGGTCATGCAGGTCGCGGCCGCCGGTACGGGCGTACGCGTGTCGGACGGTTCCACCAATGTGCTGCCGGTCGGGCCCACGGCGAAGGTGCACGACGCCTGGCGGCTGCACTACGGGCTCACCCGGCGTGCCCTGGCCCGCGCCTACTACCAGGGCTGGGACATGCACCCCGGCCACATCCCCACCCGGTACGCGGCCGTGTTCGCGTTCTACCGCGAGGGCTTCGAGCAGGCCGCCGCCCGGCTCGCCCGGTACGCCAACCGCACCGGCGGTGACGTCATGGACGAGCCCGCCACCGCCAAGGCCCTCAGCGGCTATCTGCTGCGCGGCCTGGACTGCGGCGCCCTCGACATCGCCGAGGTGGCCCGGCTGACCGGTCTGACCCGGGCCGATCTAAAGGGCTTCGCGGCGCCCCGGCGCGGCGATCTGACGGCCTCCGGCAAGTAGCGGCCCTGTCACAGCCGCCCCCGGGCGACTTGAGCTGTCGGCGCCGCCCCGTACGCTGGACGCGGTTCACGGACGTGTCTGAGGAACGGGGCGGCGGTGTCTTCGGGTACCTGGCCCCCGAGCGGGCCAAGGACCCGGACCCACGGGCCAGGGCGAGGAGAGGACCACCGCTCCCACCGGCAGCGCCCCGCCCGCCGAGGCCGGCAAGCCGACGGACCGCCCCTTGGCCACCCCCTCGGCCAAGCCTTCCCAGAGCACTCGTCCGTCCCGGAGTTCGGGCACCGGCGGCGGGACGGCCACCCCCACCCCGGCCTGTCAGTCCATCGGCGGCGGCAAGTACAACTGCCAGGTCTGGCGGACCGCCACCTCCTACCCCGCCTCCGGCGCCGAGGCCGGCGTGCTCAACGCGGGCACCGACTATTTCAACTGCCAGGCGCATCTGGGCCGCCGGGAGACCTACGGCAGGTGGACCAACGTCTGGTGGGCGAGGACGGACGACCACAGCGGCAACACCAGTGTCTGCGTCAGCGATGTCTACATCAAGGGCGGCGACAACGACTCCCCGGTCCCCGGACTTCCCGTCTGCTGAGTGCGGACGTACCGCTCCAGGCCCGACGCGACCGCCCACTTCCGCTCGGCGAACAGCCGGGTGCCCCGCCGGCACAGTTCGGCGTCGGCCCGCGCACGCGCGCAGAACTCCTCGGGTGTCACACCGAACAGCTCCCTCAACTCGGCTGCTTCGCCCAGAAGTTCCGTGAGGAGGGTGTGCTCACCTGGGTGGCGGCGGGGCGTGCCGGTGCCGTCGTGCAGGACGCCGTGCCGGTTGACGTAGGCGTGGACGCCGGGCAGCGTCGTGCCGTCCGCGAGGCCGACGCGTACGTCCGGGGCGGGCAGCCAGGCCCGGCCGAAGTTGCCGCCCGGCAGCGGTACGCCCTCGCTCGCGTCGATCACCTCCAGTTGCCGTCCGTTCAGCCAGAGGACGAACGACTGCCTTACCGTCGTGGGGGATTGGACCGGGGACGCCGAGACATAGCCGAGGCGGCTGACGTGCGCGGAGACGCCCACGTCGAGGCCGGTCACTCGGGAGCGCACCATGGGGATCGGCTCGGTCACCCCGGACTCGGCCATCTTGTGCTGGAGTTGGGCGGGAGAGGCGTTGGAGCCGACCGCGAGCACCGGTACCCGGCCGTCGTCGTACACCAGCCGATCCAGCGGCAACAGCCGGTCGCCGTCGAGGAGTCCGGAGTCGGCGGGCCAGACGCCGGGATAGGTCAGCGGGTGGTCGCGCGGTGCCTGGTCGAGGCCCAGTTCCGTGAGCGTACGGCCGGTCATGCGCGGCTCACTCCGAGGGCGGCAGCTCGCCCGAGCCGCGGGTGACCAGCCGGGTCGGCAGCTCGATCCGCTCCGGTGCCAGAAGGGTGCCGTCCAGTTGGCGGAAGAGCCGCTCGGCAGCCGTACGGCCGAGCAGGGCCGCGTCCTGGGCGACGACCGTGAGGCCCGGATGCAGCAGATCGGCCAGCTCGATGTCGTCGAAGCCGACGAGTGCGACCGGACGGGTCCGCTCGGCGAGAACCCGGATCACGGTGACGGTCACCCGGTTGTTGCCCGTGAAGATCGCGGTGACCGGGGCGGGCCCGGACAGCATCTCCTCGGCGGCCCGGCGCACCCGCTCCGGGTCCGTCACACCGAGGGAGGTCCACGCCGGCTCGACGGATATCCCGGCGTCCTCCATCGCGGCCCGGTAGCCGCGCAGCCGCTCGGCCGCGGTGTGGATGCGGGGCATGTCACCGATGAAGCCGATCCGGTGGTGGCCGTGCGCGATGAGATGGGTGACGCCGTCACGGGCCCCGCCGTAGCTGTCGGACAGCACCACGTCGGCGTCGATCCTCCCGGCCGGGCGGTCCACGAACACCGTGGCCACACCCGCCCTGATCTCCGGCTCCAGATAACGGTGGTCGTCCCCGGCCGGGATCACCACCAGCCCGTCCACCCGCCGTGCGCACAGCGCGAGCGCCAACTCCTGCTCGCGGTCCGGGTCCTCGGCACTGGACCCGTTGATCAGCAGCGCGCCATGGGCCCGGGCCACCTCCTCGACCGCCCGGCTCAGCGGACCGTAGAACGGGTCGGCGAGGTCCTCAAGGACGAGACCGATACTCGCGGTACGGCCCTTGCGCAGCACCCGCGCGCTGTCGTTGCGGCGGAAGCCGAGCGCGTCGATCGCCTCCTGGACCCGGCGCTCGGTGTCCGGGGTGACCCCGGGCTCGCCGTTGACCACCCGGGACACCGTCTTGAGGCCGACACCGGCGCGCGCAGCCACGTCCTTCATCGTCGGCCGGGTCCCGTAACGGGAGCCTGGGAGACGGTCTGCGCGGCGGGAGGTCTCGGGCACGATGCGGCGTCCTGTCCTGTCGTCCACGGTGGTGATTCCTGTTGTCCACGGGGGATGCACAGGTCCATGGGTTTGTATGAGGATGTGGCGTCGAGCATAGAGCCTGGACAACGTTGTCAGATGCGAGGGAGACTGTCCACCGCAAACTCCGGCCCGCGCCCCCACCGCTGGACGGCTGCCTTTCACTCGGTTACTCATGGTTGACGGGGAGATCTGACTCTGATGCACACCGACCTCGTGGCGGCCCTCGACATCGGCGGCACAAAGATCGCCGGCGCACTGGTGGACGGTCACGGACGGATCCAGGCACGCTCCCAGCGCGCGACGCCCGCCCAGCAGGACGGCGAGACGGTCATGGGCGCCGTCGAGGAGGTGGTCGGCGAACTCGCCGGTTCACCCCTGTGGGGGCGGGCCGGCTCGCTCGGGATCGGCAGCGCGGGCCCCGTGGACGCCTCCGCCGGCACCGTGAGTCCGGTCAACGTGCCGGGCTGGCGGGACTTCCCGCTCGTCGAGCGGGTGCGCGCGGCCGCCGGCGGACTGCCGGTCGAGCTGATCGGTGACGGTGTCGCCATCACGGCAGCCGAACACTGGCAGGGTGCGGCCCGCGGCCATGACAACGCGCTGTGCATGGTGGTGTCGACGGGCGTCGGCGGCGGCCTGGTGCTCGGCGGCAAGCTGCACCCCGGGCCGACCGGCAACGCGGGCCATATCGGCCACATCAGCGTCGACCTCGACGGGGACCCCTGCCCGTGCGGGTCGCGCGGCTGCGTGGAACGCATCGCGAGCGGCCCCAACATCGCCCGGCGCGCGCTTGAGGGCGGCTGGCGGCCGGGTCCCGACGGCGACACCTCGGCGGCCGCGGTCGCGGCCGCCGCCCGGACCGGCGACCCGGTCGCGGTGGCGTCCTTCGAGCGGGCCGCACAGGCGCTGGCGGCCGGGATCGCGGCCACCGCGACCCTTGTCGAGATCGACATCGCGGTGATCGGCGGCGGCGTGGGCAAGGCGGGGGAGATCCTCTTCACACCGCTGCGCAAGGCCCTCACCGACTACGCGACCCTCTCCTTCGTGCAGCGTCTGGCGGTCGTCCCGGCCCAGATGGGCACGGACGCGGGGCTGGTGGGCGCCGCGGCGGCCGCGCTGGCCCGGATGGGCACGGACGCGACGGCGGCAGGCGTCTGAGGCGGCCGCGGGACTCAGCAGGAACGTTCAGGCCCGGTCGGCCGGTGTTCAGGTCCGGCCGACCGGGCCGTCAGCGGTGTCTGACGTGCGGGTCGTGGGGCGTCAGCAGGTGATCCGCGCGTCCGCCCAGTCGCCGTGGTCGGAGGTGACGCCGTTCCCGCCGTCGGTGACGACGAGGCTGATCACCTCGGCACCGGTGACGTCGGCGGTGAGCGGCTGGGCCGGCATGTCCGTGGTCAGTACGCCGGTCGCGGCGACCTTCGTGCCGTCCGCCCAGACCTCGAAGGAGACGCTTCCGTTGGCGGCTTCCTCGTCGTCCACGCCGACGTCGGCGGTGACCTTCTCGCACGCCTTCCCGGTGTAGTAGTCGATCTGGCTCTGGGCATGGGTGCCGAGACCCTTGGCATACACCACCCCGTCGACGGTGATCGGATGCCCGTCGCCGGCGGCGGTCTCCCCGTTGCTGCTGTCGCGCTCCACGGGCCCCCAGCCGTTGCCGGCCGACAACCAGGGAAGGTCGCTGAGGTAGGAGCTTCCGGCGGGCGGCGGGTCCGCGACGGTCATCGTGATCGTCATCGTGCTCTCGGTGCGCACTCCGGCCGGTGACCGGTAACTCGCCCTGAGCCCGAGGTCGTACGACCCCTTCGGCGTCCCTGCTGGAGCGGTCACCTTCCAGCCGGTGTGCAGGGCGCGGCCCGTCGCCAGTGCCCTGGTCCTGGTCGGCGAGGTCGGGGTGAGGGTCCAGCCACGGGGGCCGGTGAGCGAGACGGAGACCTTGCGGGCCGTGGTGCGGCCGAGGTCGGTGACGGACGTGGTGAGCGCGGCCTGGCTGCCAGGCTCGATGAACGGGCTGCCGTTCAGGCCGAGTTCGACGGCCGGCGGGTGCGCCGCCCAGCGCCGGTCGGTGGCGACCCGGACCAGAACCGTGCCGTGTGCCGGGACGACCGCGGAGATGGTCCCCGCGGTGTTGTAGCTGCGGTGCTGCCACAGGTCGCGCAGGGTGTAGGCGGGCGCGTTCGAGAGGCCGGCTGCCTGTGCGGTGGTCGCGATGCGCTGGGGGGAGTTGGACTCGTTGAAGAGGGCGACCGCGCGGCTGCCGTCCTTCATGTCCTTGGCGACGACCCAGCGCCCGCCCGCCGAGGAGATCACCGTGCCCTGCTTGCCCAGCGGGTCCTGGTCGACGGCGATGACCTCCTTGTTGTCCAGGATGTCGAAGGTCGCCCGGGAGGCCTTGCGCAGGTCGGTGCCGATCAGCAGCGGGGCGGCCATCACCGACCACATCGAGAAGTGCGAGCGGTACTCGGTGTCGGTCATACCGCCGTTGCCGACCTCCAGCATGTCGGGATCGTTCCAGTGCCCGGGGCTCGCGTAGGGCGCGAGCGGCAGGTTCTGCTTGAGGATCGACACCATCGAGCCCCAGCTGTCGCTGATGTCCCCGGTCGTGCGCCACAGCTGGCCCACGTCCGACGCCCACTCCCAGGGCTTGTTCTCGCCCCACTCGCAGATGCTGTAGACGATGGGCCGCCCGGTCGCCCTCAGCGCGTCCCGCATGGTGAGGTAGCGCTGCCTGGCGTCCACACCCTGGTTGTTGCAGTTGTCGTACTTGAGATAGTCGACGCCCCAGTCGGCGAACTGCTGGGCATCGCTGTACTCGTGCCCGAGGGCACCCGGGAAGCCGGCGTCGTTGCAGGTCTTGGTGCCCGCGCTGGTGTAGATGCCGAGCTTGAGGCCCTTGGAGTGGACGTAGTCGGCGACCGCCTTGATCCCGTGGGGGAACCGGGCCGGATCCGGGACCAGCCTGCCGTCCGCGTCGCGGCTCGGCAGCGCCCAGCAGTCGTCCAGGTTGACGTACCGGTAGCCGGCGTCCTTGAGGCCCTTCGCCACGAAGAGGTCCGCGATGCCCTCGACCATGGCCTCGTTGAAGTCCGTGCCGCAGTGGGTGGAGTTCCAGTTGTTGAAGCCCATCGGCGGGGTGAGGGCGAGACCGTCGGCGGGGGTGGGCGAGCCGGTTGCCCCGCCTGCGGCGGCGGGTGCGGCGAGGCCCGCCGTGCACAGCAGTGCCGCGGTCAGTGCTCCGACCACTCTTCGGCGGGTTGTGCGGGTGTGAGGGTGACGCATCGTTACGCTCCTCCGACTCGCAAAAGGTGGGATGACTGCATGTATGCGTCATCGGTGCGCGCTTATGGTAGGAGCTGTTCGGCTGTGTTGGAAGGGGGAGCGTCGAAGCTTGCGCCGGTTCCCCTGTCGACCTGGCTGTGGGACCAATTGAGAGGGAGGCGCAGCCATGTGTGTTGGGTTGTGTTGCCTGGTGACGCCTGGAGACCCTACGAGATGCCTGGGTCTCGCCTGTGAGAGGTTCCGGTCAGGACATCCGATGTCCTGTAACGAGGATGGCCCGGGGAGCCTCACCGGAACTCGTGGACTACGTCGATCGTGCCGACGAGGTGCGCGTTGAACTCGTCCAGCTCCTCGGTCGGCACCCACAGCTCCAGGGTCGTGCTGCCGCCCACCTGCTGGACGGGGTAGCGGCGGACGAACTCGGTGTCGACCTCGAAGCGGGTCACGAAGCCGGCGCCGTCGTGCTTGACGTTCCAGTCCCGGGCGATCCTGATCGCGTAGTCCTCGTCGAGCACCGGGTAGAAGATCGGCTGCTCGGGCAGCCTGGGCGGCCGGGCGCGCCACTCCGGCTCCCGGACCAGTTCGAGCCTCACGGGACCGGTCGGGCGCCAGAGGATCGTGGTCGGTCGCGGGCTGGTCATGGCGTACGGCTTCCTGTGCGAGCGGGGTTCGGGCTCCCCGACGTCAGCCGCGCCGTGATCCTTCCGACCACCCGGTTTCCGTGCCGACGTGCCGTGTTGCTCCCCTCGTGGGTTCGCCCGTGACCCCGGGCCGCCCGCACAGTTGAGACGGGCATGAAGAAGCGCAGCATGCTCGCCATCGCCAGCCTGGCCACCGGATTCGTCGTGGCCGCCATCACCCCGTCCCACGCCGCCGCCGACGGTCCGTTCGACGACCTGCCCGTCGCGGACACCCTGGAGCACGTCGGACACCTCGTGGGCGACGACAGCTTCGAGACCGACGGGGATCTCCTGGGCCAGGAGTAGTCCGGCCGGGCTGGAGCGAACGACGGTGCCGGTGTTCCGCGGAGGGAGCACCGGCACCCCCGTTTTGCGCACCCTCAACGGGAACTGGTTTCCGTGGCAGTGTGGAGCGGGCAAGCCTCAGGGGGCCAAGAGAAGAGGGGGAGTCCGTGATCGTCTGGGTCAACGGCGCGTTCGGTGCGGGTAAGACGACCACCGCACGTGAACTGATCGAACTGATCCCGAACAGCACGCTCTTCGACCCCGAGGTCATCGGCGGGGCACTGACACACCTGCTACCGGCCAAGCGCCTCGCCGAGGTCGGCGACTTCCAGGATCTGCCGATCTGGCGACGACTGGTGATCGACACGGCGGCAGGGATGCTCGCCGAGCTGGGCGGGACCCTGGTGGTTCCCATGACGTTGCTGCGCCAGGAGTACCGCGACGAGATCTTCGGCGGCCTCGCCGCCCGCCGGATCGCCGTCCGGCATCTGTGCCTCACCCCGGCCGAAACGATCCTGCGCGAGCGAATATCCGGCCGGGAGATCCCGCCCGACCTGCCCGACGGCGAGATACGCGTCCGGCAGTGGTCGTACGACCAGATCGAGCCCTACCGTGCCGCCCTCGCCACCTGGATCGGCGCCGACGCCCATCTCGTCGACACCAGTGCCCTCACCCCGTACGAGACGGCCGTGTACATCGCCGAGGCCGTCGGCACCGGTGCCGCGCCCGTCTGTGACATCGTGCAGACCCCGGAGCCCACCGCCGAGACCCTCGCGGCCGGGGTCCTGCTCTTCGACGAGGACGACCGCGTCCTGCTGGTCGACCCCACCTACAAGGCGGGCTGGGAGTTCCCCGGCGGTGTCGTCGAGCCCGGCGAGGCCCCCGCACGGGCGGGCGTGCGTGAGGTCGAGGAGGAGACCGGGATACGGCTGGAGAAGGTCCCGCGGCTGCTGGTCGTCGACTGGGAGCAGCCCGTGCCGCCCCGCTACGGAGGTCTGCGGCTGCTCTTCGACGGCGGCCGACTGGACTCCGCCGAGGCCGGACGGCTGGTGCTGCCGGGGCCCGAGCTGCGCGGCTGGCGTTTCGCCACCGAACAGGAGGCCGCCGAGATGCTGCCGCCGGTGCGCTACGAACGGCTGCGCTGGGCGCTGCGGGCCCGCGAGCGCGGCGCCACGCTCTATCTGGAGGCCGGCGTCCCGGTCGGTTGACAGTCCCTGACTGCACGTCAAGTAGGCGCATTCTCGGTGAGGTTGGCGGGGACCTTGGCAATTCCCGGGGCTGTGTCTAACGTCGGTGCGCAGCTCAACTTCCTCGCGGCCGCCGTCCGCCGTGCACAGGCCGGACACCCACCGGTCGAAGGAGGGGCATTCGCGCGCACTCTTCGGCCCCCACAAGGGGACTCGCGCTCGCCGCCTGTAGGCGCCGACGCCGTAGTGGCAGTACGGCGGCAGGCCGAAGAGGTTCGCGGTGGAGCGGGCGTGCCATGGGTCCCGCTCCCGGTCGGTCAGGGGGATCCGGTTCACGAACACCGGCCTGCCGTCCACCCTGATTCGCATCGCGGTGCCGCCGGTCCCGGTGCCGAGCGGCTCGCCCGCCGCGACCAGCTCGGTCAGCTCCACATCGCTCAGCAGGGCCGGCGAGGTCGCGATGTCGGTGTGGGCTGCGATCCGGCGCGCGGTGTCGGTCATGCTCCCATGGTCAGCGCGGCGGCCCGTAGGTGTCCGCGGATGTCCGCAGCACCTGGGATGCGTCCGCGGTCACCGGATCACCGTGGCCGAAGCAGGCCACCTCCGCGTCCAGGGCGGCCAGCCGCCGGAAGGACGCGACGGCCTGGGCGCGGTCCAGGTTGAACACTCCCAGTATCACCGAGCCGGTGACCGGTGAGACCGCCACCGCGTCCCCGGTGAACAGCACGCCGTACGAGGGGAGATGAAGTGCGATGCTGCCGTCGGTATGACCCGGGACGTGGACGACCCGGGCGCCGCCGCCGAAGTCCAGGACGTCACCGTCGGACAACTCCGTCACCGCGTCCGGGCGAACCGGCTCGTCGGCGGGCAGCCGCTTCGCGGCCTCGGCCCGGATCGGCAGCTCCCACTCCTCGAACACCGGGGGCGCACCAGGGAGTTCGCCCCGGATCACCGGTGCGTCCAGGCGGTGGGCCAGCACGTCGCCTCCGCTCAGGGCGGCGAACTCGGCCGCCCCGCCGACGTGATCCTCGTGGAAATGGGTGAGGACGATCCGTCGTACCGACGAAGGGGAGCGACCCAGCGCGGTGAGCGCGTCGGCGATCGGCCGGCCCGAGCCGACCGGGCCGGCGTCGATCAGCGTCGAGGCGTCGGCGTCCGGGTCGTGCCAGAGGTAGGCCTGGCCGACCGGGAAGCGCAGCAGATGCAGCCGGGGGAACAGTTCGATGACGTCCATGGTCCGACCGTAGGAGGACCCCCGTCCGCAGACGAGGGTCCTCTGCCGTGGGCAGAGCGGTTCAGCCCGCCGCGTAGTTCCGCAGGAACAGCGCCTCCGTTACGGACAGGCGCTCCAGCTCCTCCGGAGACACGCTCTCGTTGACCGCGTGGATCTGCGCCTCCGGCTCGCTCAGACCGATCAGCAGGATCTCGGCGTGCGGGTAGAGGCTCGCCAGGGTGTTGCACAGCGGGATGGAGCCGCCCTGACCGGCGTACTGCATCGTCTCGCCCGGGTAGGCGACCGCCATCGCGTCGGCCATCGCCTGGTACGCCGGGCTGGTGGTGTCGGCGCGGAACGGCTGGCCCTGGCCGACCGCCTCGGTCTGCACCCGGGCGCCCCACGGCGTGTGCGCCTCCAGATGGGCCTGGAGCAGCTTGCTCGCCTCGGCCGCGTCCACGCCCGGCGGCACCCGCAGGCTGACCAGGGCACGGGCGCTCGCCTGGACCGACGGGGTGGCGCCGACCACGGGCGGGCAGTCGATGCCGAGCACCGTGACCGCCGGACGCGCCCAGATGCGGTCCGCCACCGAGCCGTCACCGATCAGCCCGACGCCGTCCAGCACCTTGGCGTCCTTGCGGAACTGCTCCTCGTCGTACTCCAGCCCCGCCCAGTGGGACTCCGGCGCGAGCCCGTCGACCGTCGTCGAACCGTCCTCGGCGCGCAGCGAGTCCAGGACCCGGATCAAAGCGGCCAGCGCGTCCGGGGCGGCGCCGCCGAACTGCCCGGAGTGCAGATTGCCCTGAAGCGTGTCGATCTGGACCCGGAGCATGGTCATGCCACGCAGGGTCGTGGTCACCGTCGGCAGGCCGACACGGAAATTGCCCGCGTCGCCGATGACGATCGTGTCCGCCGCCAGCAGTTCGGGGTGCTGCTCGGCGTACCGCTCCAGGCCGCCGGTGCCCATCTCCTCCGAGCCCTCGGCTATCACCTTGACGTTGACCGGGACGCCACCGTTCGCCTTCAGCGCGCGCAGTGCCAGCAGATGCATGATCACACCGCCCTTGCAGTCGGCGGCACCGCGTCCGTACCAGCGGCCGTCCCGCTCGGTCAGCTCGAACGGAGGGGTGGTCCAGGCGGTCTCGTCCAGCGGCGGCTGCACATCGTAGTGCGCGTACAGCAGGACCGTTTTGGCACCCTCCGGCCCAGGCAGATAGCCGTACACCGACTGCGTCCCGTCCGGTGTGTCCAGCACGGCGACGTCCACGAAGTCCTCGGCGCGCAGTGCGTCGGCGACCCAGTTCGCGGCGCCCTCGCTCTCGCTCCTCGGGAACTGGGCGAAGTCCGCCACCGACTTGAAGGCCACCAGCTCGGCGAGCTCCGCCTTCGCCCTGGGCAGCAGGGCGGTGACGGTCTCGGCGACCGGATTGGACGACATGGGCACGCTCCTCGTGGGTGCGACGTTGAACTGGTGAGTACACCGATCCTCCCACAGCGGCCTGCGGCGATCTCCGCCGTAGGATGCGGGGGGACAGGTGACAGGTGTCGGCCTACGGACGGCCAGGGCCTGACCCACGGGTTGGTACGGCACCTACGGCTTGATACGGCACCTACGGCTTCTACGGCTTGATCGGAGCAGCGGACCATCGTGAGCGGTGAGATTTCTTCGGCGGACGACGTGCAGCGGGTGTGGGACGTCGTCGTGGTGGGCGCGGGACCCGCGGGGGCCTCGGCCGCCTACGCGGCGGCGGTCGCGGGACGGCGCGTGCTGTTGCTGGAGAAAGCCGAGCTGCCCCGCTACAAGACCTGCGGCGGCGGCATCATCGGCCCCTCGCGCGACGCGCTCCCGCCCGGCTTCGAGCTGCCCCTCAAGGACCGGGTGCACGCGGTCACCTTCTCCAACAACGGACGGTTCACCCGCACCCGCCGCTCCAAGCAGATGATGTTCGGGCTGATCAACCGGCCCGAGTTCGACCAGCAGCTGGTCGAGCACGCCCAGAAGGCGGGCGCCGAGCTGCGCACCGGCGCCGCCGTGCAGCGCGTCGAACAGCACGGCGCGGCCGTCCCCGACCGGCGCACGGTCGCGGTCGTCCTCCAGGGCGGCGAGACCCTGCTGGCCCGCGCGGTGGTCGGCGCCGACGGCAGCGCCAGCCGGATAGGCGCCCACGTCGGCGTGAAGGTCGACCAGGTGGACCTCGGTCTGGAGGCGGAGATCCCGGTGCCGGAGACGGTCGCCGAGGACTGGAAGGGGCGGGTCCTCATCGACTGGGGCCCGATGCCCGGCAGCTACGGCTGGGTCTTCCCCAAGGGTGACACCCTGACCGTCGGGGTGATCTCGGCGCGCGGCGAAGGCTCGGCCACCAAGCGGTACTTGGAGGACTTCATCGCCCGGCTCGGCCTCGCCGGCTTCGAACCGAGCATCTCCTCCGGTCACCTGACCCGCTGCCGCGCCGACGACTCGCCGCTGTCCCGGGGCCGGGTGCTCGTGTGCGGTGATGCGGCCGGCCTGCTTGAGCCGTGGACCCGTGAGGGCATCTCCTTCGCACTGCGCTCGGGGCGGCTCGCGGGGGAGTGGGCGGTGCGGATCGCCGAGGCCCACGACGCCGTGGACACCCGCCGCCAGGCGCTGAACTACGCCTTCGCCGTCAAGGCGGGCCTCGGTGTCGAGATGAGCGTGGGCAAGCGGATGCTGGCGGTGTTCGAACGCAGGCCCGGGCTGTTCCACGCGGCCCTGACCGGCTTCCGCCCGGCCTGGCGCGCGTTCAAGGAGATCACCCAGGGCCGGACCTCCCTCGGCGAACTCGTCCGCTCCCACCCGCTCGCCCAGCGCGCCCTCGCCACACTGGCCCCGGAGCCGCCCGCGTCGGGGAAGACCGCCGAGGTGGACGCGGACGACCCGGGCGACACCGACACCGAGGACTCGGTCACTTCGTGACGGTGATCCGGAAGACCGGGTGGTCGGGGGCGATCCGGCGCAGGTCGGCGTCGGGTGAGTCGGGGCCGACCCCGTTGAAGAAGACGCCGACCTCCGCCTTCCAGCGCTTCAGGTAGGCCCGCAGCAACTCGACCTTGTCGTCGTCGGCGACCTCGGTGGCGGTGAAGACGTCCACGTTCTTGCCGAGCCGCAGTTCGCCGCCGCCGGCGGCGCGCATGTTGCGGGTCCACTGGACATGGCCGCGCGGCGCGAGCAGGTACTGCTGTCCGTCCACCGTCAGCAGGTTCACGGGGGTGGTGCGCCACTCCCCGCTCTTGCGTCCGCGGACGGCGAGGACGCGGGAGCCCCAGATGCTGATACCGCGGCGGGTGAGCCAGGACACGGCCTGGTTGAAGACGTTGACGGTGAACCAGCCGGGCTTCTGGACGTGTGTCGACACGGGGACCCCCACAGTTTGGAGAGCGATGCTCTCGCTTGACTCCAGTGTGGGGAGATCGGCGCTCCAAAGCAAGAGCGGTGCTCTCTTTTTTGTACGACGCACTTGATTCGGGTTAGGAGCACTGAAAGGAGATCGGCGCTCAAGTTCGAGTGCAGTGCTCCAAAGTGTGTGCACTGCTCCGTCCTCGTGGCACACTGCTCGTATGAGCACCTCACAGGGCGCCCGCGCGCGAGCCAGGATGGAAGTCACCGCGGCCATCAAGGACGAGGCGCGCAGACAGCTCGCGGCCGAGGGCGCGGCCAAGCTGTCGCTGCGTGCCGTCGCGCGCGAACTCGGCATGGTCTCCTCGGCGCTCTACCGCTACTTCCCGAGCCGTGACGACCTGCTCACCGCGCTGATCATCGACGCCTACGACTCCCTCGGCGAGGCCGCCGAGGCCGCGCACGCCGCTGCCGCCGACGCCGTCCCGGCGGAGCGCTGGGTCACCGTGTGCGAGGCGGTGCGCGGCTGGGCGCTGGCGCGCCCGCACGAGTACGCGCTGATCTACGGCTCGCCGGTGCCCGGCTACTCGGCGCCGGACACGACCATCATGCCGGCCGCCCGGGTCGCCCTCGTGCTGATCGGCATCCTGCACGAGGCGTTCGAGCGGCGCGGTCTGGCCCGTACCCCCGTGCCCGCCGAGCTCGCGCCCGAGGGCCGCAGGATGGCCGACGAGCTGATGCCCGGACTCCCACCGGAGGTGGCTGTGGCCATGGTCGCGGCGTGGGCGCAGCTGTTCGGGCTGGTCGGGTTCGAACTGTTCGGGCAGTTCAAGGGCGTCGTGGAGGACCGTGACCTGTTCTTCCGGCACGCGGCCGCCCAGCTCGCCCACGGGGTGGGCCTGGTCTTCCCCTAGGGGGGCTCCGGCGGGCGAGGCGACGGGCGCGACGCCGCTTCGACCTCGGCACCCTTCGCGGACGACGGGTTCGCGAAGAGCGGCCGCCGCAGAGCCGACGGTCTTCACTGTGCCGGGGCTGCCGACGTCCCGCCGCCGTCCTCCGGGACGAGTACGACCTTGCCGGCGACCGTCCCGGACTCGGCGAGCCGCAGGGCTTCGGCGGCCTGCGTGAGGGGAAGTCGGGCGGCGATGCGGGCGGTGACGTCGCCGCGCCGGAGGGACTGGAACACCTGGGTGAGGTCGGCGCTCAGCCGGGCCCGGAAGCGGTCCTTGTTCAGGGCGCGGCCCTCCCAGACGTTGAAGAAGTACGCGTGCCGGCCGTTGGGCAGCGCGTTCCACAGCCACACCCGGCCGAGGATCTTCAGCACGGGCAACTGCTTGGAGCCCGAGTCGTCCCGGGTGGTGGCGCTGCCGTAGGCGACGAGGGTGCCGCCGGCGGCGAGGAGCTTCCAGGAGTCGACGACGCTGCGGCCGCCGAGGTGGTCGAAGACGGCGTCGACACCGCCGGGAACCAGTTCGCGGACCCGGGCCGGGACGTCCTCGGCGCGGTAGTCGACCGGGGTGACGCCCAGTTCCCGCAGCGCGTCGTGATGGCGGGCGGAGGCCGTGCCGATGACGTGGAGGCCCGCCGCGCGCGCGAGCTGGACGAGGACCGTGCCGACCCCGCCGTTGGCGCCGTGCACCAGGATCGTCCCGGCCTGGCGCACCTTGGCCTTGCGGTGGAGCATCTGCCATGCCGTGATGCCGTTGACGACCAGCGTCTCGGCCTCCGCCGCGCCGACCCCGTCCGGCACCGTCACGGCGTCGGCCGCGTCGAGCACGACGTGACTGGCCCAGCCGCCCACCTTGACCAGGGATGCCACCCGCTTGCCGACGAGCCCGGGCGCGACCCCCTCGCCGGCCGTGAGCACGGTACCGACCAGGTCGTAGCCGGGGATGAAGGGGAAGGGCGGCTGGTCGTAGTAGCGGCCGCGGCGCATCTGCTGCTCCGCGAAGGAGACGCCGGTGGCCTCCATGCGCACGACGATCTGGCCGGAGCCCGGGACGGGGATCTGACGGCGCCGGATCTGCAGTCCTTCGGGCTCAACAACGCCTGGCAGGACGACCTCGACGAGCTGGGTGCTTGCTGCGGTGCCCTTGGGGTTGACGGTTCCCGCGGTTTCCATGGCGACCTCCATGACGATCTCCTTGCAGATGCATTCACGAACAGAAGAGGTGCTCGCCTCTCCCTCGAACTCGCCGGGCAGTTCGTGGGGATGGGCTTCGACCCGGAGCGGCTGTTCGACGCCGAGGTGGCGGAACTGGCACCCGGCCACCGCTGACAGCGCCCCGCCCGACGGCCTACTTCCCCGGGAGTACGCGTGATCACCTCACCGGGCTGACGCTCGCGCGGGCCGGTGCCGTCTAGCGTGGCGGACATGGACGAGCAGCGGGTACGGGAGCGCGGCCCCGCGCACTGGTGGCACCACGGCCCCCCGTGGTGGCACCGCGACGACGACGGCGAGGACGGGCCGTCCCGCGGCCGGCTGCCGTGGCGCACCACCGTGCCGTTCACCGTCCTGGTACTGGTGGGCTCGAACTTCGCCGCCCACGAGCAGCCGCACCGCGAACACCTGGACGGGTACGCCCGCCTGCTGCTCCTGGCCACCTGCGCGCTGTTGCTGTGGCGGCACCGGCACCCGGTGCCGGTGGTGTTCGGCACGGCGGCGCTCGCCCTGGTCTACCTCGCGGCCGGCTATCCGTACGGGCCGGTCTTCGCGGCCGTCGCCGTGGCCTGCTTCGGTGCCGTCGTCGCGGGGCGCCGCCGGGCCGCGTGGGCGGCTCTCGGGATGCTGTGGGGCGGCCACCTGCTGATCTCGCTCTGGCTGTACCGCTGGCTGCCGCCGCCGGGTGACGCGGGTTCGAGTCCCGGCCAGGAGATGATCACCGCCACCTGGGTGCTGATCATCGTCTCCGTGGCCGAGCTGGTCCGGCTGCGGCGCGAGCAGTGGGCGCGGGAGCGGGCCGACCGTGCCCAGGCGGCCCGGCGGCGGGCGGACGCGGAACGGCTGCGGATCGCCCGCGAACTGCACGACGTGCTGGCACACAGCATCTCGGTGATCAACGTCCAGGCGGGTATGGGCCTCGCGCTCCTGGACTCCGACCCCGAGCAGGCCCGGTCGGCGCTCACCACCATCAAGGCCGCCAGCAAGGAGGCGCTCGGCGAGGTGCGTCAGGTGCTCGACACCCTGCGCGCCCCGGGAGACGCGCCGCGCGCGCCCGCCCCCGGCCTCGGGCGGTTGCCGGAACTGGTCGAACAGGCGGCGAGCGCCGGACTCACCGTGGCGGTGGAGGGGGAGCCGCCGCGGCTGCCGCCCGGAGCCGACCTGGCCGCCTTCCGGATCGTGCAGGAGGCGCTCACCAATGTCGTACGGCACTCGGGTTCGCGGCACGCGCGCGTGCGGTTCGGACACGAGGGCGGGGAGCTGCGGTTGCGGATCGACGACGACGGTCCCGCGACCGGCGCGGACGCGGGCGGCAGCGGGAACGGGCTGGCCGGGATGCGGGAACGGGCGGCCGCCCTGGGTGGCACCATCGAGGCGGGACCGCGCGCCGACGGCGGCTTCCGGGTGCTCGCCGTACTGCCCTTGACCGATGCCGTAGTGCCCATGACCGACTCCGTGCTGCCCACGACCGACCGGGAGGACCGATGATCCGGGTACTGCTCGCCGACGACCAGTCGCTGGTGCGGGCCGGTTTCCGGGCGCTGCTCGACGCGCAGCCGGACATCGAGGTGGTCGGGGAGGCGGCGGACGGCGACGAGGCGCTGCGCACGGTCCGTGAACTGCGTCCCGATGTCGTCCTGATGGACATCCGCATGCCGCGTCTCGACGGCCTGGCCGCGACCCGCCGTATCACCGGCGAGGAGAAGCTGAAGGACGTCAGGGTGGTGATGCTGACGACGTTCGAACTGGACGAGTACGTCTTCGAGGCGATCCGCTCCGGCGCCTCCGGCTTCCTCGTCAAGGACACCGAGCCGGAGGAACTCGTGCGCGCCGTCAGGGCGGTGGTAGGTGGGGACGCACTGCTGTCGCCGGGGGTGACGCGTCGGCTGATCGCGGAGTTCGCCGCCCGTTCCAAGGAGCCGGCCGCCGCCGACACTCTCGCTCAACTCACGGAAAGGGAACGGGAGGTGATGGCCCTGGTCGGCATCGGCCTGTCCAACGAGGAGATCGCCCGTCGCCTGGTGGTCAGCCCTCTCACCGCCAAGACCCATGTGAGCCGCACGATGGTCAAGCTGGGCGCCCGAGACCGGGCCCAACTGGTCGTCCTGGCCTATGAGTCGGGGCTGGTCCGGCCGGGCTGGCTGGGCTGAGGCGCGCGCCGGAAGCGGACGAGCACGCTGACGACCCGGGCGAGGAAAACCAGGGTGGCGAGCGCCATGCCCACCAGCGGCAGCGCACGTTCGAAACCGCCGGGCAGGTCGAAGAGCAGTGCCGGTCCCGCCACCGCTCCGAAGACCACCGCCGCCGCGAACACCCCACTGCACAGCGCGTATCCGATCTCGACGGTGATCGTGTCCCGCTCGGCCTGACCGCGCCGTCCCCCGTGACTCGTCATTCCGGCAATGTCACAGCCGTGCGCCCGGCGGGGCAACCGACCCGCCGGGCGCAGGTGTGGAGCGTCAGGTCAGTCGCGCACGGACACGCGCTCCGCCTCCAGGGACGTGGACTTGGCGATCACGACGGTCTGCTGCTTACGCGGGGTGCGCAGTCCGGTGAGTGTGATCAGGAGGCCGGCGAGGGCCACGCCCGCGACCACCATGAAGCCGGGGCGGTAGCTGTCGAGCATCGTCTGCGGGGTGGCCTGCGCCGGGGCGCCCGCGGTGACCACGGCCGTCACGATCGCGAGGAAGATCGCGCCGCCCACCTGCACCGAGGTGTTGAGGAGCCCGGAGACCATGCCCTGCTCGTGGTCGTCCACCCCGTTGGTGGCCTGGATGTTGAGCGAGGGGAAGACCAGCGCACAGGCCGCGCCGATCAGCAGCATCGACGGCAGGATCACCGCCGCGTACCCCGGGTCCAGGTCGATGCGCAGGAACAGGGCGTATCCGACGACCATGAACGCGAAGCCCGCAGCTATCAGCCGCGGGGTGCCGAAGCGGTCCACGATCGCACCGACCTTGGTGGAGGACACCGCCACGAGCGCGCCCGCGGGCAGGAAGGCCAGGGCGGTGTGCAGCGCCGACCAGCCGAGCAGGGACTGCATGTACAGGGTGGTGAGGAACTGGAAGCCGACATACGAGCCGAAGAAGGCGACCGCGCCGAGCTGGGCGCGGACCTGGCTGCCCGAGCGCAGCACGCCGAGCCGGATGAGCGGGCCGGGGGAGCGGCGTTCGACCCGGACGAAGACGGTCAGCAGGACCGCGACCGCGAGGAAGGACAGCAGGGTGCGGGCCGACGCCCAGCCCACCTGCGGGGCCTCCACCACGGTGAACACCAGGAGCAGCATGGAGGCGGTGCCGAGGACCGCGCCGGGGATGTCGTAGCCGTTGTGGTCGCGTTCGCGTGAGCTGCGCGGCAGCAGCTTGAGGCCGGTGAGGAGCGCGATCAGGGCGATGGGGGCGGGCAGCAGCATGGTGAGGCGCCAACTGGCCTCGGTGAGCAGGCCGGACAGCACCAGACCCATGGAGAAGCCGGTGGCCGCGCAGGTGGTGTAGATGGCGAGGGCACGGTTGCGCAGCGGGCCCTCCGGGAACGTGGTCGTGATGATCGAGAGGCCGGCCGGAGCGGTGAATGCCGCGCTCAGGCCCTTGACGAAGCGGCTGGCGATCAGCAGCGGGCCCGAGTCGACCAGGCCGCCGAGCAGCGAGGCGAGCGCGAAGACGCCGAGGGCCACGAGGAACACCTGGCGGCGGCCCAGCAGGTCGGCGGTACGGCCGCCGAGCAGGAGCAGGCCGCCGTATCCCAGGATGTAGCCGCTGACGATCCATTGCAGCGTCGAGGTCGACAGCTGCAGGTCGGAGCCGATCGACGGCAGGGCGACGCCGACCATCGACACGTCCAGGGCGTCCAGGAACATCGCGGCGCAGAGCACCAGCAGAGTGCCCCAGAGGCGCGGAGTCCAGCGGCCCGTCGCGGGCGGGGCGGCAGGGGCGGTGAGCGGAGAGGTCATACCCACGGACACTACATGCACATGCATTGAATGCGAGCGCATTTGATTACGATGCAACAATCCCGTTGCTCTGCTACGGTGCGGGGATGGCGGCGAAGAAGCCCGAGCAGGCACTCGTGGAGCAGTGGCGGGACATTCTCGCCCTGCACGCCCGCACCCAGTGCGAACTCGACCGCGCCCTGCACGGCCACGGCCTGTGCGCCAGTGACTTCGAGGTGCTCGACCTGCTCTCCGCGGGTCCGGCGGCGGACAGTGCCTGCAGTTACCGCGTCCAGGAGATCGCTGAGCGGGTGCATCTCAGCCAGAGCGCGCTGTCCCGGCTGATCGCCCGGCTGGAGAAGGACGGCCTGGTCGAGCGGGCCATGTGCCCGGAGGACCGGCGGGGCGTGCGGGTGGCGCTCACGGGCAAGGGGCGCGCGCTGCACGGCGAGGTGCTGCCGGTGCAGCGCGCGGTGCTCACCCGGATGCTGGCCGGTTAGAACCGGCGGTCAGATCCCGGAGCTGGTGCGCCACAGGTCGACCAGTTCCGGGTCGCCGATCACCTTCGGTACCGGTATCCGGTTCCACAGCGCCAGATACAACTCGTCCGCAGGGCCGGAGAGTTCGGCCGTCGCGTCATGGAGTGCGCCGACTTCCGTGACGGGCGGCTGCTCCGACAGCCGTACGGTCCAGGCCGCGTCCCTGTCCTCGGCGCGGACCAGGAGCACCCGCGGGTATGCGGAGCGGAGCCGGCTGCGGGAGCGGGCGTGGAAGCCGCGCAGCAGCTCGTCGATGCCGTCGACCGCCAAGTCCGTGCCGATCGGGGAGACGGGCCCGCCCCGGGCGGCCTCGGCGTCGTACCGGTGGACGGTCGTCTCATGAGCCTGCCGGCGCAGCCAGAAGATCAGTGGTGAGGGGACGGGGGCGGGGTGGAACGTCCAGCACGTCACGTTCTGCGGCGCAGCGGCCAGGGTGTCGACGAGGTCACGGTGGCCTTCCCGGAACCAGGTGGTCAGTTCGGTGCCGTCGAGGTCGGGCGGGTCCGGGATGGGCCGGGGGCCGGGATGGGCGTCGGCGACGACACCGGCCGCCCACCGGTGGATGGTGCCCGTGTGCCGCAGCAGGTCGCGCACCCGCCAGTCCGGGCAGGCCGGCACCTCGGCGTCGAGGCCCGCCTCCATGGCGGCCGCGGCCAGCGACCGGCCCTCCCGGTCCAGGATCTGAAGAAACTCGGCAGTCTCCATGCCGCGAGTCTGCCCGATACGGCGCACGCCAGTGCGGCAGGCCCCGGCGTGGCATGCCTCAGCGGAGCAGGAACCCCACCGCGTACCCCAGCGCGTTGACCGCCCAGTGCAGGGCCATCGGTGCCAGCAGGGAGCCGCTGCGGTCGCGCAGCCAGCACAGCAGGCAGCCCGCCACGGCCGTGAACAGTACGGCCCCGACGTCCACCAGGACCGCGCCGGCGACCGACTGCCCGAAGACCGAACCCAGGGTCGGCTTGTCCTTGTTGAGGTTCAGCGAGGGCAGGATGTGCCAGAGGCCGAACAGCACGGAGGAGAGGACCGCGGCGGTCGTCGCCGTGCGCAGCCGGCACAGCAGCGCGAACAGCACCCCGCGGAAGGCGATCTCCTCCAGCAGTACGGTCCCCACGGGCACCGCGACCAGCGCCTTGAAGGCGACCTGCGCACCGCTCAGCGCGGCGGTCCGCTGGTCCGCGAACAGCCCGCGGGTGACCGGGACAAGGGCCCCGCACAGATAGACAGCCGTGACGATCCCGATCAGGGTGAGGGCCCAACGCGCCCCGTCCGCGAGCGTGTTCCGGCCCAGCCCCAGCTCCGCCCAGCTGCCTCCGGCCCACAGCAGCAACGTCACCAGGACCGCCGAGGCGATGACCGCGGTCAGCAGGATCCACGACCGGGCCCAGCGGTTGTCCAGCAGGTTGACCGCCACCAGGACGGCCACCGCCGACGCCAGGGCGGCCCGGGTGGGGAGCCCGTGGACCGGCATCTCCGGGCCGCGCGCTGTCAGAACTCGACCGGGTCACGCGGCAGCGGGCAGGTCATGCAGTGCCTGCCGCCGCGCCCCCGGCCCAGTTCGGCGCCGACGATGGTGATGACCTCGACGCCCGCCTTGCGCAGCAGGGTGTCGGTCCGGGTGTCGCGGTCGTAGGTGAAGACCACGCCCGGCTCAGGCGCGACCGCCCCACCCCCCCTCGCGTAGGCGTACACACCCGCGTCCGGGTCCGCCCTGCGCAGCGCCGGCGTCTGGAAGACCAGGGTCGGCACCAGCATGCCGGTACCCACGATCACCCAGGCGATCAGTGCGCCCGCGGCACCGGTCTCCTCGGCGAAGCGGCGCGGCAGCGAGAACACACCGGCGCCGACCATCGAACCGGCCACCATCGCGGTCAGCGTCGGCAACGCCGGCTTGGCCACAGGTGGCGAGAAACGGGGACTTTCGGTCGTCCGGGCCTGGGCCATGCCCACAATGATGGGATATCCGAGGGTGCTCTGCACCTTTTGTCGCCCAAGGGGATGGGCTTGGGGATCTTCCGGATGCGGCGGCCGGTGCGGTGGCCGATCGTGGTCTCGAGGTGGCCAAGTGGGTGTTGCGGGCAAGGCTCTGAATCATACGAGGGACTGGACCCGGCGGGTCGCGGAACGGGTGCGCCGGCACTCGGGCCCCGACCGGGTGGTCCGGCGGCGGCCGTGCTGGGGCGGGATCGCCGTGGCGGTGCTGTGCTACTGCCTGTCCCTCACACCGTCCCTGCTCCCGCGCGCCTGGTGGCTCCAAGGTCTCGTCGCCGGCGTCTCGGCGGTCGTCGGATACGTCGTCGGCGCCGTACTGGAGACACTCGCCCGGTTTCTGCTCCGCTGGGCCGGCTTCCGTATCCGACCGCGTGTCCGCAGGATCGTCTGGGCGGCTCTCACGGTCCTCGGGGCCGCCGCGGTCGTCACCGTCACCGCCTGGAGTGTTCGTTGGGAGGGCGAGGTCCGCCGCGCGGTGGCCCTGCCCCCGCAGGTGGTCTGGTGGCAGTGGGTGCTCGTCCCGGTCGTCGCCGCGTTCGTCGGGACGCTGCTGCTCCTGGTCGGCCGTACGGTACGGCTCGGCACCCGCCTCGTCGCCCGCCCACTCGGCGTCCACGTCCCACGCCCCGTCGCGTACGCCACCGGGGTCGCCCTCGCCGCGTTCGTGATCGTCGGAGTCGTCCAGGGCTTTCTGCTGCGCGCGGCACTGGACGCGATCGAGAGCGGTGCGTCCCTCACCGACCAGGGCACCACCGAGGGCGTCCACCAGCCCGGCCTGCCCACCCTCTCCGGCACTCCCCGGTCCGCCGCCCACTGGGACACCCTCGGCGCCAAGGGCCGCGACTTCGTCGGCACGGCCACGGCCCGTGCCGACATCACCGCCTTCACCGGCCGGTCAGCGAAAGACCCGGTACGCGTCTACGTCGGCCTGCGCACCGCCGACACCCTCGACGAACGCGCCGCCCTCGCCGTACGCGAACTCGAACGCACCGGCGGCTTCTCCCGGAAGATCCTCGCCGTGATGGGCACCACCGGCACCGGCTGGATCAACGACCAGGGCAGCAAACCCCTGGAGTACATGTGGGGCGGCGACACCGCCGAGGTCGCCATGCAGTACTCCTACCTGCCCAGCTGGGTCTCCGCGCTCACCGAGGACGAGGCCGCCGACACCGGGCGCGCCCTCTTCGACGCCGTCTACGCCAAGTGGCGGACCCTCCCCGCGGGCTCCCGCCCCCGGCTCCTCGTCTACGGCGAGAGCCTCGGCTCCTTTTCTCTGGAGTCCGCCCTCGACGGCTCTCTCCCCACGCTCACCTCGGAAACCGGCGGCGCGCTCTTCGTCGGGCCGACCTACGACAACCCCCTGTGGAAGAGGGTCACCGCGCAGCGGCAGCCCGGCAGCCCCGAGTGGCGGCCGGTGGTCGGCGACGGCGCGCATCTGCGGTTCGCGCAGGTGCGGACGGACTACGGCATCCCGCCCGCGCCCTGGGGAGAGCCCCGCGCCGTCTACCTCCAGAACGGCTCCGACCCCGTCGTCTGGTGGTCACCCGACCTCGCCCTCCACCAACCGGACTGGCTGGACCGCCCGCGCGCCCGGGACGTCTCACCGGCGATGCGCTGGTATCCGCTGCTGACGTTCTGGCAGGTGGCGTGCGATCTGGCCGGGGCGGACAGCGTGCCCGACGGGTACGGGCACCGGTACGGCGCGCTGCCGACGAGCGCGTGGGCGGAGATCACGCAGCCACCGGGCTGGACGGCGGCCGACACGGCGAGACTGGCCGGCCTGCTGGAGTCGGTACGGGAACCGGGGTTGCTGGACTGATGGTTGCGCGCTTCTCCACTGCTGTGGTGCGGCGTCGCTCGCCTTTTTCTCGTCGGCCACTTTGATCCGCCGCAGCGGTGCCCGGCCATGACGGCGGCACTTCGGCGGTGCCGGACAGCCGCTGGTCCGTCACTTGCTCGTCGCACCTATCAGCGTCGCGATCCCCGCCAGTAGCGCCACGCTCGTCAGCGCCGTGGGCAGTGATGTCCAGCCAGCCATGAAACCGATCGCCGGCGGGCCCAGCAGCATGCCGCCGTAGCCGAATGTGGAGGCCGTCGCGACGCCCGAGGGACCGGCCAACGCGCCCGCGCGCTCCACCGCCACCGGGAACAGGTTGGCCAGGCCCAGGCCCGTGATCGCGAAGCCGAGCAGGGTTGCCCATATCCAGGGTGTGAGGGAACCGAGGAGCATGCCGGCCGCTGCCGTGCCGCCGCCGAAGATCACGGTCTTGGACCGGCCGAGCCGCTCCAGCAGCCGCGTGCCGCTCGCTCGGCCGATCGTCATGGCCAGCGCGAAACACGTGTAACCGGCCGCTGCGAGACCCGGCGACGCATCCAGGTCCTGCCGGAGATGGAGTGCGCCCCAGTCGGCCATCGCCCCCTCGCCGTACGCCGTGCACAGGGCGATCAGGCCGAAGACGATGACCATGCGGCGGGTACGGATGTCCAGGCGACGCGGGGCGGCGTCGGTGTGCTGCTCGGTGTGCGGGACCGGGGCGTCGTACCGCAGGAGCGTGCGAGCGGTGATGGCCGTGACCAGCAGGCCGATCACGGTGAGGGCGAGCAGGTGACGTGTGGGGGAGAGGATGCCGGCGACCAGTCCGCCCAGGCCCGCCCCGATCATGCCGCCCAGGCTGAACGCCGCGTGGAAACTTGGCATGATCGGGCGGCCCAGGGCGGCGACCAGGTCGACGGCCGCGCTGTTGAAGGCGACGTTCAGACCGCCGTACGCGGCGCCGAACACGAGCAGTACGGCGCCGAGTGCCGCCACCGAGTGGGTGAGCGGGGGCAGCGCGACGCTCAGTGCGAGCAGGGTCGCGCAGACCAGCGTCACCGGGTGGCTGCCGTACCGGCGGCAGAGCCGGCCCGTGAGGGTCATGGTGATCACGGCGCCGGCCGAGACGCCGAGCAGTGCGAGCCCCAGCGCGCCGACCGAGGCGTGGGTCTGGTGCTTGATGTCGGGGATCCGCACCACCCAGCCGGCGAAGACGAAGCCGTCCATGGCGAAGAGTGCGGTGATGGCGATGCGGAGGCGGGTGAGGGCGGCGGTGCTACCCGGCACGACGGTGTGCGATCGGGTTTTGTTTATTAGCGGCACAAAATCAGCGTAGGAGGTGTGCCGGGGCGCCGCAAGGGGAGTGTCGGTCGTTGTGGTGGCCGCCGCGTGCCCGCGGCGGAGGCTCGTCGGTGAAATGCGGAAGCAGGTCATAGGGGGCCTACATACACCCCTGACTCGGAGGTCAGCCCCATCCTCACGCGCCCGCGGACCCGGTTGGCTGTGATCGTCACCGAACAGGACCCACAGCACCGGGGGATTCGATCATGAAGATGCCGCCGTCGAGAAAGACCAGGACCGCCGTACTGACCGCAGCGCTGCTCGCGCTGGCCGCACCCATGGCCGCGACCGCCGTCGCCGCCGGGCACCCGGCGCCGGGACGCTCCTACAGCGAGGACGAGCTCCGCCAGGACCTGGCGGCCGTACGGAAGGCCGGCGGCGGCGATGTGAACGTGCTGGCCAGGGTCGACGGACCGCACGGCGTGCCGCTCATGGCACGGATCGGTACCCGGACCGCCGACTCCTCGGCCCCGATCCCGTGGAACGCGCACTTCCGTGTGGCGAGCACGACGAAGACGTTCGTGGCCACCGTGGTCCTGCAACTCGTGGCGCAGAAGCGGCTGTCGCTCGACGACACCGTCGAGCACTGGTTGCCGGGGGTCGTCGCGGGCAATGGCAACGACGGGAGCCGCATCACCGTCCGCGACCTGCTCCGCCAGACCAGTGGCCTGTACGACTACATCGACGACCCGGAGATCCAGGACCGGCTGATCAACCACTTCGACGAGAACCGCTACGACACCACGCCCGCTGCCGATCTGGTCGCCGTGGCGATGCAGCACGCGCCGGCGTTCCTGCCCGAGCCGGGCGGGGCGACCCGGTGGGCGTACTCCAACACCAACTACCTGCTGGCCGGGATGATCGCCGAGAAGGCCGGCGGCGCGCCCTGGGGCGAACTGGTCGAGCGCCGGGTGATCGCCAGGCTGGGACTGCGGCACACCTCCATTCCGGGGCTCGACCCGCAGTTGCCCGACCCGCACGTGAACGCATACCTGACCGGCGCCGACGGTAAGCGTCTCGACGTCACCGAGCACAGCTTCCAGCACACCGCGGACTCCGGTGTCGTGAGCACCACCGCCGACCTGAACACCTTCTTCCGCGCCCTGGCCGGAGGGAAGTTGCTGCCCGCCGCGCAGTGGCGTGAGATGCGGCAGACCGTCGAGCGGACCGACGACCCGGAGGACGTGGCGGAGATGCCCGAGGGCACCTACGGTCTCGGGCTGCGCAGGATCCCGCTTTCCTGCGGTGGTTTCTACTACACCCACGAGGGTGACGGAGCGGGCGTCAACGCCCGCCCCGCGGTGAGCGCGGACGGCAGGCGAGCGGTGACGATCTCCATCACGACGACGGCCGCGCCGCCGGACCTGGCCGCACTCAACCGCGCCACGGGCACCCTCGTGGACCACGCGCTGTGCGCCGCCGGGCCCGCCAAGGGCTCGCGGCAATAGCCTCCTCTTCGGGTACGGCTCTCTGCGGGCCGGTGAGGCCTGGGCCGCGCGTGCCCAACGGCCGGCCTGATTCCGTGCCAGGAGCCAAGTACCCGGGCCTGACCGCCGGAGCCTTCCGCCGGCTCGGCGCGGTGTCGCGAGCGGAGTGCCGTTCGGTCGTGGCGTTCAGGCGTCCCGTCGGTCATCGTCGCTCAGACTCAGGGTAGAAGGGCCGTGTCGCCCTCGGACTGGCGGCGGAAGGCCTCCTGGACGAGGGGGTCGGCGGCGTGGCAGGTGCGGCCGAGCGCTTCCGTGTCGCCGGCGACGCCGAGCGCGAGCAGTGCACGGCCCACCCCGTCGGCCATCCGGTGCCTGTGCTCGCGGTCCGCCTCCCGGGCCTGGTCGGTCAGACCGTTGCCGAACCGCAGGGCGGCGAAGCCGTCGGTGAACACGCCCACCAGGTCGCCCCACTGCTCGGCGGCTGCGGCACGGACCAGGTCGTCCATCACGCCTTCGAACCAGGAGAGGTACGTCGCTGCCAGCGCGTCGATGATCGCGTCCCGGTCGGGCAGGTACTGGTACAGCGAGTCGTGGTCAGCGCCTGGACACCCTCGGCGACCAGAACGCGCTCCGCGGCCTTCAGTACCGTGCCAACCGGGCTTTGCTGCGGGCCTGTTGGGGTGTCCGCCGCAGGACGACCCCGGTCTCTTCGGTGGTCGGCGATCCACGTGGTCAACCCCACGGGCTACGGCGCCGCCTTCACCGCCGGCTTCGTCCACGGCATCGGGCTGGGCCGCAGTCCCAGGAGGCCGCCGTGCTCGGCGACGCCGTGGCGGCTCTGGTCGCCCAGGGCCTCGGCAGCGACTACGGGGGCCTTCGACCTCGCCGCCGCCGTCACGTTCGCGGCGACCGGCGTCAGGCGTGCGTAAAACGTGACGTTGACCACGCCCGTCCTGGACGTCCGAGAAGTACCTTCCGTCCCTCGAACCGCTGAAATCCTGCGGATATTCACTCGGTAAAGGTGTCTGTGTTCGGAAAGAGTCCGGCAACAGCTCGGTTAATAACTGCCCGCTGATTGGTTACCGGAGAGTGAGCGGTCCATGATGGGCCCATGACGTTGGCCTCGCGCGCTCTGGCGCAACTGGCGACCTGGCCCGACCTGACCCAGGCGGTACCGAGCTGTGGTCTGGGGCAGGCGGTGAATTCGCATCAGGGCGAGATCGCGCACTTCCACTCCGACCGCGATGTGGACCTGCGTCTCACCACGCACGCCATCCGGCACTTCGCCACGGATCTCAAGAGCACGGGAGCGATTCGCATCGTCCCGGGTTCGCAGTGGGTGACGATACGACTCGACGCCGCGAGTGACGTCGATCTGCTGCTGACCCTGGTGAGCGTCGCCCTCCAGGCCCAGCAGAGCTGGCCCGACCCGGCCGACCGGCCCGTGTTCGGCTGCAACGACCAGCGGGGCGCGGGCTTCGTCAGCGCGGACACCAGCGGCATGTGAGATGAGGGCCGGCGTCATGTGACCGGGGTCCGCGGCAGCGTCACACGGTTATGACCCGGATCCCCGCCTCCTCGAACCGGCGCACCGTCCCGGGCGTGGCCGCAGTGTCCGTCACCAGTGTGTCCACCAGTTCCGCCGCGCAGATCCGGGCGAACGCCCGGCCGCCCAGCTTGCTGGAGTCGGCGGCGACGATCACGCGGGCCGCGCGCTCGCACAGCAGCCGGTTGATCGCGGCCTCCGCCTCGTCATGGGCCGCCGCCCCGTGCACGACGTCGAAGGCGACCACCCCGAGCACCGCCACGTCGAGGGTGATCTGACCCAGCACACCGTCGGCGAGCGGCCCGATGAGCTCGTACGACTGCGGGCGCGCCACCCCACCCGTCACCACGATCTTGAACTGGGGCCGCACGGCGAGCTCGTTGGCGATGTTCAGCGCGTTGGTGACGACCGTCAGTGCCGGCGTGCCGGTGGCGAGGTCGCCGCGCACGGCCAGGGCGCGGGCCACCTCCGTGGTGGTCGTCCCACCGGTCAGCCCCACCGCCTCGCCCGGCGCGACCAGTTCCGCGACCGCCTTGGCGATCCGCTGCTTCTCCGAGGCCCGCCGGGCGGCCTTGTAGCGCAACGGCAGCTCGTACGACACCCCGTGCACCACCGCCCCGCCCCGGGTGCGCACCAGCATCTGCTGCTCGGCGAGCTGGTCGAGGTCCCGCCGGATCGTCGCCGCCGACACCGCCAGCTCGGCCGCCACCTCCTCGACCTCCAGACGGCCGCGCTCGACGAGCAGCTCAAGCAGCGCCTTCCAGCGGGCGTCGCGCGACATCCGCCCCCTCCGTTCCTCGATCTCCCGGCGACCCTAACCCACCCCGCCTTCCGCGGAATGCTTGATTGTGCTCGAAAACTGCCCCTATCTTGCAAGAACAATCAAATGCGGGAGGCTCCGGCATGACGTATGTCGAGGACGAGCTGTACAGCCAGCCCGAGTGCTGGATACGGGCGGCGGAAGAGGCGGGGCGGTACACGGGGGCGTTGCCGGCGGCGGGGGAGCGGGTCGCCATCGTCGGATGCGGCACCTCGTACTTCATGGCCCAGGCGGCGGCCGTACTGCGCGAGTCAGCGGGGCAGGGGGAGACGGACGCGTTCCCCCCCTCGGAGTTCCCGCACGGGCGGTCCTACGACCGGGTGCTCGCCCTGACCCGGTCCGGCACCACCACCGAAGTGCTGCAACTGCTGGGGCAGTTGAAGGGGCGGGTGGGCACGTCCGCGATCACCGCTGACCCCGACACCCCCGTGCTGCGGGCCGCCGACGACCTCATCGTCCTGGACTTCGCGGACGAACGCTCCGTCGTCCAGACCCGGTTCGCCACCAGCGCCCTCACCCTCCTGCGCGCCCACCTCGGCCTGCACACCGACGCGGTGGTCGCCGACGCCCGCACCGCGCTCTCGACCCCCCTGCCCACAGGGCTCGTCGAGTGCAGGCAGTTCACCTTCCTGGGGCGCGGCTGGACCGTCGGACTCGCCAGCGAGGCCGGGCTGAAGATGCGCGAGGCCTCGCTGTCCTGGACCGAGGCCTACCCGGCGATGGAGTACCGGCACGGCCCGATCAGTATCACCACCCGCTCCACGGCCACCTGGATGCTCGGCCCGGCGCCCGCCGGACTCGCCGAACAGGTCCGCGCCACCGGCGGACTGTGGATCGAGGGCGCCCTCGACCCGCTCGCCGAACTCGTCCGGGCCCAGCGCCTCGCCGTCGCCGTCGCCGCCGCCCGGGGCCTCGACCCCGACCGGCCACGCCATCTCACCCGCTCGGTGATCCTCGCCCCGACCGGGGAGGCGTGACCGTGCCCCTCGCCGCCACCGGTGAGCTGCTGACCCGGGCCGCCGAGGCCCGGTCCGCCGTCGCCGCGTTCAACGTCATCACCCTGGAGCACGTGGAGGCCGTCGTCACCGGCGCCGAGGCGGCCGGTTCGCCCGTGGTCCTCCAAGTCAGCGAGAACGCCGTCAAGTTCCGCTACGGAAGGGTGCTCCCGCTCGCCCGCGCCGCCACCGCGGCCGCCGAACGTGCCGGCGTGCCGGTCGCGTTGCACCTCGACCACGTCCAGAGCGACGAGCTGCTCCGGCAGGCACCCGAGGCAGGCTTCAGCTCCGTGATGTACGACGCCTCCCGGCTGCCGTACGCCGAGAACCTCGCCGCGACCGCGGCGGCCGTCGACTGGGCGCACACCCAAGGACTGTGGATCGAGGCCGAGTTGGGCGAGGTCGGCGGCAAGGACGGCCGCCCGCCGCAGGACGCCCATGCGCCCGGCGCACGCACCGACCCCGAGGAGGCACGGGCCTTCGTCGCCGGGACCGGGGTCGACGCGCTGGCCGTGGCGATCGGCAGCGCGCACGCCATGACCACCCGCACCGCGGCCCTCGACCACGACCTCCTCACACGCCTGTACGCCGCCGTGCCCGTCCCGCTCGTCCTGCACGGCTCCTCCGGAGTCCCGGACGACGGCCTGGTCGCCGCCGTCGCCGGCGGCATCGCCAAGGTCAACGTCGGCACGGCGCTCAACATGGCGATGACCGCCGCGATCCGCCGCTTCCTCGCGGACCACCCCGAGACGGTCGACTCCCGCAAGTACCTCAGCGTCGGCAGGGAGGCGATGGTCCGGGAGGTCACGAGGATCACCGGCGTCCTGCGGACTACCCGCGCTTGACCGCCTTCAGCACCACGAACTTCGGGTCGCTCGCCACCAGTTGGCTGTTGCCGAACAGCCGGCGCAGCTTCACGTGATAGCCCAGGTGCCGGTTGCCGACCACCCACAGCTCGCCGTCCGGCCGCAGCGCCCGCTTCGCCCCGGTGAACATCCGCCACGCCGTCGCGTCGGTGGTCGCCTGGTGGGAGTGGAACGGCGGGTTGTTCAGCACCACGTCCACGCTTCCGGCCGCGACCCCGGCCAGCCCGTCCCCGACCCGGAACTCGGCATGTCCTGGCACCCCGTTGGCCTTGTACGTGGCCTCCGCCGAGGCCACCGCCTGGAACGACTCGTCGACGAACAGCACCTCGGCCGTCGGATCGGCCAGCGCCACCGCCGTACCGACGACCCCGTTGCCGCACCCCAGATCCACGATCCGCCGGCCGCCCTCGGGCAGATGCCGTAGGAAGAACCGGGTACCGATGTCGAGCCGGTCGGCACAGAAGACGCCCGCGTGATTGACGACCGTACGCCCGGAGACCGCGCCGATGCCGTCCGGGAGCACGTAGCTGTACGGCCACGGGTTCGCCGGCCTTCGCAACGACGGGTCCGGGACGCAGTGGATCAGCCGGGCCTTCTGCTCGGCCGGCGAGGTGCGGGTCGGGCCGAGGATCCGCTCGAACAGCCGCAGCGTCGACGTATGGATCTCCTTCACCATGCCGGTGCCGATCACGACCGTGTCCTTGTGCACGGCGGGCGCCAGCCTGAGCAGCTGGTCCTCAAGGAGCGCCAGGCTCTTCGGCACCCGCACCAGCAGCACATCCACCCGCTCCGGCGGCGGATCCTGGGTGGTGAGCAGCTGTACCGCCCCCGTCTCGACACCCGCGCGCGCCAGGTTCGCCCGGGTCGCCTCCTGGCTCAGGTACGAGTCGGTGATCTGCGTCGGCCGGTACTCCGCCAGCGCCGTGACCAGCGCGCCCCACCGGTCGCCGAGGACCACGACCGTGCCGGACAGCCCGGTCCTTTCCTCGGCCAGGTGCCTCAGCAGATACGCGTCGGAGGCGTCCCAGGCACGCAGCCGGTCGCTCGGGTCCTGGGGGAAGCGGGACAGCTCGTACTCGCCCCACGCAGTCGTCATACGGTCGCTCATCGTGCGTCCAGGCTAGCGGAGCCGCAGCTCAGACCCGGTCGGGCAGGATGGGGAGCATGGAGGACGAGTTGTTCCCGAGGGCGTGCGCCCAGGTCGCGCCGGGCGCCGTGCACGTCCCCGACTGGCTGAGCGCGCCACGGCAGCGTGAGCTGCTGCACGCCTGCCGGGAGTGGGCCCGGCCGCCCGCCGGGCTGCGCACGGTCCGCACCCCGCAAGGCGGCACCATGACCGCCCGGCAGGTCTGCCTGGGCTGGCACTGGTACCCGTACGCCTACGCCCGCACCGTCGTCGACGGCGACCGCAGCCCCGTGAAGCCGTTCCCGGCCTGGCTCGACGAACTGGCCCGCCGTGCGGTGACCGACGCGCTGGGCCCACAGGCGGTCGGCGGATTGTCGTACGACATCGCGCTGATCAATTTCTACGAGGCCGACGCGAGGATGGGCATGCACCGGGACGCCGACGAGAAGTCGGACGCGCCGGTGGTGTCACTGAGCCTGGGGGACACCTGCGTGTTCCGCTTCGGGAACACGGAGACCAGGGCGAAGCCCTACACGGACGTGGAGCTGCGGTCGGGCGACCTGTTCGTCTTCGGGGGCGAGAGCAGGCTGGCGTATCACGGCGTGCCAAGGGTGTACCCGGGCACGGGTCCGCGGGAGCTGGGCTTGACCGGCCGCTTGAACGTCACGCTTCGCACGAGCGGTTTGTGAAGCGCGCCCCGAAGGGCGCGGGGCTGGATCGATGTGCGGCTCCGCCGCGTGGGCGCGACCAGCCACGACGGCGTCGTACCGTTCGCACGGCGCTCCCGGCTCAACCAGTCTACGGATCATGGCAGACTCGCTCTCATGAGCGGCAAGGCGGCCCCCCGCCCGACGGGGGAAGGGACCTCCAGGACGAGACTGGACCGAGGACGCGGCGCACTCGGCCCCGCACTGGAACTCGTGCACACCGGCCGCGCCCCCACCCGCGCCGTGCTCACCGCCGAACTCGGCGTCACCCGGGCCACCGCCGGCGCCGTCGCCGCCGAACTGGAGGCCCTCGGCCTGATCAGGGTCGACGCACACCCGGGCGCCGCGGCCGGTTCACAGGGCCGCCCCTCGCACCGCCTCGAGGTCGCCGAGCACGGCCCGGTCGCGCTCGCCGCACAGGTCCACGCCGACGGTTTCCGTGCCGCGCTGGTCGGCCTGGGCGGCCGTATCGTCGCCACCGCCCCAGGCTGCGAGACCGTCGACGCCGACCCGGCGAAGGTGCTCGGCTCGGTGGTGGAAGCGGGCGCCGACCTGCTGCGCACCACCGGCCTGCGCTGCGTCGGCGCCGGGCTCGCCGTGCCGTCCGCCGTCGCCGAACCGGAGGGCCTGGCCCTCAACCCCCTGCACCTGGCCTGGCCGGTGGGCGCGCCCGTGCGCCGGATCTTCGCGGAGTGCGTGCGCGCGGCCGGGATCACCCGCCCGGCCTTCGCGGGCAACGACGTGAACCTCGCCGCGCTCGCCGAGCACCGGCACGGGGCAGGCCGGGGCGCCCGCGATCTGCTGTGCGTGGCCACCGGGCACCGGGGCGTCGGGGGCGCGCTGGTCCTCGACGGCCGTCTGCACACGGGGAGTTCGGGACTGGCCCTGGAGGTCGGCCACCTCACCGTCAACCCCGAGGGCCGCCCCTGCCACTGCGGCAGCCGGGGCTGTCTGGACGTCGAGGCGGATCCGCTGGCGCTGCTCATCGAGGCGGGCCGCGACCCCGGCCCCGAGGTGTCGCTGCTCCGGCAGGCCGAGGACCTGGTCCGCGACCACTACGCCGACCCGACCGTGCGCAGGGCCGCCGAGGCCCTGATCGACCGCCTCGGCCTGGGCCTTGCCGGCCTGGTCAACATCCTGAACCCCGACCGCATCATCCTCGGCGGCCTGCACCGCACCCTGCTGGACGCCGACCCCGAGCGGCTGCGTGCCGTCGTCGCCGACCGCAGCCTGTGGGGCCAGAGCGGTGGCGTACCGATCCTGCCGTGCACGCTGAGCCACAACAGCCTGGTGGGTGCGGCCGAGTTGGCGTGGCAGCCGGTGCTGGACGATCCGCTCGGTGCGCTGCAGTGACGGTCCACCACTGAGCGGTGAGGCCGGGCCCGCGCTTCCGGACGTCCTACGAGCAGATCGCCTACCGGACCGCCGAACTCCCCGCGCACCAGGCCTGACGCCAGTCGACGGCGAAGGCCCGGGCCGGGTTCTCGGTGAGGATGCGTTCTACGTGCTCCGCATCCAGCTCCGCCGCCAGCCGCGGCCGCACCCGGCGCAGCAGATACGGCATCCCGGGTCCGCCGTCCACCGACCGCGCCCCCGCCACCACGGTGTCACCGCCGAGCAGCAGCCGGTCCCCGAAGCCGGCCTCGGCCAGAGCCCGGACGGCCTCCGGCATGCGCCAGTCGGTGGCATGGTTCGCGCGGGACGGTCCGTCGAAGGCCAGCCAGCAGCCGGAGGCGGCGGCCTGACGCTGCACGACGAGGTCGGGGGAGCGGTTGAGGTGGCCGAGGATCACCCGGTCGCCGGGGACGCCCAACTCCCCGCACAGCAGGTCCAGTACGTCGAGCGCGCCGGTGCCCAGTTCCAGGTGCACGGCGACGGGCGCGCCCGTCGCGTGGTGGGCCTCGGCCGCCGCCGTCATCGTCCAGCGGGTGTGCGCGTCGAGGGCGTGGAAACCCCCCGCCACCTTGATCAGACCGGCGCGCACCCCGGACGTGCCTATGCCCTCGGTCAGCTCGGCGACGAAGACGTCGGCGAGCCTCCCGCCCAGCCCGTCGAGCAACTCCGGCGCATAGTGCGCCGCTTGGTGCAGGTGCGGGGCCCGGCGCCGTGCCAGTGCCATTCGCCCGGCTCGATCCACACCGTGTCCCCCGCGCGGATCGCCTCCGCCTCGCCGCCCCTGCGCTGCACCAGGCCCTCGCCGTCCAGGACGTGCAGCACCTGGCCGTACGGGTGCCGGTGCCAGGCAGTGTGGGCGCCGGGCGCGAAACGGACGTTGAACACGCGCAGCCGGGACGGGGCGGCGGGCGCGGCTGTCTCATCGAGCCACACCGAGCCGGTGAAGTTCTCCGCCGGGCCCTGCTGTGTGTCCGGGCGTCTTGTGGTGATGTGCACGTACGTCAGCTCCTCAGCAGCGACAGCAGTCCGCGCACGCCGGCGTCGAAAGCGGCGGGCGAGCCGGAGGCACGGGCGAGGACGTACCCGCCCTGCACGGTCGCGAGGACCGTCGCGGCGATCTCCTCGCCGTCCACCTGGGGCCCGAACTGCCCCTGCTCCTTGCCCTCTTCGACGATCCCGGCGATCAGCTCCTGGATCCGGTCGAGCGTCTCGTCGACGGGCGCCCGCAGTTCGTCGCTCGCGATGATGTCCGGGTCCATGGTCAGCCGTCCGACCGGGCAGCCGCGCAGCACATCGCGCTCGCGCCGCAGGTACGCCTCTATCCGCTCGTACGGCGTGCCCGGCCCGGTGAGTACGCCCTCGGCGGTGGCCAGCAACTCCTCGGCGGTCCGCCGGATGGCGGCCAGGGCCAGGTCCTGCTTGCCCTTGAAGTGGTGGTACATGCTGCCCTGGCCGGCCCCGGCGCGCTCCAGGATCGCCTTCGGACTTGTGCCGACGTAACCGCGCTCCCACAACAGTTCACGGGTGGACTCGATCAACCGCTCCGACGTGCTCATACATCCACTGTACATACTAGTAGGTACAGTGGGTCAACCGTGAAGGGAGCAGACGCCCTTCGCCCGCGTACTCCCCGGGAGGTACGGCCACTGCCGCCGGTCGCACGACGACCCGGACCCCTCCCCGGAGCCAGTCTCTAGGCGTCAGATCAAGGCCTCTTTCGGCAAGGTTCGAGAAGGGGTGACGACAAGGGAGTTGAGCGAGATGGAGACCCTGGCGAACTGGGACGGCGGGCCCGGCCCGTGGATCCTGTTCTTCCCGCTGATCTGGGCGGCCGTCGTGATCGGCGTCGTCACCGTCCTGCGCCGCACCGCGTGGCGTGGGCGCGGTGGCCCCTGGCGTCCGATGGACGCAGGGCGCCCGGCGGGCGACTCGCCGCTGGCCGTCCTCGGCCGCCGCTTCGCCTCCGGCGAGATCGACGAGGACGAGTACTGGCGGCGGCTGTCCGTCCTGGAGGAGCAGTTCGGCCGTATCGGCAAGGGCGGTGCGGCATGAGGGTGTACGGCGGTGGCGACATCGCCGTACGCGCCCTGGACGTTGCGGTCGTCATGGTGCTGATGGGCGTGGCTCCGGGCGGCCCGACGGGCCTGTGTCCGGCCAGGCGGGCCGCCCGCCGGGCCTGGCTGCGGGCCATCGCCGTGGAGTAGCGCCTGAGGGGAAGACTCACCGCCCGCTCAACTGGCGACAGCCGAGCGGGCGGGAGCGTGTGCGGTGTCAGGGAGCACCGGCGGTCGCGGGTACGGCAGCGGAGGGAGTGGCGGTCACGGGTGGGGGAGCGGGTGCGTCGGCGGCCATGTGGACCGCGACAGCGGAGGCGCCGGCGGTCGCATTCCCGGCAGCGGGCGCACCGGTGGCCGCCGGTCCCGCCGTGACGACCCGGCGGGATGCCGGCTCGGCGGTACGGTGCTGTGGGCGGGCCGCCTTCGGTGTGGCGGTCGGCGCGGGCAGGGTGAACCACACGACCTTGCCGTCGTCGTGCGGCCGTACCCCCCAGCTCTCGCTGACCGCGGCCACCATCGCCAGTCCCCGGCCGCAGGTGGCCATCGGCGCGATGTCCGTTCCGTCCTCGATCACCGGGAGGCGCGGATCGTGGTCACGGACCGACACCGTGAGCCGGTCGAGCTGGAGCTCGATCTCCACGGTGCAGTTCTTGTCGGGCTGGGCGTGCCGGTGGACGTTGGTCAGCAACTCGGTCACACCGAGCGCGGCCCGGTCTATCAGCGGGTCCAGATGCCAGTAGCGCAACTGTGCAGATACGATTCTGCGGATCTGGCCGATCCGCGAGGGCAGGGCTTGGAGCTCCACCGAGCAGTGTCTGCTTGGGTGTTCGATCACGACTGCGACTCCCCGACGTGAGGTCCGGAAGAACACGGAGAACGGATCCAGCAGGGCGCCGCCGTCCAGGGGGCCGCCTGCTGTCGTGGCCGGCGGGGCTGGTTCGCAGCGTTATCGCCGGTAAACCCAGAGTGACGTGAGACAAGCGTGACCCAGTGCGCACGGTCCCGCAACTCGCCGTGGTTCAGTGGTCACGCCCGGCGGCCCGCCGGACCGCCTCGATGAAGCGGCGCGCCGCGGGCGGCCCGGGCTCGCCCGGCGCCGGATCGTGGTCGCCCAGGGTGAGTGAGTAGCGCTGGCCGTTGAGGTCGGCCAGGGCCCGGTCCTCCGACGCGAACCACGGCTTGGAGGCCCGCACCGCCTGCACGGGCGCGCTGTCGATCTCGCTGCCGTAGCTGGTCAGCAGCTGCAGCCTGCCGTCGCTTATCCGGACCTGCCCGGCCCGGGTGAGCGAACGCAGCCGCTTGTCGATCCGCACGCCCTGCGCCGTGAACTCCGGCTCCGCCATCCTGCCCCGCCCCTTTTCGAGTACCTCGGTCACCGGCCCGCGGGCTTGTGGCCCCGGCCGGCGTGCTCCGGCTCGTTTCGTGATCCAGTGTGCGCCCCCGTTCGGGACGTTCGTCCCGTCCGGTGGCAGTCTGCCCGCCCTCGGCGACGAGCACCAGTGCGCACGGGCCGCCGGGCAGGGGGCGCCCGGAGCACTCGCCGCAATGCGCCCCCGAATGGTTCGCGCCACTGTTCCCCAGGGTGTCTTTGAGGAGCTCAAAGATGCGTTTATGCAGGTGAGAAGCGGTGCGGAAGGTGATTATGATCGGGGTGTCGGCCGCGCTCGGACGCCGTCGGCGCCCAGCGTAAGGAGTCTCGCCGTGAGCACCACCCCGCAGATCCGCACCGGCGACACCCTCGACGTCGACCACAGCGACACCGGGTACCGCGACTGGCTCAAAGAAGCCGTCCGCAAGGTCCAGGCGGACGCGAACCGCTCGGCGGACACCCATCTGCTGCGCTTCCCCCTGCCCGAGGCGTGGGGCATCGACCTCTACCTCAAGGACGAGTCGACCCATCCCACAGGAAGCCTCAAGCACCGGCTGGCCCGCTCGCTCTTCCTCTACGGACTGTGCAACGGCTGGATCCGGCCCGGCCGTCCCGTGATCGAGGCGTCCAGCGGCTCGACGGCCGTCTCCGAGGCGTACTTCGCCAAGCTGATCGGCGTGCCGTTCATCGCCGTCATGCCGCGCACGACCAGCTCCGAGAAGTGCAGGCTCATCGAATTCCACGGCGGCCAGTGCCACTTCGTGGACGACTCCCGGAAAATGTACGAGGAATCCGCGCGCCTCGCGGTGGAGACCGGCGGCCACTACATGGACCAGTTCACCTACGCCGAACGGGCCACGGACTGGCGCGGCAACAACAACATCGCCGAATCCATCTTCCGCCAGCTGGAGTTGGAGCGGTTCCCGGAGCCGGCGTGGATCGTGGCCACGGCGGGGACCGGCGGTACGTCTGCGACCCTGGCGCGCTACGTCCACTACACCCAGCGCGATACTCGGATCTGTGTCGCCGACCCGGAGAACTCCTGCTTCTTCGAGGGCTGGATCACCGGCGATCCGGACGTCACCTGCGACTGCGGCTCCAGGATCGAGGGCATCGGGCGGCCCCGGATGGAACCGAGCTTCGTGCCCGGGGCCGTCGACCGGATGATGAAGGTGCCGGACGCGGCGAGCGTGGCGGCCGTGCGGGCACTGGAGCGGGCGATCGGGCGGAAGGCGGGCGGTTCCACCGGGACCGGGCTGTGGAGCGCGCTGAAGATCGTGTCCGAGATGGTGGCGGCGGGGCGTACGGGGAGCGTGGTGACGCTGCTGTGCGATCCGGGGGACCGGTATCTCGACAAGTACTACTCGGATTCGTGGCTGGAGGAGCAGGGGCTGGACATCGCACCGTACTCGGCGGCGATCGAGGCCCTGCTGGCGACCGGAGTCTGGCCAGGATAGGCGCGGGTGGTCTGCGGACCGTTGGGGGCGGCGTGCGGGCCGTTCGGGGGGCGGTGCGGGGTGTTCGGGGGCGGCGCGGGTGGTCTGCGGGGTGTTCCGGGGTGCGAGTGGTCCGTGGCTGAGCACGCCCGCTCGGCGGAGCCGCACATCGACACGGCCCCGCGCCCCTAGGCTCTGTCGGCCTGCAGGGACAGCCGCCGGTCCAAGGTCTGGACCGCCGTGCGGAACGCCCGGCCCATGCCCGGCGACGCCAGCCTGCTCACGGCCCGGAACAGCGCAGTACCGTCCAGTGCGAACGTCATCCGTACCCGCGTGCCGGTGCCGGTGCCGGACGGCACCAGGCGCCACTCCTCCACCCACGACCTCGGACCTGGCACGTTCGTCATGTCCACCCGGTAGGCGTACACCTCAGGGGCCTTCGCCGTGAGCACTGTCTCCTCGAAGCGGACGCCGCCCCGGAGCCGTACCTCGCGGCCGTCCGCCGTCGGCCGGGCCGACCGCACCGCCGAGAACCACTCCGACCAGCCCGGCACGTCCTCCGCGAGGGCCCGGAAGACTGCCTCGGGCGCCGCCGTCATCTCCTGCCCGAACACGAGCCGTATGGGTGCGGTCTCGACGAAGTCGAGTCCCGCCGGGCGCAGTTGGTGAGCCACCGGGCCGACCTCCTCGTGAGACGCTGTCCCGAAAAGGTAGCTGACGGCCCGTCATCTGTCTGCCCCTCAGTCGGTTTCGCCCGCCACCATCAGACGGCGCAGGTGCTCGGATATCTCCGCGCGCGCCGCGGCCGGCAGCCCGGCGTCCGTGACCAGCGTGTCGACCTGTTCCAGCTGGGCGAACGAACTCAGGCCCACCGTGCCCCACTTGGTGTGGTCGGCGACCACCACGACCCGCCGGGCCGACTGCACCAGACGGCGGTTGGTCTCCGCCTCCGCGAGGTTCGGCGTGGAGAGTCCGGCCTCGACCGATATGCCGTGCACACCGAGGAACAGCAGGTCGAAGTGGAGCGCCCCGATCGCCTGGTCGGCCACCGGGCCGACGAGCGAGTCGGACGGGGTGCGCACTCCGCCGGTCAGCACGACGGTCGCCGCGCCCTGCCGCTGCCCGGAGACGCGCTGCGCCGCGTGGAAGACGTCCGCGACCCGCACCGAGTTCGTCACCACGGTCAGATCGGGGACCTCCAGAAGCTGATGGGCCAGCGCGTATGTCGTCGTACCGCCGGACAGGGCGATCGCCGTACCCGGCACGACCAGTTCGGCGGCGGCCCGGGCGATGTCCTCCTTGGCGGTCAGCTCCAGCCCCGACTTGGCCTCGAAGCCCGGCTCGTGCGTGCTCGCCTCGACCACCGGCACCGCACCGCCGTGCACCTTCTCCAGCACGCCCTGCCGGGCCAGCGCGTCCAGGTCCCGGCGTACGGTCATGTCCGACACACCGAGCTTGCGGGTCAGCTCGTTGACCCGCACGCCACCCCGGCGCCGGACCTCGTCCAGGATCAGGGCGCGGCGCTGCTCCGCGAGGAGGTTCTGGTTCTCGCTCACGTACGCTCCGGTCCTCTCGCCTCAAGCCGTCCGACACGCCCTGCGTACCGGCTCCGACCAGGACATTTCGCCCGGCTCCGGTGCGTGGGCGCCCCATCATTTCACGGGACCACGCCGGTTGCGCCACTCCCTGTGGCGGTGCGCACATGCCATTCGGTCACCACGTGTTCCCTCAGGTGTCACACACAACGGGGAGATTCCGTGGCGAGTGGTGTGTGTCACACCGGAATCGGCGATCCTGAAGCCCGCACGGACACAGACCATCGGCGCGGCACGGGGGAAGTGCGAGAAGAGTGGAACGCGCGCAGGAACGTACCGCGGGCGACCCCGCCGAGCGGTCCGCCGTACCGGAGATCGACCTGGAACTGCTGGTGCACGGCGTCGGCGGCACCACGCCCGGGAAGATGCTCGACGATCCGCGCACGGTGCGGATCACCGGCGACAACACGGCCGCCGTCTTCCGCCGCGCCGAGGACGTCGACGCCGAGTCCCGGCCCGGCGACTACCGGGGCCGCCCGGTGCCCGAGGCGTACGTCTGGTGCAACCTCACCTCCGGCAACGCCTCCCGCGCCCTGTGGCTGCTCCTTCTGCCGTTCATGGTGGTCAACCTCGCCCACTGGATGCGCCCCGCCGCCCAGAACCGGCCGCGCACCGTGCGTTTCTACGGCCTGCTGGTCCGGCTCGTCGGGCTCACCCTGACGGTGCTGCTCGTCGCGGCCGCCTGCGAGGTCGCCCTCGACCTGGCCGCCTGGCAGTGCGCGGGCGTCACCGCCTGCGCCCGCCGGCACTCCTGGCTAGGTTTCCTCTCACCGGCCGGCTCCGACGGCGGCTGGTGGAGCGCCCCCGGCCGCCGCCTCGCCCTGGCGGCCCTGGTGCCCACCGCCCTGACCGGCCTGCTCTGGTATCTCTCGCACCGCACCTGGAGCGCCTACGAGTCCACCCGGCCGCTGGCCCACAACCCCGAGCCCGGCCACACCTCCCTCGGCAGCCCCGGCTTCTGGTACGGGCGCCGGCTGGTGGCCCGGCTGCGCGCCGCCCACACCGCGGTGGGCCTGCTCACCGTCGCCGCCGCGGTCCTCGCACCGGCGGCCTCCTTCGACCGCCGGGCCGGCGGACCCGCCGTACTCGACGCGGCAGGGTGGCTCCTGTTCGCCGCGCTGGCCGCCCTGGCGGTCGCCGCGGTGTGGGTGGTCTGCCGCCGGGGCCGCAGCGAGAACCTCCTCGACCAGGAACTCGACCGGCATCTGGTACGACGCCTGCCGCTGGGCGCCCTCGCCCTGCTGGCGCTCGCCCTGCTGTACGCGGGCTGGTCCCGCCCGGGGTGGCGCTCCGTGGGGCGGCTCGCCGGGGACACCGCCTTCGGAGGCCTGGCCCTGGTCCAGGGCATGCTGGTGATCGTCCTCGGGGTCGTCGCCCACGACCTGCACCGCCGGCTCCCCGATCCGCGTGCCACGATGCGCGGTCTCGGCGGGCCCGCGGTCGCGCTGCTCGCCTGCGCGCTGGGCGGGGTGATCTCGGGCGGCGTCGCCCAGCGGGTCTCCGACTGGCTGGACGGCACCGGGACCTCCCTCGCCGGGCCGCCGGTACTGCTGACCTGGCAGGCCTCGGTGATCCCGCCCGTTCTCGTGGTGCTCCTCGCCGCGGTCGCCTGGCTCTCCTGGCGCACCTCGCGACTGGCCCACGCCGAACGCGCCGCCGTCGACCTCGACCACGCCGGCGAACCGGAGGACCTGGCACGTACCCGCCGTATCGCCGGGGTCCGCGCCATGGCCGCCCTCACCGACCGGACACCGCTCATCGTCACCGTGCTCTGCGCGACCACGCTGGTGCTGGGCGCCGGGGCGCTGGTGGGCGCGCTCGCCACCGGAAAGACACCGGACGCGGCCGCCGACCGGACCTGCGCCCTGGTGCACGGCGCGGCCCAGGCCTCGCAGGCGCTCGGCTCCTGGTTGGTCGGGCTCGGCTTCATACTCTTCGTCACCTGGGGCCGGCGCGCCTACAAGGACGCCTCCGCCCGGCGCACCATCGGCATCCTCTGGGACGTGGGCACCTTCTGGCCGCGCGCCGCCCATCCCTTCGCCCCGCCCTGCTACGCCGAGCGCGCGGTCCCCGACCTGACCTGGCGCATGGTCACCTGGACCCGCTGCACCGGGGGCCGGCTGGTCATCTCAGGCCACTCCCAGGGCAGCGTCCTCGCGGCAGCGGCGGCCTGGCAGCTCACCCCGTCGGTGCGCAAGCGCGTCGCCCTGCTGACGTACGGCTCCCCGCTGGAGCGCCTGTACGGCCGCTGGTTCCCCGCCCACTTCGGCCCGGCCGAACTCGGCTCCCTGCACCGCGAGGTCGCCTGCTGGCGCAACCTCTACCGTCTCACCGACCCCATCGGCGGCCCCGTCCGCATCCCCGCCGGCGACGGCCCGGAGGTCGACCACACCCCCCTGAAGGACCCCCTCGCCTACGGACGCACCCCTGAGCACCCGCTCCCCGCCCCGATCCTGGGCCACTCCGACTACCAGGCGGACCCGGTCTTCGCCGAGGAACGGGAACGGCTGCTGGCCCGGCTGCGCCCGGAGCTGCCCGGGCAGCGGCCGCAACCGGCGGGCTGATCAGGCGAGTTCGGGGAGGTCCTCCGCGTACAGCAGGGTGAGGTCGTCGGTGCTCGGGTCGGCTAGCTGGGCGACCCGGCTCGCGTGCCGCTCGACCATCGCCTCGAAGGTCTGCCGGGCGGTACGGCCGTTGCCGAACGCGGGGCCCTTGGGGAGCACCGTGAAGTACTCCCGCAGTGCCTCGGAGGCGCCCGGCGCCAGCCGGTACTCGTGCTCGTCGGCCTGCTGCTCCACGATCCGCAGCAGTTCGTCCGGGCCGTAGTCGCTGAAGGTGATGGTCCGGGAGAACCGGGACGCCACTCCGGGGTTGACCGAAAGGAAGCGCTCCATCTCCTCCGTGTAGCCCGCGACGATCACCACCACGTCGTCCCGGTGGTCCTCCATCAGCTTCACCAGCGTGTCGATGGCCTCCTTGCCGAAGTCCCGCCCGGCGTCCTGCGGCGACAGCGCGTACGCCTCGTCGATGAACAGCACACCGCCGTGCGCCCGTTGGAAGGCCTCCTGGGTGCGGATCGCCGTGGAACCGATGTGCTCACCGACCAGGTCGACCCGGGACACCTCGACCAGATGGCCCTTCTCCAGCACCCCGAGGGAGGCGAGGATCTCGCCGTAGAGCCGGGCGACCGTCGTCTTGCCGGTGCCGGGGGAGCCCGTGAACACCAGGTGCCGCTTGACCGAGGCGGCCTTCAGACCGGCCTGCTGACGGCGCCGGCCGACCTCGATCATGTCGGTCAGCGCACGGACCTCGCGCTTGACGCTCTCCAGGCCGACCAGCGCGTCGAGTTCACCGAGCACGGCCTTGGAGGTGCGGGCCGGCTCCTGGGGCGCGGCGGGGGTGAGGAGCGGCTCCTGCTCGGTGCTGCGCTGGCCGGGAATCGCGCCCAGCAGTCCGGGGGTCTGGCGCGCGGTCTGTACGGCCGGCTCGTGCGCCGCGGGCGGCCGCAGGCTGCCGCTCTCGTCGCTGGTGCAGTCCTCCACCACCGGGCCGGTGCCCGAACCCGCGTCCGGGCCGCCGTCGGCGAACTCGTAACCTCCGCGCGCACACCGCTCCGTACGGCACTTGCGCAGCGTCGTACGGCAGCCGTCGATCACATGGAACCCGTAGCCGCCACTGCCGGTGACCCGGCAGTTCTCGAAGGTGCCGCGGCCGCCCGCCGACACATAGAAGCCCGCCTCGGCCGGGGAGTCCACCGTGCAGCGCTCGATGGTGGGGTCGGCGCCCTTGGTGACGATCACTCCGGTCTGGGTGCCGTCCACCGTGCAGTTGTTGAGGGTGCCGCCGCTGCCGTGGTCACGGAACCAGGCGCCGGTGGCCGCGTCCCGGATCCGGCAGTCGTCCAGCTGCGCGGTCGCCCCGTCGCTCACCGACACCGCCGTGTTGCGCACCTGGGAGAGGTCGCTGTCGACGACGTCCGCGCGGGAGCCGCGGTCCAGTACGAACAGCGCGTCCGGCACGTCGTGCACCCGGCAGGAGTCCAGGACGGCGGTGGCACCGTCGCTCACCCACACCGCCGGATAGTCACCCGTGCTGTCGAAGATCTCGCACTGGTTGGCGTCCACGCGGGTGCCCGGGTCCCACACCGACAGCCCGTTGCGACCGAACTGACGCACGGTCGTCCGCGTCAGCGTCAGCACCGAGCGCGAGCGCAGGTCGACCGCGTTCTCCGGGATGTCGTGGATGTGGCAGTCGGCGAGGGTGAGCACCGCGTCGGTGTCGAGCGTCACGCCGTCGGCGGTGGTGCGGTGCACATCGCAGTCGGTGAGGTGCGCCGTGGCCCGTGCGGTGACCTGCACACCGGAGCCGCGCACCTCGTAGATCTCACAACCCACGGCCTCCAGCGAGGAGTTCTCGCCGGTCGCCGTCATCCCCGTGCCCGATGCGTGGTGGATCCGGCAGCGCTCCAGCCGCGGACGGCCGCCGCCGCGCACCGCCACCCCCGCCTGACCGGCCGCCACGACCTCGCACTCCTCGAACACCCCACCGCCGCCGTCGAGTACGGCGATGCCGATGCCGGCCGGGTTGTCCACGGTGCACCGCCGCACGGTCGGGCGCGCTCCGCCGCGCACCTCGATGCCGGCGGCGGAGCGGGTGACGATCCGCACGTCCAGCAGTTCCGGCGCGCCCTCCTCGACGAGCAGCGCGGGCGCGGCCGCGTCCTGGCCCTCGACATGCAGGTCCTGTACGACCGCCGAGGCCCGCACCGTCAACGGCACCCCGTCCGCGGGCGCGATGCGCACCGAGCCGGGCGAGCCCTCCGGGCCGCGCAGCGTCACCGCGCGCTGGACGACGAGGTTCTCCCGGTAGGTGCCGGGCGCGACCGTCAGGACGTCGCCGTCGGCGGCGGCCTCCAGGGCGGCGGCGAGCGACGCGTACTCACCCGTGCGGCGCCGCCACCTCGATGTGCCGGTGTGCGTCACCTGTACCGTGCCCTGTGCCATGGCGTTGCTGAGCCCCCACCTCGTCGTACAGATCGCTTGCTCGCCATGGGGGCCACCTCGGAGGGTGTCCGGCCCCTGCGGTCCGCTCGCGCGCGGGTCGATACCGAATGCGCTTCGGCCGGTCCACCGTAGCGTGCGCCGAGGTGGTGGACTGACCAGAGGCGGAAAGGCCCTCAGCTGCCGGTGCCGGCCTTGCCCCAGTCCGGGCCCGCCCGGTCCCAGGCCTGATCCCAACGCTCGTATCTGCGACGGACCATACGCCAGACGATCATCCGTCTGGCGCCCTCGACCAGGCCCGCGGTGAGCAGGGTCGCGCCGAACCCGGCCAGCACGGCGTGGGTCGTCGCGGTGGCTGAGTCCAGCGGGCGGGCCGTCAGCAGGCCGTGCCGGTCCGTCCAGATGCCGAAGTGGTCGCCCTTGTGCGGGGACTTGAGGGTCGTCAGGGCAGCGCCGGACTGTCGGGTGCCGTCCGGTGCGGTCCAGTTGGCCAGGACGCGGCTGCGGGTGTCGTGGGCGCTGGTGGCGTCGGGGTCGGGCTCGACCAGGGAGCCGTCCAGCTTCCGTACGACGGTGGCCGTGACCAGATGCCGGTCGTGGTGCTGCTGCCGGACGGACCGCTGGAGGGTGTCCTGGGCGGCGGCGCCGACGAGCGAGCCGAGCACGGGCGCGGCCACCACGATCAGCAGCAGTGCCACCAGGGCCACCCAGGCCTCGACCAGGTCGGTCGCGCGGCGCAGCGGATTGCGCCGCCAGCGCCACAGGCCGCGGATCGCTCGCACCGTCCACCACCCCTTCCCGCTCCGTGATAACCCCCGCCCGAGCCGTTCACCCGTGAGCCCGGCCGAAGAGAGAGCGAAATCACCCCCGGCCGGTGCTTTCATGAACTTCCCACGACCCCAACGACCGGGCCGCGGACTTGGGTTCCCGCGAGGGCGGAGATCACTCGAGTCCGAGTCGAAGCCGGCTTGGGACAGGGCGGCGGGGGCGGCGCGGGGGCGTGGCTCGGGCGAGGGTGGTGCGGGTGGTGCAAGAGGCGTGGCTCGGGCGAGGGCGACTCGGTGGAGGCTGGAGGGCGGCGGCTACGGGGTGAGCGCAGGACGCAGGAAGCTGGGGCGACGAGGCGCGGCCGACGGCCGTCAGGGGAGGGGAGCCGGTGAGAGTGCGGGTGGCTCCGTCCAGGACGGGTCGGCCGTGGCGACATCAGCCGAGGACGCGCACCGGGTCCCCGACCCGGATCGTGCCGGGGGAGCACGGCACCAGGTTCTGGCCGAAGACGAGTCGGTTGCCGACCCTGCGATACCGCGCCAGCGTCCGCAGCGGTTCCCGGCCGCGCTCGGCGGTTTCCTGGTCGGTCGTGGTCACGACGCACCGCCCGCACATCTTCGACACCCGGAACTCGACCTCGCCGATGGCGATCCGTGTCCAGACGTCCTCCGCCCACGGCTCCGTGCCCCGGACGACCACGTTCGGCCGGAAGCGGTTCATGGGGAGCGGGCCCTCGTCGGCGTGGTCGCCCTGCGCTATGAGGGAGTTGAGGGCGTCGAGCGAGGCCTGTGTGGTGAGCAGCAGGGGATAGCCGTCGGCGAAGCTGACGGTCTCGCCCGGCAGCGCGTGGTCCGGGTCGATCGGGCGGCGGGTGGCTGGATCGTCCATGTGGACGAGGCGGATGTCGGCTCCCAGATAGTCGCTGCACCAGGCGTGCGCGGTCTCGGCCGCGAGGAGCGCCTCCACCTTCGTACCGAAGACGTCCACCGGCACCGTGGCCGCCGGCTTCGGGACCGGCACCTCCAGTGGGGCCCGCCCGGGCGCGGACAGGCGGATGCCGCCACCGGACAGCAGCCCGGCGGCGGCGGGCGCGAGGCGCGGCTGTTCGCGCTGGGTGACGACCTTTCCCCCGTCGTCGATCAAAGCCCAGCGCCGGTCACCGGCCAGCCCCCAGGGCTCCACAACGGCCTGCCGGGGCGAGAAGCCCCGGAGCGCCTTGACCGGGTGAACGTGTATCGACTGCAGACCGGCGATCCCCATGACGCCATCGTGCCAGGCGGCACCGACATCGGGGGATGCCGATCAGTAGCCGCGGTACTGCTGCTGTTGCTGGTTGTTGTACGGGTCCTGGTACGGAGCCGTCGGCGCGGGACGCGGAGCCGCCGGGCGCATCGCCTCGTACCCGGTGCCGCCCATCGTCGGGCGCGGCGGCTGCGGCTGCTGCTGACCGGGGTAGTAGCCGCGCGGTGCCGTCGCCTGCTGGGGGATGTACGCCGTGGGCGCCTGCTGCAGCGGAGCGGGCTGCTGCATCTGCGGGTAGCCGTAGCCGGGGGCCGGCTGGGAGGGGCCCGCCGGGAGCGCGGGCAGTGCCGACGGGAGCGCGGGCAGGTTCATGCTGCTGGGCGCGTCGTAGGCGGGGGGGACCCGGATCGGGGCGATCTGCGGGGTGCCCCGCTCGGCCACGAGGGAGTCGTAGATCGGGGTGTCCGGGAAGGAGGCGGAGTAGTAGCCGCCGCCATAGGTGGAGCGGGGGGAGGTCATGGCACATAAGTTAAGCCCACGATGTGCTGGTTGGGGAGACCGATAAGAGGGTTGTTTTCCGTGTCGGCAGTGACGCCGCATCCCCAACCCGAGCGAACTCGGCAAAAAGGGACGGCAATCAACGTTCTGATCGTGTAAAGGCCGAGTTCTGCGCCGGTTACCGGCAGTTGGACAGGGATCTTCCTGTGCCTCATGGGACTTCTCTGTCCCCGGGAATAGGTTGTGCGGGTAGGGATGATCTGGGACCGCCGGGCGCGCCCGGTATGGCGACACGTGATGGGGGCGGACATGTCAATGTCGAAAGGATCCAATACGCCGGTGCCGACCGCGGCGCTGCGTATCGAATTGGGCTGGCGCTCCGGTCCGGGTGTCCCCGACGCGGACGCCTCGGCGCTGCTGCTGGTCGCCGGAAAAGTGCGCTCCGACGGCGACTTCGTCTTCTACAACCAGCCCGCGCACGCCTCCGGCGCGGTCCGCCACGAGGGCAAACGGCACTCCGGTGATCAGGTCACCGACACCCTTTTCGTCGACCTCGCGCGCGTGGAGGCCCCGATCGAGCAGATCGTCCTGGCGGCCTCCGCCGACGGCGGAACGTTCGGCCAGGTCCCCGGTCTCTACATCGAAGTCCGCGACGCGGCGAACGGGAACGAGGTCGCCCGGTTCGACAGTACCGGCACCACGGTGGAAACCGCTTTCGTACTCGGTGAGTTGTACCGACGCCAGGGCGGCTGGAAATTCCGTGCCGTGGGACAGGGCTACAGCAGCGGGCTCGAAGGACTCGCCACCGACTTCGGGATCACGGTGGAAGAGCCGCAGCACCCGGCACCGCCGCCCGTGCCCCAGGCCGCCCGGCCGGCCACCCCCGCGGTGACCACGCCCCCCGGCGCCCCGCAGGCGCCCGCCCAGGTGCCCCCGCCGCAGCCCGGCGGTCTCCCCTTCCCTCAGCACCCGGCGCCGACCGCCGGCGGCCTGCCCGTCCCGCCGCCACCCTCACCGGCCGCGCCCGTGCGCCTGTCCAAGGTGACGCTCACCAAGTCGGCCCCCTCCGTGTCCCTGGCCAAACAGGGCGGCACCTCCGGCTCGCTGCGCGTCAACCTCAACTGGCAGGTCCGCAAGCAGTCCCCGGGCTGGGGCGCCCGGCACGGCGGGGCCGACCTCGATCTCGACCTGTGCGCCCTGTACGAGCTCGCCGACGGCCGCAAGGGCGTCGTCCAGGCACTGGGCAACGCCTTCGGCTCGCTCGGCCGGCCCCCGTACATCCATCTCGACGGTGACGACCGCACCGGTGCCGTGGCGAGCGGGGAGAACCTCACCGTCAACCTCGACCACAAAGAGGACTTCCGGCGCATCCTGGTATTCGTGACGATCTACCAGGGCGCCAGCTCCTTCGCCGACCTGCACGCCACCGTCACCCTCCAACCCCAGCACGGTGCCCCGATCGACTTCTCCCTGGACGAGTGCACTGTCCCCTCGACCGTGTGCGCCCTCGCCCTGCTCACCAATACCGGTGGCGACCTGGTCGTGCAGCGCGAGGCGCGCTATCTGGTCCCGGACCGCGGGGTGAGCCCCCAGCGGACCGTCGACCGCGCCTACGGCTGGGGCATGAACTGGACGCCCGGCCGCAAGTGACCTGAGGGAGCGGGTCAGCCCTCGTCGGCCACGGCGCCGGGACGCGCGTACGTACGGCCCTTCCAGGCCGCCCCGCGCCCGCGGTAGTGCTGCACCGCCGAGTCGACCGTCATCAGGAGATAGAGGAACGCGGTGAACGGCAGCAGAGGGGCGAGCCACAGCGGCTGCCGGTAGTAGCGGAGCATCGGCACGTACGTCGCGGTCATCACCAGCCAGGCCGCGGCCCCGACGAGTGCCGCCGCCGCGCTGCCGGCTACCGCGCCCGCCAGCACCGCCGCCGGGGGTACCAGGTACACCAGCGCGAGACCGGCGACCGTACCGAGGAGCAGCAGCGGGTTGTGCCGCAGTTGCGCGTACGCACTGCGGGAGACCATCCGCCACAGGTCGTGCAGTCGTGGATAGGGCCGGACGCTGTCCACCCGGTCCGCGAGCCCCAGCCAGATGTGGCCGCCGGAAGCCTTCACCGCACGGGCGAGCGCCACGTCGTCGATCACCGCGTGCCGGATCGCGTCCGGGATGCGCGCCCTCTCCGCCGTATCGGCGCGCAGCAGCACACAACCGCCCGCCGCTGCCGCCGTACGCGACCCCCTCCGGCCGATCCGGCGGAACGGGTACAGCTGGGCGAAGAAGTAGACGAAGGCGGGGACCACGAGCCGTTCCCACAGGCTCTCCACCCGCAGCCGGGCCATCTGCGAGACCGCGTCGAAGCCCCCCGTGCGCGCGGCCGCCACCAGCAGCCGGAGGCTGTCCGGCTCGTGTGCGATGTCCGCGTCCGTCAGCAGCAGATACTCGGGGTCACGCGCGCGTGCCAGAGAGATGCCGTGCCGTACCGCCCACAGCTTGCCGGTCCAGCCCGCCGGCGGCTCGCCGGGCGAGGCCACGGTCAGCGTCAGCCCGCCGTGGCGCGCGGCCAGCTCCCGGGCCAGCTCCCCGGTGCCGTCCGTACTGCCGTCGTCGACCAGGAACACCTCCGCCCGCCCCGGGTAGTCCTGCGTCAGCAGCGACGGCAGACTCAGAGGGAGTACGGCGGCCTCGTCCCGGGCCGGCACGACCACGCACACATCCGGCCACTTCTCAGGATCGTGCCGGGGCGGCAGCCGGACGTCGGTGCGCCAGAAGAAGCCCTGGCAGAGCAGCAGCCACAGCCAGGCGGCGAGGGATACGGCGGCGGTCCACACAATGGCGCTCACCCGCGCAGTCTGCCCCATGGGACCTGACGCCAACGGCCCATCGTCTATCGTGGCCGGGTGAAGATCGCGCTCATCGACTCCGGCATCGGCCTGTTGGCGGCCACCGCAGCGGTACGGCGGCTGCGCCCTGACGCGGATCTCGTCCTCTCCTTCGACCCCGAGGGCATGCCCTGGGGGCCCCGCACCCCCGAAGGCATCACCGAGCGCGCCCTGGCCGTCGCCGAGGCCGCGGCAGCCCGTCACCCCGACGCGATGATCGTCGGCTGCAACACGGCGACCGTGCACTCCCTGTCCGCACTGCGCGCCCGCCTTGAACCCGGCATCCCCGTCGTCGGCACCGTCCCGGCGATCAAGCCCGCCGCGGCCGGTGGTGGCCCCGTGGCGATCTGGGCGACCCCCGCGACCACCGGCAGCGCCTACCAGCGGGGCCTCATCGAGGACTTCGCCAACGGCGTGCCGGTCACCGAGGTGCCCTGCTGGGGCCTCGCCGAGGCCGTGGAGCACGCCGACCAGGCGGCCGTCGACGCCGCCGTGGGCGCGGCGGCCCAGCTCACACCGGACGATGTAAGGACCGTCGTCCTGGGCTGCACCCATTACGAACTCCTGGCGGAACGTATCCGCACCGCCGTCCAGCGCCCCCGCGCCGCACCCGTCGCCCTGCACGGGTCCGCTGGAGCGGTGGCCGCCCAGGCGCTGCGCCGGATCGGTGCGCAGCCGGCCCCCGACGCACCGGCCACCGGCACGGTGACGGTGCTGCTGAACGGCCGCGAGGGCGGACTCCCCGAGGCCGCGCTCAGCTACGCCGAGGCGCGCCTGCTGCGGACGATCAGCCCCGCCGCTTCCCAGTGAACCCTCAGGGGCTGCCGATACCGCCGATGTGAGCAGTCACCCTCCGCAACGCAGTACCCGCGCAGCGAAACCTGAGTAATCTCGTAGACATGAGGGACCACCCCCACGACCGCTCCCCGGACGAGGACGCCCCGCACCCGGATGTCTGGACGGGGCGCGCCACCAACCGGGTCCAGTGGCTGCTGGCGCTGGTCGGCGCGGCCTGCATGGCGCTCGGCATCGAACTGGCCGTGGACTCCGCCTGGACCTCGGGGATCGCCCCGCTGGTGATGTCCGTCGTGGGCTGCATCGCCGCCGGGCTGCTGGTCCTCTTCGGCACCCTCGCCTTCGTGCATGTCGATCTGAAGCTCGACAAGGAGTGCCTCGAAGTCCGCTGCGGCCATATAGGGGTGCCGCGGCGCCGTATTCCGCTCTCCCATGTGGTCGGCGCCGACTTCACGCCGCAGATCACTCCGCGTCACTGGGGCGGCTGGGGCTACCGCTGGCGGCCCGAGAAGGGCACGGCCGTCGTCGTCCGCCGTGGCGAGGGCATCGTCCTGAGCCTGTGGGACGGCCACACCTTCACGATCACCGTGGACAACGCCGAGTCGGCGGTCCGGGCCATCAGGGAACGCCTGCGGACGATCGCACCCGGCACCGCCCACTGAGACAACCCGCGTGGCTGTATGGCCCAACCACATGTGTCCGGAGCACATGGGCGTGTGCCGGGGGCACATGGACGTCCGCCTCAGCTCTGTGGAAGACCCGCCACCCACGGCCGGGCCGTCGCCAGGCCCGCCAGCAGGCCGGCGCCCGCCGACACCGTCGTGAAACTCAGGGCGTCGCCGACCGCGGCGATCGAGGCCAGTGCCGTAAGCGCCGCGCCCGCGGTGACCACGACCGGCGTGGAGCGGGGCGAGCGCCACAGGGCGTAGAGAATCCAGCAGAACGCGGCGGCCAGCAGGAGGGCACCGACCAGACCCTGTTCGGCGGCCTGCTGGAGCGGCGCGGAGTGCGGCTTGCCGACGGGCAGCAGGGCCTCGGACGCGGTGCCGCTCAGCTCGCCGAACCGGCCGGGGCCGACGCCCAGTGCACTGTTCCGGCGGGCGAGATGCAGGGCGTCCCGCCATAGCTGGACGCGGCGCTCGGTGAGGGGGCCCGCCAGGGCGGTGCTGAGGCCGGTGGGCAGGACGTTCGCGGCGACCGCCCAGACCGTGCCGGTCACCAGCGCGGCCACCAGGGCCAGGCCCGCGATGCCCGGTCCCCGACGGCGCATTCGGCCGGCGGCCAGGGAGTACAGCAGCACGGCGGCACTGGCCGCGCACCCCATCGCCGAGCCCATGGCCGCACCGGTCACCGCGATCCCGGCGGCCAGCGTCCGCAGTCCGAAGCGCAGCGCCGGAACCGGTGTCGCCCAGACGGCGCAGCACACGCCACCCGTCGCGAGGACCAGCAGCGCCGCGACGGCACCGGCATGGCCGAGGGGCGTCGTGAACTGGGGGCCCGCCGCCACCTCGGGCATCGCCACCGCCAGGCCCAGCCCGGCCAGCGCGCCGACACAGGGCGCGGCCACCGGCCACAGCGCCCCCGACATCCGGCCCGCGGCATAGCCAGCGGCCACGGCGAGCACCGCCAGCAGCACGCCCTCGGGCCGTCCGTCACGCCCGGCCGCCGAGAGCAGCGGCCACACGGCGCACGCCCCGAGCACCACGACGCCCACCGCATCAGAAACGTTTCGTCTCTCGTTGTCCGCGTCCGTGCCGGCAGCGGACATCATCCCGGTCGACCCCACCGTCGCCCCCCCGTACCCGGTCCCCCCACCTGTGGCAGGCCTCGCCGCCCGCCCCGGCTCACCGTAACCGGTGATGCCCGCTTTGTGGACGACTTGAGCGGGAACGGTGTGATTCCTGCATGCCGAGACCGTGCTGTCGGCCGCAAGGCCGGCCGCCGTACACTCCCGGAGTGACCGTCACCGCAACTTCCGTCGACCAGTCGGACCAGCTCACACCGCGCCCAGCGCCCCGCGCACGCGGCCTGCGGCTGCTCCGCCGCCTGGTCCCCGCGGCCGCCGCCGCGCTCAGCGGAGTGCTGCTGTACGTCAGCTTCCCGCCGCGCACCCTGTGGTGGCTGGCCCTGCCCGCCTTCGCCGGACTCGGGTGGGTGCTGCGCGGCCGTACCTGGAAGGCGGCACTCGGCCTCGGCTATCTGTTCGGACTTGGTTTCCTGCTGCCCCTGCTGGTGTGGACCGGCGTCGAGGTCGGTCCCGGGCCGTGGCTCGCGCTGGTGGCCATCGAGGCGATCTTCGTCGCCCTGGTCGGTGTAGGCGTCGCCGCCGTGTCCAAACTGCCGTTCTGGCCGGTATGGGCGGCCGCCGTGTGGATCGCCGGTGAGGCGGCACGCGCGCGTGCGCCCTTCAGCGGCTTCCCCTGGGGCAAGATCGCCTTCGGCCAGGCGGACGGCGTCTTCCTGCCGCTCGCGGCGGTGGGCGGCACCCCCGTGCTCGGCTTCGCGGTCGTCCTGTGCGGATTCGGTCTGTACGAGGTGGTGCGCCTGGCCGTCGAGGGGTGCCGTACGCGTGAGATCCGGCGCGGGGCGGCGGCCGCGGCCCTGCTGAGTGTGGCCGTCCCCGTGGTGGGTGCGGTAGCCGCTCGGACGCTGGTGACCGACAAGGCGGAGGGCGGCTCGGTCACCGTCGCGGTCATCCAGGGCAATGTGCCGCGCGCCGGCCTGGACTTCGCGTCCCAGCGGCAGGCCGTGCTCGACTACCACGTGAAGGAGACGCTCAAGCTGGCCGCCGACGTCAAGGCGGGCAAGGCCGCCAAGCCGGACTTCGTGCTGTGGCCGGAGAACTCCTCCGACGTCGACCCGTTCGCCGACGCCGACGCGGCCGCCGTGATCGACGAGGCTGCCACGGCGATGGGCGTGCCCATCTCGGTCGGCGGGGTCGTCGAACGGGACGGCAAGCTCCTCAACGAGCAGATCCTCTGGGACCCGGTCAAGGGCCCGACGGCGACGTACGACAAACGGCAGATCCAGCCCTTCGGCGAGTACCTTCCGCTGCGCGGTGTGGTCGGCGCCATCAACAAGAACTGGACCAGCATGGTCCGGCAGGACTTCAGCCGGGGTTCCAAGCCCGGCGTGTTCGACATCGACGGGACCAAGGTCGGCCTCGCCACCTGCTACGAGGCCGCCTTCGACTGGGACGTGCGGGACACCGTCACGCACGGCGCCGAGATGATCTCCGTGCCGAGCAACAACGCCACGTTCGACCGCAGCGAGATGACCTACCAGCAGCTCGCCATGTCCCGTATCCGCGCGGTAGAGCACAGCCGGACCGTCACCGTCCCGGTGACCAGCGGCGTCAGTGCGATCATCATGCCGGACGGGAAGATCACCCAGAAGACCGGCATGTTCGTACCCGCCTACCTGGTCCAGAAGGTGCCGCTGCGCACCTCCGAGACGCCCGCGACCAAGCTGGGCATCCTGCCCGAGATCGCGTTGGTGCTGGTCGCGGCGGGTGGGGTCGGCTGGGCGATCGGCTCCGGGCTGCGCTCCCGGCGCGCCGGTGACGCGTAGCCGTACACCCTCTGTACGCCCCGTGGCTTCGGCCGGTGCGGTAGGACCGGGCGGTTAGGGTCGGCGCATGGCTACTCCTGACTTCATCCGCACGATCCGGGCCTCGGCGGGCCGCCAGTTGCTGTGGCTGCCCGGGATCACCGCCATCGTCTTCGACGACGAGGGCAGAGTGCTGCTGGGCCGTCGTACCGACACCCGCAAGTGGTCGGTCATCGGCGGCATTCCGGAACCCGGGGAGCAGCCTGCCGCCTGCGCCGTGCGGGAGGTCTTCGAGGAGACGGCGGTGCGCTGTGTCGCCGAGCGGGTGGTCCTCGTCCAGGCGCTGAACCCCGTCACCTACCCGAACGGCGACATCTGCCAGTACATGGACATCACCTTCCGATGCCGGGCCGTCGGCGGCGAGGCCCGCGTCAACGACGACGAGTCGCTGGAGGTGGCCTGGTTCGACGTGGACGCCCTACCGCAGCTGAACGAGTTCGGTGTGCACCGGATCAAGCAGGCCATGTCGGATGCACCCACATGGTTCGACGCTACGGCTTTCAGCTGAAGTATGTGCGCTGACCCTATGTGGTCCCGGGGGACGGCCGCCTAGGGTCGGATCATGAGCTCGCCCAGTGCCCTTCCCGACCCCCACCCTCCCGCGCTCGACCTGCGCGGCCGCACCGCCCTTGTCACCGGTGCCGCCGGCGGCATCGGCCGAGCCTGCGCGCTGCGCCTCGCGGCCGCCGGAGCCGCGGTGAGAGCCGTGGACCGGGACGCGGCGGGGCTGGCCGAACTGACCGAGGCGGCCCAGCGGGTCGCGGGCCCGGCGGGCGGACCCGTCGAGCCGTACGTCCTCGACCTCACCGACCTGGACGCGGCCGAACGCGCCGCCGCCGGCACCGATGTCCTCGTCAACAACGCGGGCATCCAACTGGTGCGCTCCATTGAGGAGTTCCCCCCGGACGTCTTCCACACCGTGCTGACGGTGATGCTGGAGGCCCCGTTCCGGCTCATCCGGGGGGCCCTGCCGCACATGTACGGGCAGGGCTGGGGGCGGATCGTGAATGTGTCCTCCGTCCATGGGTTGCGCGCCTCCGCCTTCAAGTCCGCCTATGTGGCCGCCAAACACGGTCTGGAGGGGCTGTCCAAGACGGCCGCCCTGGAGGGCGCACCCCATGGCGTGACCTCCAATTGTGTGAACCCCGGCTATGTGCGCACCCCACTGGTGGAGAAGCAGCTCGCCGACCAGGCCCGGGCGCATGGCATCCCCGAGGAACGGGTGCTGGCGGAGGTGCTCCTGGCGGACACCGCCGTGAAACGGCTTCTCGAACCGGAGGAGGTCGCCGAGGCCGTGGCCTATCTGTGCGGTCCTCACACCGCCTTGGTCACGGGCACCTCGCTGGTGCTCGACGGCGGCTGGACGGCCCACTGAAGGGCCGGGCAGCCGCCGGTCCACGAGTTTTCCACAGGCCCGACGGGCCGGAGCGGCGATGCGGAATCCTGTGACCATGTCCCGCAATCACGCGCAGTCCGCCAGGTGGCCGGCCCCGGCAGAAAGGGTCGGCGCTCTCGCCGAGGGTGCCGAGATGCCCGGGGGCGCCGAGGTGCTGTCCGGCGCCGAGTCGACGTACCTCGAACTGCTGGCCAGGGGCGCCTCGGCGGAGGCGTACGAGCAGCCGCTGCTGGTCGCCCGTGCCGAAGGCCGGCCGGCCGAGCGGATCGCCGAGCTGGAGCGGGCCAGACTCCTCGCGCTGCGGGTCCGCACCGAACTGGAGGGCAGACGTCGACGCGAGGCGGAGCTGTCCGCGCTGTTCGAGACCGCGCACGACCTGGCAGGGCTGCGGGACGTGGACGCCGTGCTCCAGGCGATCGTCCAGCGCGCCCGCTCCCTGCTCGGCACGGACGTCGCCTACCTGAGCCTCAACGACCCGGCGCGCGGCGACACCTACATGAGGGTCACCGAGGGGTCCGTCGCGGCCCGCTTCCAGCAGCTGCGGCTCGGCATGGGGGAGGGACTCGGCGGGCTCGTCGCACAGACCGCGCGGCCGTACGTCACCGAGGACTACTTCAAGGACGACCGCTTCCAGCACACCCTCACCATCGACGCCGGGGTGCGCGACGAGGGCCTGGTCGCCATCCTCGGGGTGCCGCTGATGCTGGGGCCGCACGTCATCGGTGTGCTGTTCGCGGCGGACCGGCGGGTGCGCGTCTTCGAACGGGAGCAGATCGCGCTGCTCGGCTCCTTCGCCGCGCTGGCCGCGGCCGCCATCGACGGGGCGAACCTGCTCACGGAGACCCGTTCGGCCATGGCCGGCCTGGAGCGTGCCAACGAGATCATCAAGGACCGCAGCGCGGTCATCGAACGCGCCTCGGACGTCCACGACCGGCTCGCCGAACTCGTGCTGCGCGGCGGCGGAGTCCATGACGTGGCCGCCGCCGTCTCCCAAGTCCTCGGCGGCACGGTCGAGTTCACCGACACCGACACCGCCGACACGCGCTCGCTGGCGACCTCGCGCACGGAAGGTCACGCGGTCCGGCACGGCGACGACTGGATCGCCGCGGTCGCCGCCGGCGGTGAACTGCTCGGCGCGCTGGTGCTGCGCGGCCACCCCGGCCTCGACCCCGTCGACCAGCGCACCCTGGAACGCGCCGCCATGGTCACCTCGCTGCTCCTGCTGGCCCGCCGCTCCGCAGCCGAGGCCGAACAGCGTGTGCGCGGCGAGCTGCTGGACGACCTCCTCCACGCACGCGACCACGACCCGCGCCAACTGCGTGACCGCGCCGCCCGGTTGGGCGCCGACCTCGACGCCACCCACGTCGTGCTCGCCGCCCGGCTGGACGGCCCGGCGGCCGACGCCGAGGACGAGGCGGCCGCCCGCCGCCGGCTCTGGTCGGCCGCCTCCCACCTCGCCACCACCCGGCACGGCCTGGCCGCGGCCCGCGACGGCGGCATCGTCCTGCTGCTGCCCCTCGGCCCCGGCGACACCGCCGCCGGCGTGGCCCGCCGCACCGCCCGCCACCTCGGCACCGCCGTCCACCAGCCGGTGACCGTCGGCGCATCCGCGCCCGTCGCCGACCTCGCCGCCCGTCCCGACGCCGTGGCCGTCGGCTATGCCGAGGGCCGCCGCTGTCTGGACACGCTGAACCTCCTGGGCCGGGGCGGGGACGGGGCCGCCGCCGAGGACTTCGGCTTCCTCGGCCTGCTCCTCGCCGGGGAACGGGACGTCGCCGGATTCGTGGAACGCACCATCGGCCCGGTCGTCGCGTACGACGCACGGCGCGGTACAGAACTGCTGCGCACCCTCGACGCGTACTTCGCCTGCGGGATGAGCCCGGCCCACACGAAGGACGAGCTCCACGTCCACGTCAACACGGTCGCCCAGCGACTGGAGCGCGTCGCCCGCCTCCTCGGTGACGACTGGCAGAGCCCCGCGCGGGTCCTGGAGGTCCAACTGGCGCTGCGTCTGCACCGGTTGGGGGCGCCACCGGAGCGCCGCTGATCCCCCGGGGGGACCTGCGGCGCATGCTCACGCGGTGTGCGCGTCGGCCTTGCTGCTCGCCGTTACGGTGCCGGTGCCGTCGTCGGCCAGGTCCCGCTGCCGGGTCTCCTTCGCCACGGCCACCGCGAGCAGAGTGAGCAGGGATGCCGCGATGACGTAGAGGGCGATCGGGGTCGAGCTGCCGTAGTCGGACAGGAGCGCGGTGGCGATCAACGGGGCCGGTGCCCCGGCGGCGACGGAAGCGAACTGGGCGCCGACGGAGGCGCCGGAGTAGCGCATCCGGGTCGCGAACATCTCGGAGAAGAAGGCGGCCTGGGGCGCGTACATGGCGCCGTGCAGGACCAGACCGACGGTGACCGCCAGCACCAGGTACCCGAACCGCCCGGTGTCGACCAGGGAGAAGAACGGGAACATCCACAACCCGATCCCGGCCGCACCCAGCAGGTACACGGGCCGCCGCCCGACCCGGTCGGACAGTGCGCCCCACGCCGGGATCACCGCGAAGTGCACGGCGGAGCCGATGAGTACGGCGTTCAGGGCCGTCTGCTTGGAGACACCGGCGGAGGTGGTGGCGTAGACCAGGATGAAGGCGGTGATGACGTAGTAGCTGATGTTCTCCGCCATACGCGCGCCCATCGCCACGAGCACATCGCGCCAGTGGTGCCGCAACACGGAGACCAGTGGGGGCGGTTCGGCCGCCCCGTCCCTGCCCCGCGCCTCGGCCCGCGCCAACGCCTCCCGGAACACGGGCGACTCGTCGACGGAGAGTCGGACCCACAGACCGACGACGACCAGGACACCGGACAGCAGGAACGGGATCCGCCAGCCCCAGCGCGCGAAGGCGTCGTCCGAGAGCACGGCGGTGAGCAGCGACAGCACACCGGTCGCGAGCAACTGCCCGGCCGGCGCCCCGGTCTGCGGCCACGACGCCCAGAACCCGCGCCTGCGCGCGTCCCCGTGCTCGGACACCAGCAGGACGGCGCCGCCCCACTCACCGCCGAGCGCGAACCCCTGGACGAGCCGCAGGAGCGTCAGCAGAACAGGCGCCGCACTGCCGACCGTCGCATGGGTCGGCAGCAGCCCGATGGCGAAGGTCGCCCCGCCCATCAGCAGCAGACTCAGCACGAGCAGCCGCTTGCGCCCCAGCCGGTCCCCGTAATGCCCGAACACCAGCGCCCCCAGCGGTCGGGCGGCGAACCCGACGGCGTAGGTCAGGAACGACAGCAGGGTGCCGACGAGCGGGTCGGAGCCGGGGAAGAACAGCTTGTTGAAGACGAGGGCGGCCGCGGAGCCGTACAGGAAGAAGTCGTACCACTCGATGGTGGTGCCGATGAGACTGGCGGCGACGATTCTGGGGAGGCTGGCGGGGGGTGGGGGAGCGGTGGTTCCGAAGGCCATGTGCGCCACTTCCTCGTGTGCGGTGGGGACGGGTACGTGTCGGCACACGGTAGGAAGATGCAGGTCAGGGGCCCATGTGGTGGGGCAACATAGTTCGAGTATTGGCTATGCGTGCGGCCACCATGCCGGCGCACGGAAGGGCGGTTCAGGGGCTCGAAGGTCGTCGAAACGAGTGCTGTCCGGGACGCACAGTTCGGGGTTATCTGACGGTGCGGTGCTGACTCCCGGGCTGGTTTGGTGCTGACTAAAAGCCCACGTCATCACCCGTGCTCACCCCTCCCCTGCTGACTTGGTACTGACTACGCTCCGTTGAACTCGGACATCTTGGGGCCGATCGGCTCAGGGCCGTTGCGTGGTAGGCGACCTGAACGAGAGGTCGACCCGGCTTTGCCGCTCGGCTCTCTGATGACCGCGCCCGACCCCATTAGGCTGAGGGCACGGGTTCTCACATCGCAGATCTGGTCCGTGGCGGCATCCACGCCTATGCGTCGTGGCCTCAGATCCCTCTGCAGGTGTTCTTCGTCAGCTTGGTGATCCTCGATCCGCTGGCCGCCGTGCTGGTGGGGCTTGTGCGGCGGGAAGGGATCTGGCTGGCAAACGCTGTGATGGTGATGGACGTCAGCGCGAACTGGTGGGGCAACCGGCACTGGCTGCGGGATGACCCTGCCCAGCTCCTCCGGCTGTTGCCCATCACTCTCTTCGGCCTGTTCGTCGTTGCGTTCGCGGTCCCCTTGCTTCGCACGGTTGCCGGGGCAGCGAGCAGGCCGCAGGCGGCCTGGCCGTCTGCCTGACGGCTCACGATGCTCAACGGCTGTTGCCGGTCCCAGGGCCACATGGACCGTTTCCAATATTCCCTGTTTTGAGTGGTTTGATGAACTATTAGGTCTTCCTTGCGAATCCGTCGGGTTCCCCATGGGCATGCCGGTGCCGGGGTGAGGGTCCTGGCCCTTTCGGAGACGTCGCGGTCCCTTGACCTGCGAACCGAGAGGTCGACGGACACGCCGGATGGCAAGGAGAACGTTCACCGTGGTCGACATCGTCGAGATCTACGTGCACTGGTACGCGGGCCGCTCGAAGAGCCAGGTGTCCGCCTCGCTGGGGGTGGACCGCAAGACGGTCAGGAAGTACCTGGCGCCGGCAGAGGAGGCCGGGATCACCCCAGGCGGGCCGCCCATGAGCGAGACGGACTGGGCCAAGCTGCTCAAGAGTTGGTTCCCGGAGCTGGCCGGCCGGAAGCTGAACCGGGTCAGGTGGGGAGAGATCGAACCGCACCGCGACTCCGTCGCCAACCGGTAGCAAGCCGGTACCCCTTACAACCACGGCGACGGCGGACGCGTGCCCGCCCGGGCCGGGGGTCCTGAGGGGTCAGCACGCGACCGGCGTAGCGGCGGGGTGATTCACCGCGGTGGCGACAGGCGGCCCGCTGACCGTTCGACCTCCGAACCCTGCACGGGCTGCTTCAGCCTCTTAGGTACAGACCATTGACTCACGCGCGGGTGCTTGCGAGCATCACTCGCCAGCAAGCACTTGTCTTTGCGGTCTCCGTCACGGCCCCACCCGTAAGAGGAGTACGACCGTGTTAAAAATCGTCATACCGCACAGTGCGCGGCGTCGCCCCCAGGCCATCCTCGCCGTCCTCCTGGCGTTGATCGCCGCTTTGGCCATCAACGCCGTCTCGCCTTCGCCGGCCCGAGCAGATGGAACGCTGCTCTCCCAGGGCAGGCCCGTCACCGCCTCCTCCACAGAGAACGCGTCCTTCCCTGCTTCCCAGGCGGTGGACGGCAATGAACAGACCCGCTGGTCCAGTGCGTTCAGCGACCCTCAGTGGATCCAAGTAGACCTTGGATCCGAGCAGCCCATCACGCAGGTCACCCTGAAATGGGAGGCCGCGTACGCCAAGGCCTTCACCATCCAGACAGCCACGAGCCCGAGCGGCCCGTGGACCACCGTCTACTCGACCACCACAGGCACGGGCGGTGTACAAAACCTGAACGTGACCGCCTCCGGCCGGTATGTGCGGATGTACGGCACCCAACGCGCCACCCCGTACGGCTATTCGCTGTACGAGTTCCAGGTCTACGGCGGCTCCGGAGGCGGCGGGACCCCGCCGCCGGACAACTTCTGGGGGACGACCGATGACATCCCGGCCTCATCGGCCGTCATGAAAGTGAAGGTCCTCAACCGGACCAACGGCGCCTATCCGGACAGCCAGGTCTACTGGAGCTACAACGGTCAGGTCCACTCGATCGCCGAACAGCCCTACCTAGACATCGTCGCAGGGCCCGCCCAGCGCATGTACTTCTACGTCGGCGCCCCGAACGGCCAGTACTACGACTTCATCGAATTCACCACCGGTACCGCCGACTTCAACGGCAACACGACCCGCGTGGACGCCTGGGGGCTGCCTTTGGCCATCCGACTGCACTCGCACAGCGGTCAGGACGTCCAACTGGGCGACTCTCAGGACCTGTTCACCATGAGCCGCGATCAGGTCTTCCAGAGCTTCCAGAATTCCGTGCCGCAGCAGTTCAAAGTACTGGCTCAGACTCAGGCGCCGTACCGCATCATCGCCCCGGGCAGCGACCCGAGCTTCCGCGCAGGCGGCGCCAACGCCAACTACTTCAACGCGTACGCGAATTCCGTCGGCGTCAACGAGTCCACCTCGAACATCTTCGGATGCGCCGGTTCCCTCGCGGCGAATGCCGGCCTGTGCGCGGCACTGAACCGGCACACTGCAGACCTGCCGGCTGCCCAGCAGCAGGACCCGGCCCGGTTCTACGCCGGCGACCCGGCCAACTGGTACGCCAAGTACTGGCACGACCACGCCATCAACGACCTCGCCTACGGCTTCCCCTACGACGACGTGGCCGGCCAGGCCGCCTACACCTCGATGCAGAACCCGCAATGGATGGAGGTCGCAGTCGGCTACTAGTGCCGCATCAGGCAACGTTCGCCCTGTCGACGACGGCGCGTAGGCGCCGGTCGTCGGCATGGCGGTTTCGCCAGATGATGTAGCGGCGGAT